>CAWJGI010000035.1:0-149912 GCA_963842255.1 uncultured Acidobacteriota bacterium | reverse complement strand
ACACCCAGTCCCTTTTCGCGTTCTTTCGACTCAGTGCGCGAAGGTGCTAAAGTGGCAAAACTAGCTTCAGGAGCTAGTTCTCGCAAGGGAGTGGAGGTTCGAGTCCTCTCTCGGGCTCCATTCATTTTGGATTTGGCACGCTGAATCCGCTCTTGATATCCACATCTTACCTGCGTTTCAATGCGCCTTTCGAATTTGCTCGTTTACCCGTTAAACTACTCGCCCGTGCGCCTGTGGGCGGATCGAGTGCCTCCCCTAGGAGACTCATGTGAATTCACGACGAACTTTCTTAGCTCAATCATCGCTCGGCCTTTTAGTTGCGGTGACCGCACTGCGAGGTCAGTCGCAGCAGAAAAGCACCGAACCTGCGCCAGGGACGCCGCCAGCTTTCGGAACTGCTCCGGCGGTAGGACCTGAAGTTTCGCCGAGTACGTTTGCGGAAGCCGAGAAGCTCGTGCAAGTTGAAATGAGTCAGGGCGAACGCACCATGGCCGCCGACAGCTGGCGGAGCACCATGGCGGCGCTCTACGAGCGACGCACCGGCCCACGCAAAGTCACGCTCGAAACGGCGCCAGCCTCGCTCTGGGATCCGGTATTACCAGGCCAACCGACGCAGCCAAAGGCCGATCGATTCATCCGCAGCAGCACTCATTCAACTGCACTACCAGCGACCGATGAAGACATCGCCTTCGCCTCCGTAACGCAGCTCTCGCGCTGGATCGAAACGGGAAAGCTGACGTCGCAGCGTCTCACCACCATCTATTTGCAGCGGCTCGAAGAATTCAATCCGAAGCTTCGCTGCGTCATCACGCTCACGCGCGAACTGGCGCTGGCCCAGGCGAAAAATGCCGACGCTGAGATCGCCGCAGGAAAATATCGCGGCCCACTACACGGAGTACCGTGGGGCGCAAAAGATCTCCTCGATACCGCCGGTATCCCCACCACCTACGGCGCCGAGCCGTTCAGAGATCGAATCCCAACAAAAAACGCGGTAGTAGTGCAGCGCCTAAATCAAGCTGGCGCAGTGCTTGTCGCCAAGCTGAGCCTCGGAGCGCTGGCCCTCAACGACATCTGGTTTGGCGGTCAGACCATGAATCCGTGGCTGTTGGAAGAAGGATCGTCAGGCTCGAGTGCCGGCCCAGGGGCCGCCACGGCAGCGGGATTGGTCGGCTTCTCAATAGGCAGCGAGACAGGCGGCAGCATCATAGGCCCGTCGATGCGCTGTGGCATCACCGGCCTGCGCCCCACCTTCGGCCGAGTACCGCGCACCGGGGCGATGACGCTGTGCTGGTCACTTGACAAACTGGGCCCGATGACGCGAAGCGTCGAAGACGCAATGCTGGTTTTGCAAGCCATCTCGGGACCGGACCCAGACGATCTTTTTAGCGTGCCGAGCACACTAGACTACGATGCCAACGCATCCGTAAGAGGTCTGCGTGTCGGATATTTTCCCGCCTGGATGAAGGAAAGCCCTGCAACTGAGGTCGACCGCGCCGCGTTGAAAACGGCCGAGAAACTGGGCATGGTGCCGGTCGAAGTAGTCATTCCGGATTGGCCGTACGATTCGCTGAACCTGATCTTGTTCTCGGAGGGAGCGGCGGCCTTCGAGGAGCTGACGCTCACTCACAAAGTAGACGAGTTGAAGGTGCAGGTACCAGACGCGTGGCCCAATGTTTTCCGCGAGTCTCGATTCCTTTCAGCAGTAGATTTTGTGCAGGCCGATCGTTTCCGGCGCCAGGTAGCACAAGAAATGGCTCGCCTCTTTTCCGGCGTAGACCTGCTTCTCGTCCCATCTCTGCGCGATGAGATGCTCACAATCTCCAATTTCACCGGCCATCCGTCGCTTACACTGCGCGCAGGTTTCATCGAAGTTTCGGAAGCCCGCAGCGATTGGGCTCCGGATCCCAAAAATCCGCTGCCGAGATTTTCACCTCCACGCCGCGTCCCGCATGGAGTTACGTTCATCGGCCGCCTCTTCGACGAAGGCACCGTAGGCCGCGCCGGCCTAGCGCTCGAACGTAGTTGTGCAGTGAAGGACGAGCGTCCGTCAGGCTTCTAGAATATTAGAGCTACAGAAATGGCCATCAGAGTGCGATCAAGCGGAGAGCCACGTCCCTGCGCGAATACACGAAACGATGCTCGCTCGCCTCATGGAGCACATCGCCGCCGGCGGCAAGTAAGCCCTTAAGGCGTTTTGCGCCGCTGCAGAAAAGAAAGCGTAGAATGATCTTTCGACGGGCTAGTCGCGTTCGGGGATGATCGAGCCGCGCGTCCAACATCATCCACAAGATCAATGCGTCCCGGCTCTTCCGCCATTCTTGCCGTTTCCACGCTTCGACGTTGCAGCGCCTTTGCGCGCAGACGCTGCCGAAGGAGTCCCAGCCGTCTGGCCTACAGCCACACTCACTTTTTCCATCGAAGCATCCGATGACCCCGCCGCAACCGCCGCCTTGGCCTGTTCGCGATGATTGTTGCGAGTGTGCCGCCAATTCACGTGCGGCATAATCAACGAGGTATCGATGCGGTCGCGATATTTCACAGCAATTTTCAACAAGGAATCGAGCAGGCCATCAGACAGGAAATGCGGCTGCAGGCCCAGATCAATCAGCTTCGAGTGCTTAGCGTTGTAGTAATGCTCCTCGGCTTCGACGCGCGGGTCGGGTAAGTGGCTAATCTCAACGTCGAGCCCGATTTTCTTCGCGGCGCTCTGCACCAGGTGAGCCAGTTCGAGTACGGAGAATCGTTCGGTAAACTGATTGAACACGCGGCACTCGCCCGGAGCAGCAGGCTTCAGACAAGCAAGCTCGATGCAGCGCACAGTATCGCGAATATCGAGAAATCCGCGCTGCTGCCCGCCCTTGCCGTACACCGTCAAGGGATGCCCAACTACAGCTTCCACGCAGAAGCGATTCAACACGGTCCCAAAGACTTCGTCGTAATCGAAGCGGTTGATCAGAGTCTCGTGCAAGGCCACTTCATCAGTCATGGTGCCGTAAACCACGCCCTGATTCAGGTCGGTAGCGCGCAATCCCCAGGCCTTGCAGGTGAACATGATGTTGTGGCTGTCGTGCACTTTGGATAAATGGTAGAAAGAGCCGGGCTGCTTGGGATAAGGCAGCAGGTCTTTGCGACCGTTGTGCTCGATGGTGATGTAGCCTTCTTCAATGTCGATATTCGGCGTGCCATATTCGCCCATGGTCCCAAGTTTGATCAGGTGGCAATCGGGCTGATACTCGCGCAGCGCAAAAAGAAGATTCAGAGTCCCAACGACATTGTTGACCTGCGTGAAGACCGCGTGCTTGCGATCGATCATCGAGTACGGCGCCGAACGTTGTTCCGCAAAATGGATTACTGCTTCAGGCTCGAACTCCTGGATCATCGACGTAAGAAATTCGTAGTCGGTGACGTCGCCCACGTAGGATTCAATCGTGTGGCCAGTAACTTGATTCCAGACGTCGAGGCGTTCGTTCAGCGGTTGAATCGGCGTTAAGGTCTGCGCGCCCAATTCGTGGTCCCACAGCCGGCGTACAAAATTGTCTACGATCACTACCGAGTGTCCCTGCTTGGAAAGATACAGGGCGGTTGCCCAGCCACAGTATCCGTCCCCTCCAAGCACTGCAATCTTCATGATCCCTCCACGCCTTTCGTAAAACTCCTTACGTTCGGATCGCTGGTAGTGACAGCTAACAGGTGAGCCGAGGGCGGGTCCTCGCTCGGCCTATGAATTCTAGTATCCTACAATCCTCGCTATATCTTAGGGATAATGCAAACACTTTTGACGCACCGCGATTGAGGGCGGTTACAGACGGGGGTTCCCGATGATACGGTATTCCAACTCGCAAACTGTTAGATGCAGTTTCCCGCCATAAGGCGGCGCCCCGATTGGTAGCTACGGTTGAGTGTTATTGTCAGCCGCACCTGGGACAGGTTGCGGCAGCGGCTCATTTGTGAGAAGCACTTTTCCGCCGCTGCTCAAGACAAGATTCAGGCTCGCATATCCCATGAGCCCCTGCAGACGCGGTAAGCTATCCGCCATTGCGAGCAAATAGTACCTCTCTCGCGCCGCCCACAGTGATTTGAGCTGGGCATCATTCACAAAGACGTCCGGCGCCCCCGGGGCGTTGGAGCCATACTCAAGATTCTGGGCACGTCCATTCCACAGCAACCCAGTGCGATTTGCGTAAAAAAATACGGACGAAAACGAATAATAATGGCCTTCGGAAATCAGGGTCCCTTCAGGCGACCGCATGAGTGCGTTGGCAAGAGGGCGCGATGATAGATAGGGATCGAAAACAACCAGGGCCAGGCGCGCGGCGTATAAGAACAACACCATCATCACCGCTGCAGCAAGAAACGCGCGCAATCCGGTAGCTCGAAAACTGCCGATGGCTCCGACCAGAAAGGCTAGGGCTGCCAGAACCAGCGGGGTGCGTAAATAAGCGAATGACGGAAAGGTGAGGTCCAGCATGTGACCGAGCGACAACGAGTAGGCGCTGGGATTACGCGAAAGCGCGTCGGAAATATCGCCCGGCGCCGGGAGGTCGCGCACATTCCAATAGATTGCAACCGCGGCCAGCGCAGCAACCGCCGATGTGATGGCGAGCGCGCGCGTACCGCGGCGCACCCAAGGACCATTGGCGGCCATAGCCGAACCGAGTAGCAAAGCAAATGCGGGGTAGCAAGGCATCGAATAATACTCTTGAGTTGTGGAAAAGGTGAAGAACACTAACACAAAGCCCAACCAGCAAAGTGCCAGCAATCGAGTTCGCCCGGCGCGATCAACAGGTTTAAATGAAAGTTTTGCCGCCGCCGGAAAGTAAACACTCCATGGAAACAACCATATGAGATGAAAGAGCCAAAAAAAGAGCCGCGGAACGGTATTGTAATCGCGCGGATAGCGGCGATTCATAAATCGCAGCAGTTGTTCGTTGATGACGAAGAACCATAAAAATCCGTGGTACTTGTTAGGGCCGCTGTGAAGCGTCCATGCGAAATAGGGCGGGTTTCGAATCGTCGCCAGAATGTGCCAGGGCGCGGCAATCAAAATCAGGACCAAAGCGCCGCTGATCGGATGAAGCCGCTTCCAAATTTCCCGCGAGAAGAACTGCCGCGTGATTAAAAGATAGACGATCGCGGTCCCGGCCGGAAAAACCACGGCGATCAAGCTCTTCAGTAAGAGGCCAACCCCGAGGCTGGCAGCCAGAAGAAATGCCCAGAGCCGGGGGTGAGGTTCTTCCTTATCAATCGCGCGCAGAAAGCCCCACATGGCCAGCGCGGTGGTGAACGTAAGCATCACGTCCGGGATCAGAATGCGCGTGAACAGAAATAACCCCACGCAGGTGGCCAGACACAATCCCGCGTAAAAACCCGCGCGTTTACCGAACGCCCAGATGCCAAACGCGGCGGTCAGCAGGCACAGCCCTACGGCTGAAAGCGCAATGGGAATTCGCGCAGCCCAATCGTGAACTCCAAAGATTTTGTAGGTGATTGCGATGGTCCAGTAGACGAACGGAGCTTTTTCGAAATAGGGAACGCCATCAATGCGCGCCGTTACCCAATCTCCGGAGGTGAGCATGGTGCGTGCCATCTGGGCGTGAACGGCATCGACATCATCCATCACGGACGGCGGCGAGACGATGCAGCCTATATATATAGCGCCGACAATAAGAACTATGGCGAGGTAGATGAACCAGTTCCTGGATGTATCGGGAAGAGCAAGGTTCGATGCGGTCACGCCGCCAGACTGCGCCATTCGTTTATCTCAGATCGATTGGTGCGGGGTTCATCGTGCGCGCGCGGTTATTTCCTGCCGATGAAAACCAGCGTGACGCCGACACACACCAGCAGCACGCCAGCCCAGCGCCGGCGGGAGACGTGTTCGCCCAAGAATATTTCACCGCCCAGAGTGCCGGCGGCATAGCTTAGGGCAGTGACTGGAACTACAAAACTCACGTTCTCAAGCGATAGCGCTCCGAGCAGGGCGAAGAAGGCAATGGCCATCAGCGAGACGCCAACCCACATCCACGGGACTCGAACAGCTCGCAGCATCACGCGAAACAGCGCGGTCGGTCGAAAGTCCTTCACTTCGCCGATGGTCTTCATGGCCCGCGTGACGCACAACTCGCCCGAAGTGCCGGCCAGGACGATCATACAAATTAGACTGGCTTCCCAAATCATCGCCGGTGCTCCGTGGTCCGCGGGTGGGTGTTTCCGACCACCAAAACCCCGAGGCATATTGCCAAGACCCCGAGCCACCTGATAGGGGAAATGGATTCCCGTAGGGCGAAATGCCCAAGCAGCGCGACGACGGCGTAGGACGTCGAGGATGCAGGCTGCACGTAACTGTAATCTGCCCACGACAGGACCAGCAGATACGACACAAAAAATAAAAGCAGAAATCCGATGCCTAGCCAAATGTACGGCGATGAGAAAACTTGGACGAAAATATGAACCAGGCTTTCAGTGTCGTGAAGTTTGACTGGATCGACCGTCTTCATGCCTTTGCTGAGCAATACATTGCCGAGGGGTGCGAATATAATAATGAATAGGATAAGAACGTAGGTTTTAAAGTGCAGGCCAGCTGATTTCACGCTCGGCGGAACCGCCCCTAGGTGCAGCTCGGCTTCTTCCAGAGCTGTGGCGCAGCCGCCCGGCGCGTCGATAACATCCTGGTTTAAATTCATCGGCATTTTGAGCTCTTTATTTTACTTGATCTACAATGGAATCGAAACGGCGGTTTCCAAAACTGGAATGCTGCTTGTGGTGTGCCATCCGCGGCGAGCCTACCTCACAAAAACCGCCCCGGCCCCAGCAGCGCAGCGTGATCGCTCCGCTCATAACATGCCTGTAATAAGACCGCGTTAATGCGTGCAAGGCGCATATATGACGCGAAGTCGTTTAAGCGATCCTCAATATTATCTGAATCGTCACTACTCCTGGCTGCAATGCAACGAGCGGGTGCTCGAGGAAGCTCGCGACAGAAATAACCCCTTGCTTGAGCGCGTGAAGTTCCTCTCTATAACCGCCAGTAACTTAGATGAGTTTGTGGAGGTTAGAGTCGCTGGAATGTTGCAGCAAGTGGAACACGGCATTACCGACCCGGGACCGGACGGGCGCAGGCCGGCCGAGGTGCTCGACGAACTCGCGCACAAAATACACGCCTTTGTGAAGTCCCAGTACGACTGCTGGCGCGACGAGTTGCTGCCGGCGCTGGGCACAGAATCCATTCGCGTGTTAACCCTGAAGGATTTGGGGACGGAGGCGCTGGAGTATACCGAGGATTACTATGTGAAGTCAGCGCGCCGCGAGGGGGACGGACAGATTCGCCGCTACGCCCACTTGGGAACTGGCAACTACAACCCGTCGACAGCGCGTTTTTACAGCGACTTGAGCTTGTTGACCAGCGATGCTCACCTCACCCAAGCTGTGCATCACGTTTTTAATTACCTGACGGCCTACTCCGAGCGGGCCAGCTACCAGCCGCTATTGGTGGCGCCTTTGAATCTGGGTAGAAGCTGCTTGAGTCTGATTGACCGCGAAACCGCGCACGCGCGCGCTGGCCATCCTGCATTCATTTTCGCGAAAGTAAACGCCCTGCTCGATGAAAAAACGATTCAGGCGTTGTATCGCGCGTCGCAAGCAGGCGTCAATATTGAACTCTTGGTGCGGGGAGCCTGCGCGTTGAGGCCGGGAGTGCGCGGCATCAGCAGCCGGATTCGGGTGCGCAGTTTGATCGGCCGGTTTCTCGAGCATAGCCGGATTTTCGTGTTCGGGAACGGCGGCAAAAATGAACTGTACCTCGGGAGCGCCGACTGGATGCACCGCAATATCTACGAACGCGTTGAAGTGATGTTCCACCTGCGTGATCCGGAAGTCTGCGATCAAGTCGTGTACCAGGTAATCGAACCGTATCTTGCGGATACGGAGAAAACGCGCTTGCTGATGCCGGACGGGCGATATGTCCGCAGCCGTCCGGCAAACGGAGCGAAAGCCCCGCGCAACAGTTTCCGTTTCAATGCGCAGGAATTTCTGATCGGGCTTGCCGAAGGGCGCGAGGCTCTTGCGGACGTGCCGCGAACAGGCGGCTTTCCGCGACGTCCGTTGACGAAAGACCGTGCCAAGTCGGCTGAGGCCGGTGTGACGGGCTCGACCACAGCAGAGCTGAAACGCTAGCGAGGCCCTCATCGTAGTGCCGGCATCTGGCTGGCTCTTTACGGAATGATCGTGGGCTTCAGTGTCGAGGTTGCTCGGCCGACCAAAGTGCACCGGAAGGACCACTACCAATTCGACGGCGACCCCTCGCAAATGTTCCGTTACGGCAACAGTTCTTACCTCTGGTTTGTGGCACATTTACCACACAGCAGTGCGATTCCCAGTGACATTTGATTGTAAGTTAAACACCCCAAGGCATATAATTCTTGCAAGGCGGCCTCCGATTGGCGTTAAATCGGCACGGCCGTCGGGCATGTCCTATCAACTCACAATACAACGTCCTGTTGAAACCAGCGGCGTCGGTCTCCACACCGCTGTGCAGTGCCGTGTGCGCCTGCTTCCCGCCCCTGCGGATACGGGAATCGTCTTTCGCCGCACCGATCTCGACGATTTTGAAATTGAAGCGCACGTGCACAATGTCGCGCGCGTAAGTTACGCGACCAGCCTGATGAAGCAGGGCGTGCTGCTCTCCACCGTCGAACATCTGCTCGCGGCGCTTTATTCCTGCGGCGTCGATAATGTTTACGTTGAGATCGACGCGCTGGAGTTGCCCATCCTGGACGGCTCATCGAAGCCGTTCATAGATCTGCTGGCGAAGGCCGGAACCCGCAAGCTTCGGCGTTTGCGCCGCTGTGTACGCGTCCTGAAACCCCTGGAATTTTCCGACGGCGACCGCCGCATCGGCATTTATCCGGCGGACGAGTTCCGCGTGCATTGTTTCGTTGATTATAAACATCCATTAGTGGGACCTCAGGAAGTGAAAATGACGGTAGACCGTGAGTCCTTCAGCCGCGAGATAGCGCCGGCCCGAACGTTCGGCTTCATGAAAGATTTTCCAGGATTACAAGCGATGGGCCTGATTCGCGGCGGGTCAGTCGAAAACGCGATCGTGCTCGACGACGAAGGTGTCCTGAACGGCCCGCTGCGCTTTCCCGACGAATTTGGACGGCACAAGGCTTTAGATCTAATCGGTGATCTTGCGTTGGTAGGACGGCCTTTGCTGGCCCGCATCGTAGCCCACAAAGCCGGGCACGCTCTTCATACCCAACTAGTCACGCGTTTGCTGGCCGATCACAGCCTCTGGACCGAAACCACGGGACCAAACCAAACTCGAGCATCTCATTCAGGGGTACGTGCCTCCGTACTTGCAAATCTGTAAACTCTGCGCTTCTCCGAGCCTAAAAGATTCAACCGGCAAGCACCACTAAGAAGTGAAGCAAGCGTCGCGTGCGAAATCCGAGTTTTTCGTACAGCCGAATCGCGGAGGTGTTGTCCTGTCGTACATGCAATATCGGCATCTCGCCACGCTGCAGGATCTTTCTCGTAAGTATCGACATCAAACGCCCTGCATATCCGCGGCCTTGAGAGTCCGGATGCGTACACACCGCGCTCACTTCTGTGTACCCCTGCAAATGAAGCCTCTCGCCAGCCATTGCTGCGAGCCGGCCCGATTCGCGAATCCCAATGTACTCGCCCAATTCGTGTGTTCGCGTGCCGAACGGCCCAGGCTTGGTTAATTTGGCGAGCGCCAGCATTTCCGGGTTGTCCTTCGCGCCCAGCGTCTTGATAGAACTCAGGTCGTCCTCTCCTGGAATTTCAGCTTTCTTGCAAATCATCTGGACTAACGGAGACCCATCGATCGCTTTCCACCCGTCCGGGAGACTAGGCGTTTCAGCGAAAAAAACCGCCGCAGGCGAGCCTCGCAAAAGACGGGCCAGCGAATCCCAGGCTTCGCTGGTTGAATGAGCCATCCCCGCAAGAAGAGTCACCTCCGGCGGAAAGCGCGCAGCGAGCTCGTTTCGTTCCGCCGATCGCCTCTGCAAGGTCGTCAGTGCATGCCAGATCGGATTATCAAGAACCTGCAGCTTTGTGGTTGTGGCGGCTTGTTCGTTCATGGTCATCGAAGGATCGCTGCATCCTACAATTTATCCCGGGCACATTGGGAGTGGTTATCCGAAATTTGCGCTCGAACTGGCCCGTTTCCATGAATGATCCCGCGAGGGCCTTCCTCCACAGTAGAAAACAGCAGCGAAACGTTGCCCCGGGAAAGAGCCGTATGGGACTATCTGCACAGTTGATGTGTGCCGGTTTTTTTGATTTCAATCAGACCTGACGGTTGCCAAAGCCAGGGATGGAAGCGACAATACTTGGCGCATGTCTGCCCCTGATGCGGTCATCGTAATCCTCGCTGCCGGCAAGGGAACGCGGATGCGTTCCGAGACTGCGAAAGTCTTGCATCGCGCCGGCGGCCAGCCGCTTCTCCAGCACGTAATTGAAACCTGCCGCAGAGTGAAAGCCGCGCAGATTCTCGCCGTTGTGGGCCACCAGGCAGAGCAAGTGGGCGAGGTCGCCGAATCGCTTGGTGCCGAGACGGTGCTGCAGAAACCGCAACGCGGAACAGGCCATGCTGTTCAAGTAGCGCGTCGCAAAATGCGCCGTAGCGCAAAACTGGTGGTTGTCACTGCAGGCGACGCCGCGTTGCTACGAGCCGAGACGCTCGCCGCGCTAATCGATACGCACCGCCGCGGTGAAGCTGCTGCCACGATCCTTAGCGCCGAACTCGATGACCCTAGCGGCTACGGGCGCGTCATCCGCGATTCCGAAGGTCGTGTGCAATCGATCGTCGAGGAAAAAGCAGCAACGCCTGAGCAACGTGCGATTCGCGAGGTAAATTCCAGTATCTATTGCTTCACGCTGGAAAAATTGTGGCCTTGCCTGAACGCGCTGCGGCCCGATAACGCCCATCACGAGCTGTATCTCACCGACACAATCGGATTGCTGAGGCAGCGTAATGAGCGCGTATTGGCTTACCTGGCCTCTGATTCGAACCAGGTGCTAGGCTGCAACACACGCGGCGAGCTTGCGAACATCGATCGTATTTTTCGAGCGCGGAAAGCCGCCGAAGTAATGGATGTGGGCGTGACGATTTACCTGCCGGAGACGGTGATCATCGATCCCGAGGTCAGCGTCGGTCCCGACACTGTGATTGATCCGTGCGTGCAGCTTCTCGGCAACACGCGCATTGGCGCACGCTGCAGGATTCAGACGGGCAGCGTTGTGCGCGACTCACGCATCGATGAGGATGCTTTCATCGGCGCCCATTCCGTGCTGGATTCAAGCCGCGTCGCGAGCGAAGCACGGGTTGGACCGTTTTCGCGTTTGCGTCCCGGCGCTGATATCCGCGCAGGCGCCCACATCGGAAATTTCGTCGAGGTGAAAAATGCAGTAGTGCATGAAGGCGCAAAGGCCGGCCATTTGACGTACCTCGGCGACGCCTCCATCGGTCGCAATGCCAACATCGGAGCCGGCACCATCACCTGCAATTACGACGGAGTGAACAAGCACCAGACTACGATCGGCGATCGCGTTTTCATCGGCAGCGACACGGCGCTCGTCGCGCCAGTCCGGGTCGGTCACGGTGCCTATGTTGCCGCCGGCTCCACTATTACCGAAAATGTTCCGCCGGACGCCCTGGGTATCGCCCGCGGGCGGCAGAGTAACAAGCCCGGATGGGCGTCGGCCCGTCGCCGCGAGAGCGCGCGCGAAGGTCGTAATTCACGGGGTGGCAAGTCGCAGCGCGGAGCTAAAGGCGCCAGCCGGCCGAAGGCGAAATCCCGGGGCGTTAAGCGCAAGGGCGCAAAGCGGTAACAACAGATGAGGTCGGGTTTTGCTGGATGGAAACGGGGGAGAGCCTAGGAGGCCGAAATCACTTCGATTCCTCGGTGCTAGCGGGCTCGGCGCCGCTGGCTGGTCCGAGCTTAGCTTCCTCAGCTTCCAGATCGTCAATTTTCTTCTGCTGGTCGTCCATTTCCTGCTGCTTGGCCGCGATCTGGTCCTGTTCGTCCTTTAGCTTAGCCGCTCCTTCTTTATCAGTCGAGTAGTCGGGCTTGCCGTAATACATCTGCGAGTCGAGAGTGTAGGTACGCTGGAGGATGTCCAGATCCGTTTTAATCGTCGCTAATTTTTCCTTGGCATTGGTAATCTGGTTTTCCAATGCCGAGCGGCTCTTGCTGCCGGACGTTCCGGCGTCCTCGCCTTTGGCGGAAGCGCTATTTGCGGCCGTTCCGGAACTGGTCGAGTTGTCGGGCGACGTCGCAGAATTACTCGAGCTCGCAGCTGACGGTCCCACCACGCTGATTTCATCGCCTGCTTTAGGGATGGTATCGTTATTCCACACGCGCGGCGGCGTGGCCTGATCCTTTTTTGATTCACGAGCGCGCCTGGCGGCCTCGACCAAGGATGATGAAGTCGATGATGCGGACACATCCTGCGGAGCTGCTTGTGACTGTGCGGCAATGGAACTGAGCGGAAGGGTCAGCAGTATGCCCAAGCCCCAATAGGCGATTTTCATCGTGATTCTCCGGGTCGCATTGTTAGCAAACTCAATTTTAACTGTCCGCTTCTCGCGTGGCAATTGAGGCTTCCAGCCCGCGCCTAAAGAGGCACCCTGTACTTCCCGGCAGGGACTCTCCCTGCTATATTCTCCCAAAATACCGTAATGGGCCTTCGCTGCGAACGTTGCGGGGGGGAGTGGGTGCCAAAGGATGCTGAGCGGGAACCTGTTACATGTCCGAAGTGCAAAGTCCCTATTGGAACCGGCCCCGCAAGACAGCATCAATGCTCACTTATGAGGATTTTCGGGACAAGATTCACAAGGTGCTGAAGGGGGCAGGTCCGGTCACTTGGACGGAGATCAGAACAATCGCAAGGTTGCCGAAAATGTTCCCCAACAAGAAGTGGGTAGCGGCACATTTTTTTACCATCGGCTACACCGGCAGAAGAAGCATCAACTCTGCAATGATTGGCGAATCATGCGGCGAGCGGCCTGCCGCCATCCTCAGACTGCACCACTCTTGAAATTTCGGTTGCCTTGCGTGCGACGGCGAACCCAAGTCATACTTCGGTTAGCTGTTGGCGCGCGGCGGAGTAATCCACCTCTTCGGAGAATTGATGAAATCTTGGGCTTGTCTGATCCTGCTGCTGTCCCTACTTCAGGTTGCAAGCTCGGCTCACGGCGCGAGTTCGTCGGCGCAAAATACACCCCCAAGCTCAGCTAGCTCGAATTCCGCATCAGGCATCACTACCTCGGGGGAAAAAGTTACTGCTTACACGCTTCCGCCTGACCTATATCGAAAAGCGCGCGACCTAGGCCGATTTCGGTTCCGCTTCGCCTTGATCGACTTTTTCTACGCTGTGTTTGTCCTGTGGTTCATCCTTTATTGGCGATTTGCGCCGAAATTCCGCGACTGGGCGGAAAGTGTTTCCAAAAATCGCTTCGTTCAGGCGGCCATTTTTAGTCCGCTATTAATTTTGACGATGAGCGTTATGACCCTGCCATCCGACATTTACGAACAGTCCGTGGAACGAAAATACGGCCTAAGCGTGCAGAGCTGGGGTTCGTGGTTCTGGGATTGGACTAAAGGTCAATTTCTCGGTGTGATCCTCGCGATCATCCTGATCTCAATTCTGTATGCCGTTATCGGAAAGAGTCCGCAGCGTTGGTGGCTGTATTTCTGGACGGCAACTTTGCCCATTGCAGTGGTCCTGGTATTCATCCAGCCGCTCGTTGTCGATCCAATGTTCCATAAATTCGAGCCGTTGCAACAGAAAGATCCCGCTCTTACAGCAAGTCTGGAACGAATGGTGCAGCGAGCGGGCCAGAATATTCCACCCGAGCGCATGTTCTGGATGGGTGCAGGTAAGAAGACGACAGAACTGAACGCGTACGTAACCGGCATTGGCGCTTCGAAACGCATCGTTGTTTGGGACAACACCATCTCTAAAATGAGCACGCCACAAATCGTTTTTGTCGCCGGCCACGAAATGGGCCACTACGTTCTCGGTCACATCTGCAAGGGCCTTATTTTTGCTGCGGCATTTTTGTTTGTGCTTTTTTACTTTGGCTCTCGCACGATCGGATGGGTTCTGCAACGATGGGGAAAAGCCTGGGCTATTCGTGGGCTGGACGATTGGGCATCACTCCCGGCTCTTCTGTTAATTATTTCGATCTACGTATTCATGGCCGCACCAATCAGCAGCGCTTTCAGCCGCCACCTGGAACATCAGGCCGATCAGTATGGCTTAGAAGTCTCGCATGGCCTCACGCCCGACTCCAGTCAAGTGGCGGCGCAAGCATTTCAAGTGCTCGGCGAAGTGGACCTTGCAGATCCGGACCCAAATCCAATCAATGTCTTTATGTTTTATTCCCATCCGACAATTGCCAACCGCATCGGTTTCGCCCTCAGCTACGATCCCTGGTCTCAAGGCAGGCATCCGGAATTTGTAAAGTAGCGCCGGCGAACTAAGCTTCGACTTGACCTGATGAGGTAGCTTGCATTTGTTTGCTCTAGGTCCTCGGCAGTTGAAGTGACCGCGATCCCTATGAAAATGACTCTCCTCTAGCGGGCATGGATCGTCATGCGAATTCCGTATTTCGCACGCAATGTGACGAGGGGATCGGGAACGACTCGATGGCCTGGCACAAGCTTGAACCTAAATTTCTGCGCGATAGTTGCCATCACCAGCAGCGATTCGAGAAGCGCGAACCCTTGGCCGATGCAACGTCGGGGCCCGTCTCCAAAGGGAAAATAAGCGCCGGCGGGCAATCGATTTTCGAGACCATCGAGCCATCGCTCTGGCCGGAACGCATCGGGATCGTCGAAATAGCGCGGATCGCGATGCATCACCCATTGCGCCATGATCAGTGTGGTGTCGGTAGGAAAATCGTAGCCGCCTACGGTGCAAGGGGCGATCGAGGTGCGCGCGACGATATAGGCCGCGGGATACAGCCGAAGCGTTTCCTGCACCACCGCGCGCAAATAAGGCAATCGCTCGAAATCGGAAGCCTCGGGTGTGCCTCCGCCGAGAACTCCCTGCAGCTCTTCGTGCAACCTGGCTTCCGCGGCCGGATTTTCGCTGAGCACGTACCAAGCCCAGGCGAGCGTAAGAGCCGTTGTCTCATGTCCGGCCAAAAACAAAGTCATGGCCTCGTCGCGAAGCTGCTTTGGCGTCATTTGCGTTCCGTCCACGTCCATAGCGCTCATGAGCATGGCCAGCAGATCTTGATGGGGATAGGAATTCCCTTGGGCCTGCCGCGCGCGGATGATTCCGTACACGAGTGAGTCCAGAAATTCGGTTTCGCGTTGCGCGCGTCGATTCGCGGGGGTGGGCCAGTGTTCCGGAATCTTTATCGGCGAGCGCGCTTTGCGCAACGAATAGCGCATCAGAAAGCCCAGCGAGTCGCCCACTTGTTCAGCTTCAGCGTCCAAAGTGCTGCCAAAAAGGGTGCGCACAGCGATATCCAGCGTCGTAGCCATCATTTCGGTCGTGATATCCAGGACTTGGCCATCGCGCCACTCGCGCATACGAACTTCGGCGCGCTCCACCATTGTGGCGGCGTATTCGTTCACGCGCGCGCGATGAAAAGCTGGCTGGGCCAGGCGGCGCTGGCGTCGCCAGAAATCGCCTTCGCTGATCAGCAGGCCTTGCCCCAGGAGGCGCTCGGTCACGTTCTTGGTGAGCGTGCTCTTGTGGAATTTGGCTTGCTGAACCACGCAGACCTGCTCGATCAAATCCGGATGATTTAGAAGTATGCGGTGGTGATTAAGGACCGGAATGCAAACGATGTCGCCATACTCGCGGGCCAGACGCCGCAGGGTTTCCAGCGGATCGCGCATGACCTGAAGGGCCAGCCCCAATAGCGGCAGCCCTTTTGGACCGGGCGGCAGTTTATTGGGTTTTGCGGGCATCGTTGCAGTATGCAATGGCTTGGCAGCCGGATGCGGATTCTCCTGTTTGTAATACGCTTTACCACCTTACTTTAGTTCGCAATTCTTTGCAGCTTTGGGATGGTCCGGTGAATCCAATTCCCGTACTCCGATGACTTGCGAGAATGCGCGGTTCCGGGCGTCACGGAGCTAAGGTCGATCGTAGGGATGTGTGATTTCACACTGTGGCGTGCGGTTATAGCTGGTTCCGGGGCGAGATTAATTCTTCAGGCCGTTAATGGTCTTCTTGTGATTCAATAAGGCGCGCAATGAATGTAGACAAAAGAGGGGATTCGGTGGAAGTCGAGCAACCTGACTGGCTGGCGCAGATCGAGGGCATCCTTGAAAGTTTGAACGAGGGTGTTCTCATTTCCGACGACTGCCAAAACATAATCTTCGCCAATAACAATCTGGAAGAGATGACCGGTATGTCGCGCGACGAAATTATAGGGATGGATCTTCACAAAATTTACAGCCGCGACGAAGCCGAGTTCATCATTCAGCAAAGAGAACGCGGGCAAAAGCTTGGACGAAACCGCTTTGAGTTTGTATTGCCGCAAAACGATGGCGGCCGGTTGCCGGTAATCATCAGCGCGAAGGTAATCGAGGATCCCGATGGCCGGCAATACTCGATTGTATCGTTCACTGATATATCCGAACTGAAGAACGCCGAATACGAACTGCGCGATTTAAATAGAAAGCTGGAAGAGCGTCATCGGGAGGTTCAGGAAGACCTGACGCTGGCTGCCCGCGTGCAGCAGAGCCTCGCGCCGAAATCGATCGTGTGGGGCAACGTGCGTGTGGAAACTTTTTATCATCCCGTGCGCACGATTGGCGGGGATTTTGGTTTGGTGAGCTCGCTTGATGCAGACCATTTGAACCTATTGGTTTGCGATGTGTCCGGACACGGTATCGGCTCGGCGCTGGTAGCCAATCGCATTTACACCGAGATGATGACGCAACTGCGCGGCGGCGCGAACCTTGGAAACATGTTCCGCCAGTTGAATCGTTTTGTTATGCAGAGTATTGGCAGTTCCGTTTTCTTTTTTACCGTGGCGGCCGCGCGCATCGACCGCGCCGCACGCCGTATGATTTTTGCCGGCGCCGGGCATCCTCCCGGGATGATCGCTCGCGCCGGAGCCGAACCACGTTTGCTTGAGTCTCGCAGCATGGTGCTCGGGGCGTTGGCGGATGCTGTGGACACGGAAGCAAGTCTGGATGTCGATCTCGAGCCGGGTGACCGGGTCGTGCTTTACACCGACGGAATCACCGACGTGTTCAATTCCAGCGGTCAGATGCTGGGCGTGGACGGCGTGCAGAACTTTGTGCGCGAAACATCATTGCTGCCTTTCAATGAAATGAAGCAGGGCATCCTGGACCGAGTCGCTGAGTGGCGTGAAGGTCCGCCCACCGACGACGTTTCGCTCGTGTTAGTGGAAGTCCAGTAGGACTTCCGCGGATTCGTCAATTTCCTGCCAAATCTCTGGTGCAATCTAGCAAGTTTTTCTGGTCAGCTTATGAGATAAGCTTGCTCATCGATGGCTGATATTGAGCTCGTTTCCCAAATTGCTGCTCCACCCAATGAAATCTTTGTATTTTTTGTCCCGCAGCGCATGCCGCTTTGGTATGGAATAGAAATGGATACACATTTTGAGGTGCAAGGCGGAGCTTCTGATTTCGCCGTTGCGCAGAAAATTCGCATTACGGGTCGGCTGCAACGCTACGATATGGCCCTAACCGTTGTCGTTACCGCTTTTGAATGGGAACGCTTGCTGGAATGGCAGTTCCAAGATTCCTATGGCATACGCGGCATGCAGCGGTGGGAACTTGCAGGATCAGCCGGTGCAACTCGCGTGACGATGCGTGATAAGTACGAAATGCCCGGTGCGTTTGGCAGAATCTTCGATCGTCTCGTTACCCGGCGGGCCGTCCGAATGCGCGACCAGTCCTGGCTGCACCGGCTGAAGCATCTTTCCGAGCGTTCCAAGTAAGCGCGCTCGCGCAAATCTCAAGTCAAGTATGCCGATCTGTGGGTGCTACAGGGCCACTACACGCAAAAACTTCTTCTTGCCTACGCGCAAGGCCAGCAGGTCGCCGGGATTCAACACGATTGCGCGCTTCACGTCCTTCTCGACCTGGCCATTAACTTCCACTGCGCCCTGCTTTATCAGGCGCTCGGCATCGCTCCGCGAACTGGCGAGGCTGGCTTCGGTCAGAATCAGGTGCAGCGGCCGTTTGCCCCAGGCCAGCTTCATTTCAGGCATGTCTGTAGGAGCTTTGCGGTCGCGGTAAACCAAGCGAAATTCGTCGCCCGCTTCTTTGGCCGCATCTTCACCATGAAATCCGGCAACGATGGCATGAGCCATCTGCATTTTCGCGTTCATGGGATGTAGCACGCCCGTGGAAACTTCCTCGCGCAGACGCACGACCACCGGCGAGCCAAAATCAGTGAGCAGTTCGTAGTAGGACCACATCAACTGGTCCGAGATTGACATAAGCTTGCCGAACATCTGCGCCGGGGGATCGGTGATGGCGACGTAATTTCCCAGGCTCTTGGACATCTTACGTTCGCCATCGAGCCCTACCAGGATCGGCATAGTTATCACAACTTGCGGCGACAGGCCGTATTCACGCTGAATCTCGCGATGCACCAGGAGATTGAATTTCTGCTCCGTGGCGCCGAGCTCGATGTCGGATTTCAACGTCACCGCGTCATAGGCAGTCAGCAATGGATAAAGGAGCTCGTGAACGGAAATTGGCCGATTGGAATCCAGGCGCGAACGAAAATCTTCGCGCTCCAGCATGCGTGCCAAGCGATAATGTGCACACAATTGCACAACTTCCTGGCTGGTCATTTTGCCCAGCCATTCATTGTTGTAGCGCACTTCGGTTTTATTTTTGTCGAGTATCGTGAAGACCTGCTGGAGATAGGTTTCGGCGTTTTGATCTACCTGTTCACGCTTGAGCGGCGGGCGTGTTTCCGACTGCCCCGTGGGGTCGCCGATCATTGCGGAGAAATCGCCGATCAGAAAAATCGCGGTGTGGCCCATGTCCTGAAATTGCTTCAGTTTTCTGAGCACCACAGTGTGGCCGAGATGGATATCCGGGGCTGTCGGATCAACGCCCAAATACACGCGCAGCGGCTTTCCGGTTTTCGCCGATTGCTCGAGCTTGGCCTTCAATTCTTCTTCGCGGACGATTTCCGCTGCGCCTCTGTTCAGGTACTTGAGTTGTTCGTCGACAGGTTTGAATTTCGCAAAAGCCACTATTTTTTCTCCGGCACTGTTTGGGAATCGATCAGAACGCGGCGGCCCTCGATGCGGTACCGCCCTTGCAGCACAATTCGTACGGCTTCGGTGTAGATGCGATGCTCCTCGCGCAAGATTCGCTCACTCAGTGTTTCCGGCGTGTCGCCATCTTCGATCGGCACCCAAGCCTGCAGCACGATCGGCCCAGCATCTAGATTCTCGTTCACGAAGTGAACTGTGCAGCCGGAAAATTTCGCGCCGTGTTCCAGAGCCTGCCGCTGAGATTCGAGTCCTGGAAATGCCGGAAGCAGCGATGGATGAATATTCAAGATGCGATTGGGAAATGCCGCGACAAAATGTGGCGAAAGCAACCGCATGTATCCCGCGAGGCATACCAAATCAACATTGTTTTCACGCAGTGCTTCCACAACCAGCTTGTCGTAGGGTTCACGCTCTAGGCCTTTCGATGGAATCACTCGCGATGCGATGCCGCGCGTTCGAGCTTTCTCAATACCCGGCGCGTCTTCGCGATTACTGATCACCAGCGCGATTTCGGCATTGGGAATGCGTCCGGCTGCGACGCTGTCGGCGAGCGCTTCGAAATTCGATCCTCGGCCCGACAGCAGCACGCCAATACGCTTTTTCATGACCGCCCGAAATTAGCATAGTTCGCAGAGTGCTCCAAACGAGTGCCTTGAATTTGGGAGTGAAGTTCTGTGTTGCAGCGGTGGTCAACCTAGTGCGCCGTGATGGTTTTAGGTGGCACCGGGGCGCTCGATCGCCGGTTGGGACCTGCCTCCGACGAAACCGTTGCCTCCTCATCATTTAAGTGGCGTAATCGCTTGCTTGCAGAAGAAGATGCCCTTACCATCAGCCGGAGTCAAGCCAGTTACGACAGCCACTTACTGCAGACCATGCGCATCATTCTGCTGTTCGTCCGTTGGCGGCTGTGCTACAGGAACGTGGGCCCAGATGCTCGCATTACCTGGTCCGGGTTTGACATTTCAAACCATCGCCGTTGATGTTGCGCGCTCCGGTGACCTTGCCTACGAAACTGGAACATACGATTTTGCGATCGGCGACATCAAAAACAAAGTAAACGACGAGAAGGGCAAGTATGTGGTGGTCTGGAAAAAGCAGGACGACGGTTCTTGGAAGGCGGCGGTGGATATCGATAATCCCGATAAGTAGCCCCACAGGCAGGGACTTCTAAAGCGCGAGCTTGCCGGTATAGATTACGCGTGGTTTTCCGCGAACTGCGCGCTCGATGCGGCCGATGAGGTAGAATTTTTCGCGGCGGCGCTTCAGTTCGCTCTCTACCTGCGACACGTGTTTGGCGGGGACCACCAGGATCATCCCCACACCGACATTAAAAGTGTGCAGCATTTCGTCGCGATCGACATCGCCGAGCTGCGCAAGATAGCGAAATATCGGGGGCACGGGCCAGGAGCCAAGATCAATCACCGCCTGAACATTCGAAGGAAGCGCTCTCGGTAAATTGGCTGTGATTCCGCCGCCGGTGATGTGCGCCATGGAAGTGACCCAACTCCGGGCGAGGATTGTTTTCAGAAGCGGCCAGTAGGCCCGGTGCGGCTTCAACAATTCAGCCCCGATTTTGTTGCTGACTTCAGCGACATAGGTATTGGGGCTGAGCTTTGCGACCTCAAAAATCAATTTTCGGGCCAGTGAGTAGCCGTTGGTGTGTAAGCCGCTCGAAGGCAAAGCGAGCAACGCGTCGCCGGGGCGAACCTTTCGCGGGTCCAGTTGCATCCGCCGCTCGACCGCGCCCACTACGAAGCCAGCGAGGTCATAATCGCCGGGCGGGTAGAAATCTGGCATCTCTGCGGTTTCGCCGCCAATCAGCGCGCAACCCGCATGCCGGGCCGCGCGGCTCATTCCTTCGATTACCTGCTCGACGATGCGCGAATCGATTTTCCCCATGGCCAGATAATCCAAGAAAAATAGCGGTTGCGCGCCCTGCGTGAGGATGTCGTTGATGCAATGATTCAGAATATCGGCGCCGACGGTCGAATGAATCCCGGTCGCGAACGCGATTTTCAGCTTTGTTCCGACGCCGTCGGCGCTGGAAACCAGAATCGGATCGCGCCAGCGTTTGCTATCAAGCTGGTAAAGCGCGCCGAAGCCGCCTATCGGGGCAAGCACGCCGCGCGTAAACGTTCGGCGCGCCATGGCGGCAATACGGCGCTTGGTTTCATCGGAAGCCGCAATATTCACTCCGGCATCAGCGTAGCGCATCTATCGAACGGCTCTTTCTGCTCTCTGGAGGAATCGAGAACTTCCTGAAGCTTACCTACAGCATACCGATATCAAAACAGGTGGAACAAACGTCTCCAGCGAATTTCTCCCGGGTGAATCACGGCGTTTAAATAGGTCTCAAAACGCTCGCCCACGTGCCCCGGCTCCCATACTTCTTCGGGAGCGTCAATCGACATATAAATCAAGACCGGCGTACCAATAATATTTTCCCGAGGAACGAAGCCCCAATAGCGGCTGTCGTAGGAATTCTCGCGATTATCACCCATCATAAAATACTGCCCCGGAGGAACGTGATACGGCCCGCGATTTTCCATCGGGTTTGGAGAATCGGCGCGGTAAGGCTCGTCCAGCTTTTGGCCGTTGATGAAAACGACCCCTTGCTCGACTTCAATGGTATCTCCGGGCAAGCCGATGCAGCGCTTAATGAAATCCGGGTATCCCTGTTCGGGTAAGGGCGCGCGAAACACAATAATTTGCTGGCGTTTGGGTTCTCGCCACAGAGGCACATGCCAGGGTGTAAACGGGACGCCCGCGTCATAGCCAAAGCGGCTGACGATCAAGTGATCGCCGATGAGGACGGTACGCTCCATGGAACCGCTGGGAATCACGCGCGCCTGCACCCATGTGCCTTCAATGAAAAGGAACGCGACAATCACCCAAAACCAGGAGATAACTTCGCGCCAAACTTTGTCGCTGGTGGTGACGTGCCCGGCGTGAGCCTGGTGCGTCACTTTTTCCGCGTTCCCGGTCGGCGGCTATGGCTTCGTCGACGTCAGCTTTCACGATGAGCCTCCACTTCGAGTTGCACCAGCTCCGTCGGATAGCTGCCGGTGTAGCAAGACGTACAAAATTTGTGGCCGATACTTTCGTTTTCCTCAACCGCCATGCGCAGTCCCTCAAGCGAAACGTACCCGAGCGAATCCGCTCCGAGATAGGTACGAATTTCCTCGATCGAATGATTTGCCGCGATCAGTTCCTCACGCCGCGGGGTGTCCACGCCGTAGTAGCAAGGGGAAATCGTCGGAGGGCAGCTGATGCGCACGTGCACTTCGGTGGCTCCTGCGTCGCGCACCAGGCGCACGATTTTGCGGCTGGTGGTGCCGCGCACGATTGAATCATCGACTAACACTACCCGTTGCCCCTGCAACATTCGACGGACAGGATTGAGTTTTAGCTTCACTCCAAAATCGCGAATGGCCTGGGTGGGTTCGATGAACGTGCGGCCAATGTAGTGATTGCGGATCAGCGCCATGCGAAAGGGGATGCCGGAATCGGCCGAATAGCCAATCGCTGCGGGAACGCCGGAATCCGGAACCGGCGTCACCATATCCGCTTCCACGGGATGCTCTTTGGCCAACAGCCTTCCGAGGCGTTCGCGCGTGCGATTTACCGGCTGGCCAAAGACCAGGCTATCGGGACGCGAGAAATATACATGCTCGAAAATACACTGTTGCAAGGGCTTTTCCGGAGCGAAGTGAAACGATTCAATCCCGCTGCGCGAGACGCGGACCATTTCTCCGGGTTCGACGTCGCGCAGGTACTCTGCATCGATCAAATCGAACGCGCAGGTCTCGGAGGCGACTACCCAGGAGCCGTCGAGACGGCCGATGCACAACGGGCGAAAGCCGCGGGGATCGCGAATTGCGTAAATCTCGTCGCGTGTGAGCAACAACAGCGAGTACGCGCCTTCGACCTGGTTCAGTGCATCCGCGATTGCGCCGGTGAGATTTCGCGCGCTGCTGCGGGCAATCAAGTGCACGATCACTTCAGTGTCGCTGGTGGTCTGGAATATGGAACCGCGATGCTCGAGTTTCTTGCGCAGTTCGATGGCGTTGGTCAGGTTTCCATTGTGGCCGAGAGCGATTTTGCCCTTGTTGCAATCGATCACCACTGGCTGCGCGTTCGTCAAAGATGTATCGCCCGCTGTGGAATAACGCGTGTGGCCGATCGCTGCATCGCCCGGCAGCCGCGTAATCACTTCCGGCGTGAAGATTTCCTGTACCAGCCCCATGGACTTGTGCACGTGGACCTGCGCGCCGTTAGTCGAAGCGATGCCAGCCGATTCCTGGCCGCGATGCTGCAGCGCATAAAGGCCGAGATAGGTCATCTTGGCGGCTTCGCTGTGGCCAAAGATTCCGAACACACCACAATGATCGTGGAAATGATCGTCCTGGATTGTAGGGAGTTTCGCACTCATGCGTTTTCGATTGCTTTGCGCAGTGATTTGCTCCAGACCTCGCGGAAGGAGTCGATATTGCCTTGTATCACAGGCCAGCCGTTATATTGGATCCGAAAAGGTCCCGGTGTGACTGTGCCGATCTGTTGCGCCTGCACTTTACATTGTGCCGCAATCTCGTTCAGACGAGCAAGCGAAGACGATGAGAGTGAGACCACGGCGCGCGCGCCGCGTTCACCGAAAAGTACTCTTTCGGCAGGCTGATTTTGCGGTGTCGGAGCGATAGTTACCTGCGCCGACAATCCGCCTGCCCCGAAACATGATTCCGCCAGGGTGACGGCCAAGCCTCCGTCGCTGATATCGTGGGCGGATTGAATCAGTTTTTCACTCGCCAACCGAACCAGGCAATCAATCAGACCTTTTTCGGCTGCGAGATCGATTGCGGGCGGTGCGCCTGCAACGATTCGCTGGATGGTTTTAGCGTATTCGGTCGATGAGAATGTCAAAGCTTCTTCAGAAACGGGCGCGGAAGCTTGGCGGCCGTCCAGCAACACGATGACGTCGCCTTCCTTGCGAAAATCCGAGCCGACCGCGCATTCCGCGTTTTCAAGTAGTCCGAGAACCCCCAGAACGGGCGTCGGATAGATTGGCTTGCCCAGTGTCTCATTATAGAAACTCACGTTGCCTCCGGTGATGGGTGTGGCGAGGGCCTGGCAGGCTTCCGCGATTCCGTCGATGGTTTCGCTGAATTGCCACATCACCTCCGCCTTTTCCGGGTTGCCGAAATTGAGGCAATTCGTCGCCGCCACGGGACGCGCCCCGCTGCAGGCGACGTTGCGCGCGGCTTCTGCGACCGCGTGCATCGCACCTAAGCGCGGCGCAAGGAAACACCATCGGCCGTTGCAGTCCGTCGACAGAGCCAGCGCGCGATTGGTTTCTTTCAATCGCAGGACGGCCGCGTCGCCGGAGCCCGGACCAAAACGCGTGTTCGTTTGGACCATCGAATCGTATTGCTCGGTGATCCAGTGCTTCGAAGCAATCGCTGGTGAAGCGAGTAAACGCAGGAAACTCTCGGTGAGATCCGTACCTTCTCGAGCAAATGTAAACGGCGGAGACGGCTCGATTGCCGCTGCCGAACCTTGGCCAGCGTCTCGCTTTGCGATTGGTCGCTCATATCGCGGGCCTTCTTCTGCAATCGCGTGCGCTGGAATTTCAGCAGCGACCTGGCCATGATGGAGAACCCGGAGTTTGCCATCTTCCGTCACATTTCCAATCTCGACTGCGTCCAGCCCCCATTTATGGAAGACGCTCAAAATTTCACGCTCTCGGCCGCGCTGGGCGACAAGAAGCATGCGCTCCTGCGATTCGCTAAGCATGATTTCGTATGGAGTCATGGCCGTTTCGCGCTGCGGCACGCGCGCCAGGTCGATTTCGATTCCGAGGCCGCCTCGCGATGCCATTTCCGAGCTTGAACTTGTGAGACCAGCCGCGCCCATGTCTTGTATGGCCACGACCGCGCCGGTGCGCATCGCTTCCAGGCAGGCTTCCAGAAGCAGCTTTTCCATGAATGGATCGCCGACCTGCACGTTGGGGCGCTTTTGCCGCGATTCCTCGCTGAATTCCGCGGAGGCAAGAAGTGATGCGCCGTGGATCCCGTCGCGGCCTGTTTTTGCGCCGACGTAAATCACGGGGTTCCCTGCGCCGCGCGCTTTGGCAAAAAATAATTCCTCGCGCCGACAGATGCCCAGAGCCAGGGCGTTTACCAGCGGATTATTCGAATAGCAGGGTTCGAAAGCCACTTCGCCGCCGACCGTCGGCACACCAAAGCAATTTCCGTAGAAGCCGATACCGCGAATTACGCCGTCAACGATTTGACGATTGCGCGCAATTTCTTCGCCCGTCGCGCTCCCGGCGCCCGGTCCGGATGTGATCGGTCCAAAGCGTAATGAATCCAGCACCGCGATCGGCCTTGCGCCCATGGTGAAGATATCTCGCAGGATTCCGCCGACGCCTGTGGCCGCGCCCTGAAATGGCTCAACGAAGCTCGGATGGTTGTGCGACTCGATCTTAAATACTGCAACCAAGCCGTCGCCTACGTCCACGACCCCGGCATTTTCGCCCGGTCCTTGAAGTACATGCGTACCTTGGGTGGGAAGCCGCTTCAAATGCACGCGCGAGGACTTGTAAGAGCAGTGCTCGCTCCACATCACGCTGAAAATGCCGAGCTCGGTAAAATTGGGATCACGGCCCAGTATTTTTTGCGTGCGCGCGTATTCTTCGGGGGTAAGACCGTGCTCCGCGGCGACTTGTGGAGTTACTTTGATTTCTGTTTCAATCATTTTGCGCGGCTTGAATAGACACTATGCGGGAACGGCTGTCTGCCGGCTAAGACTTTCTACCAGGGAACGGAAAATTACCAGTCCGTCCGCTGAGCCGAGCGGCGATTCGACCGCGCGCTCCGGGTGCGGCATCAAGCCCATCACGTTGCGCTCGCGGTTGCAGATACCTGCAATGGCATGCAGTGAGCCATTAGGATTCGCTTCGCGATCATTTTCGGCTGCGTCCGTGCCATCTGGCTTTACGTAACGAAAAATAATCTGGTCGTTGCGCTCGAGTTCGGCTAGTTCGGCCGCCTCGCAAAAATAATTTCCTTCGTTGTGAGCTATGGGAATTTTCAGCACCTGGCCCTTTCGCGCCGCGCAGGTGAAAGAGGTATTGGTCGACTCGACTCGTATGTGCACGTGGCGGCAGAGATAGCGCAGGCCTTGGTTGCGCATCACTGCGCCCTGCAGAAGGCCAGCTTCCAGCAGGATCTGGAAACCGTTACAAATGCCGAGTACCAAGCCTCCCGAGCGCGCGAAACGCTCGACTGACTTCATTACCGGAGAGAAACGCGCGATCGCACCAGTGCGCAGATAATCCCCGTAAGCGAAACCGCCGGGGAGGATGATGGCGTCGCAGTCCGAGAGATTTTCAGATTGGTGCCAGATAAATTCGACCGGCTGATGGATGATCCCGCTGATCGCATAATAGGTGTCTTCATCACAATTGGAGCCCGGAAACTGCACTACTCCAAATTTCATGCGCACTCTCCTAAACGGCTATTTTAACATACGCATTACAGCAACGTGCCTGCAGCGAACGCGAACCAAGTCAGGGGCATTCAGGAAATCAGCACGAAACAGTGCACTGATCAACCTGGTAGATCATCCCGGGGAAAACCGCTGGCATCAGCGCGTGGGGCGGCTAAGTCTTGTGCGAAAGCGGCTTGAGAGTGTTAGGACGAAAAGCTGTTTCCGAGTCAGGTGTGCTGCCCGGGGACGCCGGAACCGCGAAGTGATTCTCAATCGGAACTACACCCCCACTAATAGTACATATTTTTCTTGACACACTAGAGCCTTGGAGCGCAGAATCCTGCACATTAATAGCGCATTACTCGCAGGTTGCGGCTCCGCCGGATGTTTCAAATCGGGGAGGGATCATGCACGAATTAGCTGGGGGGACAGTGCAGTGCTTGAATCCAGAATGTCAGGAGCGTGGCCGCTGGCTACGGCTGCACGACGCGATGCAGGAGTGCTGCGGAAATTGCGGCGCGCCTCTGCAAACGGTGCGGCCTCCGCTGGCACCACGTTTGCGCATGCGCGCGCGTCCCATGAGGAATTACCGGCCCATGGGCCGCGGGAGGTAGATTCAAAACCAAGGTTTGCTTGAGGGTGTGCGGAAGCGGGCCCGGGGCAACCATCGCCTCGCGCCTCTTCTTGTAGAATCCCGTCGTCAGAAGTAAAGCTTCAGGCCAAACTGAATTAATCGCGGCCCCCGGTCCGAGATAACCTGTGCAAATGTGGGGCTTAAATACCCCGTGTTATCCACCCGCAGAAACTGCACGTGGTTGAAAGCATTAAAGAATTCCGCCCGGAATTCGACCGACTTCGTTTCCCTGAAATTGGTTTTCTTGACGATCGAGAGGTCCCAATCATTGATTCCGGGGCCGCGCAGGTAATTCCGCGGCATATTTCCATAGGTGAACAACGGAATACCAGGCCCGTCACCTGCGACGGAACACGTCGGATCGTCGTAGGGGCAAGCGTTGCAAACCAGATTCGTGGGATTGAACCAGAAATTCCCGGTTTCCGTGCCCGAGCTGGTTCCATTGCATTGGCTGGTAAAGGTCTGATTCGGATTTCTGGGCTGACGGGTGTAGGGAACAGGACCGATGACGTCGGGACGATCGAGATAATTGTCCTGCTGGCTGGCGTTGGTAGTTGGCGTAAACCGTGAACGGCTGCCCTGCCTGAAACGTGGTAATGGCATTGAGCTGCCACCCTTTGGCGATTTCTTCCCAGAACTTCGTTGTTGGTGTTGCGAGCAATCGGCAATTCCCAGACTCCGCTGAAGACAAAGCGTTGCGGGACGTCAAAATCGCGCAATGCCCGGTCGAGGCGGTGATCGTAGGGGTCAGTGTAAGTGGAAGAACGCGCACGAAAACCGGAAGTGAGGTCAATCGTCTTGGACCACGTGTACGCTGCACGGAAAGTGAGGCCGTGAGAAAAGCGTTTATCCAGAGTCACCTGAAGCTGATCGCTATCCGATAAGCCGTTGCTGAAATTCGTAAACAGCTGCTGAATTCCGGTCGGGAGGCCGGTGGGATCGTAGCGGGTCGGACGGGTTCAAGAAGCCACCCGTGCAAGCTGCGAGTGGCCGCGCGCACTCGGGGTTGATCGGCGACGAAATCAATCCGGCGTTGTAGGCCGGGAGGTAGGTGGGGAGCTGATATTCTTCATTCGTGACGGAGGGAAAGTTGGCTTCGCCGCTGGAGATCAGTTTGCGCCCGAGACTACCCACGTAGACGGTTTCCAGCATCATGTCCTTGGTCGCTTGCCACTGAAACCCGTAATTGAAAGTTTTCCGAGTACGGCGTGCGGAAGTGCGGATAGGTCGTGTCAAATGGAATAGGGCATCGCCGGAACCTCGAACGTACCGACGAGTCCGCGCGAAGCGAATGGAAACGGATTCGTGTAGCCAGTGGCTTGCAATGGATCGCCAATCGGATCCACGCCGGAAGCGAATGAGGTGGGATAATATGTTAGAAACAGCCCCGAATGGCGGCTCGCCACCGAACTGAAGATTGAGCGCACCATCCTCGATATCGTAAAAGATGCCGAAGCCGCCGCGCATGACAAGCTTCGCGTTGCCGAACATGTCCCACGCAAAGCCGAAGCGTGGCGCGAAATTATTCTTAGTCCGGATAGACGAGCGCGCGGTTCGGGGTGCCGGATCGTCGGGATAGAGAATGTCCGGAGGCGCATTGGGAAACACGGTCGATTGATGGCCAGGGAAGAAACCGAGATATTGTCGTTGAATGGTCGTACTGCGGAACGTAGTACTCGTAGCGAAGACCCAAGTTTAGGCTGAGTCGTGGAGAACTTTCCAGGTATCCTGACCATAGAACCCGATCGATCCGGTGCGGATGCCATACACTGCATTGCGAAAATTGGTAGTAGTTATCCCAGAAACCTCCGACGAAGTCCGCGTATTCGTCCAGGTTAAGTCCGTAGTTGTCAAAATCGAAGCTGCCATTATTGTAAAAGATCATAATTAAAGTTTTCGCGAATGCGCGTGAAGTCTGCGCCGAACTTCCACTCATGCTTGCCGCGGGTCCACGTAAAATTATCGGCCCATTCGAAAGTGGCACGATGCAGCTTGGTGGGACCTTGAGGTGATGGTCCCGAGTGAAGCTGGAGGAGCGTACATGATCGGGGCGGCGCGGTGCCCCTTGGATCGTCTGGATTGACGTTGGTGAAGCCCAGGGCGAGGGGCGATGTGGTGGTGGTGGGTACCCCCTGCAGCGTTGCGTAGCGATTCGCCGCAAAGCGAAATTCGTTGATACGATTCCGGAGAAGGTGTGAGTCCACGTGAAGGTCCCGATTTGAGTCCGTGTTTCGAATCGGTCAAACCCGAGCCGACATCGCCCCGAACCGATCGGCCGCCCGGTTGAAGAGATGCGCCGTTGATAATCTGGAACGGGTAATTGTCACGCTCGTCGTTGATTACGTAAACGAAGGACATGGCGTCTCGGGAGGAAAGGTTGTAGTCGAAGTGCAAGATGCCCTGGTCGTTGTCAATCGCGGCCGTGGGTGATGCGGTAACCGTTGCTGGTTGGCCGGGACATACTGTTGGGTAGGGCATGTACTTAGCGATACAGTTGGCGATCACAGGATTTACGGGTACCTGATTATTGGGATAGGGATTGCCCGTATTGGATTCATATAGTTCGCGCTGTCGAATCCGCAGACTTCGCGAAGTTGCCGGTTCGTTCCGCCGTCAGAACGTCAAACCGGGGAGGTTTGACCCTCCCGGCTGCGCCAACCCTGATACGCAGCGAAGAAAAACATTTTGTCTTTCTTGATGGGCCCGCCTGTTGTTGCACCAAATACATTCCTCTTGAACGATTCTTGGGGACAACGCTGGGCAAGAAATAATCCTTGGCGTTGAACAAATTGTTGCGGTTGAACTCGAACAGGTCTCCGTGGAACTCATTGGTTCCCGATCTCGTGACCTGGTTGACGATGCCTCCTGAAGTGCGGCCGTACTGCGCGTCATAATTGTTAGTCAGAATCTTGAATTCCTCGACGGCGTCAGGATTCGGGTTCACGACGATATTGTTGCCAAGGAAGTCGGTGTTGTTGCCGCCGTCGAGAAGAAAGGTGAGGGATTCGGAACGCTGGCCGCTGACCGAGAAGGGATTGCCGGAGCCGTCATCGGGATCCGGCGTGAAAACGCCTGCCTGAAGCAGTCCCAGTTGTAAGGTGTCGCGATTGAGCAGCGGCAAATCGTTAATCATGCGCTGGTCTTCGACTTTACCGAGCACAGCGCTGGTCGTATCGACTTGAGCGACGTTACCGGTCACCTCGATTGTCTGTGATCCCTGTCCTACCTTTAGCGAGACATCGAGCCGGCCATTCTGGTTAAGCTCAAGGACGATTCCCGCCTCCACAAACGTCGCAAAGCCGGATTTTTCCACCGTCACTTTGTAGGTGCCAACCTGAACAAGATCGAACAAATAGCTGCCATCGCTTCCGGAGGTAGTAGTGCGGGCTATCCCGGTGCCGGTGTTCGTGAGCGTGACCTTCGCGCCCACGATGATGCCGCCCGATTGGTCGGTGACGGTGCCGCGCAGGGAAGCGTTCGTTTGGGACCATGTGGTGTGGGGGAAGATTGCGATGACTGCTAGAACAACTACATAAAAAGGAAATTCGCGAATGGGCCTCAAGACCCACCTCCATAGTTACGCGCGCATGCTCAGATTCGAGCAGACCGTGAAGTGGCTGGGCGCCGCTGAGGAAGAAGATAGCGTTAGGTTGCGGAGAGCCTCGAAACAATGCCCCGTTTTCGCTTCAGCCGACACAACCCCAGTGCGGAATCTATATGGCCGCGCGGTTTGGATGTCAAGAAAGAATCGCTTATGGAATGCATCAGGCCGGGACTTAATGACTTAAGGTCAAAAAAGATTTCGCAGGCGAACTGTAATTTCGGAGAGGCATCCTCAGATTTCTTGGGGATGAATTCTTGCTGGACTCAAACCTAGAAAGGGGGAGCGGCCGGTGGGGGTGCCGGCCGCTCGGGGCATGGGTGATGGAGGTGCATATATTCGAGGCCCTTGAGACAGCCCCGAACACAATGTAAGTTTGCCTGCGGACATCGGCGGCGTCGATAGGCCAGTAGGTACATTTGGTGCCAGTACGATGGTACTCGAAAGCTGTTTCGAGTCATCTTCGCCGCGAGAGCTTTTTATGATGAAAGTGCCATTGAGCTACTAACGAGACGTCTGACCAGTCGTTTGAGGCATTGCTGGCCATGGCCCGCTCGCTTGGCCGCCGGGCATTTCTCAAAAGCGCCGCGACCAGACGCCGGTACTACGATGATACCCGGCATTGAACGGCTCATCGCGCGGTGGTAGGCTCGGGTAGCAGTTGACCCCAACCCGCGCGTGGCCAAGCGCGATGAACTGCCGACATCATTGGGCGCAATCGGAACAAAACTCGATCGCGGGACTGTAGTGCAAGCGCAAGCCTTGGCATCCGTGCAGCAATTGCTGGTGGAGCTGGGAGGTGCGCGAGGCCTGGAAGAACTCAGCGCGCGCGGCGCGTCCGCTCATTTGGAACGCGGACTAGGGCTCGGAAGCCTGGAGCGCGTGGAATTGATGCTGCGCCTAGGCGCTGCCTGCGGCGTCCGCTTAGAAGATAGCGTCGTAGCCGAAGCGAACACGGTGCAGGATCTGATTGACGCCATCCTGCGCGAACAGACAGGTCCCAATAAGAACGGGTCTGGATCACGGGCCCCCGTGGCGGCGCCGATTTCTTCCTCGCCCGAGATTTCCCTCGACGTCGAGCGGCAAATTCGCAATGCCGAAAGCCTGACAGAAGTGCTGCGCCTGCGCGGACGGCTGGAACCCGGCCGCATTCACATTGAAATTTACGAAGAAGACGAACGGCTGAGGACCATTACGTTCGGCGAGTTGTACGAACGTTCCTCAGCGGTCGCGATGGACCTTCGTCAACGTGGCTTGGAACCTGGTCAAACGGTAGCGATCATGCTGCCGACCTGCGCGGATTTTTTTTTCGCCTTCGCCGGGATATTGCTTGCCGGCGGAGTTCCTGTGCCGATTTATCCGCCCTTCCGCGCCGACCGCATCGCGGAATACGCAACGCGGCAATCCAACATCCTGCGCAACGCCGAGGCGCGTTTTCTGCTGACCTGGCAGCAGGCCGAGAATCTTGCCAAGCTGCTGCGGCCGCGCGTTCGAACTTTGCGCGAAGTGCTCAATGTCCAAAAGCTCGGAGCCGCTCGCGGCCCGGAGCCGCGCGCCACAACACCCACTGTCCCCGGCAAGCAATGGCGCGCGGTCGAACATCTATCTCACCACGCGCGTGGCGAAGACATCGCCTTCCTGCAATACACCTCAGGATCCACCGGAGACCCCAAAGGCGTGGTACTGACCCACGCAAATCTGCTGGCGAATATCCGTTCGATCATTTCCGGAATCCAAGTGCAGCCAACAGACGTTTGCGTGTCCTGGCTGCCGCTGTATCACGACATGGGATTGATTGGCGCGTGGTTTGTGCCGATCTATATAGGTGTGCGGCTGGTGGTCATGTCGCCCCTGGCGTTTTTAGGTCGGCCGGAACGCTGGTTGCGTGCCATTCAGCGGCATCGCGCTACGATCAGCCCCGCGCCGAATTTTGCCTACGAACTGTGCTTGCGAAAGATTGCGGACAAGGATTTACAGGGGCTTGATCTGAGTTCGTGGCGCGCGGCCACCAATGGTGCCGAGCCTGTGCGCGCCGACACCCTGGAAAGATTTGCTAAGCGTTTCGCGCCATATGGTTTTCGGCGCGACGCGCTGATGCCCGTGTACGGGCTGGCGGAAGGATCGCTCGCGATATCGGTTCCGAAAGTCGGCGCCGGATACAAAGTGGATCGCATCGACCGCGAGGCATTTGAATCTACCGGACGTGCTGTGCCGGTTGCCAGCTCGAACGCGGCAGCTCTGGAATTTGTGAATGCAGGCAAACCGCTTCCTTCGGTGGAGGTGACAATCGTTGATGCCGAAGGCCGCACTCTGGGCGAGCGCCAGCAAGGCCAGCTCTGGTTCCGCGGTCCAGCGGCAACCAGCGGCTACTATCACAATGAGGTGGCCACGCGCGAACTGATGCGCGACGGAAACAGGCTCGATTCGGGCGATCTGGCTTACTGGGCCGATGGCGAAATTTACATTACCGGTCGGGCGAAAGACCTAATTATCAAAGGCGGCCGAAATATCTATCCTCAGGAAGTCGAGGAAATTGCCGGACGGGTGCCGGGAGTGCGCGCAGGTTGCGTTGTGGCCTTCGGCGCTCCGGACAAGCGGACTGGGACAGAGCGGCTGGTGGTTGCGGCGGAAATCAAGGATGCAGCCAACGCAAAACGCATTGAACAGGAGACTGCCAGCACGGTTAGTGACGTGATGGGAATGCCGCCGGACATGGTCGTGCTTTTACCCCCGCAATCGATTCCGAAAACTTCCAGTGGCAAATTACGGCGCAGTGAGACGCGCCGATTATTCCTTGAAGGAAAACTCGGCGAGAAGCAAGATGCCGCATGGCTGCAGATTGCCAAGCTCGCGGCAAGAGGCGCGATGCCTCGGGCCTGGAATTGGCTGCGCGGCGCGATAAAAAGCTCGTTCGAAGCACTGCACGGCGCATGTGCGCTGACCGGTTTCACAGTTGTTTTGATTCCGTTGTGGGTCATCGTCGGATGCACGCGGAATCGCAAACGCGCCGCGCGATTTGCCAGCACTGGCGCCCGGATGATGCTGGCCGCCGCTCGCGTGCCCGTGGATATTTGCGGACGGGAAATTCTGGCTGAGCATGCGAAGACCGGGCCCTGGATTTTTGCTCCCAACCATTCCAGCTATCTGGATGTTCTGATAACCATTGGCTATTTGCCAACCGGCGTGAGATTTGTAGCCAAGGGCGAGATTCAGACAATGCCACTCATCAGCACCATCGCAAAAAAGAGCGGCCAGTTTGCATTTGAACGCGGCGATACGCAGGCGCGCATTCGTCAGGCCGAGGAAGTGAATACCGCGCTTGCCAACGGCGAATCCCTGGTGATTTTCCCTGAAGGGACGTTTACGCCGATGGCCGGGATACGCCCATTCCAGTTGGGTGCGTTCAAAGCGGCTCTCGAGATGCAGCGTCCTATCTGTCCCGTTGCGATTACCGGCGCTCGCCAGGTCTTACGCGATAAGACGATTCTCCCTCGACCAGGGCGCGTTAGGCTAACGTTCGGCGAACCGATCATTCCGAATCGAGCCGCTGGGAACGATTGGCGGGAGATTGTCAGGCTTCGCGACGCCACGCGCGCGGTGCTGGCCCGCAATTCCGGAGAGAGTTTAATTTAACTGATTTCGCTACTCTGAATTGGCCCCTTTCGATCGTTTGATTTGGCCCCACCCTACTGAAACTCATATACCGTGTACTCTGCTTCGGGCTCAGTCGCCCCAAGGGAGACCGGGTGAACAGGAGAGCCAAGGTGGAGCTATTCGAACAGATACGACGCGAGTACGAGCATGGTGGGGGAACGATCCGAGGAATCGCCAAGAAGCTAGGGATTCACCGGCGCATCGTGCGTGAGGCAGTGCTCCGTGCTGTTCCCGTGGAGCGAAAGATACCTGTGCGCGAGAGACCGAAACTGGAACCAGTGAAGGCTTTTGTGGAGGCGATTCTGGAAGCGGACCGCAAGGCACCACGAAAGCAACGGCACACCGCCCATCGAATCTGGTGCCGGATGCGAGCGGAGATGCCTGGGGTGCAGATCGGCGAGTCCACGCTTCGTGGCTACGTGCGCGAGCGAAAGATAGAACTGAGACTGCTCAGTCAGGAAGTGTTCATTCCGCAGTCTTACCGCTGGGGTCAAGAAGCGCAGGTGGACTGGTATGAAGCGTATGCGGACATTGGCGAAGAAAGGCAGAAGGCCTACCTGTTTTGCATGCGGAGCATGGCCAGTGGCGGAGCTTTCCATTGCGCCTTCCCGCATGCGAGCCAGCAGGCCTTTCTGGAAGCTCATGAGCGGGCGTTTGCTTATTTTGGCGGGGTGTTCAAGATTCTTCGCTATGACAACCTGCGCTCTGCGGTGAAAAGGATTCTGCGAGGGCACCAGCGCGAGGAGACCACGCGATTCATCGCCTTCCGATCCCATTGGGATTTCGAGTCCGAGTTCTGTACGCCGGCCGAAGGTCACGAGAAGGGTGGCGTGGAAGGAGAAGGCGGATACTTTCGCCGGAACCATCTGGTGCCGGTGCCGAACGTGGCCAGTTGGGAAGAACTCGATGTGTTGTTGCTGGGATCTTCCAAGGAAGATGAGCAACGGATCATTGGTGAGCGGATGCAGACCGTTGGCGCGGGAATGAGTCTGGAGCTGGAGCATTTAAAGGGGCTCAAGGAATGCTTTGATCTGGCCGCGGTGCACTTTCCCCATGTGAACACCAGCGGTTGCGTGAAGGTGCTGACCAACTTCTATTCGGTTCCGCTGCCGGTGGGTCTGGAAGTGCAGGCCAAGGTGCACTCCGCCTACGTGGAGATCTGGCATCAGGGAGAGTGTGTGGCACGGCACGAACGCTGCTTCCAGCGGCAACAGAAAGTACTCAACTTGGAGCATTACCTGGATGCACTGACGAAGAAGCCCGGGGCATTTGCGGGTTCGACAGCGCTGGAGCAGTGGCGGGCCCAGGGGCGCTGGCCGGCCAGCTTCGATCACTTCTGGGAGGCACTGAAGCGACGAAGAGGCAAGCAGGATGGGACCAGAGCCATGATCGAGGTGCTGCTGCTGGGGCGCCAGCATGGATATCCACGACTGAAAGAAGCGCTGGAAAAAGCTCTGGATCTGAGTTGTTTCGATGCCGAGGCCGTACGCTTGTTGCTCGCCACCGATCCATCCGGGAAGCGCACAGCCGTTGCAGCAGTCGAGATTGGTGCGTTGCGAGCGTATGACCGACCGCAACCCACGACGAGGAACTACGACCAGTTGCTGGCGAACTGCCCGTCGAACGGGGTGATTCAATGAACGCCCCCGTGCAACAGGCCACCATCCGGCAGTATGCCAAGCAACTGCAGCTGCGAACGATCGGCGGGCAGTTCGCAGAGGTGGCCGAGCAGGCGATCCGCCAGAAGCAAAGTCATCTCAGTTATCTGGAAGCGCTACTCGGGGCCGAAGTGGAAGAGCGAGACCGCAATGCGGTCGCACGGCGGATTAAGGAGGCGCATTTCCCTAAGGTGAAGACACTCGAAGAGTTCGCCTTCTCCGCTGCGCCGCACATTCCCGCATCGCTGGTACGGAACCTGGCTGAGGGCGGCTACTTGAGTCGGAGCGAACCCATCATTTTTCTGGGCGAAGCAGGAACGGGCAAGACGCACTTGGCGACGGGACTGGCAGTGGAGGCCTGCCGTCAGAGAAAGCCGGTGCGTTTCACGACGGCGGCGCAACTGGTCAACGAACTCAGCGAAGCGAAGAATAAGAGCGAACTGAATCGCGTGACCAATCGCTGGACGCGGTACGAGCTGATCGTGATTGACGAGATGGCCTATGTGGCGATGCCCGAAGCAGCCGCCGAGTTGTTGTTCCAGATCATCGCTGGAAGAGCGGAAAGAGCCGCAGTGATCGTCACAACGAATCTGCCGTTTTCCGAGTGGACCACCATGTTTCCGAACGCACGATTATGCAAGGCGATGCTGGACCGGCTGACCGACCAGGCCCACATTATCGAGACGGGCACGGAGTCGTATCGTTTCCGCAGAACGCTGGAAAAGAAAAAAGGTGGCAAGGGATGAAGGAAGGAGACAAAAACCGGGGATGTTGCGGGTCGATCGAGTGGGCGATCGTTGTTCCTAGACGATCCTGGCGCGATATTTTTCTGTGGAAAACTGGAGACAGGCACAAAGAAAGAAAAAAGGAGCAAAAAAGAAAGAAAACGGAGGCCTGTGGAAACTGACGCCGCTGATGGAAATCCGCAAAGAACGCGGATTCCCACAGCGGCTTGGAAAGCACAAAGCGCTTTCCACAGTTCCCACAAGGCCCGGCGGCGGTTCCCTAGAAGGACTTAATTCACCAGCAAGGTGGGGCCAAATCAAACGATCGAAAGGGGCCAAATCAAGTTGACAGAACCATTAACCCGTCATGTTCAGCTGTTCATCGTTCATCTGGGTTTCGCGGAAATAAAAAAGGCTCCGATTTCTCGGAGCCTTTTTTTATTTTAATCCTGGCGGTGACCTACGTTCCCGCGTCGTTTCCAGCGCAGTATCATCGGCCCGGCAAGGCTTAACTTCCGTGTTCGGGATGGGAACGGGTGTGACCCTTGCGGTAAGACCACCAGGAAACTTGTAATCGAAACTCGGAGATCGGAATTCGCAGCGTGGCCGAATCGCCGGGTGCGAAGCGAAATTCAGAGTTTCGATGAGCAACTGAAGGAAGTTGGTACAACAACCGCTAATTTCCGCTTGAGAATAGTGCAATGTGGAAAGGCTGCCTAACTCTTCCTCCCGCGCCGTCTTATGGGCGACGCCGTTTAGGAAAGTTTTATGGTTAAGCCGAACGGCCGATTAGTACGGGTTAGCTACACGCATTACTGCGCTTCCACCTCCCGCCTATCAAAGTCGTAGTCTTCGACTGGCCTTCTTACCCCCCCGCAGGAGGGTTGGGAAACCTTATCTCGAGGCGAGCTTCTCGCTTAGATGCTTTCAGCGATTATCTCTTCCGGACTTCGCTACCGAGCTATGCCACGGGCGTGACAACTCGATCACAAGAGGTCCGTCCATCCCGGTCCTCTCGTACTAGGGACAGCTCCTCTCAAGTTTCCTGCGCCCACACCAGATAGGGACCGAACTGTCTCGCGACGTTCTGAACCCAGCTCACGTACCGCTTTAATAGGCGAACAGCCTAACCCTTGGGACCTTCTACAGCCCCAGGATGCGATGAGCCGACATCGAGGTGCCAAACCTAAGCGTCGATGTGAACTCTTGGCTTAGATCAGCCTGTTATCCCCGGCGTACCTTTTATCCGTTGAGCGATGGCCCTTCCACGCAGAACCACCGGATCACTAGATCCCACTTTCGTGCCTGCTCGACCTGTGTGTCTTGCAGTCAACCCGGCTTATGCTCTTGCACTCCACGGCGGGTTTCCAATCCGCCTGAGCCGAGCTTTGAGCGCCTCCGTTACCATTTAGGAGGCGACCGCCCCAGTCAAACTACCCGTCTGGCCGTGTCCTCCACCCCGTCTAGGGGTGCAAGTTAGAGCGACAGAACTATCAGGGTGGTATTTCACCGTTGCCTCCCTCCCAGCCGAAACCAGGAGATCCCAGGCTCCCACCTATCCTACGCAGGCAGTACCGTTAATCATGACCAGAGTGCAGTTAAGGTGCACGGGGTCTTTCCGTCTAGATGCGGGCATCCGGCGTCTTCACCGGAACCACAAATTCGCCGAGCCGTTGGCCAAGACAGTCGTTCGATCGGTACGCCATTCGTGCAGGTCGGAACTTACCCGACAAGGAATTTCGCTCGGCTTGTCTATTCTGTTTCCAGAGCAGATGGACTTTATCTTACGCATCCTGTGTTCATCGTTGAAGCTATCGCTCTTATTTCTTCGATTCCTTGCAGGTTCAAATGTTTTCCTTGGGACATCAGGTGAAGAATCTTTCGGAACCTCGCGAAGTCGACTCGCTTCTTTGATTTCAGCGGATGCTGTTCGAAGAAGGGAACGATCCTTTCGTTGAGGTGATTCAGCCCCCGAACTCGATAAGCCATCCGATCACCGTGGTTCGATCGAACCACCCCACAGCCGAAGAACTTCTTCAGCGAGTGGAGCAGTTGAACATCCCGTTGGTGTTGGACGACCGTGAATTCGGGGAGCACTTGAAACTGGCAAGTCATCTCTGGATGCGGATTGATGCCGACGTAGAAACAACCTTCGCCGTCAACAAATCCGACAATCCATTGAGCGTTTAGCTTCTCAGGATGCGTCTGAACGTAAAGTCTCTGAGGGTTCTCCATTATGGAGCCTTCCCTGCGGATTGTCCCCATGTCCGCCGGATTTTGACTGCCCCGATTCGATCGGAGCGAGTACCGGACGGCTGTGTGAGGAGTTTCCCGCATATAGTTCAGTTTTACTAAGGCTAGCGAACCTAACCTTAGGACCGTTATAGTTACGGCCGCCGTTCACCGGGGCTTCAGATCAGGCCTTCGCTGCCTTGCGGCAGCTAAGCCCTCCCTTTAACCTTCCGGCACCGGGCAGGCGTCACCCCCTATACGTCGTATTCGACTTAGCAGAGAGCTGTGTTTTTGTTAAACAGTCGCCGAACGCATTTCACTGCGGCCCCCTCGGGCTATAAACCCTAGCGGGGCACCCCTTCTCCCGAAGTTACGGGGCTAATGTGCCTAGTTCCTGAGCCAGCGTTCTCTCGAGCGCCTGTGGATATTCACCTTGTCTACCTGTGTCGGTTTGAGGTACGGGCACCATCTGAACTCCTTAGAGGTTTTTCCTGGCAGCGTGAAATCAGAGACTTTGTGGCCGTGTGGCCTCGGACCCGGTCTGACCGTTGAATGACCCCGTGGATTTTCCTGCGGGATCCGGCTTGCACCGAGACATCGGGACATCCATCACCCGACTCCCCTATCCTTCTGCGTCACCCCATCGTATAACGTTCAAATGGCGGGGCAGGAATGTTGACCTGCTGTCCATCAGTTACGCCTCTCGGCCTCACCTTAGGACCCGCCTAACCCTGAGCGGATTAACCTTCCTCAGGAAACCTTAGACTTTCGGCGACACGAGTTCTCATCGTGTTTATCGCTACTTATGCCGGCAGAGTCTCTTCCGTTGCGTCAAGTAGTTCTCTCGATCTACCGTCGAACTCAACAGAATGCTCCCCTACCAAATGACGACAGTCCGAAGAAATCGTCAATTTCGCAATTTCGGTCGCAGACTTAGCCCCGTTGGATTGTCGGTGCGTGAACACTTGACCAGTGAGCTGTTACGCTTTCTTTAAAGGATGGCTGCTTCTAAGCCAACCTCCTGGCTGTCTGTGCGCTCACACGTCCTTTCCCACTTAGTCTGCAGTTGGGGACCTTAATTGGCGATCTGGGTTCTTTCCCTCTCGACCACGGAGCTTATCCCCCGTAGTCTCACTCCCGTACTGTTGTACACGGCATTCGGAGTTTGATTGGATTCGGTATCCTGGATGGGACCCTAGTCCATTCAGTGCTCTACCACCGTGGCAAATCATACGAGGCTGCCCCTAAAGGCATTTCGGGGAGAACGAGCTATCACGGAATTTGATTAGCCTTTCACCCCTACCCTCAGCTCATCCGAGCGATTTTCAACTCACACCGGTTCGGTCCTCCAGTCGCGGTTAAGCGACCTTCAACCTGGCCAAGGGTAGATCATCCCGCTTCGCGTCTATTCCCACACACTGAGCGCCCTATTCGGACTCGCTTTCGCTACGGCTCGCTTTCGCTTAACCTTGCGTGTGAGAATAACTAGCCGGCTCATTAAGCAAGAGGCACGCCATCAGGCATTTCCGGATCCGAAGACACGGCATAGCCCTCTGACTGCTTGTAAGCATACGGTTTCAGGTTCTATTTCACTCCCCTCGCAGGGGTGCTTTTCGCCTTTCCCTCACGGTACTAGTTCACTATCGGTCGCCAACGAGTATTTAGCCTTGGAGAGTGGTCTCCCCGGATTCCCACTGGGTTTCTCGTGCCCCGTGGTACTCAGGATACCGCTTCGAGTCCGGTAAGCTTTCGGCTACGGGGTTTTCACCCTCTTTGACCCTGCTTTCCAGCAGGTTCACCTAGCCTCCGGATTGGTAACTCTACTCATGCGGTCCTACAACCCCGGGGTATAAATACCCCGGTTTGGGCTGTTCCGATTTCGCTCGCCGCTACTTTCGGAATCTCGTTTGATTTATTTTCCTCCAGGTACTGAGATGGTTCACTTCCCTGGGTTGACTCGCACCGACCTATGTATTCAGTCGGCCGTAACCTGGTTTTACCAGGATGGGTTTCCCCATTCGGAAATCCCCGGATCAAAGCCTGCTTGCGGCTCCCCGAGGCTTATCGCAGCTTGCCACGTCCTTCATCGTCTGTTGGCGCCAAGGCATCCACCGTACGCCCTTAGTAGCTTAACCATAAAACTTACCCAACACGTCGCCATCGCCGGCCTCTGGATGATCACTCATGCAGAAGGCCGAGCACCGCGCGTGGAGTAAATTCGCCTTTCCACATTGCGCTACTCTCGAGCAAAAAATTTGCGGTTTACTACGCCATGCGAGACTTGAAACTCGCATAACGTAGTGCCAGCTTCCTTCAGTTGTCAAAGAACTTCAATCCCATCATCAACTTCCGACTGGATTGTCTCCCCGCCCGGGGGAGCGCATCAGTCGGTTTGGAGCCGACGGCCGCGAAAACTGCTTTTAGACAATAAAAAACCCGGCGTCGAGCGCCGGGCGGATCCGCCGATCCTGCGGGCCATGTTGCTGCGGCCTCTAGGGCGGACGTGCTCGAAGCTCGATTTCTTTCTACCCGGTGTTTGTAACCAAACTCACCTCTGGATGTAGAAGGCGGAAACCGGTTCAGTCAGCGCAAGCAATCGCCTTCGCAGGCCTGTGCCGACATCAGGAGAGTATAGCAAGTTTACAAATTTCGTCAAGTATTTATGATTTATTTTTGCGGCGTTCTTCTGTGGATTTCACCAGCATTCTGAGGAAATTCGAGCGAGCAGCAGGCGGTCTCCTTCAGGCTGGTTTTACTTGTTGTGTTTGAAGAACTCGACTTGGCGCAGGCGCTTTTCCGCTTCTTCGCGAGTCTTGTATGGGCCACCGAGATTCTTGCCTTTCTTTTCCGAAACGACTTTATACCCGCCCTTTACTTTCTTGATCATCCGCTACCCTCCTGTCGCCTATTTTCCGCTATCGCGCGATGCGGTCAATACGGTTGCCGCTGTAGATAGTTTCGCTACTTGGAGCCTAAGGTCATAACCGGGGACATGCGCTTTCGGCGTCGGCTGCACTACAGCAGGCAAAGCCGATTACTGCCCCCGACTCGGGGGTTCGGGCCAAAGAATTGGCCGCGGGCAGCGCCTCGTGCGTCACGCAGTTTCTTTCTGGCAAATTGCGGCGACAACCAAGCCGAGGATAATCAGCTGAATTCCGCCCAAGACCATCCATTTGATTGCGAGCTGGTAGGGGACGATGTACACCACGTACTCGCTCAGCGAATATGGAATCACAGTCATGAAAGTCAGGATAATACCGTAGCGAATCCCCTGAACGATCCATGGTTTTCGCTCTGCGCCGCGCGTATAGATGTATGTAAACATCGCCGCGAAAAAGAACTGGCCGATCAACATGGCCCAGAAGCGGTGCATTATGCCCGCGGGACTTCGATGGCTTTCCGGTATCGCTGCGTAGTCGCTCATGAGCCAAACGCTGTGAATCAAATAGTTCGTGAGCATCAACACGATGTATGCCGCCACAGTCGCCAATGACAATTTCTTCATGGCCGGTGCCTCCTGCGTTCAAAATTTTGCCCAGTTAAATCCTGGAAGGAAAGCTCTCCGAGAGTGCGGGCCACGACCCGTTGAGCCGAGCCTAACACTGCTTGCGGCGGTTCAATAGCGAATTTTTGCTGAGAGAAACTGTGTCTGGGAAGGGGCTATGGATTTGTAATCTGTATCGAGATGCTGGCCTCGCGCAACGGCACATATTGCACCTCCCACGCGGCGTGTGCCGGGCTTTCGGCATAAGCGTCGGCGGCGGCGCGGTCTCGAAACTCGATGGCATAGGCGGCGTTGAAATCGCGCGGCTGCATGCGCTCGCCCTGGATCCAGATATTTTTGATTCCGGGAATTTTTGCAGCCATGTCCTTGATGCCGCTGATCGCCCGCTGCTTGTCGGCGTCGGTAGCTGCGGGATTCCATTTGAGCTCGACAACGTGAAGAATCGTTTTCGGCTGACCGAAGCGCTGCTGACCGGCCAGGTAACCACTCGCAAACAGCCCCAGCGCCAACAGCCCACCGCCAAGCAGCTTTGCTCTGTTCGTCATGTGAATTCGCATCGCGTTTCCTCCCGCTTGCTTTGACGGATGAATACCAGCAGTGTAAGCGACGCTTGCTGGATGCGGCAATGAGCTTTGGGAATCGGCGCGCTTCAGCGAAGTTCGATGTAGCGTGCCGATTTGCGTGTTGACCCGCCGCTTTGGCGTTGGATACGATGCGCAACAACATCTTGCAGCGCGGCGCGTGCGGCCGTGCGGAGGGCGCGATGTACTGTTCAAAGTGCGGTTGGAGCATTCCTGATGGTGTGGCTTTTTGTAGCGCCTGCGGCCAGCCGGTACCGGGAGGCCCTGCCGGGCAACCACAAGCTGCACCCATAAATCCGCCGCCAGCAGTCGCGACGCCACCTACCTACGCACCTGTGCAGCCCGCCTGGCAGGCACCCGCAGCGCGAGCGCCTGTGGCATATGCCGGCTTTTGGCTGCGCTTCGTTGCTTTCATTATTGACGCGATTATTCTCGTCTTCGTTGCGCAACTCTTGACCTTGCCCTTCGCCGCGTCGATGGGCTTTGGCATGCGCGGGATGTTTAACGGACACCCGCCGAATCCGGCGGACTTTATACCAATGTTTGGCATATTCATGCGCATTTTTGCGATTCGCCTGATACTCAACTGGCTGTACTACGCCTTGCTTGAGAGTTCCAGCTGGCAGGCGACGCTAGGCAAGAAAGCGCTGGGCTTGGAAGTCACAGATCTCGAGGGAAATCGCATAAGTTTTGGCCGCGCTAGCGGACGATTCTTTGCCAAGATCATCTCCGGTTTGATTTTGCTGATCGGTTACATCATGGCGGGATTCACGGAGAAGAAGCAGGCATTGCACGACATGATTGCGGGCACATTAGTGATTCGAAAGCTATAGAACTTTAAGGTTTGGAGACGCTGTATGGGGAGGCAAATGTATTGCTCGAAATGCGGGACGCAACTGCCGGTAGGTTCTGCTTTTTGCACCACGTGCGGAAACCCCACGGGTGATTCTCCGGCAGCAGCGATTGAGCCGCCCCTGGGGCTCGGCGGCGGCGCCTTGCCTGCGAATTCAGCGCCGAGTTCGGTTCGTCCATATGACTCGCTCCCTCTGGCCGCCTACGCTATTCCACTGTCAGCGTACGCAGGGTTCTGGTTGCGATTTCTTGCTTACGCAATAGACGGCGTCTTAATGGGCATTGTTTTTGGAATCCTTGTTTTGCTTTGGGTGGCGATCGTCGGAATCGATTACTTTCGCGCTATGTTTGAAGGCCTTCGGGGCGACAATCCAGAGTTTCCGGTGGCGTTGATCGGAGCCATGCTTTTGCTGTCTGTTGCCTCGACTTTGGGGACCTGGCTCTATCATGCTTGGATGGAAAGCTCACAATATCAGGGAACACTCGGGAAGATGGCTCTAGGTTTGACAGTCACGGATTTACAGGGACGACGGGTCGGGTTTGGCCGAGCGACCGGACGATTTTTCGCCAAGATCATTACCGGTTTAGTTCCGTTCGGCGTCGGCTACATGATGGCAGGATTTACGGAAAAGAAGCAGGCGCTTCACGACATGATTGCGAATTGTTTAGTGCTCAGGAAGACCTTGCCCTAAGGCTTTTGTCTGCCGCGTTCTACACGCCCCAGCCGTAGCGTTCTGAATGAACCAACGCGTCGTGCAATTCCGCACGAATGTGGTCGATGAATTCCGAGCTTCGCAGCACGCGAGCGCCTGTCTCGGTAATGTCGATCGTGCGATAACCGTGATCGAGGACACGATCGATGGCGCCTTCGATCCATTGCGCTTCCAAATCGAGTCCAAAGGATTCGCGCAGAAGCAGGACTGCGGAAAAAATCGCGCCGAGCGGACAGGCCACGTCCTTGCCCGCAAGCGACGGCGCGGAACCGTGAATCGGTTCGTACAGTGCGGGGACCATCGGCTGCCGCGGCTCATCGAGGGAATCAGGCCAATCGAGCCGGCTAGTGCCGCGGCTTCGTCGCTCAGAATGTCCCCAAAAAGATTTCCGGTAAGGATCACATCGAATTGCATTGGGCGCAGCATCAGCTGCATGGCGGCGTTGTCCACGTAGAGATGTTCGAGCGTTACGTCTGGATATTCGCGGGCCACGCGCTCGACAGTCTGCCGCCACAGGCGCGGATGTCGCCAGCACGTTGGCCTTGTCCACGCTGGTGACCCGGCGGCTGCGTGATGCGGCGCGTTCGAATGCGTAGCGGGCGATCGCGCTCAATCTCGGCAGCGGTATACTCGGCGACGTCGCGTGCACGGGCATTGCTGCCCTGACCTGCGGTTTCGTGCGCACCAAAATAAATATCGCCGGCAAGTTCGCGGACGATTTCAAAATCGCAGTCGTTGATGCGCTCGCGGCGCAGCGGAGAAATTCCCCGGAGCGCCGGACGCAGGCGAATCGGCCGCAGATTGATGAAAAGGCCCAACGCCTGGCGCAATCCTAGCAAACCTGCTTCTGGGCGCTTCGCCAGTGGCAGAGCATCCCATGGGGGCCCGCCAACCGCGCCAAGCAAAATCGCGTCGGCAGCTTTACAGCCTGCAAGTGTGTCTGCGGGCAGGGGCGTTCCAAAGCGGTCGATAGCGGCGCCGCCGAACGCAAATTCGCGAAATTCAAATTTGTGTTCGAACGATTTTGCGCAGTCTTGCAGAATGTGCACAGCCGCGCGCGTAACCTCCGGGCCGACTCCGTCTCCCGGCAATACCGCGATCGTCTTGCTTACTCCACGCCATGGGTGATCCCCCGTTCTCTCTTACGATGCCTGTTATTCAGCGAACAGCTGCCGCGGCCCTCTCCGGACCTGCCTGCGCCCGTCCATGTCCTCGCTTGACCTTGTGAATAATCGAAAGCAGATCGCGGTCCGTCACTTGTTTCGCGGCATCCGCACGCGCAGTCGCCATCACGTAGCAGTCGGCCAGCTCCGGATCCGTCGTAGGGTAGCCTAATTCTTCCAACCGTGCGCGTAACGCGTTGCGTCCGGAATGCTTGCCGAGTACCAGGCGGCGCGAGGGCACGCCTACTTTTTCCGGCAGAATGATTTCGTAGGTCAGCGGATTCTTCAGGATGCCGTCCTGATGAATGCCGGCCTCATGCGCGAAAGCGTTCGCCCCCACGACCGCTTTATTCGGCGGCACGCTGATGCTGGTAATCGAGGAAAGCATGCGGCTGGTGGCGTAAATCTTCTCGAGTTCAATACCCGTGCCGACCTCGTAATGGCCCTTGCGTACATGGAGTGCCACGGCGAGTTCTTCAAGGGATGCGTTTCCTGCGCGTTCGCCGATCCCATTGATGGTGCATTCCACCTGGCGCGCCCCGGCGCCGATGGCCGCAAGCGAATTCGCCACCGCCAGGCCCAAGTCGTTGTGGCAATGCGCGCTGAGAACAATTTTCGGACAAGCAGCCAGATGTTTGCGAGCTGCACGGAAGATGGCGCCGTATTCTTCGGGAGTTGTGTAACCCACAGTATCGGGCAAGTTGATGATGGAGGCTCCGGCAGCGGCAGCCGTCTCGATCACTTCCAGCAGGAAATCAAGATCGCTGCGGCTGGCGTCTTCGGCGGAAAACTCCACTTCCTCGCAGTGTCGTGTGCCGTAGCGAACCATTGTATCGATCTGCTCGAGTGCGATTTTCCGGGATATGCGCAATTTATGCTTCAGATGCAGATCGGAACTGGCCAGGAAAATGTGAAGCCTGGGTTTTGCAGCCGGTTCGAGGGCCCGCAGGGCGGCATCCACATCTTGTTGACGCGCGCGCGCAAGCGCCGCCACTCGGCAGCCTCGGATTTCAGTAGCTACCGCGTGAACTCCTTCCAAATCACCCGGGGAAGCGATGGGAAAACCAGCTTCGATCACATCGACGCCAAGCTGTTCGAGCTGACGAGCCAATTGGAGCTTTTCTTCCCGATTCATCGAGAAACCGGGAGATTGCTCGCCGTCGCGCAGCGTGGTGTCGAAGATGTGAACCTGCTCCATGAAGGCTCCTTTGGACAGTGACAGTGTTTCGTGCCTAACGCAACGAGTCCAATTTATAATTGTTGCAAGTAAGATAAATCTCTTTTATACAGTAAATTGCATCAAGGGGGTGTGGTGGATTTGGCGGCCCTACAGGTGTTTCAAATGGTGGCCAGCGAGCGCAGCTATTCGCGCGCAGCGGAGAAGCTGTTTCGTACCCAGCCGGCTGTCAGCATCGCCATGCGTAAGCTCGAGGAGTGGGTCGGCCAACCCTTATTTGTGCGGGGTTCTGGAGCCCGCACCCTGACTGACGCTGGCGTCCTGTTGCTTGAATATGCCGAACGCATGCTGAACATGCGGGAGGAGATACGCAAGGGATTACGCGAACTCCGCGGACTCGAGCGTGGGCAGGTATCGCTAGGGGTAAATGAGAGCTCGATTCACGCCCTTTTGCCTTCGCTCGATCGTTATCGCGGGCTGCATCCCGGGGTTCACCTTCGCGTGCATCGAGTGTTTTCACGCGACGTGCCGCGCGAGCTGCTTAACCATCAGCTCGACATTGGAGTGATTTCTTATGTGCCCGAAGAACGCCAACTCACGACGGCTGAATTCTACCGCGACGCCCTGGTGCTGGTCGTTTGGCCCGGGCACCGCCTGGCAAAACGGCGGGAAGTGGAGGTGACAGCGCTCAGCGAGGAAGTTTTCGTAGCGCACATCGTCGAGTCACCCTATCGCCAGCGCGTTGTACAAATGTTTGCGAAGCACAAGACGCCCTTACGCATGGAAGTTGAGTTGCCGACGATCGAAAGCATCAAGCGCTTTGTGGAAATGAAAAAGGGCGTGGCGATTGTGCCGCGCATGTGCGTCGAGGGCGAACTAGCGCGCGGAGACTTGCGTGAAGTGAGGATTCGCCAGATGCGGATAGAGCGTAAGTTCTATCTGGTTTACCGACAAGACCGGCCGCTGACGGGAGCGGCGCAAGCGCTTGTGAATATTATTCTGGCGGTCTAAGAGCCCGCGCCCAAGGGCCAAGGGCGCATTGTCAGACGCTTAGCGCGGCATCACTTTTTCAAAGCAAGTTCGTCCAATGCAGCCGCGATCCGCGAAAGTCCTTCGCGCACATCTTCTGTTTTTCCGCCTACTCCGATACGGAAATGGTCTGGCATATCAAAAAAGCGTCCCGGCACCACGCTCGTTTCGTATTTCTCGCGGAGCAATTGACAGAACGCATCAGCATGTCCGCTGATCAATTGCGGAAACGCGATCGTGCCGGATTCCGGCCAGATGGCCAGCAGATCTTTGCGAGAGCTAAAAAACTGTTTGAGCAGCGCGCGGTTGCTATCCAGCAGCTTTTTTGCGCGCGCGGCAATCTCCGGCAGATGTTCCAGGGCCAGAACGCTGAGCAATTCCGCTGGATGCGAGGCCATAACACCAAACAGGTCGTTGAGGCGCCACATACGTTCGGCCAGCGGCTTTGCCGCGAAAATCCATCCGCAGCGCAGTCCCGATAGGCCGTAGGCTTTGGTCAAACTGCTGGTAACCACAAAATTTGGCGCCAGCAGAAAAGCGGACCGCCACGGGGGAATCGAAGCAGGTTTCAAGGTACACCTCGTCCACCAGCACGTGCGCGCGCATGCTGCGCGCAATTTCGCCTGCCGTACGCAACTTTGTATCCGCTGTCCTCACGCCACTCGGGTTGTGAAGATTCGCCAACACCACGAGTCTGGTGCGGGGCGAAATGTTGCGTTCGATTTCGCGCGGGTCGAGCTGAAATCCAGATTCGAATTTTCGCGGGAACCGCCGAATGGTTGCTCCCAGATATTCGGCGGTCGAAACAATGGGTCCGTAGGATGGCTCTTCGATCAGAACTTCGTCACCAGGCTCAAGCAGCGCGGCCATGGCCAAGTGATTGGCCATGGAAGTTCCTTGCGCGTGCACGATGTTTTCAGTCGGCACCCCGGATTTCGCGGAAAGCTTCTCTAGCAACGGCGCGTAGCCGTAGCCGTCGGAGCCGGAAATTTCGAGATCTGCAAGTTGCGGGTGGAGATCGGCGACCGGCAATGCGCATACGTCACTGGTTGCGAGGTGGTAACGAGCCTTGGAGCGCAGCTTTGCCCATTCAATGTAACCGGAACCGATTTCGCGTCTCTGCGGGCTCATGGAACTTCTAGTCGAAATCTAACCTACCTTTGACGCCACGCCGGAAAAGAAAGTAAACGGGCACCCCGGCAACGAGGATACACAGCGCGATGCCTGCATTACGCGGATATTTGTAGATTGTGTTCAGAACCACCAACCAGGCGACGGCTACAAACCCGCCGGTGGTCCAAGGATGACCGGGAACACGGTAGCCGGGAGTCTGCGTTCGACCTGTTTCGACGGTTTGCAGAACAGTGTCGCGCCGTCGAAAAACGAAAAGGCAACTTGCTGCCAACCCGAAGAACAGCCAGTCCATTACAACTACATAGCTAAGGATTTGCTCGTAGGTGCCCAGCAGCACGGCTGCGCTGGTGATTGCGCCTTGCAGAGCAATCGCGGCAATGGGTGCGCTGGTTCGCGTCCCTAACCGTGTAAATATCTGCGGAAGCACGCCATTTTCAGCCATGGCGTACGCTACGCGCGGGTTCGCAAGCATGGACTGGCTCAGAAATCCCAGCGTGGAAATTGCGATGGTGATGGCCACCAGCGAACCGCCGAGCGCGCCCAGCGAGCGGCGCATCACTTCCGACGCCGGCGTCGAAGTGGCGGCCAGTCCCGCGGGAGACAGAGTTTCGACATATATAAAATTTGCGGAGAGGTACAGAGCGATCACTCCGGTGACGCCCAACAGAAGCGCTCGCGGCAAATTCTTTCGCGGCTCGCGGATTTCGCTGGCGACGTAATTCGAAGTTTGGAATCCCCCGTATGCAAATAGCACCGGAATCATTGCGGCGCCAAACACGGTGAACAAATCGAACGAAAGCGGACGGTCTAACAGCGGAATCCACTGCGGGCGTGTCGACTGCCGGCGTCCGCAATATCAGCCAGGCGCCACAGACGACGATCATCGCGATTGCCAGAATTCGCAGAACCATGAAAAAGCTCTGAACTCGGCTGCCAACGCCAACACCGAGGCAATTAATGATTGTTAGAATCAGAACCACGGCAACGGCTGCGAATTTTTCCGGAACGACGCCTTGGGAAAACGCGCGGGCATAGTTCGCAAATGTCACCGCCACGGCGGCTGTTCCACCCGCGTGAATCACCAACAAACTTACCCAGCCGTACAAGAAGCCAACTAATGGATGGTAGGCCTCGCGGATATAAGCATACTGGCCGCCAACTTCCGGCATGCGATCTGCGAGTTCGGCGTAGATGAACGCGCCCGCTAAGGCGATTACGCCGCCGGCAATCCAGGTGCCTAAAATCAGCGCGGGCGTGTGAACGAGCTGCGCGACGACGTAGGGGTTGATGAAGATTCCGGACCCGACGATGCCGCCCATCACCACCATGGTCGCGTCGAATAATCCCAGTCGCGCGACAAGGGCCGCACCTGGTTTGTGATCAGAGCAAGATATTTCGGTTCGGCGAGAGTGATTGTCTTTTGGCAACGATAGCAAGTACGCCCGCGAGCAGTATGCGGAATGTTGGCAGTGGGCGGCTGAATCTACCACCCTTGTTCATCCTGGCCAACAGTTACGAAACTGCACGGCAAAAATCCTTGCGAGCCGCTTCGCTTGGGCGCATATCTGTCATTTGGAGGCGCTGGTGAGCCTGGAGGATTTTCTTGCGAAGCTCCTGGGACGGGATGGCAATCGGTCCAAGGGCCACGGGTATAAGCACGCCATCGGATCGCTAAACGATCAGCGTCGTGCGCAGCGCTTGCCGATCTGCATGCCTGTGATGGTCTACGGCAGACTTGGCTCAGAACCCTTCGTCGAACCCACCGAAACCATCAACGTCAGCGCGCGAGGCGGGCTGGTCTTGATTTCATCACCTGTTGCCTGCCGCCAGGAAGTGGTTTTGACCAATATGCAGACCGAAGAGGACTTGCTCTGCCGCGTGGTGCGGCTGATCCGGTCCGAAAAGGGGTACATACTTGCGGGGCTGGAATTTCTGGAGGCGGCGCCGGGATTTTGGCGTTCTTCGCCGGCTACGAATGATTGATTCGCGAAATAACGGTGATCAAGACTTCGTTTCTTTCTTCACGGGGGTACTTCGGTTATAAACTCGATTGCTTGAAAGGATCGCGGTGCGAATAGCGCTTGCCCCAAAAGAGGAACTTTGATGATCGATTGTGTTCCGCACCCAATGGCAACGGCAGCATGTGAAAAGCGCGTGCTGCTCGAGGGTCGCCGGCCTAAGCGCCTGTTTGTCCTACTGTTATTTGCTGCCGCGATCGCGTCCGTGGCGGCGCACGCGGTTTTTGCACTATGGCAACAAGCAGCGCCTGGTTCCGGTTACGCCAAGGCTTCTGGGCAGGCCGCCCCACCCCTGGGCCCCACTCAGGATTATTTCGTTTACGTCGTATGCGAATCCGCTGACAAGATCGTGCTATTGCGATTCGGCCCGCATGGCTTCGAGAAAGAAAATGAAACGCACATTGGCTTGATGCCGGTAGAGATTAACGGTCCACACGGGATTGCGGTGTCGCCCGACAAACAGTTTCTGTACGTTTCGCTGGGCCACGGGCGGCCGGATGGTTCGGTATGGAAACTGAAGACCGGCACGCAGGAAGTGGTCAGGTATGCGCCGCTCGGATTGTTTCCGGCGACTGCTGATATTTCGAAAGATGGTGAATTTCTTTATGTCGCCAACGCAAATTTCCACGGCGACATGGTTCCGTCGTCCATTTCGGTAGTTGCCACGGAAGCGATGGTGGAAGTGAAGAAAATCACGACGTGCACCATGCCGCATGGGTCGCGGCTGAGCCCGGATGGCACAAAACATTATTCCGCGTGCATGATGGACGACATGCTGGCGGAAATTGACACGCAGAAATTCGCTGTGTCGCGGACCTTTATGCTTACAGCAGGAAAGGAAATGGGACGGGAAGGCGCTCCGCATTCGCAGATGAAGATGAGCGAGCTCACATGCGTGCCGACGTGGGCGCAACCTTCCAACGATGGCGCGGAAATCTACGTGGCCTGCAACAAATCGAACGATATCGCTGTGGTGGATACCGCGGCGTGGAAACTCTCGCGGCGATTTCCGGCCGGCAATGGCGTTTACAATCTGGCAATGACCAAGGATGGCCGCTTGATCGCCACCAACAAGCGCGGGCAGTCGGTTTCGATCTTCGATCCCAAGTCCGGCAAAGAACTGGTGCGATTGCCGACCAAGCGTAAAGTGGTTCACGGCGCGGTGGTAACTCCGGACAATCGCTACGCGTTCATTTCCGTAGAGGGTGTGGGAGACGACCCGGGCACGGTAGAGGCGATCGACCTCGATACGCTGAAAACAGTCGGCACCCTCGATGTGCCAACCCAAGCCGCGGGAATCGACTTCTGGAAGACCGAGCCGAGCAAGCAGTAAGTCCTCCCCAGGTTTAACCGCTGTCGGCCTAGTGCGTTAGTTCGAACGATCCCTTCAGGCGGATGTCTGCTGAGGATGAACCTATTAGCACGTCGAAGGTGCCGGGATCGGCGACCCACTGTTTTTTCTGAGTGCTGTAGTAGGCCATCGAACTTTCATCGAGCGTGAAACTCACCGTTGTGGATTTGCCGGGGGCCAATTCCACGCGGCGGAAGCCTTTTAATTCTTTCACCGGACGATCGATCTTCGAGTGCCCGTCGTGAATATAAAGTTGAACGACCTCGGCGCCTGCACGCTTTCCTTCATTGCGAAGCGTTAGGCTCACCTCGTACGTCGGGCCGCTGGCCTTCGCGTCGGGCGTGATCTTCAGGGTGCTGTAACCAAAATTTGTGTAGGAGAGCCCGTATCCAAACGGAAATTGCGGCGCCATGTTGTGTTTGTCAAAGTAGCGATAGCCGACGTAAATTCCTTCCGCGTATGTCACATGCAGATCTTTGCCGGGATAGTTTCCGGATGCGGGCGATTCTTTGAAGTCGTTGATAAAGGAAAAGGGAAGTTTGCCGGAAGGGTTCACGTCGCCGAACAAAACGTCCGCAATCGCGTGGCCGATTTCCTGGCCGCCGAACCATGCGTCCAAAACCGCGGGGACCTGGTTTACCCAGCGGCTGACGTTCACCGGCGCTCCGGCGTTGAATACAACGATCGTGCGGCGGTTAGCCTTGGCGATTGCCTGAACCAAATCGTCCTGGCCCTCCGGCAAATCGAGGGTGGTGCGATCGAAATCCTCGGATTCGACTTTTGCGGAGTCTCCAATCATCAAAATTACCACATCGTCCTTCGCGGCAAGGTCCACCGCTTCCTTTCGTAATTGATCGCGCCCTTCCGGGGTCTCGCGGGCAGGATCTTCTCCCGGCATTCCAACGCCCAGCGCGTAATCGATGGTCACGGGACTGCCGACTTTTTCTTTGATTCCGTCTAATGGCGTGACTACATAGTTCGGGCGCACCAGGGAACTGCCGCCGCCACCAGTCCTTGCGACCGCAGCACTTGGGCCGATCACGGCGATCGATTGAATCTTGGAACGATCGAGCGGAAGCACGCTGCCTTCATTTTTCAGCAGCACAATTGCTTCCTGTTCGCCCTGACGCGCCACAGCCCGTTGTGAGGGCGTGTCAATGTTCCCCGTTTCACCGGGCGTGCGGTCGAAAACACCGCTGACAAACATGGTGTGCAGGATTCTGCCGACATTGTCGTCGATCGTTGCCGCGGAGATGTTACCGGCGGAAACTTCGGCTAGAACTTTCCTCGGCGCGAGCCAGTCGCCACCATTGCCAACTTCCTTTGCAAGGGGCGTTGACAGCCAGAATCTGGCGGGTTCCCCGCCCGGCATCTCCAAGTCCATGCCCGCATTGACGGTGTTCGCGGTGCTGTACGTGCTGCCCCAATCGGAGACGACAAAACCCTGGTAACCCCAGTCGTTCTTTAGAATGCCTTTGAGCAGAAATGAATTCGCCGAGCAATAATTTCCGTTTACTTTCTGATAGGCGGACATCACCGACCAAACGTCAGCTTCCTTGACCGCTGCTTTGAAGGCGGGAAAGTAAATTTCCTGCAGGGTTCGTTCGTCGATGGATTCATCCACACGATGGCGTTCGAATTCTTGATTGTTCGCGGCGAAGTGCTTTATGGTGGCGATGATGCCCTCGCCCTGCACGCCCTTTATATAGGCGACACCCATCCGCGCCGCAAGATATGGATCCTCGCCGTAGCCTTCAAAGTTTCGTCCCCACAGCGGCACGCGCTGAATGTTGACAGTTGGGCCAAGGATCATGTCGCGGCCGATCGCCCGCATTTCCTGTGCGAGCGCCTGGCCGACGGCCTGCGCGATCGCTGGATCCCATGTCGCTGCAACGGCGATTCCCGCAGGAAACGCTGTGCTGTTGAAATGGTGCTCTTCGCTGCTGGTGATTGCCGAAGGTCCGTGCCATGACCGTATCCCCATGGGTCCGTCCGCCATTTTTATCGCCGGAATTCCCAGTCGCGGAATCGCCACGGTTTCCATCCAGACGGCACCGCTTAGCATGCTGACTTTTTCGTCGAGAGTCATGCGATCGAGAAGATCGTGGACTCGTTCGTCGACGGGGAGCTTTGTGCTTTTGTAAGCAGCTGGGGAGGGAACGGCATCTTGGAATCGCGCCAGAGCCACCTCCGCAAACAAAATCAGCAGGATGAAGGCCAGGATTTTGTTCGGGCTGCACGGATTATTGTTGCGCAGATGGCTCACGGTGACGTCTCTCCAGTTCTAGATCTCCGAGTTAGCGAAGTTCCGTTGGAACGGTTCACAACCCAGTCTGTTAAGACCGCCAGACCACATGAACAACAGGGCCGCTGAATCGTACATCGGGGCAAGATGGCGCGCAACGGAGGGGGTCTTTGCAGACCAGCTATGGCACAACAAATTTTGAATTAGAACCAGCACGCTCAACGTCATCTGAATCTGCCGATGTTCGGCAGCTTGGCTGCCGCCGGCTGCAACCAGCGTTGCGTTCATGACGCCGGAATTGCGGACCGACTAAGGACTCAAGAAACTGCAGCGCCCGTGCGGAACTGTCGCCGGATTGTTTACGACGGTGGTGTCACTTCGGGATGCTTCTTCTTCGCCAGATACCGGCGAATGTCCGGCCAAAACTCCTTCATTTCATTCCCCAGCGCGTCGATTGTCATCTGCGCGCCCCAATTGCTGAAGCTCGGCGAAAAGCCGCGGTCGGAGGCCGGATAGTAAAGGTTGGAGATGCCGATGGCGGTGGCATTTCCCAAAAATTCGGAAAAATTGACAACGTGGCCGCCGGAATCTTTCCGGGTGATGACAATACACGTCAGAGCGTACAAGACGCGGTGAGCAATTTTGCCCTTTCCCAGCTGAAAGTAGCGAGGGTCGGTTTTTAGAATCGTTGGGTAAACAGCGCCGACCATAAAATTGCCGTCCACCGCATCGGCTAGCGCCGTTCCGTAGCGTTTTCCGTATCCCGCCATTCCCTGCCCAAAGGCGGGATACGCATTGTCTGCTTGCCTGATGCCCGCCAGAACGCCGACACCCGCAAAGGAGTAGGGATCCAGGGCGTTCTTGGCCGTGATGGAGAATTTCTCTTTCCAGGAGATAGGCTCTATTAGCGATTCGTCTTCGACCGTCAAGTTATTCGGCATCACGTAAAACATCCGGTCGTTCTTTTTCTTAGCCTTCTTCGGCAGGTGGCTCTTTTGATTCTGAGAGCTGTCCTGCACCGCAGTTGCATCGACCGGTTTTTCTTGCTGAGGGACTACCGCGTCAGATGGGGGTCGTTGCGGTGATTGCTGTGATACGGCTGGAAACGCAAGACCTAGGAACACAACGGCAGTAGCAACGAAGCGTAAGGGGCAGGGGGCCACACGGCCGGAAGCCAGGGTCATCAAGCGCTGTTCCAAATGGGATTCACGCTTGTCGCATTGCCTCGATGAATTTTTAAACAAGGAGCAATTAAGCTTGTTGGTAGGCGACCCTGTTTTCTGGTGCTAATGAATCAGTTCGCCGCATTCCGATACTCCCCTATCACCCTGGCTCTGTCAACGCAAAGTAACACCCTTCTTTTTTTCGCAAGATGCAGAGCTCGCCAAACGGCAGGTCGTCAATCCATGGAAGGTTGGAGTCCTCCAAGGCTAACAGAGGCGGTTTTTGTAAACCGCCATGCCCACTGCGGCATCCATGCCTATATTTTCAAGGGCGCGGACTTCGCTATGGGACGAAATACTTCCGGCTGCGATGATAGGCAGAGAACTGGCGCGTGGCATCTTGCGCAGTGACCAGGCATCGTAAGTTTTCGCTGCTTGTTTCTGGCGCCCCGCGGGTGCAGAATCGGTCGAACCACCGCTTCGAGGTGGAGTATGGAAAAGTACCATACCCGGCATTGGTTCCGACCTCCGGCTCAGCGAACAGCGCAGAGGGTTCTGTTTTCCAGTGGGATCTTCTTGCTCTGTCTTTTATTGCCTGCAGCCATGTTCGCGCAAAAATCAAAAGGCGGCGGGGCGACGACCCCGAACGTAGTGATGCCTACTACGCCTCCCCTGAATGGCCCCTTCCCCACTGCGCCGGATGATCGTGTTGTGGTCAACCGAGGCGAAACACCGTCAGGTGCCGATCACAAGACGTGCTCCCTTGAGCCATTCCCGGGAATGGCGGATACCGCCAGCGTCAGCAGCTTGCAGGTTCCAGCCAAAGCTCAAAAAGAATACGAAAAGGCCTGTACGGCGCTTAAGGACAATAAGCTGCCCGAGACCGAACAGCATTTGCGCAAGGCCACGGAAATGTATCCGAGTTATGCCGCCGGATGGGTGATGCTGGGTCAAATCCTTGGCACACAAAACGAAATGACCAAGGGACGCGAGGCTTGTTCGCGGGCTTCGGCCGCAGATCCGAAGTACCTGCCCGCATATCTTTGCTTGGCCGAGCTAGCAGGGCGTGAACAGAAATGGAACGAAGTTCTGGATCTGAGCGGTCGTGCGCTGGAACTGGATCCGGTGAACGATGCCCACGGATATTTTTTCAGCGCGATCGCATATTTCAATCTCAACCAATTGCCGGAGGCGGAAATGAGAGCATTGAAAGCCGAAGAGATCGATAAAGAACACCACCAGCCACTGATACAATTTTTACTCGCACAGATTTACGAAGCGAAACATGATTCGGCCAATGCCGCCTCCAATCTTCAGGAATACCGCAGAATCGTGGCGGAATCTCAATATACAATTGGTGTGAAGAAGAATTCGGACCAGCCGCAAAATCCAAAGTAGCTATTTCTTTTTGCCGAAGATGGAGACGATCGATTTGGTTTTCTTCACGACCATACCGCCAACATCCGCGGTGATGTAAGGATCGTCGGAAGTCCCGGTGATATGCATGGGGACGCCAGATCCGTTGTCAGCTGAGCCATTCAATTTCGTGAGCAAGCCGACTCCGATTTTGCCTACGCCCTTAGCCGAGGCAACTCTTACGCGGAGATCGAAGTCCAGCTGATCCGTCGGCGAGACCGTGCCGCTACCGGTTAGTTCACCCATTCCAGCGATGACGGCGTCGATCTTGTCGACCGCAACGCCAGCTTTGGTAACGCGCACACTCGCGTGCAGTTTTTGGAACTCGGTCGTGTCTTGCGTTTTCAGGCCGCTCAGCGCCGCGATACCGTGAATTTTTGAACTGACGTCAAAACCCAGCAGGCGAGTGTTGTCGAGCGCAATCGGTCCGGTAATAATCAGCGATTCCGGCCGGCCAGTGACGCCAAGATTCATCGACAGCGTGCCGCCCTTCAGTATCGAGCCGTTCGGCAAGTGAATGGCTGCCGCGGCAATCAGTGGCTGGAGGTCGTCGATCGGCAGGCTCTGGCCCGCAATTGCCAAATTCAGCGGCGCACTTTTCGCGCCATCGGTGGCTGGTTTATACGTTCCCTTCAGGTGAATTGCAGCGTCGCCGATTTCTAGGGTGAGATCGTTGATCTGTGCCGAGGCGTCCTTTAGGAGCCATGTGCCGTTGTAGGTGAGATTCACGGGCTCGGCAACAGCAGGCGCACTTTTGTGAAGTTTCAGGCCCTTGATTCGAGCGGTGCCGCTGGTGCCGACGGTGTCTCCATCCGAGGAGGCGCGCATTTCCAAATCCGCAAAGAATGACATGCCGGCGCCAGGATCGAGAAGCCCCACCGCGATCGGATCGAAATGCTCAAAGGAGATATGTGCCTCTAACGGACTCATCGTCGGGTCGTGACGATTGATAGGGCCGAGGCGGCCGCTTATCTTGACGGCTCCGCCGCCGGTTACATCAGCGCTCATCTCGAACGGGAACTGTGAAGCAAACAAAAAATCGCTGGCTTTAAGGTTTACGTGCTGGTACACGCGAGGCGGGGCATTTTCGGGAGGAACTGTCACCGTCACGCGGCCGTCTTCGATGGAGATGCGACGAACGGAGATGTCCTCAATTTTCGGCGTTGCACCCGCGGGCATTCTTGAAGGCGGATTTTGGGCTGCGCCGGCGGCCTTCGAATCGCCTGAGACCGGTGGTCCGATTCCAGAAAAATTCCAAGCCCCGTCCTTCGCACGGATTACGTCGATCTGTGGTGCGTCAATCTCAAGGCTACGCAGATTCACTTGATGCGAGAAAATCAGCGGCCGAAGAGAAACGTCCAGCCGCAGTTCCTTCGCGGTCAGAAACGGTGCGGTGCTGAAGCCAGGATCGTCGGAGATGCTAAAGTCTTCGGCGATCAGATCGCCGGTGAATACTGAAAACCGAAGGTCGCCGAACTTTACATCTCGGCCGAGTACGGTTGTCAGCTGCTTTTCGATCGCCGGCCGGAACGTGTTTGCGTTCACAAAAGAAGCAATCGACGCGGCCGCGATGATCGAAACTCCGGCTAGCGCCAAGAGAGTTTTCACCCAAGGCTTCAAGAATTCCTTCTGTAAAAATGGATTGAATGATCGTCTGCAAGTCTTTTGAGCGTCAGAACCATTGAGATGGTTAGTACCTTATCATTTTTCTGCATGCGCCAGTTTGCTGCGATCTCGAACAAGAACGCTGGCGAGATTCAGATGGACGGCGAGGTGTGAAGGACGAGAGCGAGATATCGAGGCGAGCGCTAAATCGCATGTACTGCTCGTACTTATTTTAGGTTTGCTGACGTATTTTTGGAAGTTCGAGAGCAGCCAACTCCCATCGAGCTATGACGTTTCGTCGACCGAGGCGTCGTGGTCGTCGATTGTTCGTGGCTTCTCGGCAGACTCGCTGCCACTCGTAGCCATTCCATTCTCTGGAGCTGTGTGATGATCGCTGCCTAGCAAGGCTTCAATGATACCCACCATCGGAAATGCATCCATTTTGGAAACGACCGATCGAATGCCACTTTCCTTGGCATACTTCTCCAGATCTGCGCTGGCATGCTGGGTGAAAAGCACAATGGGCAGCGCGGGCGCGATCGCTAAAATGCGACGCGATGTTTCGATACCGTTTAGCCCGGGCATCTGGAAATCAACTATAACCACGTGGGGACGTGAGCTTTTGAATAGCTCCACCGCTGTAGCGCCATCGGCCGCCTCAGCGACCACGTCCCATTCAGGATTTGCTTGCAATACGGTGCGAAGGCTTTTTCGCACAAGCTCGCTGTCATCGACGATCAAGAACCGCGTTTGCATTAGACGCTCTTTTCGGCTAGCCAAGGGTAAACGACGGCAAAATCGAAATATGGTTAACGGGGGCCCTCCACAGCACTTCTAGGCCGGAAATCATACGCTCACTGCAACCGGGCTTACGATGGGAAGCGCGGCTCTAATCGACGTTCCTTTTTCACCGGATTGAATTTCGAGGGTACCCCCGAGCTCTCTTACGCGTTCCCGCATTCCACTCAGCCCCACACCGCGGTTCGCTCCCTGTGTCATAGCGAGGCGTTTCTCGACGGGGATTCCTTTTCCCTCATCGGAGACTTCGACCGACAGCAATTTTTCGCTGGAAGGCGAAATTTTGATGTGAGCGGTTTGGCTGCCGGAATGGCGGTAGACATTGGTCAAACACTCCTGGACAATTCGAAAGATGGAGATCTCAATATTGGGAGCTAACCTGCCGATCTCTGACGATAGCTCCACGCTTACTTTTACATTGCTGCGCTCGGCAAAACCGTCAGCGTAAGATTTGATCGCGGGCATGAGTCCTACTTCGTCCAGCAGAGGTGGGTGAAGCAGGTGAGAGATGGTGCGCACTTCCTTCGACAATTGTGTCACCAGGTTCGAATTCTGCCGTAGAGCTTCGGCTGCGACCGGGCTCAACTTGTCAGATTCACTCAACGCGAGGCCATTATTCATGGCCATCGCCGCTACGCATTGGCCAACGCTGTCGTGCAAGTCGCGAGCCAGACGCCTGCGTTCTTCGTCCTGCATTGTGATCAGCCGTGCGGAAAGGCTGCGCAATTCGTGATTCAAGGATTCTAGCAAGCGGGTCTTGCGGTGCAGGTCCGCGAACACACTCACTTTCGCGCGTAGCAATTCCGGCACGATAGGAACGGAAATGTAGTCCACGGCCCCACGCTGATACGCTTTGAGGCGATCTATGTCCGTCAAATGCACAGCGGAGATAAAGATGATCGCAGTTTCCTGAAAGCGCGGGTGCTGCCGTATCATGTCCGCGAGTTCGAAACCGTCGAGTTCCGGCATGCTGACATCCATCAGAACGACGGCGATATCGTTTTTCAGTAGATGATCCAAAGCTTCGCGCCCGGAATGAGCTTTAATAAGATTTTCGCCAAGCTCGTTCAATATCGCTTCGTAACTGAGCAGTTTTCCGGGCTGATCATCCACCATCAGGATGTTCACTCTTTGCTGCCCATTCATGCCGTGCCCTCCACTGCAATCTGAAGATGCTGCAAACTCGGTTCACTGTCGCATTGCAAATCGCCGGAACGGATTTTCGCTCTACCTGTGCAGCCACATTCGCAAGGCAGAGAGAAGCTGCTCGGTATTTACCGGCTTAGCCAAGTATTCAGAAGCCCCGGCTTCCAAGCACTTCTCGCGGTCGCCCTTCATCGCTTTTGCTGTCAGGGCAACGATCGGCAACCTGCGGAAGGAAGAATTTTGCCTGATAACTTGCATGGTCTCGTAGCCGTCCATTTCCGGCATCATGATGTCCATCAAAACGATGGCAACGTCCGGAGTAGATTCCAGCGTCGAGATAGCTTCGCGGCCAGTACCGGCAGTCAGCACGGTCATTCCACGGCGTTCCAGGACGCTGCTGAGCGCAAAGATATTTCTGACGTCATCGTCGACGACGAGGACCTTCTTGCCAACCAAAGCCTCATCTGAATGGTGCAGCCGTTCGATCATCTTCTGTTTTTCTGCCGGCAAATCAGAAACTACGCGATGCAAGAACAACGCTGTTTCATCAAGCAACCTCTCCGGTGACTCAACACCTTTCACCACCACGCTGCGAGCCAGCACGCGCAACCGAGCATCTTCTTCCGATGAAAGGTCTTTGCCGGTAAAGACAACGACGGGCAAATCGCTTAAAGAAGGCGTTTCACTGAAACGCTCGAGGAGGTCGAAGCCGGACATGTCCGGCAGCCGCAGGTCGAGTACCACGCAGTCAAAGGATTCGTCGGCCACCTCAGCCAGCGCCTCTCCACCCGTCGAGCAAACCGTAACGTCGATATCGTCGTAGCCCAGCAGTTCACGGATACTCAACTGTTCAGCAGGGTTGTCCTCCACTACCAGCAAACGTTTGCGGCGGGGCGTTGCGTATTCTCGTATCCGAGAAAATGCGCCTTCCAGCGCTTCGGGGGTAGTCGGCTTAGTGACGAAGGCGAATGCGCCGCGCGACAAGCCATGATGCCGCTCTTCGTCCTGCGTCAGCATCTGCACGGGAATATGACGCGTCGCCGGATCCTGCTTCAAATGATTGAGCACGGTCCAGCCGAGCATGTCTGGTAGGAAAACGTCCAGCGATATGGCCGAAGGATGGAATTCGCGAGCTATCGCGAGGGCCTCCGAGCCACGCGCCGCCACCAGGACTTTGAATCCCTTATCGTGCGCCAGATCGCAAAGTACGCGAGCGTAATGCGGATCGTCTTCGACGATCAAAAGAATCACATCGTGGGGTGTCAGATTTTCGCGGTCATCGGGCACCTTCTCCATCCAGCGCTCGGTCACGGCTGCGGCGGCAAGTTGCGCGGGAGCGGCTACCGCTGGCGCCTTTCTATCGCCCACGGCAACACCACTCGAAGCACCTACGTAAGTCTGTGGCAGGTACAGCGTAAACGTGCTGCCTTTCCCGGGCGCGCTGCGCAGCTGGATTTCGCCGCCAAGTAGGTTTGCAAGTTCGCGGCTGATTGCCAGGCCCAAGCCGGTGCCGCCGTACTTGCGGCTGGTGCCAGCGTCAGCCTGCTGGAAGGCCTCGAAGATGATTCTCTGTTTCTCGGGGGGAATGCCGATTCCCGTGTCGGATACCTCAAACGCGACCACAGATCCGGCCCGGTCAAGGACGGGGTGCCCTGAGCTCCAGCCGCCCTCGGAAACAAATACAGAGAGGCGTACGCTGCCTTGCTCGGTGAACTTGAACGCATTCGAGAGCAAGTTCTTGAGAACCTGCTGCAAACGCTTCGAGTCGGTCGCAAGGCTGCGGGCCAAGTTGGGATCGGCGTCGATTTCGAAGCTAAGTTTTCGATTCTCCGCTTCGTGCCGGAAGGGTCGGGCAATCATATCGAGCAGGCTAGCGAAGAAGACTTCTTCGGCCTGCACTGAAACCGTCCCGGATTCGATCTTGGAGAGGTCCAGAATGTCAGTGATCAAATTCAGCAAATCCGTTCCGGCGCCGTGGATGGTCCGCGCGAATTCCACTTGTTTCGGCGTCAAGTTACCGTCCGGATTGTCAGTGAGCTGCTGGCCAAGAACCAGAATGCTATTGAGCGGAGTACGTAACTCGTGCGACATATTGGCAAGGAATTCGGATTTGTACTTTGAAGTGAGCGCCAGTTCCTTGGCTTTCTCTTCCACCGCGCGCCGCGCTTGCTCGATTTCCTGGTTCTTGCGTTCGACCTCGACGTTCTGCTCGGCGAGCTGCTGAGCTTTCTGCGCCAACTGTTCGTTGGTTTGTTGCAGTTCCGTCTGCTGAGTTTGAAGTTCGGTAGCCAACTGTTGCGACTGCTTCAGCAGTCCTTCGGTCTGCATCGTGGCCTCGATGCTGTTGAGCACGATACCGATGCTGGAAGTCAGCAATTCCAGGAAGGCGAGGTGCGAAGCGGTAAAGACGTTGAGCGATGCCAGCTCGATTACGGCCTTGACCCGGTCTTCGAAGAGCACGGGCAAGACGATGATGTTACGCGGAACAGCCTGGAACAAACCGGAACGGATCGGAACTGCATCTCCCGGAACATCCGTGATCAGCATGCGACGCTTCTCAGCGGCGCATTGGCCAGCCAAGCCTACGCCTACGCGCAAATGATCGCGATGCCCATCTTGCCCGGCATCAGCGAAAGTGGATAGCAGCACGAGGTCGCCCGATTCTTCTTCGGCCATCTGGTAGATCACGCCTTGCTGTGCCGTTACCAGCGGCGCTAATTCAGACAGAAGCATTCGTCCCACGGTGGTTAGATCACGTTGGCCCTGCAACATGCCGGTGAGCCGGGCAAGGTTGGTCTTAATCCAGTCCTGTTCGTTGTTGCGGTCCGTGGTGAGCCGCAGATTGTTGATCATGGTGTTGATGTAGTCTTTCAACTCCGCAACTTCACCGCTCGCTTCCACTTGAATTGATCGGGTCAAGTCGCCCTTGGTCACCGCGGTGGTAACTTCGGCGATAGCTCGAACTTGATTGGTCAAGTTATCGGCAAGCAGGTTCACGTTTCCGACCAAGTCTTTCCAAGTGCCAGCCGCGCCGGGCACGTTGGCTTGGCCGCCAAGCCGGCCTTCGACGCCTACTTCTCTGGCCACAGTGGTTACCTGATCGGCGAAGGTCGCCAGCGTGTCCGTCATGTTGTTGATGGTTTCTGCCAACGCCGCGACTTCACCCTTGGCGTTTACGGTGAGTTTCTGTGTTAACTCACCATCGGCGACAGCCGTCACCACTTTCACGATTCCGCGGACCTGCTCGGTCAAGTTTGCGGCCATCACGTTTACGTTATCGGTCAAGTCTTTCCAGGTTCCAGCAACACCTGGCACTTTGGCTTGGCCTCCCAACTTGCCGTCGGTGCCCACTTCGCGTGCCACGCGGGTAACTTCGGCGGCGAACGCGTTGAGTTGGTCCACCATCGTATTGATGGTGTTCTTCAACTCCAGAATCTCGCCCTTCACGTCCACCGTAATCTTGCGTGACAAGTCCCCTCGAGCCACGGCGGTGGTGACTTCGGCGATGTTGCGCACCTGGCCTGTCAGGTTTCCGGCCATGGCGTTCACCGAATCGGTCAAGTCCTTCCATGTTCCGGCCACGCCGGGCACGTTGGCCTGGCCGCCCAATCGGCCTTCGCTACCTACTTCGCGGGCCACGCGGGTCACTTCGGCGGCAAAGGACCGCAACTGCTCGACCATGGTGTTCAGAGTTTCTTTCAGTTGCAGAATTTCACCGCGCACGTCCACGGTGATCTTGCGCGACAGGTCGCCGCTGGCGATAGCCGTGGCCACTTCGGCGATGTTGCGAACCTGGCCAGTCAGGTTGCTGGCCATGAAGTTGACGTTATCGGTGAGGTCTTTCCAGGTGCCGCCTACGCCGGGCACTTGTGCTTGCCCGCCGAGTTTGCCTTCGGTTCCGACTTCGCGCGCCACACGGGTCACTTCGCCGGCAAACGCGTTGAGTTGGTCCACCATGGTGTTGATGGTGTTTTTCAACTCCAGAATCTCGCCCTTCACGTCCACCGTAATCTTGCGTGACAAGTCCCCTCGAGCCACGGCGGTGGTGACTTCCGCGATGTTGCGCACCTGCGCCGTCAAGTTTCCTGCCATGGAGTTCACCGAGTCGGTCAGGTCCTTCCACGTTCCGGCGACGCCAGGGACGTTAGCCTGACCGCCCAAGCGCCCTTCGCTACCTACCTCGCGCGCCACGCGGGTCACTTCACCGGCAAACGCGTTGAGTTGATCCACCATGGTGTTGATGGTTTCTTTCAGCAGCAAAATTTCCCCGCTGACGTTCACCGTAATTTTCTTTGAGAGGTCGCCGCTGGCGATAGCCGTTGCTACTTCGGCGATGTTGCGTACTTGGCCGGTCAGATTACTGGCCATCGAGTTCACGGAGTCGGTGAGGTCTTTCCAGGTGCCGCCTACGCCGGGCACCTGAGCTTGACCGCCGAGCTTGCCGTCGGTTCCCACTTCGCGCGCGACGCGCGTTACTTCCGATGCAAACGAACGCAGCTGGTCCACCATCGTGTTCAGGGTGTCCTTCAATTCCAGAATTTCACCCTTAACGTCGACCGTGATCTTGCGCGACAAATCGCCACGAGCCACCGCAGTAGCAACTTCGGCGATGTTGCGAACTTGACCAGTCAAGTTGCTGGCCATGAAGTTCACGTTGTCCGTGAAATCTTTCCACGTCCCAGCGCCGGGCACCTGTGCTTGGCCGCCAAGCTTGCCTTCGGTTCCTACTTCGCGTGCCACGCGGGTTACTTCACCGGCGAATGCGTTCAGCTGGTCCACCATGGTGTTAATGGTGTTCTTCAATTCCAGAATCTCGCCCTTCACATCCACCGTGATTTTGCGCGACAAGTCGCCGCGGGCCACGGCGGTGGTGACTTCGGCGATGTTACGCACCTGGTCAGTCAAGTTTCCGGCCATGGAATTTACCGAGTCGGTCAAGTCCTTCCAGGTTCCGGCGACGCCCGGAACGTTGGCCTGACCGCCCAACCTGCCCTCGCTACCAACTTCGCGAGCCACCCGGGTTACTTCACCAGCGAACCGGTTGAGCTGGTCCACCATGGTGTTCAAAGTTTCTTTGAGCTGCAGAATTTCGCCGCGCACGTCCACGGTAATTTTGCGCGAAAGGTCGCCGCTGGCGATAGCCGTGGCCACTTCGGCAATGTTGCGAACCTGACCAGTCAGGTTGCTGGCCATGAAGTTGACGTTATCGGTGAGGTCCTTCCAGGTCCCGGCGACGCCGGGCACTTGTGCTTGTCCGCCAAGTTTGCCTTCGGTTCCGACCTCGCGCGCCACACGGGTCACTTCGCCGGCAAACGCGTTGAGCTGGTCCACCATGGTGTTGATGGTGTTCTTCAACTCCAGAATCTCGCCCTTCACATCCACGGTGATTTTGCGTGACAAGTCGCCGCGGGCCACGGCGGTGGTGACTTCGGCGATGTTGCGCACCTGTGCGGTCAGGTTCCCTGCCATGGCGTTTACCGAGTCAGTCAGGTCCTTCCAGGTTCCGGCGACGCCGGGCACAACAGCTTGTCCACCGAGCCGCCCTTCGCTGCCCACTTCGCGCGCCACGCGCGTAACCTCGGAAGCGAACGACCGTAGCTGGTCGACCATCGTGTTGATGGCTTCTTTGAGCTGCAGAATTTCACCGCGCACGTCCACGGTGATTTTGCGCGAAAGGTCGCCGCTCGCGACGGCCGTCGCGACTTCGGCGATGTTACGAACTTGGCCAGTAAGGTTGCTGGCCATCGAGTTGACCGAATCGGTGAGGTCCTTCCACGTGCCGGCCACCCCGGGCACTTGTGCTTGTCCGCCGAGTTTTCCGTCCGTACCGACTTCGCGAGCCACGCGCGTTACTTCAGCGGTGAATACGCCCAACTGCTGAATCATGGTGTTCACGATGGTCGCCGACCGCAAGAATTCGCCCTCGAGTGGACGCCCATCCACATCGAGTTGAACGGTTTGCGTTAGATTGCCCTTGGCAACCGCAGCGATCGCACGCGTTACTTCGGTGGTCGGCCGCAGCAAGTCGTCCACGAGCGTGTTCACCGACACTTCAATCTCTCCCCAGGCCGCCTTCGACTGGTGAAATCGCACGCGCTCTCGGGTGCGCCCTTCCTTGCCCACGACTTGGCCGACGCGCTTCAACTCGCGAGCCATCTGCTGGTTGGCAGCCGCGATATCGTTAAACGTGTCCGCAACTTTCCCGGCCAATCCAGTCCAGTGTCCCGGCAAACGCGCGGAAAAATCTCCGTCGCGCATCGCACGTAAACTCGCCAAAATCACACTCAGGTCGGCGCTCCCGGAGCCGTTCCGTCCCTCGCTCTGCCCATCGTTCTTCACACCAGTTTTGCCGTCGCCTAGTGGCGCGATGGCTGCAGAAGCCTGTTCGTTTTTCTTCATGCGACTCTCCGAACTTAGAGGTCTGGTAATTGAAAATTGGCGTGCAGCATTTCGCTAAAGCGGAATTGACCCACAGCGGATCGTCCGAAATCAAAACCGGTCCCAATTCTCTGGGGGACTCTCGTAAATAACACACGTCTTTCGAGATCCGCCCTACAGTATTCGCCGTATATGGCCGTAACAGGAATACAGTAATTACTTTAGTAGTTTGATCGGTCCGCACGTACACTTGCGGAGATGCGGCCCCTGCGAGACAGGGAACTCGATGCAAATACAGTGTTTAATCGACGCAGGCAGGACCGCACTGAACCATGATTAGCTTGCCGGATTCTCGAAATCGATCCGATATCGCGATTGGCATGGGAGCGCCGATCACGCGTCGGGACTTCCTAGGTTCAACGCTCTTAGCCTCAGGTTCGCTGCTTCTTGAATCCGTTGCGCCTACCCAACTGCTCGCAATACAAGACGACTTCACCGGCTATGGAGGTGTCGGTGAATATAAAAACTCGAATGGCAACACGCTGGAAGTTCTGAAAGCCGGCCACACAATTCGCGATTCCACCTACGATCCGCTGCCTCCCGACGTAATCAACACAGGCGAGCTTTATGACTGCGTGGTTATAGGCGGTGGCATTAGTGGACTGGCAGCGGCGCTGTTTTTCCTGCGCCAAGCAGGCCCTCGGATGAATTGTCTGGTCCTTGAGAATCATCCCATCTTTGGAGGTGAGGCCAAGCAAAACGAATTCGTCGTCGACGGAATACGCCTGGTCGCGCATCAGGGTTCGGCAATTTATCAGCTTCAGCACCCTCACAGTTTTCTCGCGCGCTTCTACGATTCTATTGGTCTGAAAACTCCTCGCCTCACGTATCAGAAATGGGGAGGAAGCGAGCCGGAGATGCCGCTGTCTCGCACCCCCTACGAAGCAGTGGGCATGAAGAATGGACAATACGGTTTCTGGTTTGGTGGCAAGCCGGAAGGCGAGCCCGGTACGTGGCTCATCGATCCTGTGGGCAGGAAGTTGCAGGGCGCGCCGATTTCGGATGCGACTCGAACAGAATGGCTGCGCTGGCTGACGGGCCAGGAGATCGACGGGACCGCTTTTCAGCATCCGCGGGTGGAAGGTGACGCCATCTGCAGGTATCTCGATTCGATCACGCTCGAACAGCATTACATGGAACGATTCGGTCTCAGTCAGCAGACCGTTCGCAGATTTCTCTCTCCAGTCGAAGGAGGTGGTTCCGGCCTGGGGCCTGACGCACTGTCGGCCTACTCCGAGTACGCTTACGAAATGCTATATCCGCTGGAAGATAAAAATGACCAAACAGATCAGATGTTCCCCGGCGGTAACACGACGATCGCTCGGCTGCTGGCAAAGAGTTTGATCCCCACAGCAATAGAGGGTCCTGACACCACGGAGGGCGTAACGCGCCATAGGGTCAACTTTTCCTCACTGGACGTCCCGGGCTCCCCAGCACGATTGCGCCTTTCTTCCACGGTTATCTCCGTCCGGCACGATGGCGACCCGAAGAATAGCGAATCCTTAACCGTCGCATATCTTAAAAACGGAAAAATTTATAGCGCAAGAGCGCGCTCTGCCGTTATGGCCGGTGGCAGCTGGACTGCGAAGCACATCGTGAAGGATCTCCCTGATGCTCAGACCAAAGCCTATTCGCAGTTCTATCGGTCCCCGTGCCTCATGGCCAACGTGGCTCTTCGAAACTGGCGCTTCCTTTACAAAATGGGAATAAGTGGATGCCGATGGTTCGAGGGCTTCGGCAATTATTTCGACGTGCGCAAACTGGCAGTCGTCGGAATTGATCAATCCACCATCAGTCCAGCGTCGCCTATCGTTTTGACGTTGAAAGTTCTCTATTCCTATCCGGGTGCGTCCACCGAGGATCAAGGGAATCGCGGCCGCAGGGAAATGCTGGGGACATCCTTCAAGGAATATGAAAGGCAGATTCGCGAACAATTCACCGCCATGTTTGCTAACTACGGATTTGATGCCAAGCGCGACGTTGCAGGAATCATTTTAAACCGCTGGGGTCACGCGTACCTGAGCCCGCAGCCCGGCTTCTTTTTCGGGAAATCGGGCCAGCCCGCACCGCGAGAGATTCTGCGCTCGTCGCCTTTCGGCCGCATTGCTTTCGCCAATACGGACCTAGCCGGAGCTATGGACCATCGTTATTCCATCCTGGAAGCGCAGCGTGCGGTGAGCCAACTTCTCGATCAGATTTTATAGCTCGATTCCTTGGGCCACGAAGGCAGCGACCTGATTCTGATCGGCAATTTCAGATGATCTAGAATGCCCTCCTGGTTCGCTTTTGCCTGGCCTCCGCTAGGGCGCTCTCATCGTCCTAAGTTCCGAGCTCACGGCATCCCCGTTCGCAACTTATCTAACGTGGCGGGCGTGAGTTGAATCCGTAAGATCTCTAACGATCTATTCTGTCAACTGCGCCAGAAGTCCTAGTGTTGTTGCGAAGCAAACTGTCTATCCTTAAATTACGCAATCTTTCGACATCAAATAGCCCTTGCCTGCTAAACGCCCGATTACTCTGCCAGCGCTGATCGCTAGGTTATGCCGAGCTAGCTGCGACTATAGATCGAGTACTAGTAAGGAATAGGACTTCGGTTCTGGATGTTTAGCCCGAGGCTCCATTGCCTGGGGCGTTTAGGAATAGCAAAATCACGGTAACTCGCGGAACTTTGCACGGACTTCCGCTGAGCTTGGTCTGGTTGATGTTTCAGCGGAGTTATCTTCCTTTTCAATAACTTATGGAAATGCTCGGCAAATATCGGATCGAAGCAAAGCTCGGTCAAGGCGCTATGGGATGTGTGTACAAAGCATGGCACCCCGGCTTTCACGATTACGTCGCGCTCAAAACCATTCAGGACACGCGCCTCGAGGGTTCTCAGTTACTCGAGCGATTTAGGAGAGAAGGCCAGGCACTTGCCAAGCTTAAGCATCAGAACATCGTTCAAATTTACGATGCTGATCAAGCCGACGGTATTCACTTCATCGTCATGGAGTACATGAACGGCGGCAGCCTGGACCGAATCATCGAAAAGCGAGACAGAAGCCTGCTGGCGCGCAGGGTGGGCTGCGTCGTCCCAGCATGCCAAGCGTTAAGTTACGCGCACCGTCGAGGGCTGTTCCACCGCGACATAAAACCTGCAAACATCATGCTGCATAACGACGGTAACGATGAGATCCTCAAGGTCGTTGATTTTGGAATAGCGCGACTTGTAGATTTGTCCGCGACGCAAGATTTCTCCATCTCTCACACCAGTGTATTGATTGGATCCCCTGCCTATATGGCGCCGGAGTTGTTGACGGGAACCGAGCGCGCAAATGAGCGGACCGACATATGGGCCCTGGGAGTAACTCTCTACGAGCTGGTCGCATTCGAGCGACCTTTTCAGGGCAAAGATCTCGATGAATTGCGACGAAACGTAATTCATGCCAGGCCCAAATCGCTACGGCAGCTTGCGCCCGAATGTCCGAGCGATCTGGACGCCGTAGTGCAGCGAATGATCGACAAAGAGGTCTCACGCCGGTACCCGACGGTTGAGGATTTGTTAATCGATCTGGAGCCGATCGCAAAGCGTATGCGATCCGAAGCGGCCGTAAGTCTGGTTCACCGGGCGAATGACCTCTGCGACATCGGTGAAATTGAGAACGCCAAAGCAGTGCTGACAGAGGCTCGAAGATATGATTCGACGAACACGCAACTTCGAGATCTTCTGCAAAAAGTAGATCGCGAACTACAGCGGCGAGAAGTACTACCGCGGCTGCACACGCATTTGAAGCGGGCTCGCGATTTTGTACGCATGGAAGAATACCAAAATGCCAGGGAAGAAATATCTTCTGCGCTTTCTTTGGATGCGACGTTTGAACCAGCCAGGAAGTATCTGGAGGAAATAGAGGGCGAGGCAAAAAAGAAAGAAGCCGTGCAGGAAAAACTGCGCCTCATAAAACAACGAATAGCGGAAGGCGAGCTAACCCAGGCGGAGATGTTCCTGAAGGAAATCGAAGAAATCGATGGTGGCAATACGCAATCCATGGAATTGCGGCGCGAAATCGAGCAAGAAAAGCAGCACCGACTTAAGCGCAAGCGGATCAATGAGATTGTCAGCCGCGCCGGGGTGCTGATGGCGGCACTGCAGGAGGAACAGTGCCTCATTTTGCTCAGTCAGGGATTGCAGGAGTATCCGGAAGAACCAGAATTGCTGCGATTGCAGGAGATCGTACGCAATGAAGCCGCGGAAGCGTTAAGGCAGCAGGAACGGCAACGGCGTGTCGAAGAAATCCGGGGCCTGGCAGCAAAAGGCAACTTCGACGGTGCCCAGAACAAAATGCAGCAATTGCTGCAGGAGTTTCCAAACGATGCGGTAGTCAAAAATGTAAGGTCTTTTCTAACAGAGGAGATTAAGAAGGATCAACGCCGGGCAAAACTGCGCGCGGGCGTCGACGAGGTACGTTCCCTATTAGCAGGGGGTTCGGCGGAAGCGGCGAATGCCGCACTACAAAAGCTGCTGGCAGAGTTCTCCGGCGAGCCGGAAGTGCGCGATTTGCAAGATTCGGTGAACCTCGAACAGAGAAGCAGCGAAAGAAGCAGACCGCCGCTCAGGGGGAAAATGACTCGATCGAGGCGGAAACCCGCACGATCCGGAAGAAAATTCGTTCGAAGAAGTATGCGGATGCAGTAACAGCGGCACAGAAACTGATATTGCGTTTTCCGGCGGATGCTGGCGCACGAGCCGTGCGTGACGAGGCAACGATCGCACTGCCCAAACGCCAAATGCAGGAAATGATCCGCACCAAGACGCGAGAGATCAGGCAGAAGATTAATAAAGAACAATACGAAGAGGCCGTCGGTGAAGCAACTCGTACCCTTGATCAATGGGGGCCTCAGCAAGAGATCGAAGCGCTTTTGAGGGCCGCCGATGTTGAGTTGAGGGAGCAACGCGCCCGAACCGAGGCGCAGGAGCACAGACTCGCAGAAACAAGAGCCTTGCTGGCTGACGGCAAGAAGGATGAGGCATTGCAGCTTGCGCAAGACGCGATCGACACGCGCGTTTTTAGAAACAACGATCCACGTGTTGTGGCGCTGATGAACGATATCCAAAGCTGGAAATCCTTGGGCAATGAGCCTCTGACACCGGCTGTTGGCGGGAAAGCAGCGACAAGCGACGAGCCGCCCCAAGCAGAATCTAGCCAGCGATCGACACGCTCAAATGAGACCCAGATTGGGGTGGTTTCCGATTGTCAAGGCGCTGTGCAACCACAGGAAAATGAGTGCGTCGCAAGCAACCAAGCGCCATTGACAGAAGGCAGCATCGAACTGCCCACGTTTCGTGCTGGAGAGAAGTCCCAGTCGCGCGACGTTCAAGACACGACGTCAGCTTTGGACGGCGATTTCTCAAAACCGACCTCCTATGTTCGAAAAAGTCCGCGCAAAAGCCAGACTGGTTGCCGTTCTGGCTGGGAGTCGTCGTAATAGCCGGGCTGGGCTTCTTCGTTATCGAGCGAATCACTAGCGAAACGGCAAAAAAAGAAACCGTCGCATTCCGCCGGGCCACCGAAGACGAACACGAGAAGAGATGGTCAACAGCAGCCGCGGAGTATAAGGCCGTAGCGGCAGGCAAGGGAGCAGTGGCTGCTCAAGCCGGCAAGGAACTCAGCAGGCTCTCGGCGCTGCTTGAAAAGGAGAGCGGCCTCAAACAGGGGATCGAGCAGGCACGGATGGCTAACAGCTATGACCAGGCTGAGGTCCTGCTCACGCAATTGGCGAATCTTCACGGAGATATGGAAGAAGCTGCACTGAGCGAAAAGAACGAAGTGGAGCAAGAGGCACAATTGCAAGCAACGGTGCTCAGAGCAAAGGACGAAAAAGCACAATCGGAACCAGAGGCGGGACCTGCTGACAAAGGAAACACAAAGAAATTCGCGACGACGAAGCCTGGAGTTCCCGCGCAAAAGGATTCGAGTTGCCAGCTGTCGGCCAGTGACTTGCCGGTTCGACTGAACCGCGCCAACCGAAACAGCGCGCTCGGAGACTACGACAGCGCCGAGCGCGAGTACATCGCAGTGCTGGCCTGCCAGCCTAACAATGAGCAGGCACGTGTCGGACTGGAACGAACTCGCAAAGCGAAGAATATGTAGTGAGCAGTTCGCGGACAAATTCGAACGGAGTAGTATCCCGAGTCTCACCGATCGAAAAACTGAGTGATGCCAATTGCAATGCTTGCAGGGAGACACGCAAAATATGAACAGTAATTATTCGAAGCACGCCCACGATCGAAATATTCGCCGTTGGACCTTCGCATTAGTAGCGCTGTGCCTTTGTCTGACCTCAGCATCATTGTGCCTGCAGGCGAAAGAAACATCGCTCAACGCTATCGTTGTCTACCAGAACGCCTCCGGAATGGACCTACTTGCAGGCCTCGGGCGTACTCGTTAACGCCAAGACTGAGATGCGGGACTGTGGTGACCAGCAGAGGATCGATAAATCGATTTACGGAAAGCTTCCCAAGATCCACCTCTCCGCGCCTGCCTCGCTCGAAGTGCTGGATAACGGAGCACTCCGATATACAACGGAGAATTCCTCAACTTGCGTTGTCCCCGACAATATAAAATTCGAAAAAAGCGCCAGCTTCACTCCCGCAGAACTAGCCGGTAAGTCTTCTCCCGACGGAAGTGCAATCGGTTCCACGGGCCCTCTTGCCACCCTTTAAGCCTGGCATGCTGATGGTTTTTGTGTCCGCTCCGGATGACGAATTCGCGGAGTTCTTGATGGCTTCCCGTGCGTCTCAAATCCCGCCTGGGATGCGTACCTGGCAAAATATCCGTCCGCCGCCACATCCAAGGAAGCAAAACTCATCTTTGGACAACTTTCGTGACACAGAGTCGTGCCCACCTGAACGCTACCCGAGCTCTGAATCCGTTGACTCCCCCGCATACTCAGAACTGCAAACCGCTAGGCAGTTGGCTGTCAAAGCAAATTCCATTTTGCCTTCTGATCCGGAAATAAAGTCGGTCAACGTCGATGTCGCGCTGCCACCGATACAATCGTTAAGAAGGGCACTACTGAACTTCACGTTACCAGGAAGCCCTTTCAGCAAAGACTCCTCGGCTACGGACACTTGCGAACAGCGAATCATCTCCTCGAGGAGTTGGAGGGAATCGATCCGCAGAATCAGTCTGTCCTGAAATTCGAAGCGGACATGGCGAAGGAAACGGGTACCTACGAAGCCGCGATCCGCTCGTCCCAAAAATTGATTTCCGCAAATCATGTTGACGACGCCTTGAAAGCGTCACTCCTTATCTCGCATTCCTTCCCGAAGACCCGCGAATTCTCGCTATCGTCGACTCCTCCTATAGTTCTCACTTCAATAAGGGCAAATCTCTCGCAGATTCCAACAACTGGGCGGAAGCCTCGCGCGAATTTGATCTTGCCAACAATATCAAGCCTTCTCCCGAAGCAGCCTCCGCGCTTGCGAATGCCAAATCGGAATTGGAGAAGGCCAACAATAAAGCCGCCGCCGAAACCGCCATTCATCAAAGCATGGAATATGCCAACCAGAACGATTTTATTTCTGCATACGAAGTCCTGGACAACCTGCCTCCCGCTCAACGTTCTCTAGCCGATACTGAGCGCGCTGAATTGGGCCCCCGATACCTGACAAGTGCTTCCCAGGCGGCACAGCAGATTCAGAAAGCGCATGATCCGATCCGGGGGCTGGCTGACGAAAAGGAAATCGAAAAGGCATACGACTATCTAAACCGCTCTTATGCGATCGATGGCCAACCCGCGATTAAGGAACGTCGGGATGATCTCGGTGACAAACTGAGCGACTATTACTTGCAACAGGCCGAGCGCTATATATCGAAACCCATGGGATCGGGCGTTTGTATGGGTTGGTCGTACCTGGAAAAAGCGATGCCTTACAAAGCCAGCAATCTTGAGATGCTGCGTGACGAGCAGACAAAAACTTCCGCCACCTATCAGATGCGTTCGCGGCTCTCCATCCGTGTTGAGTTCCGCGACCAGACGTCCCGTCGCGACAGCATCGGCTTCGCCGAGCAACTGGCTGACGCTATCGCAACCGGCCTTGAAAACTCTGGACTACCCGTCAGGGTCGTTCGTCCTGGAGACAATACAGTTGTGGATGCAAATTTCAGGCTGGTAGGAGATGTAGTAGATCATCGAAAAAATGGTTCGACGTCATCGGAATCTAAAGAATCGAAATATCGTGCGGGCGAAGAGCAGGTTCCAAACGACCAATGGAACGCCGCTAACCGTGATTACGAAGCGGCGAAACTGGAGCTCGAAAGCGGTCGTTCCGTCGTCCAAGGGGCCACCGCGCGCGGCAAGAAAAAGGAAATCGCCGATGCCGAAGAGAAAGTCGAGGCTGCAGAAAAGAAGGTTAACGCTGATCTCGAAAAACTTGATTCAATCACCAAGACCACAGTACGGGATATCATCAAGCCGTACTCGTACACCGAGAAAAAATTAAAACTCTCGGCTACGGTCGAACTCCGCTACCGGATCCTGGATTCGACTGGCCAAATTATTGAGACCAGCCAGCCCATCTCCGGGTCTAACGCTCAAACCGTTACGATATTGGAAAACGTAAAGCCGGAAGACACCGAAAACGTCAAGGTGCAGGGCACCATGCCCGATGAAAATGAATTTCTCATTGATGTTGAGAACAGCACTCGCGACGCCCTGATTAAGGCAGCTCGTGCCAGTGTTCAGCACTTACCGGAACAAATTCTTGCTCATGCACAATTGCTCGAGCGGGAAGGCAACTCCGACGCAGCAGGTGAAAACTACATACTCTACCTGAATTCAACTCCGCCGCTGCCAACGCCGGAAAGAACCCAGGCTGAACTTTTCCTTTTTCAGCAATTCAATATTCGCCAGAAATATGCTGCAAGTTTTTGAATTGGCGTATTGATTCAATCCGACGCGGGCATGCCAGGCACTTGCTTTCTTCGACCGGTATGGCTGTTGAGGACCTGCGCTAACCGGCTAAGCTCCTTCGGTCAGGCGAAGTGCGATGATCGGATCGACCTTCGCCGCTCGACCGGCGGTGTCGCCACCGCGAAGCCACCCACGGAAGTAATCGTCACCCTTCGCCGCGTAATGGCCAAAGAGCACTGCTCCCACCATCGGCAGATATAGATCGAACGCGTCCCCGAAACCCAAAGAAGGCGATGCGCAACGCTGGCGGCCCGGCATCGTGTGCCGCAGTTTCGATGCATAAATTCTCACAGACAGAAACGGCCGGTTCGACCATTTCAACCTCGCTGAAGTGCTTGTTCAATAGCAAAAGGCTCCGCATACTCATCCACTAGGCAGGGTTTTGGGTAGGCTTATGCTCCCAGGACCAAATAAGGCTGGAGTTTCCCCAATCAGCTTCGAAATGGGGGAACTCAGCGCAGGGTGCCGGGCCAGCGAGTCGGCCGAAACACTATCCTTCTTGCAAACATCGACCGGCTCCGCAGGGATTAACTTTGGCGTATCCTACGTCGAGAGGTATCTGCGTTTCAGGGCGAGTTCAGAAGATATGGATATTGTTTCTTCAAGTGATTCGTCTGTTCTGGTGGTTTTTGGTCACGCCATATCCCTCGATAATCACGAGCGAGTGATGTCGCTGTTCCTGGCATTGCAGCGGCGGAACGACCCGCGCGTTCGCAACTTGCATCCAGGATATGCTTCCCTTCTGATCGACTTTGATCCGTTGCGCCTGAGTCACGAAGAGGCAGCGTCGCTGGTGCAAAAACTTGCCGGTGCAGGCCTGCCGGGATACGCGCCAGAGAAGAACTTGGTAACGATTCCCGTTTGCTACGACCTTCAATTCGGCCCCGATCTGCAAGACGTTGCAGCTCACGCAAAAATGCCGATAAGCGAAGTAATTCGGCTGCATTCCTCAACGATTTACCAGGTCCATTTCCTCGGGTTCATCCCTGGCTTTGCGTATCTCGGGGGCCTACCCGGAGCGTTGCACGTGCCACGCCTCAAGACGCCACGCAAGCACGTGCCTGCCGGGACCGTGGCAATTGCCAACGGCCAGGCCGGTATTTATCCGATTGACTCACCGGGGGGCTGGCGGCTGATTGGACGCACACCGGTGCGCATCTTCGATGCCCAGGCAACGGTCCCGACGCGCGTCGCACCCGGGGAGCTGATGAAGTTTTCGGTAATCGATCACGCCACGTTCCATGCAACGGTGCAGCTCTAGACCGGCGGATGGCGATACGCGTCAAAGAGCCGGGCCTGTTTACAACCGTCCAGGACCTTGGGCGCCATGGCTACTCGCACCTTGGTATTTCGTCCGGTGGCGCTGCGGATAGCTTGGCGATGCGCATCGCAAACCTGCTTGTGGGAAATGCAGAGAACGTCGCGAGCTTGGAAATGACACTTGCGGGGCCCACTGTCGAATTCGATGAGGCGACTGTTATCGCACTTACCGGCGGAGAATGCGATTGTCGAATCGAAGGGGAGAGTACGCCGATGTGGACGGCCTTTCGAGTGCCTGCAAAGCGAGTTCTTGTGTGCGGAAGAATGAAAACGGGTGCGAGGTCCTATTTGGCGGTTCAAGGAGGGTTTGATGTGCGGCCAATCATGGGCAGCGCGTCCACGAACACGGTAGGACACTTCGGGGGATTTGAGGGGCGCGCGTTACGCAAAGGGGATTTGCTCAGCGTGCTGAGAGGGTCGAATTGGCCCAGCCGAGCCTTAAGGCCCGGAGCCGTCGACGGATTATATTCTCGCCGGACTTTTCGCGTGACGCGCGCTGCGCAGCATGACTGGTTCAGCCCGGAGGCATTCGGCAAGCTAATGTCTTGCTCGTATAGGGTGACCGAAGAATCGAACCGCTCCGGTTTGCGTTTGAAGGGCGAGCCAATTTCGCCGCGAATTAGATCACAATTGCTCACAGAAGGAGTTTCTCTCGGCGCTATTCAAGTGCCGCAGGATGGACAGCCCATCATTCTCTTCGTGGATCAGCAGACCACGGGTGGCTATCCGAAGATTGCGAATATAATCTCGGCGGACATGCACCGCGTGGGGCAATTGCGCCCGCGCGATCAGGTGAAATTCGCGGAAGCAGCGATTCCGGAGGCGATCGGTTTGCTTCGAGAGCAGGAGGAATGGCTGAAACAAATTTTTCAGCATTCGTACCAATGAACCCGACGGACCAATTCGCTCGCGACCCTTCGATCGATGTCAATGCCGACTTGGGAGAATCTCCCGAAAGGCTCGCTAGCGGCGCGGATTTTGAGCTGATGCAGCACATTACATCGGCGAGTATCGCTTGTGGAGGCCACACGGGCGATGCACGGACAATGAAACGGACACTCGAGTTGGCCAAGCAACTGGGAGTTGCCGCGGGCGCTCACCCCAGCTATCCGGACCGTGCAAACTTCGGACGAGTGGAGATTGAGATCGAATCGGACGCACTCGAAGCTTCCGTCCGCGAGCAAATCATCACGCTCGCGCGCATCGCCGACGAGTTGGCTATTCGGCTGAGGCACGTGAAACCACATGGTGCGCTGTATCATGCCGCCAGCCGCCATAGGGAACTCGCGCTGGCGATAGGCCGGGCGGTCCTGGGCGTCGATTCAACATTGATTATGATTGGGCAGGCGGGATCGTCCTGCCTAGACACATGGCGCAGACAGAGGCTGTGTGTCGCAGGGGAGGCATTTGCGGATCGCGCGTACGAGCCGGACGGTACGCTGCGGCAGCGGAAACTGCCCGGCGCGTTGCTTGAAGATCCTGAGTGCGCCGCCAGGCAAGCGCTCGACATTGCACTGCACCGCAGAGTCGGCTTCGGCGACGGCTCAGAGTTGCATTTAAACGCCCAAACCCTCTGCATTCACTCCGATACTCCAAGCGCGGCGCGCATAGCCTGGATGGTGGGCGAGCGCCTCAAAGCAGCGGGAGTTCACATACGAGCGATGTCACCAGTCGACGGGTAAAATCCGCGATGCCGATCCCAGACCCCGTTATCTATCTTGGAAAGAGCCAAGGCCGCATACGAGCGATGTCGCTGCATCGAGACTTAGCCTGGCAACAACCGGAGGACCGAATACGTAGACCACATCGGGGATTAATCCCTAACGGCATCAGCTTGCACTCGTGTTCACGTGCCACAAATCCGAGACGATAATTGATACAGAAGAGAAGCCAAGTATAATCCCTGCCATGTCACAAGACGAACTCATCAGGCTCTGGGAAGAACACACTGCAGACGAATTCGCCACGCGCGATACCGAGGCCACATTGTCCACAATGACCGACGACGCTTACGTCAACCACGTCCCAGTCATGACAGGCGGATTCGGCAAGGCCGCTCTACGTCAGTTCTATTCGCGCGACTTCATACCCGTCATGCCGTCCGACACCTCTCTCACTACAGTCTCTCGCACCGTCGGCGAAGATCAGCTCGTCGACGAAATGATCTTCTCCTTCACTCACACGCAGGAAATGCCCTGGATGTTACCCGGGGTTGCGCCCACCCATCGCCGCGTCGAAGTACCTCTGGTCGCGATTGTTCATTTCCGCGACGGCAAGCTCGCCCACGAGCACATCTACTGGGACCAGGCTTCCGTTTTGAAGCAGCTCGGGCTTTTGAATGACCCCTCGTTGCCCATCGCCGGTGTCGAAAGCGCCCGCAAAGTTCTTGACCCAAAATTTGAATCGAAAACTTAGGTAGCGTGCAATTTAGTTTCCTGTCCGATGAGTCTGACTCATGGAGCCCAAAAAAAATCTGCACAGCTTGCTCTATTCCCTTCTCTTGCCGAATGAACAGGCTGCGCGAAGTGAACTCAAACTTCAGAGCCGGGCGCGGAGGACATGTTGCGAAGGATCTCGTCGATTGCCGTGATCGCGAAATCGATTTCCTCATCCGTATTGTAGAAGTGTGGCGACATCCTCACGCCGGCGCCCGGCCGCCAGTCGACTAGAATGTCGCGCTTGAGCAATCCGGCGCATACTTCCTTTGCGTTGGGCACATTCACTGCGACCGTGCCGCCGCGAAGTTCGGGGTTGCGCGGCGCGCTGACGGGCCAACCGCGTCGTTCCGCCAGCGAAACGATTCTATCCGTGAGACGCTTCGATTTTTCTCGCACCTGAAGCATGTCGAGTGTGCGAAGAATGTTCAATCCCGGAACAGCAGCGTAGAGAGCTGGAATGTTCGGCGTTCCGTTGATGAATCGATAAGCCCCGTGGGTATAACGCGTCGCGCCGATTTCGAAGCCGAACGGATTCTCGTGCGCAAGCCATCCCGTGAACTTCGGCTCAAGCTTATTGGCCAGGTCCGAGTGTACATAGAGATAGGCAGTTCCGGGGCCGCCGCAGAGCCACTTCATCAGTCCTCCACAGGCAAAGTCCACGTCGAGCTCTTGTACGTCTACAGGAACGCCAGAGCCGAGTGACTGAAACGTGTCCAGAATCACGTGTGCGCCCACACTGTGCGCCTTCTCGCAGATCGCCTTGGCATCATTAATATAGGAGCTGCGGAAGATCACGTGCGAGACCGGAACGAGCAGCGTGGTTTCGTCGATCGCATCGAGCAGCCGTTCGGTGGGAACCTCGATCCCATTATCCGTCCTTACCATATGGACGTTCGCGCCACGCGGCCGCTGCGCTTCCCAGAAATACATCGTGGAAGGGAAGTTCAAATCGGTGTAAACCACTTTATTGCGCTTGCCACTGAAGTCGAAGCAGGAAGCCACCACAGCTTGGCACTGAGTGACGTTGCCGTGAACGGCAACAGAATTCGCGGGCGCGTTCATCAGCTCACCGATTTGGTTGCCTATCTCCAGCGGCAGCGTCCACCAATGTTCCTCCCATGCGCGTACTCCACGCGCGGCCCAGATCTCGGCGTAGTCGTTGAGCGTGTTGAAGGCCCCGCGTGGCATTGCACCCAGTGAATTGCTGATGAGATATGTGGTCTTCTCGAGGATTGGAAACTCTGGGCGATAGCGCAAGAGAGGGTCAGTCATGCCGCCACCCTAATTCTGTGAGCGTTCTTTCTTTGCCATGAGATAGAAGACGGTCAAGACGAACAGATACGGACCTGCACTGACGATGGTAATGCGAGCCTGCGGAGTCCACCACGTAGACATAACGATCACGATAATTGCGACGAAGGCGATCATTGATGCTGTGGCTCCGCCGGGAGCGCGCATCGGCAACGCCGCCACTTGCTGTGGCGACAGCCGCTTTCGCATGGCCACGTGGGAAGCCAGCGCGATCGACCACGCCAGCATTCCCCCGACCAGCGAAGCTCCGACGATATACAGAAACGCATTTTGCGGCGCCAAGTGCTGAACGACCAGAGCAACCAGGATGCCCGATGCCGAAACGAGAAGAGCGTTGCGCGGAGACCCGTTTGGCGATAGGTCCGCGAGCTTGGCAGGCGCATGACCCGACTCAGCCAGTGAGTACAGCATGCGCGAAGTCACATAGAGACTGGCGTTGGCCCCAGAGAGCGCAGCGGTTAGCACCACAAAGTTCATCACAAGTGAAATGGCCGGCACGTGCGCTACCTCAAACACCGTCACAAAAGGACTCTGCCCCACCCCAACAAGGTTCCAGGGCACGACACCGACCAGTACCGCAGACGCGCATATATAAACCAAGGTCAGAACGCTCAATGATGTGTAGGTCGCGCGCACAATGTCCGAAGTTGAACGGGCTTCGCCCGAAGAGATGGCCACCATCTCTGTTCCAAGAAAATTGAAGAGAACAAACGGGAGAGCCAGCAATGGACCTGCGGCACCATGCGGCAGGAAACCACCATCGACGTTGTAGTGCGGTTGCGCCTTCCCGCCTAACAGCAATCCTGCGCCGATCAGAATGAAGGCGGCAATCGCTATTACCTTGATCATGGCGAACCAGTATTCAAAGCTGCCAAAAGTATGTACCGCGCCCAGATTAATAATCAGGAGAAACGTCGCGAATCCCGCAATCCAAGCCGCGGCAGGAACTTGAGGAAACCAGTAACGCATGTACGTGGCGGAGGCGATCAGTTCAGCGCTGATGGCGATCACCAGCGAAAACCAGTACCCATAACGTGAAACGAAGCCCGCCCAGCGGTTCAGGTACTTGTCGGCGTAGACTCCGAACGAGCCGGCGGCTGGATACAGGCTAGACATTTCGCCGAGCGCCGTCGTCACGGCAAAAGCAATAAGCGCACCCAAGATGTAGGACAGGATGACTCCCGGCCCTGCGATTTGGACTGCTGCACCCGATCCCAGAAGAAGGCCGGTCCCGATCGAGCCGCCGATCGCGACCATGGCCATTTGTCCTGCGCTGAGCTCGTGGCGGAGTTGAGGAGATTTTTTCTCCATGTGGTCAAAAACAGAAGGGTGGCCCGCCAGCAAGCATCGGCCCGCCGGTACAATGCACTACGGTAATCCCCGTTCGTTTCAAAACAGTAGCCATTCTATACTCGTCTCGACAATTCGCGATGTTGCTCCATGAGCTCCGTTTGGCACGCTCTATGCCGCCGGCATAAGACGGGCGCAAACGGCTGGTAGGACAGGCGAATAGCGGGATTTGAAGCTGGGCCGTCGCCAGGGTAGCGCTTTGTCGTACAGGAAAGGCGTTCGGAGGGATACGAACGGATGCGAACTGAGATCACTTTCCGCAGGGAAACTTACTTTTCCGATCATTCAGCATGCAAAATCTGGACGCAAGGCTAAGTCTTTGAAAATACCTTCAAAACCGCGGTCGGAATCGCTCACGGTAGCGCCGACACAGGTTCGATTGGCACAGAAGGGGTGTAGACATGCCAGAAATCGCTGTCGGAATTTGCGAATTCAATTGCTACCTTCTTACGGCCGCGCTGTTTTGAATCAACATACACGATCCGACCTTCGCGCTCTTCCTGAGTGAAGCTATTTACGATAAGAATCTTTTGGCCGATTTTAACGCGGGGTTTCAAGTCGAGCAGGCCACCGTATAGGCTCACTGCCGCCGTGGCTGTTACATCGCGGAAAGGATGATTTAGGGGGGTCCGTCCGTAAACCTGGACGGGGATAGTAAACGGGTAGCGCTTGCAACGCCGACGTTCGACCATAGAACGCTCCTCAGGAGACATCAAATATACAAATCGGTATGCTTTGAGATTAACGGCGGTCTCTGATCTGGGGCAATAGTACTCGGTTTATTAATTAGCCACTAAAATTATGCAAGCCACGCTTCTAGCCCTGTCAACTACGGCCATGTCGCCGCCACCGAGTCTTCCGAGAATCCGCTAAGATGAGATCATCAGGCCAAACGAGCTGGATTTCCAGTCACTCTGCGGCAATCCTAAGCCCATGCTTGGCGTTGCCAAGAAAAAACATCGGCACGAGCTTGCGGATTGTTTTCTGGATTCACGTTCGCCCTACTTGCGTGTGCCGTGAGATATGTACTCGATCACTGCGCAGTAGGCCCCGGCGAGTACAAAGCAAATGATTAGATCTGAAACCTCGCGGGTTCCCACGCACCGAACGGGGTGCTATTGAGGAACCCGCAACTTAGTTTCCTATGCCAGCAGCATCGGAAAGTTGCACCATACATTTCAAGAGGGAACGGGCTCCGGCCGCTGCAACCGGGCCTACCATCCTCGTAAAACGCAGAACGCCGAATCTGCTTCCGATTCAAAGGCGAGCAATGGGGCAGGACGCCACCCCGGCGCTCACGAAGACGCAGGTGAAAAAATGACAGCAACCGCGACAAAACAGGTAGGCCAAGTCATCGCCGGGAAATTCCATCTTGGCGACTATATCGGCGGAAATGAAAGTAGTTCCGTATTTTTGACGGAATACGACGGACAGCAAGTCCCCAAAGCCGCAATAAAAATGTGTTCGATGGATTCGGCAGAGGCCGCCAGTCAGCTCGATTGCTGGCGCGAAGCCGCGCGACTCTCACATCCCCACTTAATCCGGCTTTTGGACATGGGCCGCTGCGAGTTGGACCACAGGCCGGCTGTTTATGTGGTGATGGAATACGCCGAGGAAAATCTCGCCTCGGTGATTGCGCACAGACCCCTTACTCCCGAAGAGGCACGCACCATCTTGGGGCCGCTGCTAGAAGTGCTCGCCTATATTCATGCTAATGGACTTGTTCACGGCCACCTGAAACCAGCGAACATCATGGCTGACGGCGATATTTTGAAAATCTCAAGCGACGGACTTTGCCGTATTGGCGAGTCGAGTGCGGGCCAGGGGAATCCCGCAGTCTACGATCCGCCAAAAACTATCGACGGGGTAATTTCTCCGGCTGCAGATATTTGGTCACTGGGCATGACATTGGTCGAAGTGCTGACCCAGCGCTTGCCAGTGTGGGAGATAAGCGATCCGGTGCTTCCACCAACCCTCCCGGAAGAATTCCGTGATGTGGCCCTACATTGTTTGCGCCGTGATCCGAAACTGCGCTGGACCGTTGCAGATATCGCAGAGCGACTGCAACAGAAACAAATACCGCCCGCGGAGCCGGCCCCGAGCGCAAAAACTTCCTTTCCAAGTCGACGCACCGTCAGCGTAGCGGGGCTAATAGTTTTGGCAGCGCTATTGGTTCTAGCAGGCTCTCGAGTTTTCAGCCATCGCTCTAATTCCGAAGGCGCGGTCGCACAGAAGCAAGATCAGTTGCGCGGTACGAAACTCACCGAACCGAGCGCTGCCGCTCAGACTCCGCAGCCACTATGGGTGGCGCCCGCAGTAGCTCAGTCCGTGGAAAAAGCGAGTGGCAACAGATTGACTGAAATCAATCCCACTCCGTTGCCAACGTTGGATCGGCCGGAGGCGCCTTCGAACGCACCCACAAGCAATGTTGTGCCGGGTGAAGTCGTTGAGCGAATCTTGCCAGACGTGTCGCAGAGAGCCCGTGACACAATTCAAGGCACGGTGAGGATTAGCATCAAACTTTTCGTTGATGAATCAGGCAGCGTAAGCAACGCGGCGTTCGAATCTCCCGGGCCAAGCAAATATTTTGCCGACCGAGCAATGCAAGCCGCACAACTTTGGCGATTTTCGCCTGCAAAAATGGACGGCCGCAGTGTGCCCAGTGAATGGGTCATCCACTTCGAAATTGATCCCGCCGCAATTAACGGCCGAGCCACAGAAACAACTCCAAGCAGCATGATGTCAAAACCTAAATAGCCACAGTAGTAGGGCTGCAAAGACTTCCCTGCCACAACGAAATCGCCAGGAAGTTGGTGCGCAGGAATCCGTGGCCCGCCGTTTGGCTAACCTTCGATGCTGGAAGATTCCGGAGTTTTACGCTTCCGCTTAGACTGTGCTACCGGGGCGCTTACCCCGGACTGACAGTAATCTCGTCCAATTGATCGTCTCAGGCAGTGCCAATTTCCTGTCCGAAGGTAATAAGGTGACGAATTCTAGCCTTTGCGGTCAATCCAGTCACAGACATGATTTACGTCTGCGACGACAGCAATGGCTACGTAGTTGTGATTGATGGGAGTACCAACACCGAAGTGACAACCGTTTCGTTGGGTTCGTACGATAGCATTCCCAACCTCCCAGTATCGGTGGCAGTAAACCCCGCGACGAACATGATCTACGTCGTGGAGAACGATGGCGGCTCTACACCGAATCAGGTCGGAGTAATCAACGGAAGTAACAACACACTTGCGGCGACCATCACGGTCGAGAATATCTAGGAACGGCCTGGGCGTTCTTCAGCTTTCTGCTGCGGGTGTAGGGTAGCACCGACCTACTTAGTTTGATGGCAGCGCTGACCCCTCAGGCTGCTCGATCAATTTCGTTGGTGTGACGGACGCAACGCAGCCATCGAGGTGTTGGTCTCAGGCTGTTTTTTGGCCAACGTCGGCACCATACGCCACTTCGCGGCCTCCGTAGCGGCGAACGCGGATGTTGGCTTGTTCGGCGTGCGCGAAAAATCCTTCCAGTGCGCACAAGCGCGAACAGTATTCTCCAATTTTCGCCGAGGCTTCATCGGTTAGCACGCGTTGATGGGTACAAGTCTTGACGAATTTTCCAACCCAAAGGCCTCCGGTATAGCGCGCCGCCTTCCCCGTTGGCAGCGTGTGATTTGTGCCGATGACTTTGTCTCCGTAGGCTACGTTTGTGCGCGGGCCCAAAAATAGCGCACCGTAGTTCCTCATATTCTTTAGGAAATATTCTGGATCTCGGGTCATCACCTGAACGTGTTCAGAAGCGATGCGATCCGCTTCACGCACCATTTCCTCATTCGAGTCACAAACAATCACCTCGCCGTAATCTCGCCAGGAAACGGAGGCGAATTCCGCGGTGGGCAATACTGCCAGCAGACGGTCGACTTCGGCCATGGTCTCGCGCGCGAGCTTCTCTGACGTTGTGAGCAAGACGGCCGGCGTATTGAAACCGTGCTCCGCCTGTCCAAGCAGGTCCGTTGCGCACAGTTCGCCGTCGACGGTATCGTCTGCGATGATAAGCGTTTCCGTGGGCCCGGCGATGAGATCGATGCCCACTCGGCCGAAAAGCTGCCGCTTAGCTTCTGCTACGTACGCATTGCCGGGCCCTACGATCATCGACACGGGTTCGATGCCCTGGGTTCCCAAAGCCATCGCAGCAATCGCTTGTACACCGCCCATGCAATAGATTTCGTCCGCGCCTCCCTGGTGCATGGCAGCAACGACCGCGGAATGCGGACGGCCTTTGTGCGGAGGCGAGGCTGCAATCACGCGCGGCACGCCGGCAACTTTTGCGGTAACGACGCTCATGTGCGCCGAGGCCACCAGCGGATACTTGCCGCCGGGAACGTAGCAGCCCACGGATTCCACTGGAATGTTCTTGTGGCCGAGAAACACGCCGGGGAGCGTTTCCACTTCCAGATCAATGAGCGTGGCGCGCTGCTTCTCGGCGAAGTTGCGCACCTGCGCCTGGGCAAATTTGATGTCATCGATATTTTGCGGTGTCAGCTCGGACAATGCCGTATTGATTTCGCTCTCGCTAAGGCGGAACGCAGGTGGGTTCCATTTATCGAATTTCTCGGAAATCTCGCGCAGCGCCATTTCGCCACGGCTCTGAATGTCTTCGAGAATGCCGGTGACAATATCGCGTACCTTTTTCGCTTCGGCGCGGGACTGCTCCGCTGTCCGACCGGTCTTAAGATGCCGTGCCATGGCTACCTCCTTCCGAATCCTTTACCATGGGGAAACATTAGCCGCTTGTCGAAACCGGCTTCGCCAGGGTCGCGTCCTTAGCCGAGCTACGATGCTGTTCGGCCGCATAACCCGCTTTGTAATCCGCCCTGATGGCGTCCGGCGCAGTAGGAAGCACCGGGAAGTCCCACCATCCAACAACTTCCGCGGCGGCTATCGAAGCATCTCGCGTGATTGGAACCTCGATCAGTGAAGGAGCGTTCGAATCCAACGCCCGCTTAATGCTAGGGCCAATGTCGCCCGGGGTCTGTGGTTTCGCGGCGACTTCGAAGCCGAACGATTTGGCCAGCGCGACAAAGTCCACCGAATATGGATGGCTGTCGGCGGCTTGCTGATTGAACTCCGAACCGATTTGCCGACCCATCAGGTGATTCTGTCCGTCGCGAATGGAAATGTAACCGGAGTTATTGAGGATCAGGAAAGTGACGGGAATATTGTTCATGGCGCAGACCGCCAGCTCCTGCACGCTCATCATGAAATCACCGTCGCCAATGATGCACACGACCGGTTTGTCCGGCTTTGCCAGCTTCGCGCCAATCGCCGCGGGCAATGCGAAGCCCATCGAAGAAAACGAACCCGACGTAATATGTGTGCGCGGCTCGTAGACCGGGAAAGCTTGCTTGGTGCTACTTTGCGGGTGACCGGAGCCCACAGTCACGATACCGTGGCGCGGCAGCGCTTTCCGCAGTTCACGCAAAGTCCGCAACATTGTCGTTGGCATTTCGTTATAGGACCTGCGGCGCTCAAGCTTTTGCTCCCACTCTTTCTTCAATCCTTGGACTTTGTCGAGGTAAGAAGCACGCGATTCGCGCGCGACTCGCGCTTGTTCCGCGGAAATTCCCGCCAGGATGTCCGCGAGCACCGATTTACAATCCGCCGCGATCCCCACTTCGGCCCGATAATTCTTGCCGATCTCATGTGGATCGATATCCACTTGAATGAGCTTCGCGTCGGGAATCGAAAACGTGACGCCCTTGCGATAGGACGACGCCGACCAATCCGTGAAGCGGCAGCCGAGCGACATGACAACATCCGCATTCGCGGCCGTGTTATTGCCCGGAGTCGAACCTGGCCAGCCGGCAGTTCCCGCGCACATTGGATGGTCTTCAGCGATCGCGCCCTTACCGTTCCAAGTGAACACCACGGGGATGCCAAGTTTTTCAACGAGCATCGTGAGTTCAGGCGACGCATCTGCTGTGATCGCGCCTCCTCCCGCCACAATACAAGGCCGCTCAGCTTTCACCAGGAGGTGTATCGCCGCCTCGATGGCCTTAGCATCCGCGCGCGGTTTACCCACCGGCAACCGGTTGCGAAGATCGGCGATCTCGACATCGGTTGTCTGGGTCTGCACATCAAGTGGAATTTCGAAATGCACCGGTCCGGGCCTTCCGGTCAGCATCGCATTCCATGCGCGATGCAAAACGAAAGGCACCTGGTCGGCGCGAATCACATCGAAGTTTCGTTTGGTCACAGGAGCCACGATGTGAGGGAAGTCGGGCGACGCGAAGCGATCCAGTTCTTGCATCACGCCGTGGCCTCGCATGTGCGTCGCGGCGCTTCCGGTGATCAGCAGCAGCGCCGTGGAATCGCAAAGCGCGGTGGCCAGGCCGATGATTGTGTTGGTCGCGCCGGGACCTATCGACGTACACGCCACGATCGGCTCGCCGGTAACGCGGAAGTGAGCGTCCGCCATGTGCACCGCGCTTTGTTCGTGCATCACCTGGATGAAGCGTATCTGCGAGACCGGATCGTTGAACGCGTCAATCATGCTCCAATTTCCGTGGCCCGGAAGCCCGGTGACATAGGGAACGCCATAAGCCTTGAGCGCCTTGCCGATGATCTGCCCAACGGTGAACTCCATAACAACCTCCTTGCCCGATCTCCGTTCGCGGCACATTCTACTCCCGCGCTGGGCGGTGAAACGAAATAAACTATTGCTCACCGGCACATCGCGCGCTCGCAGGCGTATAATCCGCCTCGCCTACAGGCACGGAGCGAAACTTGAACCGTCGCACGTTTCTATTGCATTCCGGCCGGCTGTGCGTGGCCGGAGCGCTGGCTCCGCGGATGTTCACCAGGAGTGCCATGGCTGAAAACAATCAACGCCGCGCGCTTTCTTTTTCGAATGAATGGATCGAGAGCATACTTGCCACCGGCGTTCGTGAGATGCCGGTCGAGGACGCTATTGTCGTAAATCTCTCGACTACATTTCTGCGCTATACCGCCGGCAGCGATCAGGGAGTTATTCGGCCGTGGAAATCTACCGTGCTGCGGAACTGCACGTTGAACAGCGCAGAAACAGTTGCCTTATTACACGTACGTCAGCGCATCAATCTGGGTGCGGTCGCGTTGCACTGGGATTGGTACGGTCAGCGAAATCCGCAATTTCCTCGCGGAATTCCGCTGTACATCTCTTCGCAGGATGAAATTGGGGAAGTCCAGCTCGATCCATTCTCAGTTTTTTCTTCCGCCGCTGCTTTCGGTTCACCACAGCCGCGCCGCTACCGTCTCAAGCTCAACCTTTGGTATACGCCGGAAGAGACCGATTGCGGCATCCATACCGGCCACGAATTCATGGAGGTACATACGCAGGTTCTCGGCAGGGGACACATGCAAAAGTTCCGCGAAAACAAAGCGGACACAGTCTACGAAGATGTGGTCATGCCTCTGGGATTTACTCACGATCCGTTTTTTATCGTCGCCGCGGACCGCAGCTTCAAGTATCCCTGGCATCGCTATTACGCCGACACCGATTGCATCTGGATGGCGATCGAGCTGCACCCGATTTAACGCGCAGTTTGGTGCGGCAGGGAGCGCCAGCGAGCCAGGATGTAAATCGGCGCAAGGATTGCGGCAATGGCTTCCTCACCTGAGGTACTCATCATCGGCAGCGGTATCGGCGGTGGCACGTTAGCCAATCGCCTGGTGCAATATGGACTGAACGTCACCATATTGGAGCGCGGCGGCTACCTGCCGCAGGAACCGCAGAACTGGGACGTCGGCTCGGTCTTCTTCGACAAAAGGTACGTGCCGCAAGAAACGTGGCTGGATAAGGACGGCGTGGCATTTCGCCCCGGCACATATTATTACGTTGGCGGCAGCAGCAAACTCTTCGGTGCGGCGATGCTTCGTCTGCGAGAACGCGACTTCGAAGAACTCGAACACCACGGAGGCGTTTCACCCGCGTGGCCGATCAGCTATCAGCAACTCGCGCCATACTACGATCTTGCCGAAAAACTTTATGGCGTTCACGGCCAGGCCGGAATCGATCCCACCGAGCCGCCGCAGATACTCGCGTATCCCTACCCTGCACTCGAACATGAACCGGTTATCGCAAAAGTGGTCTCTGCGCTTGTGGAGCAAGGAATCAAACCCTTCCCGCTTCCCGTTGCCGTGCAACGCCACGCGGGCGGTCCATGCATTCGTTGTAAGACCTGCGACGGCTTCCCTTGCAAGGTTCATGCCAAGACCGACGCGGAAGTCGGCGCGGTAAGACCGGCGCTGGCCACAGGCAAGCTGGATTTGAAGCTTCACGCTAAAGCCACGCGTTTGGTTCTTACGGCCGACGGCCGGCGAGTAAACGCCGTCGAGTACGAAAGCGATGGACACACAGAACGAATCACCGCGCCGGTTGTCGTGGTTGCGGCCAGCGCCGTGAACTCCGCGGTCTTGCTGCTTCGTTCGGCGTGCGATCAAGCGCCTCGCGGGGTAGCGAATTCTTCCGGTGTGGTCGGACGCCACTACATGGCCCACAACAACACGGCGCTTATGAGCATCGGGTGGAAAATCAACCCCACCAAATTTCAGAAGACTATCTGCATCAACGATTTTTATTTCGGCGACGATTCATTTAAGTATCCAATGGGCAATATCCAAGGCCTGGGCAAGCTCCAGTCAGGAATGCTTACAGCGAAACAAAAGTATTTGCCGAATTTCATCGGTGACCTGTTGGCGGAACGCAGCGTGGACTGGTGGATTATGTCCGAAGACCTGCCCGATCCCGAAAACCGCGTGATTCTGGAAAATGACAAAATTCGCCTGCACTACGCTGCCAACAACATGGCCGGACACACGCGCCTGGCAAAGCGTTCAGCAACGCTAATGAGGAAAATAGGATTTCCGCTCAACATCACGAAACACATGGGAGGTCTCTCGGTATCTCATCAGTGCGGCACAGTGCGTTTCGGCAACGATCCCGCCAAAGCAGCCCTGAACGAATTTTGCAGGTCCTTCGATCACGACAACTTATTCGTCGTCGACGCGTCCTTCTTCCCGTCTTCCGCCGCCGTCAACCCGGCGCTCACAATCGCCGCCCAAGCCATCCGGGTAGCCGACCACATGGCACAAGCCGATTTTCGCCTCACGCCAATCGGGCACAAGGACTAATAACAAATTTTCCGACAGATGGCCTGGAAGGCTGACTCGGCAACCCCTCTGATGCGGACGGAATCACTCGTTTTTGGGCTGCGTATTTCTTTTCCGGAAGCGACATTACTGGTAGCCACCGCCGAATCTGATAAAGTTAATTGAGCGGTACGCGAGATTCCGGCGGGGAACCTATGAGCGAAATTCGCGTCAACTGTTATGCGGGTTATCGGCCTGACGAACGCCCTACGCGGTTTACTCTGCGCGGCACAGAATTCGAAGTTCAGGCGCTCGATGGCCAGTGGTACTCACCCGGCGCAACATATTTCCGCGTCCTCGCCCACGATGGAAATTACTACGTACTCCGGCATGACGACGTACAGGACTCCTGGACTCTTGATGGGTTTCGCGCCGCCGCGCCTAGATAAGGCATCTAAGTATTGTGACTAGACTGGTGCTCGATCCGGCTGCTCGGCGTCGAGCTTGTTGAGGAAGCTCATACACCGAGGTTCCATATGCAAATCACGACGTACGTTGCGGTAATAATCTGCTGTCTCGTGTGCTCGACCATCTCTGCCCCGCCTTCTCAGGCCCATTTTTTAGAAGTGGCCGGCTCCGAGCCGCGGTGGAACCAGCCACAATCCTCAACGCCCAGCAACGTGCATACGTTTATGGGCAAAATCCTCAACCAAAACGACGTACGTTTTATTCTCAGAGACGAAGCAACGGATGCCTGGTACCACCTGGACGACCAAGGCAAGGCCGAACAGTTCTTCGGCAAGGACGTGGTGATTACTGGAACGTATGACGGCCTGAGCGGCACCATCCGCATCCAGACCATAAGAGAAAGAACCGCGAACGATCAGATTCCTGCGCCGATCGAACCCGTTCCAAACCAGGAGAGCGAACCAGCCAAGAACTCCGCGCCTCCAGCTAGAACTCCCGAAAACGCCGCGTCTGCGCCACGACAAGGAAATCCGGCGCAACCTCCAGTCGCCGCGGTTCCCCAGCGCGACGTCAATAATACATCGGCCGCAATTCCTGCCCCGCTGTCACCCGTCCATACACCGGCCGCAGCGAAAGAAAGCTCGGAGTTTCTCCTGAACTTGCCGGAAGAGGCCGTCGGTGCCACTTCGTCTGTTGCCATAGTTTCCCGCCGATCGGTCGTGTTGCCTTCGGAATTTAAACATCACGCATGGCAAGACGAAAACGATCTTGTGGTCGGCAAACCCTTAAGGTGCATGATTCCTTCTTATCCCGTAGACGCCCGGCAGCAGGGCGTTGAAGGTACCGTGAAGGTGCATGCTGTAATCGGGGTGGATGGCGCTGTCCAGAATGTCGAACCCGTAAGCGGACCTCCTCTGCTTGTCGCTGCAGCAGTGTCCGCCATTCGAGGGTGGCGTTTTGGATTGACTAAGCTTGACGGACGCCCGATCGAGGCGCGGGAAGATATAACTCTCTTTTTCCGTCTATCCGATTAGCCTAATCGGGCGACCAGTGCTTGACGATGGCTTTGAAACCTTGCGCTTCAAGCTCGTCTTTGATTTTCTCAGCACTGTCCGCATTGGCGTAAGGTCCCACGCAGACTCTATAGAACCGGTCGGTGCCGCTTCTAACGGCGAAGGCTGGAAAATTCTTCTGCTCCAGGGACTTCCTCATAACATCGGCATTACTTTCTTGAGTCATGGCGCCTACCTGAAGCACGAAACCCGGATTGGCAAAGGAAAGTGGGACTGGGACAGACCGAACTGCTGCAGGTGAAACTGCTTCCGGCGAAACTGCTGCGGACGGGGGTTCTACAGTTTTGCTAAAGCTCTGGGCACTAGGTGCAGCGGCCGTTGCGACAAGCTGGGGCACGGACAACTGTGACTTGTAGCCCCTATTGGCCAAAACGTGGCCCAGGAAAACGAAAGCCGGGGCGAAGATTACTACAGCCAAGAAGACTAGAATACGACGGCGAAACCTTCTAAGCCGGTCCGACGGCACAGAAGTTAGCGCCGTTCGCAGCCGGGCCAATTCTTCCTCTGGGCGCTGTTGCACATTAGGAAGAATCGGAGGACTGATGGAACGCGTGGCAACGGCTGGTGGGACGGCCTGCTTTTCAGACGCGGGCAGCGCAGGAGCAAAACTACTCGCGGAAATCCACTCCCTCAATGGCTGTAGCGAAGTTTCGGTCAAGTCCACAAACCGCAGCCCGGTTCGCCGCCCCAAGTCATTGGTCCAAACAACTTCCGCGCTGGCTCGGAGGTAACTGCCACCTCCCGGCAGGGAGAACGCGACGGAGAAAATTGGATCCCGGCTCTTGGGTGGGAGGCCGTCGACAGCGAAACCACCTTCAGAAAAGTCGAACAGCAGTCCACTTTTGGATTCTCCCAGGTAGACGGACGGCGGCGAATCGGGAACCAGCCGCTGATATTGTCGTCGCTCTTGAATCATAAAGGCGTCGTTACATCGAAAAACTCAGTTCGATGGTAGGCCCAAGTCGATAGGGTCGCTTCGGGGAGCAGTATTGAATTGTGCAAAAGAGCAATGCCTAGGACCAGGCTCGCAACCCATGCACAGCCCTTTTCGGAATCGATCCGCGTCAGGCGTAGTGGTTCAGTGAATGACCTTGAAGTCGACAACAATAAATATTGGTGCAGTGATATCTTCGGCGTGCCACGCTTCAAGCCAACCCGATCGTAGATAGGGTACAGTGGCGCTGTCTCGGGATGTTCCGAACGTAAAGTTCCATAGAAACCAGAACGGAGGTTTCCGTCGAATGCCAACACCTTTCACGGGCGAGTTTTTAGGAACAGCCGTGCTGGTCTTGCTCGGTGATGGCGTGAATGCCAACGTTTTGCTGAAGAAGTCGTACGCCGAGGGCGGAGGCTGGATGGTGATCACCACCGGCTGGGCTTTCGCAGTGCTTTGCGGGATTTATACAGCAATAGCGTGCGGCAGTAGCGCCGCTCATCTCAACCCCGCAGTTACCATCGGCATAGCAGTTGCCACCGCGGACTACAGCAAAGTTTCCACCTTCATTCCAGCTCAAATCCTCGGCGCATTCTTCGGAGCATTTCTGGTTTGGGTATTTTTCTACTCCCACTGGCGGGAGACTCCGGACCAGAAGACGAAACTCGCAATATTTTGCACGGCGCCCGCAATTAAAAATCTTTTCATCAATTTCACGAGTGAAGTGATCGCTACTTGGCTACTGGTGTTCGTGATCGGAGCCATATTCTCCAAGGCAGTGTCGGCTGTCGTGCCCCCATCCGCTATGGGTCCTTTTCTTGTGACCTGTCTAGTGTGGGCGATCGGTCTTTCGTTGGGCGGCACTGAGGGTTATCCAATCAATCCGGCGCGGGACTTGGGTCCAAGGCTAGCTCATTCGATCCTGCCGATTGCTGGCAAAGGGGGATCCAATTGGGGATACGCATGGCTGCCGGTGGTAGCCCCGATGGTGGGCGCAGCAATAGCAGGCTGCATGATGCGAATGTTTAAATTCTAGGTTCTAAGGCCGTTGAGAGCTTCGATTGGTCCGGTAATCCCGATTATTCGAAACCGAAGGCACCTTCTTCATCCAACGAAATCGTCAACTTCAATTTGGTGGCGCTAATGAAAACGGCTCCCTATCTTGGTGCGATAGATCAAGGAACAACCAGCACACGTTTCATCGTGTTCGATCGTTCCGGACGAATCGTGTCCATAGCCCAAAGAGAGCACGATCAAATATTCCCCAAGCCCGGCTGGGTTGAACACGATGCCGAGGAAATCTGGCGGCGCACGCAAGAAGTCATCGCTGAAGCCATGGCGGCGAAGGAGCTTCGACCGAGTGACCTTGCTGCAATTGGTGTTACAAATCAACGTGAAACCACCATCGTGTGGCATCGCAAAACTGGCCAGCCGGTATACAACGCGGTGGTATGGCAAGACACGCGAGTTGAACACGCTGTAGCAGAGCTGGCGCGCCATGGCGGACAGGATCGTTTTCGAAAAAAAACCGGGCTTCCACTGGCTACGTACTTCAGCGCTTTGAAGCTTCGCTGGATTCTCGAAAACATCCGCGGCGCAAGCCAAGCCGCCGAATCAGGCGAGCTGTTATTCGGGAATATAGATTCTTTTTTGGTTTGGAAACTTACCGGCGGCCCTCACGGCGGCGTGCATGTGACGGATGTAACCAACGCCAGCCGCACTCAACTAATGGACCTTGCGACACTTTCTTGGGACAAGGACCTGCTTCAAATCCATGGCGTGCCGGAAAGTATGCTGCCAAAAATCAAGTCAAGCGGCGAAGTATACGGCCAAGCCCGGTTCGATCCGATTAAGGACGTGCCAATCGCCGGAATACTCGGCGATCAGCAGGCGGCATTAGTCGGTCAGGGCTGCTTCGAACCCGGCGAAGCAAAGAATACGTATGGCACCGGCTGCTTTATGCTTCAAAACACAGGCAGCAAGTTGGTTCATTCCAAGTTCGGCTTGCTGACTACAGTTGCCTATAAGCTCGGCAATGAGTCCGCACGCTATGCGCTGGAGGGGAGTATCGCTGTTGCCGGCGCCCTGGTGCAGTGGCTCCGCGACAATCTGGGAATGATTGAGAAAAGCGCCGATATCGAACCGCTGGCGCGAAGCGTAACCGACAACGGAGGCGTTTACTTTGTTCCCGCATTCTCTGGATTGTATGCGCCACACTGGAACGCAACCGCCAGAGGCTTGATCGTGGGTTTGACTCGCTACGTAAATAAGGGCCATGTGGCTCGCGCGGTCCTGGAAGCCACAGCCTTTCAAACGCGGGAAGTTCTCGAAGCTATCGAAAAAGATTCGCACATTCGACTGAAGGTTCTACGGACTGATGGCGGAATGGTCGAGAACGATCTTCTGATGCAATTTCAGTCGGACATCCTGGATCTTCCCGTAGTCCGTCCCGCAGTGAAGGAAACGACAGCCTTAGGTGCCGCATATGTTGCCGGTCTGGCGGTTGGTTACTATCAGAATATCGAAGATCTACGCGTCAATTCGGCCGTCGATCGCACCTGGAATCCTCAAATGGACAAACAAACCCGGCAACGCCTCTACGCGGCATGGAAAAAAGCAGTCGCGCGTTCACTCGATTGGTTGAGCGACGCTGAGCGATTTTAACGCGTTTCTGTGTCGTGCTTTGATGCAGACCTAGAGCCGCCGGATAACCGGGCGCTTTGACGACCAGCGCAGGTTTATCGGACGGGCGCTTCGTTCCGCGAGCTATCAGTTCACGCCGATTTACGGGAAGCCGAAACTACGCGGAGAACGCATTCTGCCGTGAATCGAAAATTATGAGAGTTACAATGATGCGCGCGAGGTGCGGAATTTCGAGCGGAATCGCCTCCTCCGACGACGCGACGAGCGCGCCTTCAATTTCCTCGTTGGGCTGCAGGTGGCTCTTGCGCCGCGCAAAAAAGGGATTGAGAACAAACGCGCCATCGTAGTATGGCCCCGACTCCGGAAACGAATTATTTGGATACCAGTTGGACGAATTCTCCGGGGCGGGAAGAAGTGTGAGTTTCGGAAATCCCCACGGCGTTTTGATGCGCCATCCAACAACATCAATCGCGCGACTGGCCTCATTCCGGAGCATCATCTCAATTGAATATCCCGTTCCACCTTGCTTCAGATCGAAAATCGAATTGAAACTCAGACCAGGGATTTTGTCGATGGCCAGCCCCACCGGGGCGATCGCTTTTGAGAAAGGTGCGCGGCATCACCTTAATTGACTCGTGAGTTTGCCGCAGCATTCCGGGCGTGCCGGCAACGCAGAGCGATCCCATCCCCCGCCGAGGGCCTGCACCAGCGAGACTGCGTCCACCATGCGCCGGCCGAGAATATTTACCGCGGTGACCTCGTCGGAAAGAGCGGCGGTCTCCGCAGTTGTCACTTCTAGGTAGCTGGTTACGCCGCCGATGTAGCGGGTGTTTGCGAGATCGAGATACCTCTGGGCGGCGATGACTGCTTTGTCCTGAACCTCGGCTTCGTGCTCGAGGATTCGCAAGGCCGCTACGTTGTCTTCAACCTGTTGGAAACTGGTCAGCACTGTTTCGCGATAATTGGCGACGGTTTGATCGTACGCAGCAATGGCTTCATCGGTGAAAGCCCGGCGCCTTCCCACGTCGAAGACTGTTTCCGTCGCAGACAACCCGATGGACCACAGACCGCTCGGCCCCTGTAGCAAGGTCGTGATAGCGGTGCTTTCAAATCCCCCTCCGGCGCCCAAATTGATGAGCGGGTAGTAGGCAGATTTCGCGACGCCGATCTGCGCATTCGCGGCTGCGACTCTTCGCTCCGCAGCTGCGATATCCGGGCGCCTTTCCAAAAGTTCGGAGGGTACGCTGACGGGAATGGGCGGAGGCGGCGCCACCAGGGGCGTCGGAGGTAAACTAAACTCCGCGGGAGGTTTCCCGATGAGGACCGCAATCGCGTGTTCGTACTGCGCGCGGGCGACTCCCACGTCAATTGCCTCAGCGAGGGTTGTTTCCAGTTGAGTGCTGGCTTGCTGGACCTCCACCTCGGAAGCAATGCCTCCAACATAACGACTCTCGATCAAGTCCAGAGCCTGTTGATACTGCGTTACGGTGGAATTGAGGAGCTGTTCCTCGGCGTCCAGGCTACGGGCCATAAAGTATTCCATCGCCAGATCCGCGTGCATGCTTAGATTGACGGTCGCTAAGTCAGCGGCACTGGCTTGCGCTTGTTCTCGATAAGACTCCACATTTTTGCGAACGCGTCCCCACACGTCTGCCTCGTAGGACACGTCGAACGGCATCTGAAAATCGTCGTAGGTGATGCCAACAAACTTCGAACCCGGGGGCGGGGCGTTCTGGGATATACGCGTTCGCTCGGCCACTGGATTGAGCGTGACAGTGGGAAAGTAATCGGCACGATAGTAGCGAAGCAGCGCGCGAGACTGGGTGTATTGGGCTGCGGCGGCCTTGAGGTTTTGGTTGGAGACGTTGACCTGCTGCTCCAAGGCGTTCAGTTGGGGATCCTGAAAAACCTCCCACCAATTGCCGCCGAGATTCTGATCGTTGGGTTGAGCCGGTTTCCAATCCCCCACCTCTTTATAGGCGGGAGGAATTTCCGCGGTTGGCGTATGGTATTTGGGTCCGACGGTGCAACCCGCAACCAAAAGCATGCTCAGCACACAGATACTGCCCGCGATGCGTTTGTGGACTCGAGCTTCCATTCGTGCGGCGCAAAGATAGTTCACTGTTTCGCTCCTGCGGCTGACGTGGGCGTGGTTGGCTGTGGCGTAGCTATCTTCACAGCTTCGCCGGTCACGATGGAATCGGGCGGGCTCATGATGACGGATTCATTGCCCTGCAGGCCGGAAACGATTTCGATCGAATCACCAAAGTCGCGGCCTGGCGTTACCGGCACCAGCTTCGCTTTCCCGTTCTCGACAATGGTGACGTTCAGGCCTTCCTTCCGGAAGAGAAGAGTGTCCACCGGCAAAATGTAGGTGGAAGCCTGCCCCGGCACTTTGAAATGAACTTCCGCATAAGCGCCGGAAAGCAATTCCCCGGATGGGTTATTGACGTCCACTTCCACCAGCAGCGTGCGCGTTGTGTAGTTAATGGCGTCGGCGGTGCGCACCAGTTTTCCTGTGAACATTCGTCCGGGAAACTCGTCTAATTTCAACTCCGCGGTCAGGCCGGGCCTGGTTTGCGTTGAATATTCTTCAGGTACATTGACGTAGACGCGGAGCAGCTCGAGTCTGCGCGATGTGGAAGAGGTCGGTTTTTGGGTTGGTATTGCTACCTGAATTGATCAGATCGCCGATGTCGGTGTTGCGGGCAGTGATAACTCCGTCGAACGGAGCGTAGACCTTTTCGAAGGATACCAGCGCGGTGTACTCCTGCACGGCCGCCTGATCCGCTTCGGTAATGGCTTTGTTCGCATTGTACGTACCCACCGCGTTGTCCACGTCCTGTTGGGACACCGCATGGGCTTTCAAGAGTCCCTGATACCGGGTCTTGGTGATGGAGGCGAGATCGAGGTTTGCTTGCGCGGTTAGCAGGTTGCTGCGTGCCTGCTGTAGTTGCTGATCCACTTCCGGAGACGAAATGATCGCCAGAAGCTGGCCTTTTTTTACGTGCGCCCCGATATCGAAATACCAATGCAGCAGATAACCGTTCGTGCGCGCGAAGATCGGCGAGGTGACAAACGGCTGGACGTTTCCCGGCAGTACAATTTCCTGCGACGGTGCAGCGCGCTTCGGCGCAACCACGGACACGGTGGGTATCGCCGTATCGGCGGTTTCGGTGCGTAGAGTGGCGTTTGTGTGGATGCGCTCGAGAATACCGGAAACCAAAAGGGCAACGAACACCAGGAAGACTGCAATGCCGGCAAGCCAACCGCCTCGCGACGGCGGTTTGGCGCCAGTGGCGGCCGGCAAATGCAGTTCTTGCATGGGAACCTGTACTCCTGTTTGCGATTGCATTGGTATCACCTTTAAATTCCTTCGGCCGTAGCTCCTGGCGATGCAGGACCAGCCGTCGCAGGCCGGTGGCGCAAGCCATGGAGAATGCTGAACACGGTCGGAACGAACAACAGCGTGGACACCGTGGCGAAGAGCAATCCACCAATTACGGCGCGGCCCAGGGGAGCGTTCTGCTCGCCACCATCTCCAAGTCCGAGCGACATCGGCAGCATGCCGATGATCATTGCCAGAGCCGTCATGATCACGGGGCGAAAACGAGTGAACCCAGCCTGAAGAGCCGCAGCCACGGGGTCTTTGACTTCTCTCATCTGTTCCGTGGCGAATTGCACCACCAGGATGCTATTGGAGGTGGCGACACCCATGCACATGATCGTGCCGGTGAGTGCCGGGACGCTCAGCGTGGTGTGCGTAATGAACAGGAACCAGGCGATTCCCGTGAGGGCTGCGGGAAGCGCAGTGATAATGATGAAAGGGTCCAGCCAAGACTGAAAGTTCACGACGATAAGGAGGTAGACAAGGACAATAGCGAGGACCAGCCCTGTTAGGAGACCGATGTACGACGAACGCATCGTCTGCACCTGGCCGCGCAGAACAACTTGCGAGCCGCGGGGCAGCTCTGGCCGCATTTGATCGATGATATGTGTAACGTCGCCGGCAATGCCGCCGAGATCGCGCCCCTGCACCGCGCCGAAGATGTCGATGACGGGCATGATGTTGTAGTGCGAGACCACCGCCGCGCCGGTTCCGCGCTGGATGGACGCGACGCTGGCGAGAAGGGCCGGTGCGACGTCGGGAGAGGGTCCGGTGATGGGCATGTCCGCGAGATCCTGAAGCGTGTCGACGCGATACTGCGGGGTCTGAGTAGAGATGTCGTAGCTGTTTCGATTCTTAGGGTCGAGCCAGTAAGTTGGAGCGGTCTGGAAGCTGCCACCAAGCGAGATTAAAACGTTTTGCGCGATGCTCGAGCCGTTGTAACCAATTTCTTGCGCCTTGGTGCGGTCCATCCAAAGGTGGATGTAGGGTTCATCGAACGGCTGCTGGATGCGCGCGTCGGCTATCCCGGACACGTATTTCACTTGATTCAGCAGGTTATCCGCGAAGACTTGATTCCCCTGTAGATCGGTCCCTACCACCTGAATGTCGATCGGCGCGGGCAGTCCGAAATTCAGGATTTGCGTGACCATATCGGAAGGCAGGAAAGAAAAGGTCACGCCGGGAAATTCTTTGGCCAGGCTGATACGGAGGTCGTGAACGTACTTCGCCGTATGGTGGTTGTTAACACCAAAGGTCACCAAAATATCAGCATCCGAGGTGCCCACAGTTCCAGTATTCAGGTAGGACGTGTTAATGCCGCTGTAGGGGAGTCCAATGTTGTCGATGATGTTGGAGATTTCGCCCGGCGGAAGCTGTTGCCGGATGAAGCGCTCGACAAGATCACAGAGGCGAGCGGTCTCTTCAATTCGTAAACCCGTTGGAGCTCGCATGTGGAGGTTGAACGAACCGCTATCGATCGTGGGGAAGAAATCTCGCCCCAGCCAAGGCACGATTAAGACCAAGGAACCCACGCAAGCGGAGAAGAATGCGATAAGAAAAATGCCGCGATGGCGGAGGCAACCTTCGAGGACTCCGTGATAACGCCCGCGGAGCCGCTCAAACGCTTCCTCAAAGCGAACCTGCATACGAACGAATGGATTGCGGGATTGCGCGGTGTTCGGGGTGTCATAGCGCAAGAGATACTTAGCCATCATCGGAACGATGGTGCGTGAGAGGAGGTAAGAGGCCAGCATGGCAAAGATCACGGCCTCACCGAGCGGAACGAACAGAAATTTCGCGACGCCGGACAGCAGAAACATCGGAGTAAACACGATGCAGATCGAAATCGTGGCCACAAAGGCGGGGGTAGCGATTTGTGCAGCGCTGTCCAGGACAACCGTATCCATGTCCTTATCCGGTTCCGCTTGACGGTTGCGATTGATGTTTTCGATCTCGACGGTGGCGTCATCCACCAGAATGCCGACCGCCAGGGCCAGTCCGCCCAGCGTCATCATGTTGATGGTTTCACCGAGCGCACTGAAAGTGATGATGGATGTCAGAATGGCGAGAGGAATCGAGACAACAATGATAGTGGTACTGCGCCAACTGCCGAGGAAGACGAGAATCATTATTCCGGTAAGGCAGGCCGCAATGGACGCTTCGGTGACCACACCCTTAATGGCGCCCTTCACAAAGATGGATTGGTCCGCCAAAGGTTTAATTTGTAGCGCGGGCGGCACAAGCGTTTTGATAAACGGCAATAGAGCGTTGATTCCAGAAATGATGCTTAGGGTCGAGGTATTGCCGTTCTTTTGCACCGTCAAGAGGGAGGAGCGTTGGCCGTTCACACGGACAATGTTCGTTTGCGGCGGAAAGCCGTCGCGCACCCAAGCGACATCACTAATATAGATGGTCGTGCTGCCAATCGTTTTTACGGGGATACGGTTGAGTTGCGCGATGGTCTGGGGAGCCGCATTGGCGATGTCGACGTCATATTCCTTTAAACCGATTTTGGATGTTCCAGTGGGGAGAATAAGATTCTGAGCAGCAATGGCGTTGACCACGTCCAAGGGGGAAAGACCTTTCGCCTGCAACGCCTGAGTATTTAGGTCCACTTGTACCTGGCGCTGCTTCCCCCCATACGGATACGGGACCGCTGCACCCTGAACCGTGACCAGCTGCGGGCGGATGGTCATGAGGCCATAATCGTTGAGTGCCTGCTCCGATATCCCCTGGCCGGAGAGCCCGAGTTCGAGAATCGGCACTGTCGAGGCGCTATAGCTAATGATCAAAGGCGGCGTGGTACCAGCGGGCAACTGTCTGAGTTGCGTTTGGGAATTTGCGGTGATCTGAGCGATGGCCTTGTCGATACTCACCGTGGGTTGAAAAAACACTTTCACCACGGCGATTCCGTAAAGCGACTGCGACTCTATATGCTCGATGTTATCGACGGTGGTGGTCAGGTTGCGCTCCGTGATGGTGACGATCCTGTCGGCCAAGTCCTGTGGCTCCATACTGTTGTAGGTCCAGATAATGCTGACGACCGGGATGTTGATGTCCGGAAAAATGTCCGTGGGCGTGTGAAGGATTGCCAGCGTCCCAAAAAGGAAGATTAGGATAGCGAGCACGATAATGGTGTACGGTTCTTTCAGCGCCAGCCTAACGATCCACATCATGATTCATATCCAATGCCGTCCGGCGTGGCCGGACTGCGCCAACTTTAATTATTTTTAACTGCCCCACATTTGGATGATGCAGCCGGGATTCCAAAGTGGAGCGCAATCACAAGTTTCGGGAATGCCTGAAAATACGGGCGCTTAGGCGAAGGATATGAAGCCGAACGGGTGAGTCTGACAACGGAAGTGTCCAGCCGGCTGGATAGTCGTCGGCACGCTGACACTGTGCATTTTCGCGTGGAAGTCGACCTCCCCAGACAGACCGAATGAATCTCGCCGCGTTCACGCCGATGTAGGTCCCGCTCGCCACGAGGTCACGCTTAAAGAGCCGTCAAAATCGCGGTTGGCCACTACACTGGTCACATCATCATGGAAGTTATCCGCACTGCAGAAATCTGCTGCGCTGCCAAGATATCCTTCATTCAAAAAGAATCTTCGCCATCATCCCTTTGTCTTCGTGATTGAGGAGATGACAGTGAAAAACTGACATGCCTCGGATTACGGGATCGGTGAAATCCATGATGACGTCAACGGTCCCGCCGGTGGGAACATTCACGGTGTCCATCCACAATGGATCGGCGATCGGCTTGTCATTTTCGGCATACGCCAGGAAATGCACTTGATGGATGTGCATGGGATGCAGCTCCGCCGAGGCGTTGACGATTCTCCAATGCTGATAGCTTCCAATCCTTACCCGGACCATGGGAGCTGCGTCGAGCGTGAATTTTTGTCCGTTGATGTAGAAGCCGTTCTTGTCTTCCGTGAAAGTCGCGATGAATTGCGGCGGCATTTTTTCTTCGGCGCTGACGTCCACCGTTTTTAGATCCGGCTTGAGCGAGCTTTTGGACGCCCTGGGTGTTGACGGCCCTGCGGGGCGCGGAACGATGTCCGCCAGGATCATCGCTGGATTTGAACTGCCGGCTGACCCGGTATCCACGCAACGGGAGGTCAGATGCGGGTGGGCTGGGCCCGTTGGGCCAGTGACAATCGCTTCGAGCCTGCCCGCCGGTGACAACAGGACATGATCGGCGACGCGCTTTGGATGATTGCGGTCGTGACGAACGATAGGCATTCCATCCGTGGCCACGATTTCAAAAGTTGCGCCATCCAGCTGCAGATCTAGATAGCGATCGGCGGTAGCGTTGACGAAACGCCAGAATTGGCGCTCGCCAGGAGCAATTTCAATTTGCGGCCGCAGCGAGCCGTTAACCGTATAGACTTCTTTTGCCGCCTTTGGTACCTCAGCGCAAATATCCGGACTGACTTCCACGCGCTGCTTCAAATCAGCGGACTGGGGGTCGTCTTCAATGGAAAGTCCGCGCACAATTAGGATCTGTTCCGGCAACCCTACAAGCTCAGGGTAGTAGGATTCGATTCCTTCGATCACCAGCGCGCCGGACATACCATCGAGCACTTGCTGGTAACTCTCTCCATGCGGGTGCGTGTGGTACCAATACAATCCCGGCGGATGGTCTTTAGGAATATGCACGGTGTAGCTCAGCGTTTGTCTCGGCATCGCCATCATGTCCAAGACGTCGTCCTGCGGCCTGTCGGGAGAGACCGTCAGACCGTGGAAGTGCAAATTCGTCATGTCCATGCACGGACCAATCAAGCAGCGCTCCTGTGGTTTGGCCGGAAGGTCGTTGATGTAGGTGATCTTCAGCTGGTCGCCTGGGGACAAACGCAAGGTCGGAGCGATTGCTTGGCCATTAAAGTAGAAGGAGTCCTTGCCGTCACGGGTGATCGCGGCGTGCAAAGTGAGGGAAAGAATGCTGCCTTTCGCGCGAAGTTGCGGAGGATTTGACAGCGACTGTGCTGGAATCCCCGTCATCGCCAAACTACCTAGGGAGGCCAGCACTATCACTGCGACGGGTCGGATTGAGCGCATGCTTTTCTCCTATCGCCCGATTGTCGAACCGTTGTTAGGGATTCCCCAGCCAGAACCTTTTGCGCGCCCGGCTTGCACGCGCTCCAGATGGTTGCTGTTTTTCCGAGTCGTTAATTTCCCGATTGTGGTTGCGCCCGGTGTGCCGGCACGTGTTCCTGGCCTTCCGCTGCCGCTCGACCTAGTCTCTTCTCGTAGCTCGACTCGAGCACTTGGCTGCCGCTTGATTGGCCTTCGTCGAATAACTTCTCCAGGAAATAGTTTTTTCCGTATTTGTTAAAGACCAATTCACTCTTGGGCGGTGTCGAGTTCGCGTCTGTCTCGCGGACTTGAAGCAGGACGGCGACCGAGCCATCCGGTTTACTAATCTCGATAAGCGTCAAATTGGAATCGTCCAGCATGCGGATGAAGTACTTGCCCGCGGGAAGCCTCGTATTCCCGGCATGGAACTGAAAAGGAATGTCGGCTTCCATGGTTCCAATGAGTTGCGCGTGCGTTTGCTGCGGATAAATCATCGCTGCAAAAACGAGGGCGATGAACATCCGCACGAATTGATATCTCGTGGCCCCCTCGCGTCCTACCCGAACCGTGTCACTTTTTTCAATGAACATCATCATTCTCCTTTATTTGTATTGCCGCCAAAAGCTTGAGCGCTTAGGCGACGCAAGTGGAGCAGGCAACACGGCTGCCAAACAAGCGGAGCTTGTAAGCGACAGAAACTAGGGCGCGAACACAAGTGATGGCGCAGTGGGGAGTGCCAGCGCGCTAGACACAATGTCCCAATGCCGACAGCAACAGCGGTTACGTATGTGATTTTGTCTTGAACGCATCCGTGAGGATGAAGTCTCGGTGCACCGGTGAAAAATTCCACGAGAAGTTTGGCTGTCCAATCCGCCGACTACTCCCGACGGCGAATCCAATCGATTGACACTCAACCTGAATTATTTCGTTCTTTAGTTCCGGCAAAATCTTGTTTTCCGGTCGCTCTGAAGATCTTTACGAAACTACAAAATGGCACCACAAGTGCATCGGTTCCAGTTGCGACCGGCGTCGATTTCAAGTGTCGTCGCATACGAAAAGGAGATACGCGGATGAGCAAACTCTACGAGACCAAGCCGGCCATTCAAGAGGACATTCGGACGACTGAGCAACAAGAAAGCAAACCTAGCGCGGAAGGGCTGTCGAGACGTAATTTTTTGGGTGTGGGTTCCGCTGGTCTGGCCACGGCGGCGCTGGCTTCCGTAGCTGTCAACGCCCAGGAGCGAGCAAACATCGCGAAAGGGGAACAGGATCATTCTGCAAGTAATCCGGGCCCGGAGAACAAGCCGCTCTTGGAAGAAAATCCCGATTCAAATTTGCCTCCCCCCACAGATTACGGAAACATCATCCCCATCTGGTACTCCTTCGATCTGCCTCACATGCGTATCGAAGAGGGAGGTTGGACAAACCAGGTAACAGAAACGGTCCTGCCGTCTTCAAAAGACATTGCGGGAGTCAGAATGCGGCTTACGGCGGGGAGCTTTCGCGAGCTGCATTGGCACACGTCGGATGAGTGGGCCTATGTGTTGTACGGGAATACTCGCGTCACGGTTCTGAGTCCCGATGGGACTATCTTCATAGACGATGTGGGCAAAGGAGACCTTTGGTACTTTCCTGCGGGACTCCCCCACTCGATCCAGGGGCTGGGACCCGACGGTTCTGAATTCATGCTGATGTTCAATCAAGGCGATTTCTCGGAAGACGACACCTTCCTTATATCGGACTGGGTGGCGCACACCCCACCATCCGTTCTATCGAAAAATTTCGGTTTGCCGGAGAGCGCCCTCAAGAATTTGCCAACTCACGACCTCTACATCTTTCCGGCAGACCTGCCTCCATCCTTGGCACAGGACCAGGCCCGTGATGGGGTGTCGAGTCTCCCTAAGTACACCTGGGATTTGGGAGGCATGACCCCTACGAGCCAGACGAGAGGCGGTGAAATTCGCGTGGCTGACTCCCGCACCTTCGTGGCCGCGAAAAATATCTCGGGAGCCGTGGCAACGATTAAGCCAGGTGGTATGCGTGAAATGCACTGGCATCCAAATGCTTCGGAATGGCAGTACTACATAAGCGGCAAGGGGCGTATGACGGTGGTTTTGCCGCACGGGGCACGCACTATGGACTTCAATGCAAATGATGTCGGATTTGTGCCGCGGATCGCAGGTCACTATATCGAGAATACGGGCGATACGGATCTGCAGGTTCTGGAAGTATTCGCTACGGGCGACTTTCAGGAAATTTCCCTTAACAATTGGATCCGGCGTATGCCTCCCGAGATGGCCACGGCACATTTGAATCTGGATGCGGACACCTTACGGAAAATTTCGGCAGACCCCGGGATCTTTATTCTCCCTCGTTAGTCTCCTCGCTAGCCCGCCGCTTCAAGGGGACCGGCCTGTCAGACACTCGAGAAGACTTTCAATCTCAGGTGTCGGGGCCGGTTCCTCCCTCACAACAGCAGGGACAGAATCTCCTGAAAAGGCCCATTTGTTTCTAGCTCACTGGTGCGAATGACATGCTTCGCATGTCCAATTTCAGGCTTTGTTTGACATCTCGTTACGGTACGCGCGGCACAACTCGATCCAGGTTGCGATCAAGATCTGCCTTGGAGAAGTGCAGCGCCTCAACGGAATCTGAAGGAGTCAGCGTGATGCGAATGCATTTAAAGGCGGGACAGTTACTCTTCGCGGCAACGCTGCGCACGTGGACCAGAACATTGGCCTCCGGGAAGTATGCGGCCGCGCACCGGCGGGCGATCGCATAGGGAACGATCGCAAAGCGCGGTGCCTTGCGGACTTCTCCCTCAAAGTGACTATAGATGTCCACGATTTGACCGGCCCGCAGATTCCTTGCCTCCATATCAAGCGGGTTCAGAAACAGAACCCGGCGACCGCCAAAGACGCCCCGATAGCGATCATTCAATCCATAGATCGTGGAATTGAACTGATCGTGGCTGCGAATCGTCGTCAAAAGAAACTCGTCAGGCTTCAGGTCATGTTTCGGGATTGGGCAGACGGTTAGCTTTGCCTTGCCTGAACTGGTCTTGAAGATGCGCTGCCTCGCGGCATTCGGCAAATAGAAGAACCCCTCACTGGCAAGTCGCGCGTTGAAGTTCTCGAATCCCGGAATCACCCTGGAAATCGCATCCCGTATCAGGCTGTAATCCGCCGCAAATCCGAGCCAGTTGGTGGTCGTTCGAGATCCTAAAGTAGCGTGCGCAAGATGGGCAAGGATTGCCACGTCGCTCATCAGATCAGGCGAAGCCGGCGGAAAGAATCCCTGAGATGGGTTGATAATCCCCATCGAATCTTCGACCGTGAGGAACTGCTTGCCAGACGCCTGGATATCTTCCTCCGTCCGGCCCAGGCAAGGCAGGATCAGGGCTCGCTCGCCCGTGATCAGGTGGGATCGGTTTAGCTTGGTCGATACGTGGGCCGTGAGCTTGCAGCGCTGCATGGCGTGCGCGCTGTACACCGTATCAGGCGTGGCCGACAGGAAGTTGCCGCTGATCGCAAAAAATACCTTAACGTCTCCATCGAACATCGCGTGTATGGTCTCGACAGTGTCATATTCCCATTTCTGGGGTGGTTCAAAGTTGAACTCTTTCTTAAGTGCCTCCAAAAATGGTTTCGGCGGACGCTCCCACACACCCATGGTGCGGTCACCCTGCACATTTGAGTGCCCCCGGACACATACCGTACCTGCTCCCGGACGCCCGATGTTGCCGCCCACCAGCAGCAGGTTCACGATCATCGTGACGTTGTCGACACCGTTGGGCTGCTGCGCAACGCCTAAGCACCATGCGCATATCGTCTTTTTTGAATTCGCGTACATTGCGGCGGCGGTATGCAGCTGGTTTCGTGTCAGCCCGCTTTCTTCTTCGATCTCTTCCCAGCTTGCCGCCTCCACGTCAGCCAGCAGTTTTTCAAAGCCCTCGGTGAACGTTCGAATAAACTCCCGGTCAATCCCCGAGCTGAGTCCCGCCTTCTCCCGCTCGAAAAGCTCCTTCAGGATTCCCTTGATCGCCGCCACATCCCCATTGACGCGCACCGGCAGATACAGATCCGCAAGCGCCTGCCCCTTGGCCCAGCAGAGCAAACGGCAGCTCCAGAGGATTCGGGTAATCCTGCGGGTTCGGATTCTTTACCCTCATCAGGCTCACTTCCGGCAGAGGGTTGACTGCGATAATCTTGGCGCCCTGGTCCTTGGCCTTCTGCAGCGAGGTCAGCATCCGCGGATGGTTCGTGCCCGGATTGTGCCCGAAAATAAAGATGAGCTCCGCAGTCTCAATGTCCTCGAGCGTCGCTGCGCCCTTGCCAACGCCGAGCGTCTCCACCTGGGCTACACCCGAGGACTCGTGGCACATGTTCGAGCAATCCGGAAGATTGTTCGTCCCGAACTGGCGAGCAAACAACTGCAGAAGAAAGGCCGGCTCGTTAGTCGTCTTTCCCGCGGTATAGAAGGAGGCCTGATCGGGAGAATCCAGACTGTTCAGCTCCTGCGCAATCATGGCAAAGGCCTCTGGCCACGTAATCGGCTGATAGTGGGTCGCGCTGGCGTGCCGTACCATCGGCGTAGTCAGACGGCCCTGCTGGTTAAGCCAGTAATCCGACTTCGCCGCCAGCTCTTTGATCGAATACTTCGCGAAGAACTCCGGCGTGACGCGCTTCTTCGTGGACTCGTCAGAGACCGCCTTCGCGCCGTTCTCGCAGAACTCGAAGATCTTCCGCTTCTTGTCAGGACTCGGCCACGCGCAGCTCTGGCAATCAAACCCGGTCACCTGGTTGATCTTCAGAAACGCTTCCGGAGCGCGAACCGGACCCATATCGCCAAAGCCGTAGAGCATCGTGTTGCCAGATCGCCGGGATCCCCGCCGCATCTTCCGAAGCACGCCCGACCCTCAGTTCGCCGAAATCCGTCGGGTTTTGCGCCTGCCTGCGACGTGGCATCATTTGGATCCAGCTCAGCCGCCTGCTTTGCGCCTTCGCTGTGTCGCGGCGTGTTCGCGCAGCTCTTGCTTGGCGCGATAATGTCCGTCCCTGCACCCCTCATCTCCGTGGATCACTCTCGTGCTGTCTGGCGTGTTCATGATCTTGCTCTCTCCCACCGGCGATCACTCTAGTCTTTGGATGGGGGCGCGACTGCCGTTGGTTCCTTTTTTTTTGCGTTCCCCCAGACGGATCTACCTGAACCACCTTCATAGGTCGCACCGCACCAAAGTCGAGTGAGCGCGCCGAGTTAGTTTCGGTTCTTTAGAAGCGATACGTGAAACCTACATTCGCTGCGATAGGAGCGGCGTCGTACGTCACTGTTTTGAAAAACGCCCCTGGCTCGAAGCCGGCAAAGTTGAATGCAATTATGATGTGTCGCACGGGAGCCCACCGAATCTCGAGATCTCCTTGATTGCCGTGATAGCGGTCATGGCTGGCGACGGCCGGATCGATCAGAACTCCGCTTCCGAAAGCGTAGATTCCGTCGTGCGTCGACTCCCTCCGTTACCAATCCCAGGCAAAAGCCCCCGGCAAGCGCTAATGCCAGGCGTATCTAGTCGACTACGTTGACGGGGCGGCCATCGAGAAACGCACGCAGATTCGCGACGACGGCTCGCTGGAAAGAACATCCACAGCCGCGCGCCCGCCAAGCGTCCATGGTCGAGCGCGTCTGCGAGGTCCTGGTCGATCGTGAGCGGTCCTCGCGAGGCATTGATGAGAAATGAGCCCAGCTTCATCTTGGAGAAAGATGCAGCCAGTGTCGTCGTAGCAAGTCCGACTGAACCGGTCCCCAAGAAAGCGCATCTTGACATTGCTTTCACGTCAGGTTTGCGCTGATGCCCTTCACTCATCACGGTATCTCTATTAACACAGCCTTGCGACTGAGTAACCTGTTAGTCGGCTAGTAGCACTTCGCCTGCCAACCTAGATTTTCGTCAAAATCTTTGGAAGTGAGTACAAACATGCCAATGTAAAAGGTGTCTTGCCTAAATGTGCCGGCATTGACATCCAACGGATTGGACATGTGCCAGCACTCAGACAGATTTACTCCAGGTCTCGCATTGCGAGGAAGTGCGGGAATTGGCGCATCCGGCACCGTGACATTGATTTGGGGAGCGCTTTCGTCACCCACAGGCTTTGGCGCAGCAATTGCATTTGTCTCGTGACGGCTACCTTGCAACGAATTGGGACGGAGGTTCGGAAGCGTGGAAATGATACAGCTCAAGACCTTCTCCAGCGTTAAAGGGGAAATCATCTGGCGAAAAGATCCGCGCGCGAAAAGCAGAAGAGGCAGGATTGCGGCGCTGTAGATGGCCCTCGACACGCGGCTGAACCGGAAGTGGTCCTTTGCTGCCAGCCATAGTCTATAGGAGCAGGGGAATGATATGGACTGTCTTCCCTGAGAAGGTGTAATGGAAGGATTGCTCGTAATCGAACCGGAATCCGGCTCAAATGTCGATGAGTGAGTTGACGATTTGTGAGCCCACAGAAACCAATGACGACTGAAGAGTGGAATTGGAGACGTAAGGATGAATACGACTCGACGGGAGTTTCTTAAAGCCAGTGCGGGTGCGGTGGCCGCGACATCGGGCGTCTCAGCCAACTCGGAGGAAATCGCCTGCTCTACAGCGTCAGGGGAGCGAACGGCAGCGCCGACTGGGAAGGCGGGAGACATGATTTATCGCAAATTTGGAAGCACGGACGCGCACATTTCCGCGATCGGAGTGGGTGGGCATCATCTCGGCGATGTAGCGACCTTAGATGAGGCGGTGCAACTGGTTCACGAGGCGATAGACGCAGGCGTAACTTTCTTCGACAACGCCTGGGAGTATTACAACGGCAAGACGGAGACCATCCTAGGCAGGGCGCTGCGCGACGGGCGCCGCGACAAAGTGTTTCTGATGACCAAGGTTTGCACCCATGGACGAAGCGGCAAATTAGCGATGCAGATGCTCGAAGACTCGCTGCGGCGGTATCAAACCGATCATCTGGACCTCTGGCAGATCCACGGCATCGTCTACGACAACGACCCAGAGTTGGCCTACGCGAAAGGTGGCGTCCTGGAAGCATTTGATCAAGCCAAAAAAGAAGGGAAGGTCAGATTCGTCGGCTTCACCGGTCACAAGGATCCCGCGTTTCACCTGAAGATGCTGGAACTCGGTTATCCGTTCGACTCCGTGCAGATGCCGCTGAATCCCTTCGACGCCAACTTCCACAGTTTTGAGAAGCAGGTCTTGCCGGAAGTGAACCGGCGAGGCATGGCGGCCCTGGGCATGAAGAGCATGGGTGGCACTGCGTGGGGGATAAAGGCCGGCGTTGTGCAGGCTGAGGAAATGTTGCGTTACGCGATGAGCCTGCCTGTCGTGACCACAATTTGCGGGATGGACTCGTTGGACGTGCTGCACCAGAATTTGCGCGTTGCGCAGAGCTTTCAGCCGATGACGCAGAGCGAGATGGAGGCCTTGCGAGTGCGCTGCACGCCGACGGCGGCTGACGGGCGCTTCGAGCCGTACAAGGTGTCGCTGCGATACGACAACCCGATGACCCGCATGCCTCACGGGTTCCCGTTTGACCACACGCAAAGAGAAGTCACCGAGATGTTGGACAAAGCGGACGGCCCTTGGTTGGTGCCAGAGACAACGCCGGAGACGTCGAGGAGATGAAGAATGGCAGATCAACGTCAACCGAACGAGCAATCCCAGGCAACTGCCGAAATCGAACGGCGGTGCTTCCTACAAGCCGGCCTGCTATCCGCAGGGACCGTACTTGCGAGTTCCGCTTTGCATCGCCGAGTCGCATCGGCCGCAGTTCCGCCGCAAGTAACAAACTCCGGCGGTGACCAGATTCCTCGCAGGCCGCTGGGAAGAACGGGCGAACAAGTCTCGATCATCGGTCTAGGAGGATACCATCTGGGTACGGTGCAATCGCGCGAGCTTGCGGTGCGCCTGGTGCAGGAAGCAGTGGACGCCGGAGTCAGCTTTTTCGATAACGCATGGGAGTACAACGACCACCGCAGCGAAGAATGGATGGGGCTTGGATTAGAGGGGAGGCGGGACAAGGTTTTCTTGATGAGCAAGGTTTGCACGCACGGGCGAGATAAGAAGGTGGCCATGCAACAGTTGGAAGAGTCCCTCAAGCGATTGGGCACCGACCATTTGGACCTATGGCAGATTCACGAGGTCATATACGAGAACGACCCCGACCTGCATTTCGCAAAGGGTGGAGTGGTCGAAGCACTGGATGAAGCGAAAAAGCAGGGCAAGGTTCGTTTTGTTGGTTTCACCGGACATAAGAGCCCGGCGATCCATCTGAAAATGCTGGCGCACGATTACCCGTTCGATACCGTCCAAATGCCACTGAACTGTTTTGACGCGACCTATCGTAGCTTCGAGCAGCAGGTGCTGCCGGAACTTCAGCGCCGCGGCATTGCGGCTCTCGGTATGAAGAGTCTGGGGGGTGACGGGCAGCCGATCCAATACGGCGTGGTGAGAGCGGAAGAGGCGCTGCGCTATGCGATGAGTTTGCCGGTGGCGGCCACAATTTGCGGCATCGATTCGCTGGACGTGTTGCGTCAGAACGTGGGAATTGCGCGCGGCTTCCAGCCGATGGCGTCTCAAGAGATGCAGGCGCTCCGGGAGCGATGCAGACCTTGTTCGGGTGATGGCCATCTCGAGCTGTTCAAAACAACAAAAAAATACGACGGCAGGGTTGGGCGAGAGCAGCATGGTTATCCGCCGCCGGAACAACTCCCGATCTGAGGCGCTCCGATCACTCATTCTACCGAAGCCTAGAACATATTCTCCTCAGGTCCCGCTAAACGTCAGTGCTTTACCGGAGGCGCGTTTTCAGGAACGGCCAAAGCAAGGCGAGGAGCTCCGGTAAAGCTGTTTGGAGGTGGCCGCCCGTGGTTGCGGTGGACGCGGGCGCTATGCAAATTCAATTGTGGAAAAGGACGGTGTTGAGGCCTGCCGAGATATTTACAGGCGGATAATCGCGGCAGGAATGTTCTTGCCCAACGTAAATTAGATGACGTGGCCTCAGCCGTTTGGATGGAACGCCATCCCGGGATGGCCAGCGCTCGCTGGTTCTGGCGTTTCTACGTCAAGATTCACGACAATCGGTTCTTGCCCGTTTCGGACTACCACTGCCTCGCAAATCTCGTCCGGGCTGGCATTGATCTCCTGATGCGGCACGTATGGCGGCACATAGATGAAATCTCCTGCCTGAGCTTCTCCGCTCAGTTCCAGGTGATCTCCCCACCGCATTCGTGCACGGCCCCTCACAATATAGAGCACGGTCTCTAACTCCCCGTGATGGTGCGGTCCGGTCTTGGCATCAGGTCTCACCACCATCGTGCCAGCCCAGAGTTTGTTTGCGCCGGCGCGCGCATGCGTGATGGCAGCCGCCCGCGTCATGCCGGACGTCTGTGGCGTATTCGTGTCGAGTTCGCCGGCATGCACGATCTTGACTCCGTGTTCCTTCCAATCCATGCCCATTACCTCTGTGCGGAGTGGTAACTCTGCTATGCGGAAAGGAAATCGTTGCTGAGTCGCGAAATGCCTAGCTTTTGCATGCGGAAGTAAAGCGTGGATCTCTTCATCCCCAGGCGCGCAGCAGCGCCACTAGGACCGGCGACGACCCAGCGGGTTTGCTGAGAGTCTTCAGAATGTGGTCCCGCTCCGCGTCTTTCAGGGTAATTGCTCCCGGCGTTTCAGCATCTGCCGGAATGTTTTAGTTCCGCGAGAGGAGGACGCAGGACCGTCCCATCGCTTAGGATGACGCTGCGCTCGATGAAATTCTGCAGCTCGCGAATGTTCCCCGGCCACCCGTACGAAGTCAGCGCAGACATCGTTTCCGCGAGGAACGTGTTCGATTTGCTTACCCATCCGGCGGCCATAAATCTCGACAAAATGTTGCCACCAAGGCCGGAATGTCCTCGCGGCGTGCCCGCAACGGCGGCAGTACGATCGGAAACACGTTCATACGATAGTAGAGGTCGCTGCGAAATTCGTCCCGCTTCACCATGTCCGCCAAATCTCGGTTGCGTCGCGGCGACCAGTCGAACGTCCACCTGATGCGTTCTTGCGCTGCCCAAGCGCTCGAACTCCTGTTCCTGCAGCACGCGCAATAGCTTGGGCTGCAGCGCCAATGGAATATCGCCCACCTCGTCCAGGAAGAGAGTTCCTTTGTCTGCCATTTCGAAGCGACCGATCTTTTGCGCGATAGCGCCGGTAAAGGCGCCCCTCTCATGGCCAAATAGCTCGCTTTCCAGCAGGTCGAACGGTATGGCAGCGCAATTCAGCTTTACGAACGGGCGTCCGCAGCGCGAACTGATGTTGTGAATCGCGCGCGCGATCAGCTCCTTGCCGGTCCCTGTTTCTCCCTGGATCAGAACGGTGGAATCCGTGGGCGCGACGCGTTCGACTTCTCCGAAAACCGATTCCAAGGCAGTGACTGTTGCCGATGATCTGCTCGAATCTGCGCTGATTTCGGTCCCGGTCACCGAGCTCCGAACTTTCGAAAGCTCCCATAGGACGACCTCCTGGCGCGGCTGGATGCGCTCTTTCGGGTTAACTGTTCAGAGCCGCTCGAACGCTTTCGAGCAGAGCTTCGTCGTCAAACGGTTTTGCAAGAAACTCCACTGCGCCGGCTCTCATCGCCTGCATCCGCATTTTTTCGTCGCCATGCGCCGTGATGAAGATGATCGGAATCCTGCAACGATCAGCATTCAGTTTCGCTTGTAGCTCGAGGCCGGAGATTCCCGGCATACGGATGTCCGCGATCAGACATGCCGTCTGGTGCTGCTGGCCGGAATCCAGAAATTCCTCCGCCGACGCAAACTCCTGCGCGGGCAGGCCAACCGCTTTCAGCAGGCCCGCGCAACGCGCTCCGCATCAAATCATCGTCATCGACAATCGCAACCAATTTGGTACTTTCTTTGAGTGACCATGGTAGGAAGCTAACAGCATGCTAAAGCGGCGCAATTATACGTTGGTATGAGAAGAGTCCTCTCAATGGAGAGCCGGCTACGATCTTGGAGACGTCTCTGAAAAGGAGGCAGCTACACGAAGGACCGCGAATTGGCACGCAGTCTTGCGTAACGGCTGCAATTACGCTACTTTTTGCCGGGCGGAAGCTCCAGCATCGCCGCCATTCTGACCAATTCCGCGAGTGATTCAGCGCTCATCTTCCGCATCACGTGGCCGCGATGGATCTTCACGGTGATTTCGCTGGTACCGAGCTCGGAAGCTATTTGCTTATTGAGCATGCCCGAAACCACCAGGCCCATCACCTCGCGCTCGCGTGGGGTCAGCGCCTCGTAGTGCTCTCGCAACTCGGCAAGCGCACTCTCCTGCTGGCGCGTCGCCCGGTCATGCTCCAAAGCCTGGTGGATCGCATCGAGCAGGTCCTGGTCCAGGAACGGCTTGGTCAGGAACTCCACCGCGCCGGATTTCATGGCCTTCACGGTCATCGGAATATCTCCATAACCCGTGATGAAGATGATGGGAATCTGGACGCCCGCGTCAGCCAGCTCGCGCTGAAAGTCCAGACCGTTGATTCCAGGCAGGCTCACGTCCAGCACGAGGCAACTCGGCACGTCCGGCCGCTTGCTGCGCAGGAACTCTTCCGCCGTCTCGAAGGTCTCAGAGCGCAAGCCCACCGACTTCAGCAGTCCCTGGAGAGACGCACGCACCAAGGCATCGTCGTCAATGACGAACACCGTCGGAGCGTCTTTGGACGTCATTCATGTGCCTCGACTTTGCTGGGTAGAGTGAAACAAAAACTTGCGCCGCGCGGAGAGTTGTCGGCAGCCCACAAGCGGCCGCCGTGCGATTCGACGATGGAGCGGCTGATCCGCAGACCCAGGCCGGTGCCGTGACTCTTGGTAGTAAAGAAGGCATTGAAAATCTGGTCCGCGTGCTGCTGGGGCAGCCCCACACCGGTATCGATCACCGAAACCAGAACTTGCTCGTTTTCCGTTCGTTGCGATCTGATGGCGAGCTCCCTGGTCCCATCCACATCCTTCATCGCATCGATGCTGTTCACGATGAGGTTCATTATGACCTGCTGCAACTGCACGCGATCTCCCATGACGTGGGGAAGATCTGCCGGCCAACTCCGCTCGCACTGATATGTTGTATCGCGCCGCCTCGCCGTAGAGGAGGACGATCATCTTTCGAATAACTTCGTTTACGTCGACCAACTCCCGTTCGCGGAGCGCCCTTCTTGAAGAGCAAGCGGACCCGGCTGATGATTTCCGCCGCACGCGTTCCGTCTTTCACGACTCTCACCGCCGCCGCGCGCGCCTCTTCCAGATCGGGGTGATCGCGCGTCAGCCAGCGCAAGCAGGTATTGGCGTCGGTGACTGCAGCGCCAATCGGTTGATTCACCTCGTGCGCCAGGGAAGCAGTCAGCTCTCCCATGGTGGTGACGCGGTTGACGTGCGCGAGCTCCGCCTGCGCCTGACGCAGCGCTTCTTCCGCCCGCTTGCGTTCGGTGACGTCCATCACCGCTCCAACAAACTCGATGTTACCCGATTCGTCGCTCTAAGGCATGAGCCACAACATGGACATATTTGACAGAACCATCCGGCATCACCAAGCGATATTCATGATCAAAATCCTTCCCATCCTGCGACGCGCGCTCGATTGTCTGTTTCACCAGGACCGCGTCTTCCGGGTGAACCCGTTGGAGAATAAGTTCCACGGTCGGTTTCGTCGTTCGGTCGTATTGGAAAATTCGAAAGGATTCTTCGGACCAGATGATCTCGCCGGTGGAAGCCCTCCATCCAAAACTGCCCGTGTGGCTTAATCGCTGCGCTTCCGCTAAATACGCCTCGCTTTGCTGCAGCTTCTCTTCCTGTAGTTCCAAGGTCTGGGTAGCGAATCGCCTATCCACCCAGGACGTCAGCAGAGCCAGCCCGAGGACGATAAAGGTGACGGCGGCAATTCCGGCGGTGCCAAGTGTGGAGATGCTTACGGCATGAGACAGGTTCGACCGGCATGCCCGAGGGTGTGAAACTGGCAGCGGCCATGCCGGTGTAATGCATGACGGGGATCGCGGCACCCATCACGACGGCTCCGGCTAACTTTTCCCAGCCGATCCCCGTTTTCTCATCTCGGAAGTGAAAGGTAATCCATAGCGCAGCGAGAGAAATCAGAACCGCGAACACGACGGACAGGACGACGAGAAAGGAATTAAACTGGCATATGGCAGGTAAACGCATGGCGGCCATGCCGATATAATGCATGCTCGCAATACCCGCACCCATCAGGACACTTCCGGCGAGCGCTCGGAACGCAACCCATTTTCTGCCGGCTCACCACGCCCAGCGCAACGACCGAAGCGAGAATGGCCGCAAACAGTGACAGCAGAACGGTCGGCCAATGGTAGGCCACGGGAATCGGCAGGATGAACGCCAGCATCCCAATGTAGTGCATGGACCAAATGCCAGTCCCCATCGCACCAGCCCCGCCCAGCAGCCAAACCGCGCGAGTCCAACCGCCCGCGGCAGTTACGCGACCTGCAAGATCCAGAGCAGCGTACGACGCAAACATGGCGATCAACACCGAAAGCGCCACGAGTGCGTAGTTGTATGAGCCAATTAAGTTCACGGCAGCCATGCGCCTGTCGTGCTGGTTGCCACGCGGAACAGCAACGGTGCAATCCCAACCCGAAATCAACAGGCGGCTTCGGCCACAGCAGCGAATTCACCTCGGCTCGTACCTTCAGCTCCGGCACATCTCACGAGTCGTCGCTCGCAATGAATTACTGAGCGAACAGTGACGATTCTGGTGCCGTTGCGCGGACACTTTGCAACAAGTTTAGTTCCTCGCCCCTTCGCGTTGGCACCAACAGAACCCTATTTGCGCTTCTAGCTTACGAGCGTGTTGATCTCGTTCTTTCCTCCAGCCTTCTTTCTCAACGCAATCGCAGCGCTAGCTCCAATCATTCGACTGGACACTGTGCCGGCATTTCGACAGATTTCCTAAGACTCCGATTGCGAGTACGCCGTGACTTGACGCATCCCCCATTCTGTCAGTTACTTCCGCGTCGGTTTTCGTCACGCACCGGACTCTGGCACCGCCCTTGCTTCCCTCATGGATGATTGCAAATTGCGGGCAGGGAGGTAACAACAATCATGGAAACGCTTTGCGCAAGTGATATCGATCAAGACCCGGACGGCGCGCTAGTAGCTGCCGCCAAACGCGGAGATGCGCACGCTTTCGAGAAACTGGTCTTGCGCCACAAACAGAAAGTCTTGCGGTGGCGCTACGGATAACGAAAAACCGAGAAGATGCCGAAGATGTGGTGCAGGAGAGTTTTCACAAGGCTTTCCTTCATCTCGACGGCTTTCAAGAAAAGTCACGGTTCTCTACTTGGCTGACCCGCATCGCCTTCAATGAAGCCTACATGGTGCTGCGCCGAAGGCGGAGAGGTCTCGAAGTCCTGCCGGTGAGCGCTGACGACGGTGTGAAGTCGGTCGCCGGAGGCATTCGTTGACCAGAGTCCCAATCCAGAAGAATCGTGTTGGCGGCGAGAGCATTCTGAACTCTTGACCAAAGCGATCAATCGCTTAGGTCCAAGCGATCCGAAGAACGATCTTACTCCGCTGCGCCGAGGAACGGTCTGTCGAAGAAACGGCTCAGATTCTAGATATGTCGATTTCCGCCGTGAAATCGCGCGTTTTTCGAGGTCGCCGGGAGTTAAGTGGAACCGCTAAATCGTGCGCTCCTATGCGCGTCGCCGGCCTGGTGCGCACGAACGCGTCTGGAACGGGAGTCAACTGTTCCGATATTGCGCAGCTCGACGTAGAAGCTTTCCGCGAAGGTGAACCAGATTTTGCCAGATTTCATTTCATACGAAAGGATAAAGCAGATGGAATACACAGTAATTTCCGGCACGGAAATGAATGTTTCGCGAATTGCGCAAGGCACGTGGGCCATCGGTGGCTGGATGTGGGGAGGCACAGACGAAAGAGAATCGATTCGAACGATTCACGCCGCCCTCGATAAAGGGATCAATCTGATCGACACGGCGCCGGTTTATGGTTTCGGCGTTTCCGAAGAAATCGTCGGAAAGGCAATTGAGGAGAGAGGACATCGGGAAAAGGTTTTCATCGCGACCAAAGTTGGACTCGAGTGGCACAACGGCTCGGCTCCCTTTCGCGAAACTCCTCGCGCGATCGCATCCGACAGGAGGTCCAAGATTCGCTCCGTCGCCTTCGCACGGACTACATCGACATCTATCAAGTCCATTGGCCGGATTTGGCCGTCCCGATCGAAGAAACCGCCCGGACCATGCAAGCCCTCTACAAGGAGGGGCTGATCCGTGCGATCGGTGTGAGCAATTATTCACCGGAGCAGATGAAACGGTTCATGTCTGTCTCCGAATTGCACACCGTCCAGCCTCCTTACAACCTCTTCGAGCGGCAAATTGAACGCGACGTGCTGCCTTACGTGCGCGAAAAGAATCTGAGCGCGTTCGCTTACGGGCCTCTCTGCCGGGGGCTCTTGACCGGGACAATGCGGCCGGACACGAAGTTCACCGGCGACGATCTCCGCAAGTCCGATCCGAAATTCCAGCCGCCGCGCTTCGCGCAATATCTGAATGCGGTTCAGCAACTGGATGATCTGGCGCAAAAAAGATACGGAAAACACGTGATGGATCTTGCCGTGCGTTGGGTGCTAGACCAGCCCGGAATCACCGCGGCGCTGTGGGGCGCGCGCCATCCTGCAGAACTGGATGCTGTGGCGGGCGCCCTCGACTGGAACCTCGATGCGGACACGCTCACGGTGATCGATCAGATTCTGCGGCAGACGATCGCCAATCCGGTCGGTCCCGAATTCATGGCGCCGCCGGCAAGAAACACCGCTGCCGCCTAGGAAAGATGAAGCTGCCAATCACATCGAGTTTGTAAATGACGGCATGCCGCGTGGACCTTGCAGCGGAGAGAACGCCGAATGGCCAGTGGGCAGAAAGACGATTCCTCTTGCACAGGATTTCGGAGTAGATTGAAAGTGGCATACGAATCAACACGCACAGGCAATGTCGCTGAGAAAAAGAAGTAACCGATGAAAGGCAAGATCGTTCTCGAAGAGCATCTCACGACCCCGCTGAACAATAGCAATGCAAAGCGGCACCAGACCATCGTTACAGAACGCGGTGGCGGCCACATCACGTCGTCAACGCTTCAGATGAAGATGCTGCGAGCGTGAACCGGCAGGAGGTACCTCAAGATGAGCGGCATCGAAGATCCAAAAGCGATTGAGTGCCCGCCAAATACGCTCACACGACGCGACCTAATAAAGGGAGTAATCGCAGGCGGCGTGGCAATTTCCTCAGCAAGCTATCTCTTCCGCGCCTCCACCCTGTTAGGCCAGTCTGGTCGCGGCACAGGCGAAAGACTGCTCACCATTAACGTCAACGGGCAGCAACGGCGGGCAGACGTTATGAAACAAGAAACGCTGGCCTGGACACTCCGCCACAAACTGGGGCTGACGGGCACGAAACTGGGCTGCGATCGAGCCGAATGCGGTTCTTGCACCGTGCTGATTGACGGCGTGCCGCACTATTCCTGCTCGGTGCTGACACACACGGTGCGCGACAAAAAAGTCCTGACAATCGAAGGGCTGGCGAGTTCCGACGGAACGCTGCACCCGGTTCAGCAAGGCGTCATCGACGAACAAGGATTCCAGTGCGCGTTCTGCATGCCAGGCTTCATCATGGCGGCGGTGGCATTCCTGGAGACGAATGCCAGCCCCACGCGGAGCGAACTGGCGCAGGGCCTTTCGGGGAATCTGTGCCGATGCCAGGACTACGACAAAATCTTAACCGCGATGATGCGCGGCGCAGAGAACATGAGGGGGGCGAGCCGTGTCTAAGGGAGATACTGAATCTGTCAAAACGACTCCGCGTGTGTACGGCGCTGGACACAAATTGATCGGCAAGGATTACGTAACGGCTGACCTTTACGCGAAGGTTACGGGGCAGGCAAAGTACGCGGAGGACTTTCACGCCGAAGGAATGCTGTTCTGCAAGCTGCTCCTCAGCCCCTTGCCGCATGCGCGCGTGAAGCACCTCGACGCGCGCCAAGCGCTGGCAATGCCCGGCGTGAAAGCGATTCTGACGGCCGACGAGCTTCCACCTCCGGCCGATACACTCACCGACAATGGTACGGTGATTCGGGCCAATCCAAAGAGCGAGAAGGCTCTCACGACGGAGCCGCTTTACCAGGGTGAACCGATTCTCGCCGTCGCCGCTGTAGATGAACTCACTGCGGCCGACGCGATCGAAAAGATTCGAATCGAGTTTGAACCGCTTCCCTTCGCCATTGACCCGCTCGATACCTTGCGGCCCGGTGGGCCCAATCCCAGAACGGACGGAAACATCTGGGTGCAGTCTACGACACCGCCGGCCGTCGCGGGAGCCCCGCCGCCGGCCCCTCCACCTCCCACGATCGGAGCGCTCAAGTGGACCGAGGCGGAGTTCGCCGACGCGAAGTACGGGCGTCTGCCGATGGGGAAAACACCAGATGAATGGTCGTACGGTGACATCGACGCGGGGTTCAAGAATGCGGCGCTCGTGCTCGATGAAACGTTTGTGACTCCGGACACGAGTCACCAGCCGCTTGAGACGCGCAGTGCGCTGTCGTACTGGCAGAACGGGAAGGTCTACGTTCACACCGGTACGCAGAGCACCGCGCAAACCGTTCCTGCCATCGCGAGATGGTTGAACATCGACGTGAGCAAAGTTGTCCTCGTCAGCGAATATACCGGAGGCGGCTTCGGCAGCAAGGTCACGGCGGGTGTTTCGCTGATTATCCCTGCGCTGCTATCGAAGAAGGCCAATGCCCCAGTGATGATGCGGATCAGCAGGGAGGAGGAGACTTTCATCGGCCGCGCGCGGCCCAGTCTGCTGGGGCGGATGAAAGTCGGCTTTTCCAAGGATGGGCGGATCATCGCGCTCGACATGTTCGTTATCTCGAACAACGGCCCCTATGACGCAAACGGCGATGTCCCCACATCGGGCCGTATCGTGTCGCTGCTCTACCAACCAGAAGCCATGCGCTGGCGGGGAGTCACCGTGCTGACGAACACTCCCCCGAGGAGCGCCCAGAGCGCACCTGGCGGCCTGCAGGGCATCGTGATTTTGGAGCCGATCATCGCGAAAGCGGCGCGCAAGCTCGGGCTGGACCAGGTGGCCATCCGCCGAATCAATTGTCCGGAAGGTAAGGCGCCGTTTGGACCGGAAGTGAAAGGCAAACGGCTTTATGCGACGAGCGCGTTCCTAAAGGATGCCCTCGACCGCGGGGCAGAACAGTTCAAATGGAGCGAGAGAGTCGCGCGCACGCCGAAACGGATCGGTACAAAGGTGCGTGGCGTCGGCGTGTCGCTCAGCTGTTATGTTGGCGGCACGGTCGGCTTCGATGGTCTCCTCGTTATCAAGCCGGATGGCCGTGTGAACTTCCAGTCCGGAATCGGCAACTTGGGAACAGAGTCGGTCATCGACGTACATCGCGCGGGAGCCGAAGTTCTCGGAGTGCCGTGGGAGAAGTGCGATGTTACGTGGGGAGACTCGTCGAAGAACCTTCCGTTCACCTGCGTTTCCGGCGGAAGCCAGACGACTCACGCGATGACACGCGCTGCCTACGCGACCGCGATGGATGCCCGGCAAAAACTCAAGGAGATTGCCGCCAAGAAGCTCGGCGGCAAGCCAGAGAATTACGATGTCGCCAACGAGCGCGTATTTCACAGGGGCGGTGGCGCCAGCATGACTCTGGGGCAGGCTGCGAAGTACGCGATTCAATTAGGCGGCCTCTACGATGGCCACGAAGTGCCCGCCGACCTGAACAAGCGGACGAAGGCATCGGCGGCGGCGCTCGCTGGCCAGGGCCTTTTGGCGTGTGCGAAGGACAATTACCCTCGCGATGGCGCGACATTTTCCTACGTTGCCAGTTTTGCCGAAGTCGAAGTGGATGTGGAGACCGGCAAATATAACATCGTCGACTTCCTCGCCTACGCGGATGTGGGCTCGGTAATTCATCCCCGCTCGCTTGGCGGCCAGGTGCTGGGCCGTTCGGTGCTGGGCATCGGGCATGCGATCGGGCAGAAGTGGGTGTACGACCCACATTACGGTGCCATGCTTTCGACGCGCTTTTACCAGAGCAAGCCGCCAACAATCTTGGACGTGCCCGTCGACATGCAATGGGCGGCGCTAGATATTCCAGATCCCGAAACACCGGTCGGCGCTCGCGGTGTGGGCGAGCCGCCTGTTGGAGGCGGGTGCGCCTCCATCTTGAATGCGCTTTCAGATGCCCTTGGTGATGAGATTTTTCGGCGCGCGCCCGTCAACGCCGACACCATTCTCACGTCCCTCGAAGCGGGGCATCCCATGCAACATCCCTTAATGGCGCATATCTAGGGGCGATGCGAAAGGAGGGGCCATGGCTGTAATTCGAGACGTCATGCCGGCTTTCGAACTGGTTCAGCCGAATTCAATAGCTGACGCGCAAACGGTGCTCGAGCAGCAGGGCGAGAACGGCTGGGTGCTGGCCGGAGGTATGGATAGTTTCGACTGGCTCAAGGACCGCATCAAGAGGCCAAAGGTTGTGGTCGATCTGAGTGGGGTCGCGGAACTCAAGGGGGTTCGCACCACAACCGACGGCATCGAAATCGGCGCGATGACCACGCTCACGGAAGTGGTCCAGCATCCCGTCATCAGAGAGAAGTACAAGCTGCTGGCCGACAGCGCGGAGCTAGTGGCCTCACCTCAGATCCGGAACCAGGGCACGATCGGCGGCAACGTCTCACAGGACGCTCGCTGCTGGTACTATCGTGCCGGCTGGCCTTGCTACCGTGCCGGTGGAAACATCTGTTATGCCGATACTCCGGAGGGCCGCAACCGCGAGCACGCGATTCTCTACGCAGACCGCTGCGTGGCCGTGAATCCCTCGGACTCGGCCCCGGCGCTCATTGCGCTCGATGCCAAATTCGTGATTCGCTCTTCCAGGGGGGAGCGTGTTGTGGACGCCGAGGACTATTTCATCGGACCTGAGATCGACATCACCCGCTTGCATATCTTGAAGCCCGGGGAGCTGCTGACGGCCATTCGTATTCCATCCACCTGGGCCGGCTCGCAGTTCTATTTTGAGAAAGTGCGCGACCGGAATGTGTGGGACTTTCCGCTGCTCAACGTGGCCTCGGCCACGGTGGTGTCAAGTGGCAGCATCGAACGAATCCGTATAGCGGTGAACGGTGCGGCTGCTCGTCCTCTGCGGTTGAAGGCAGTTGAAGACGCAGTCCGCGGTAAGCCGCCGAACGCGGCGACGGGAGAGATGGCGGGGAAACTGGCGGTGCAGGGAGCTGTTCCCTTGCAGTTCAACGCCTACAAGATACCGTTGATGAGAAACTTGGTGAAACGGGCCATAGGAGGCGTGGAGGAGGCAGCATGGACCCCTTACAATGGGCGATAAATCCGTGGGGAAAAATTGTCCCCACTCACATTGCGTGGTTCTTGATATGGGTGGCGGTGATCGCGGGATTGCTATTCGTTATCGTCCACGCAATATACGTAAGGTATTTCGCGAAACCCAGGGAGTTCGAGCCTGACGCTGCTTCCGTCGATGCCGCAATGATTCCCGCCCACGTTCCCCGTCATTCGCTGGTTGCGCGGGCTTTTCACTGGATCATGGCCGCCTCTATGTTCACACTGCTGTTTACCGCTTTCCTTCCGAAAGTAGGTGTTCAGTTCGACTGGGTTACATTCCATTGGATCGCTGGAGCTGTGTTGACGGCTTCAGTCGTATTTCACATCTTTCACGCTTCGTTCTTTTTGGATTTCTGGTCGATCTGGCCTGACAAAATCGATATCCGAGACGCATGGAGAAGGAGCCAGCGCTTCATCGGGAAGCCCGCCGCACCACCGGAGAGGTTTGCAAAGTATCCGCTAGAAAACAAGCTCTACCACGCCGCCATCATCGCCGCAGGTCTGTCTGCAATCGTGACGGGTGTGCTTATGATGTCTCGAGTTCGTACGATCTTTTTCCCCCGCAATCCATACCTGTTCAGCGACATGACCTGGGGGATGATGTACGTGCTGCACGGCCTGGCGGGCGTCGGATTGATCGCGTTGATCATGATGCACGTCTACTTCGGAATTCGTCCGGAAAAGCGCCCAATCACGAAGTCGATGATCCTTGGGTGGATGAGCCGCGACTTTTATCTGAAAGAGCACGATCCAGCACGATGGCCGGTCGAAGCTTCCGCGTCGCCTTCGCAAAGACCGAGAGGGTAACAGATGTTGGCTGACATTTCGGAACGCTGCAACACCATCGAAGAATGCTATGAGTTCATGCTGGCCTATGCTGCGCAAGGGCTTCCCAGTGACGAAGGCAGCCAGTCCGGTGGACAAATCCGCGAATATCTGGGACGCGCCGGGAGAGCGATCTCCGGCCTGGCAGAGAGCTGCGCGACGGCCGTGAAACACGAGCACCTTGCGCCGGTCGAACGATATCAGGCGTTCTTTGCAGTGCTTGACCGCGATGCACACGACTCGCTCGCCGCGATTGAACTGGTTCTGGCGCAGCGCGCCATCAGCTCTCAATTGATCGACAACCTGAACGCTTCGATTCATCTCCGAGCGCTACTCACGGATCTGTTTCTCCTAAGTGAGGTGGTAAAGGCTCAACGCACACCGGCAAAGCCGATGGCTTCGGGCGGTTAGGACTTCCGTCTGCGCGATTCTCGAGCAAAGTTGCCTTGTGGATGTCAACGATGTCTTCAGGAGAGCACTGGCCACTTCTCTACTCGCTGATTTTTTGCTACCTCCTGCAGCATCTGGATCAAAACGAGATGTCGGTCGATAGTTTGATTCAGCGCAGGAGAAAGTCAGACGGCGAGAAGATAGCGGCCAGTAGCATGGATGAACCCATCCCGAGAATTGATGGCACCAAAGAACCTGCGACGTTTTGAGCTCCGGCGGCGTCCTAATGTAGTGGGTCCCGGGCGCGCCCGAATGCAGTTTGGTTTTATATTGGTGACGAGATGAGCCAACTCAACCTCCGTAGAATGACCGTGGGTTTCATATTTGTAGCAGCTTGCGCCTTACTTGCTGCGGCTTCTCAGGATCAAACTCAACAGCAAACGCCGGCTCCGCCACCACACGCTGTGCCGACCGCTCCCATTCCACCTACCGCCCAGCAACCGTATCAGCAGGAAAATCCCGAGCAGCTTCAACAACTTGTGGCGCCGATTGCGCTCTACCCTGATCCACTCGTCGCCTCCGTACTTGCTGCTTCTGCCTACCCCTCGGAAATCGCTCAGGCCTACGACTGGTACTCTCCTCGCCGGGATTTGTCGCCCCAGGAGATCGCAACCGAGGCCGACAAGCAGAGCTGGGATCCCAGCGTGAAATCTCTGCTCGCATTTCCTCCCGTGCTGCAAAATTTAGCGACAAATCTCTCCTGGACCTCCCAGCTGGGAGATGCCTACTACAATCAGCCCACTGACGTTACGAACGCGATTCAGGAAATGCGCCGCCAAGCAAAAAAACACAAAATCCTGAAAAGCAATGACCAGATCAAGGTTGAGGACAAGAGCGGCTACATCACAATCGAGCCTAGAAATTCGGACTCTCAAGTCGTCTATGTTCCCGCATACGATCCCTGGATCGCGTACGGCTATCCCATCGCTCCCTGGCCCGGCTGGGTGGCGGTTCCCGGTGTTTGGTATGACGGTCCCGGGCTTTACTTCGGCATCGGATTTGGCCTCGGCCCGTTTTGGGGATTTGGCTGGGGATGGCCAGCCTGGGGGTTTGACTGGTGGGGAGGCGGAATCTGGTTTGGTGGCGGTCACTACTGGGGCCGCGGCTGGGATCACTGGGATCGTGGGCGCTACTACGGCGGCCATCCGGGTTTTGGTTATCGCGGCCGTCCAAACGAGGGATTCAGTCGCGGCTTCGACGGTCGCAACTCAGGCCTGCGCTCAGGCCCGTTTAGCGGCTACGGCCATGGCGCCGAAAGCCGAGGCTTTTCTGCTCGTGGCCAACAGAGTTTCGGCGGCTTTCGTGGAGGCGGCTTTGGTGGCGGAGGCTTTCGCGGAGGCGGCTTCGGTGGCGGAGGCTTCCACGGCGGAGGCGGTGGCCGGCGCTAACCCCGTGTGAAGCGTCCTCTGACTCAGGCCCATTTTCGCGTTGTTCGTAGCGAATCGAGACCGTTAGAAAGTGCAGAAGAAAGGAAGATGAAAATGTCGCGTGATGCAAAGAAGAGTTTCTCGTGTAAGTTTTCGATCACGATTGTGGCGCTGCTCGCCGTCTTTGCCGCATCGCCAAATCTCGCGCGGGCGCAAGATGCCTCATCTTCGCAAACTGCAGCTTCGGCCAAGCGTTCGCCCACGCACCGCGCTTCAGTGCAGAACGTCCCGCAGGCACAGCAAAAATCTTTTTCATCTCCCGAGGAAGCCGCACAGGCCCTTTACGACGCGGCGCGCAATCATGATGAAAAGGATCTGATCGCCATTCTCGGCTCCGCCGCTCGCGATATCGTCATTTGGAGCGATGATCAATCCGAGCGCTACGCCGAGGACGACACCTTCGCAAAAAAGTACGGGCGGATGCACCGCCTCGTCGCAGAGCCGGACAATGAGACCACGCTCTACGTCGGCGCAGAAAACTGGCCAGTGCCATTCCCGCTCGTCGAGCACAACGGCTCATGGTTTTTCGACTCCAATCTCGGCAGCCGCGAAATTATGTTCCGGCGCATTGGCGAAAATGAAATAGTGGCCATGGACGCGCTCCGCGGCATCATCGCCGCCGAAAATCAATTCGACGCCCAAAACGGCGTATATGCACAACACCTGAATTGCTCGCCGGGTCAGCACGACGGCCTGTTTTCACCAGAGAACGGCAACGATATGGACATGAATCCCATAGGCACCTACCTGGCGGAGGCAAGTTATAAGCGCTCGGATCGCGCGCCCTTTCACGGCTACTATTTTCTGATACTCACCGCGCAGGGCTCGCACGCGCATGGCGGCGCGCGCAACTATATCGTGGACGGCAAAATGACCGGCGGCTTCGCTGTCGTCGCGTTTCCCGCGGTTTATCGCTCCTCAGGCGTAAAAACTTTCATCGTCAATCAGCATGGCATGATTCACGAAAAGGATCTCGGCTCGAAGACCGCCGAAATCGCTTCCGCCATGAAGATCTATGATCCCGATGGTACCTGGGGGCGCGCCAGTGCCAACCAATTCCTGACTGTCACCTATCCGTAAAACTCGGCAGCTGATGGGATCCGACAAAACTGCGAGTGAGCAGCTTCATATGCCAGCCGACGAACAGCGGCGAGTCGATGGGATGACAAGGCCGGTCTCCAGCGGGATGCGATACGCCCCCATTGAACCACGCGCACGAGGCGCAAAGGGAGACCGGCGATGAAGAAGAGTAGCAATGTGGCGATCGAGGGAATGCAGATTTTCAAACAAACCAGCTCACGATTGGTTTGGATCTGGGAGATCGGACCAGCCAGTACTGCATGAATGAAGCCGACGAAATCATTTTAGGAACAAGAACTGGCTACCCCTTGAGGAACTGACGGAATCTTGCGATATATCGAGTGGAATTCTGCGCAGCCCGTTGATGGGATTTATCACCAGCATGAACATACGCCGTCGACGACGACCGTGATCTGATTCGCCAGAGACACCTGCAAACATGGTGGGTAAACTGCTCGGCTGGAATAAAAGGGTACAAATCTACAACGCTGGATCGATCAGCGTGAGATCCGTATCCGGATCAAAGCGCTTCTGCATGGCTACCGGATCGACGGTAACCATTACTTCTAGCGTCGGTGATACATACGCTTCGAGAACGTGGCCGCCTTGCGTGGTACCATCTGGGCTGCCCAACACCATGTGCGTGTGGACCATGGGCTTTCCTTCATAGAGCGCGATATCGCCGCTCATGCCTATCACTTCGTGCTGACCATGGATGGGAATCTTTTTGTACATTTTGCGCTGGGGATCGAACCAGCCGACCGTTGCGCCGCTCAGAGCTCCGATCGCCGTGAAATGCGCGCTAGTGACGTGATACTTTTCGGCAAATTCCAGGAGTCCGGCAAAAGCTTCGTCGCCCTGATAGAAGATGACCGCGTATTGTTTGGTCGGTTCTCCGGGATTCAGTAATTGAACCTGCATCTTGGGCGCCTTGCCGTGCGGAACGGCTGCCGACGGCGATACGTAGTCGTCTGCCGTTTTCTGCGATGACACCATCACGGCGGTGATGCCAATCAACAGCAACACGCAAGCGAGCCGTTTCATTTTGATCATGGCTTTGTTCTCCGATCTTCGAGAATCTCAGCAAACGGAAGAATGCAGAGGGGTACATTTTCATTCGATGTGACCTACTTTTGCGATGCGGCAATGCCAATTTGAGTGCGCACCTGGTCAGCAGAACCCAGGTGGGCGCGCTTTTCCATCTCCAAGATGACGGCCGAAAAATCCAGCTCCGGTGCTTGGGTGAATTGTGTCGAATTGACCTCGTAAGCGGCTCGCGTAGCGGGCATATCGGCGCCGGCCGCGGCTGCGAGGCTGAGAATCAGGCCAAAATCCTTATGCATCAGGCGCAGCGGAAATTGCGGACTGTAATCGTTCTGCATCGCTCTTTGCAGCTTGCCGGCGTGTGCGGGAGCGACGACCGCGGTCTGGGACAACACCTCCAGCAAGCGATTGCGCTTAAGGCCAGACTTTTCGCCGAACGCCACGGCCTCGGCGATCGCCTGCATTCCAATTCCCAGCAGGGCGTTCACGACCAGCTTCATTACCGCGCCGCACCCATTGGGACCGAGATAAAAATATTTTCGCGCGATCACGCTGAAAATGGATTCGGCCGCGGAGAAACAGCCCTGGTCGCCGCCGCCAAACAAGATTAGAGCGCCCTGTTCGGCGGCAGGAGTGCTGCCGGAGATAGTAACGTCGAGTACTTCAAGGCCACGCTCGGAACCGAGTTCCGCGAGTTCGAGCGACGTCTGCGGATTTACCGTGCTCATGTCTATAGCCAGCGCGCCGCGCAGCGCGTGGGCGAACACGCCGTCCGGTCCTTTATATACGGCCAGAACGGCTTCGTCGGTGGGAAGGCACGACATCAAGACATCACACGTGGAGGCAAGTTCCGCGATGCTTTCCGCGACGGTGCCCCCAAAGGGAATCAGCGCCTCGGCCTTACTGCGATTGCGGTCATAAGCGGCGACGTAGAAGCCGGCTGCGAGCAAGCGCTGCACGATGGGATGGCCCATGTAACCGACTCCGACAAATCCAAGCTTATTTTTTTCCTTGGTGATGGGATTCATGGCGAAGCTCCTTTTGTTCGGGCTGGACGAGCTCTTTGCTGCTTTCGTTTTCGACGAAATCAATTGGATGGCGGCGCGATGGATTCTGAGCAGAGGCGATGTTTCTTGCCGGCGACGCCATGAACTCGGGTCCGAAGAATGGTTTGCTCAGAAGGAGTAGCGATATTCGGCTCGGACCAGCACCCAAGGCATCCATGAGTCTGAGCGACCAATGTACTACTCCTGGCGATGCCCTCCTGGCGCGTGTGCCACAGTCGCTTCGCGCACTTCACGTACTTTATTTACTAGCACTCGGACGCGGTTAACATCCACGGCGTTTTCCATCACGCCATCTTGTTTTAAGCTTGTTCCTACGATAATTCCGTCGGCATATTGGAGAAATGCGGCAACATTTTCGGCGTCACAGCCGCTGCCGATGATTACCGGGCGGGTTGCGAGACATTTGGCCTCCCGAACTTTGTCGACGTCAGGTGCGTTGCCTGTAAACTTTCCGGATACTATCAACGCGTCAGCGCCGTAAAATTCGGTCCATTGAATGTGTGTTTGCAGATCGATTCCGGGGAACGGAACCGAATGCTTTTTATCTACGTCGGCAAAGATGTGTATTCCTTCCGCGGCTAGTTCCTTTCGTTTACGTATTAAGTCTGCCGCACAGCCGTGATCGAATTCTCCGGTGTCCCACACTCGTGCTCCGGTAAGGATACAAACCCGTATAAATCGGGCGCGTGCGGCCAAGGCGATGGCTAGACATACAACGCCCCCGTTGTGGATCACGTTGATTCCGACTGGAACGGGGAAATTCTTCACTACCTCAGCTGCCGCGACGGCGTGCGCTGTCATGGCTTCGGGCTTTACATCGGTGCCGACGTAGTACGGTAGATCCCACATGTTCTCTACCATGAGGCCGTCAACGCCGCCCTGCACCAGCGTTTCCGCGTCGCGCAAAGCATGGTCGATAATCACTTGCATTCCGTAGCCGGTGTAGCCGGGGGCGCCGGGAAGCGGCCACAGATGAACCATGCCCATTACGGGCTTGGGCGCTGGGAAAAGATCCTCGAGCGATCGCATCCGTGGCCGGTCGAGATCTCGCTTCCACTCCGGAAGGTTTTTTCGCTCTGATGTCATTTGGACCTCCCTAAAACTGTGCCGCGACGCCGAAGGCGTGTGAGTACACTTAATCGTACGGCGTCCCACTTCCCATTTAATCGATGCATCCGCAGCAGAGCCTCCACGTCCTTTGCGCCGGGAAGATTTTCGCCGGCCCCGACAACTGTAGCAGCAACAGCGCCCGCTGCATTCGCTGCTATCGCGCCCTCTGCTGCTGACCACCCTCGCAGACGAGCTTGCAGAAAAGCAGCGACAAAAGCATCCCCTGCGCCTGTCGAGTCCACCGTGCGAACATTGAATGAGGGAACGAGCATCGGCGCGCTGCTGCCTTGCGAAATCAGGCAACCCCTCTTTCCAATTTTCAGCACCACCTCGCGAGGGCCCGCCTTTCGGAGTTCCGCAATTGCCTTGTATGGATCGCGCGTCCCGGTAAGTGCGGCCGCCTCGTCCAAGCTTAGGAGCAGAATATCCACTTGCCTGCCGATTTTCAAAATCTTCCGCGGTATCGCCTTACCTGGTTCCATGCCCACGTCGAGCGAAACCCAGCCGGCGCGCGCATGCATCGCCTTGATCAACTGCATCGCCACACTCTCCGGACCGCGATTGAGAAAACTGTGGCCGGCTACATGTAAAGCCGATGTTTTTCTGCCCAGCGGTGGCCGAGAAGTCCAAAGAGTCAGCTCATTGGCACCCCGGCTTCCGAAAAATGTGCGCTCGCCGTCGGGCGTTACGTTGATATAAAACATTCCGGTCAGTGCGGACCTCTGCTTTTGTACCGAGCGCACGTCCACAGCATTTTCCCTTAGAGTTTTGAGTACGTGGGCGCCAAAAAGGTCGCGTCCCACGGATCCCATGAGCCTCACCGGAATATTCCAGCGTGCGAGAACTAACGCGCAATTGGTACCAACCCCGCCTACGTGCATTTCGAGCTTGCGCGCGAGGCAGTCGTCGCCTGGTTCGGGCCAAGTCTTGACTCGGCCGATAATGTCAACGGTAAGATCTCCGAGAACGAGGATATGTGTGTCGCTGGAAGCTTTCTCCGTCATAGCGTCGGAATGCTAGCACGACTGAAAAAACTCTTTTTGTGAACTTAGCGCCCCACTTCATTTTGTGATAAGACCACAGGACACTTGGGGGGGTTCTTGGATACCGGTTATTCCATTCGTGACGAAGTCGTTGACGCTTTGAAGTCTGGCACTCCTGTTGTGGCTCTTGAATCCACTGTAATCGCCCATGGCCTTCCGCGACCGTACAATTTGGAAACGGCGCTGAAAATGGAATCGGCCATCCGTGCGGAAGGAGCCGTGCCCGCTACGATTGCCATCCTCGAAGGGCGCGTTGTGGTGGGCCTTACATCGAAGGAGCTCGCATCGTTTGCAAAAACTGAAGATGTCGTTAAGGTGAGCCGCGCTGATCTCGGTTTTGCGCTTGCTTGGCGTCTGACCGGGGCTACGACCGTTGCTGCAACCATGTTAATCGCCGCGCGCGCCGGCATCCGTATATTCGCGACGGGTGGGATTGGTGGCGTTCATCGTGGGGCCGAATTGAGTTTCGATATTTCCGCCGATCTCGCGGAACTCGCACAGACTTCTGTCGCCGTCGTTTGTGCTGGTGCCAAAGCTATTCTTGATCTTCCGCGCACACTCGAGGCGCTTGAGACGCTCGGCGTGCCAGTAGTTGGCTATCGCACGAGGCAGTTTCCCGCTTTCTATGTCGAAGAAAGCGGCCTTCCGCTGAGTGCTCGAGTGGAGACTCCCGAGGAGGCGGCCCGTCTGCTGAAAGTCCAGTGGGACTCTGGACTGTCGTCTGGCGTTGTCTTTTGCAATCCGCCGCCGGTAGGGAGCGCACTGAAAAAGCAGGAAGTCGAGTCCTGGATGGCCCGTGCGCTTTATGCTGCTGCAGACGCCAAAATTCAGGGCAAGGCGGTCACCCCGTATCTCCTCGATTATTTGGCGAAAGAGAGCAAAGGCAGGACGATGGAAACGAATATCGCTTTGCTCATTAACAATGCTCGGGTCGCCGCGCAAATTGCGGTGGCTTACAGCTCTCCCGCGCCCTCTTAAAGCTAACGGTATCAAGCCCCTACTGACCTGACGATGCCAGGCCGACCTTTACGGTACGGTGAAACTTTCCCATCAGATGCTCGCCCGATTTGACGGGCGGATACTTCGCCTTCTCCCCTGGACTCAGGCACGTAGGAATGCACGAGATCTCGGCTTCCCAATTTGGCTGGTGAAAAAACGCGATTGACTGACGCCTTGTGGAGCCCGTCGTTTTGGCTGGTGGATTTACCACCCGATGCAACGTCGATACCCAATGATCGTTGGTCCACCGTGCCATCAAGTCGCCGATGTTTATGATGAACGCGTCCGGAACAATAGGGACTGCCTGCCATTCACCATCAGGAGTGTGAATCTCCAGTCCGCCCGGCGCCGCTTCAGCGAGCAGAATCGTCAAACTGCCGTAATCGCTGTGCGCCCCTGCGCGCAATTGACCTTCTTCCGGCCGCGAAGACTGGTCGGGATAATTTAGCGCCCGCATCGCGCTGATAGGATTATCGATAACAGGATCGAAGAATCTTTCGGGCAGATCTAAAGCGACGGCGAACATTCGCATAATTCCGCCAGCAAATTCGCCCATCGCGCAGTAATAGTTGGACCATGCTTCTCGAAACACCGCTGGTTGCTTAGGCCACAAATTGCTAGCAAATCGAAAATTCGCATCCGGCTCATTTCCGGTCTGGCTGGGTTGTTGAAGCGGGCCGATGCTGAAGCTCTCTTTAATGTCTGGTGGCGTTTCCTCGTCAAGCGATTTGGCGAGAGCTTCCGATTGAAGCGGTGAGTATCCGTATGGGTATCCTACGTAGGGCATCTTTACTTCGAGCTTCTTCTCCAGCGGTAGATCGAAGAATGCGCGAGAGGTGCTCCATGCCGCAGCGATCACGTGGTTGGGCACTCCGTGTCCTACCATGCCAAGGAAGCCGGTGCGCCGGCAGATCTCATCGACTTTGCGCCCCAGCTCGCGTTTCGCATTTGGCGGAGTGTTCAGGAAATCTGAAAGGTTGACGATCGGAAAATCTTGCATTTCGCTACTCCGCTTAAACGAGTGAGTCGGCCTGCACGATCGGATGTCTTCACAGTCCGAGTCCGTGCACGGAACAATAGGTTACGCCTGTTAAGAGTGTCAACCATTGCTCTACGCTCCGCCAAAGGGTCACATAAATTCAATCCGGTCATGGCCTGATAGTTCGCGCCGAATTAGCTGCCGCGTAAATCCTCAGTTTTCACACTTCACGCTTTTAAGGAACTAATACCGCAGAAAAAGACCCACGATGGCGGCGGAGAGATAATTTGCAAGGGTCCCAGCGAGCAATGCGCGAAAACCAAGCTTTGCCAAGTCGGATTTTCGGTTGGGAGCAAGAGATCCGATCGCGCCAATCTGAATCCCGATTGATCCGAAATTTGAGAACCCGCAAATCGCGTAAGTCGCAATGCTGAAAGATCGCGCTGCAATGTGCCCTTTCATTGGGCCGAGCATGCTAAACGCCAAAAATTCATTGAGCACCAGCTTCGTCGCCATCAGACTTCCTACCGCGCGTGCATCTGCCCAGGGCACGCCGAGAGTCCAAGCGACTGGGCCCAGAACGTAGCCGAAAATCGATTGCAGCGAAGTGTGTGCAGTGCTGAGAACACCATTGGCTACTGCGATCAACGCGACGAATGCGATGAGCATTGCGCCCACCGTAAGAGCCAGAAACAAGCCGTCTGTTACACCCCGTGAAATCGCCTCCAAGACCGTTGCGGATTTTTCGCCGAAATCAATCCGTGCACTGCCCGCTGTAGCTGGCTTTCCCATTTCGGGAAGAAGCATCTTGGAAATCAAAATCGCACCGGGCGCCGTCATCACCACCGCCGTGAGCAAATCTCTCGCTTCGGCGCCCAGCAGTACATAGGCGCCCAGCATCGCGGCCGAAATATGAGCCATTCCTGCGGTCATCACGGTTAACAGCTCTGAGTCCGTAAGCCCGGCAAGATAAGGTCGGATTACGAGCGGCGCGGAAGTCTGGTCCATAACGATACTCGCGACCACTTCGAGTGATTCCGCTCCGCTGGTGCGCATTAATAGAAACATTATTTTGCCGCCAAGGTCGACAAGTACGGGAATTACGCGAAAGTAATAAAGAATTGAAAGGAATGCCGCCACGAAGATAATCAACGGGAGCACCTGAAATGCAAAAACCATTCCGAGTAAGCCATTCGGATCGGCGAGTCGGCCAAAGACAAATTGCGCACCATCAGATGAGAAATGCAAAAACCAGACGATGCCGCTAGAGATTTTGTCCAGCAATCGATAACCTAGATCGGTGCGCAGCACGAATGCGGCAACCACAACCTGCAACCCGATCCCCCACAGCACAATTCGCCACTGAATTGCCCTGCGATTCGACGAAAGCAAATATGAAGTCGCTAATATGATCAGTATTCCGACCATAGCCGCCTAAAATCTGAAGTGAGTACGCTGACGGAAGCCAATTTTTCGGCACAGTATAGCAGCCAAAGTATCGCGGGGTTCGTGCCAAGGTTAACTCCGGTGTCGACCGGGAAGAATGGTTTGCTCAGAAGGAGTAGCGATATTCGGCTCGGACGATCTCCTGGTACCACCAGGCATGGGTCAACTGATGCCCATACCCGATATAGAAAGAACCGTGAGTTCCGATCATCGTGCGCACTCCTAGCTTTAAGATTCACGATGTTAGTACCATCTGCGGTTATCGCTTGCTGGTCAGAGACCGGAATTGAACGTTGAATTTTCGGTCACAAACCCTCCCAGTACCCTCCAGCCAGCCAGTTCGATAACAGGCGCAATCTGAACGTTTTCGCCTCGATAGAGGACGTAGCTTGGACCCAAGCCGTAGAAGAACACGTCGCCTGCGAACGATGGACCGTGTGATGTCGTCGTATCGCTATTGCACGACGGGTTTGGACAATAAGATCCTCCGATCGGATGGGAGTCACCTACTTGCGCCTCAAGCGCTATTCGGTCGGAAACCCTCTGGTAGTAGAGCATCGCCGGCTCGAAGCTGTAATGGTTCGTGCCTAGTCCTCTAGAAGCATTTCCTGTGGGGAAGTACGCCTTGGAACTGGAAAGTGAGGTAGTGATTGTAGGATGCAAGGGCGGCCAATTTGAATCCAGCCGCAACGTCACTAAGTCCAGCCTCGTTCGCAATGTTCGGAGCCTGGGGCGTTGCCTTGAGGGGAACGGATAAAGGCTGGATCCACCGAATCGGAACGTCTGCGAAAAATGAAAAGCGCTTGACCGGTGCATATTCGGCGTACATGTAAAGTTGCTGGAAATTCAAGTCCGCCACACGAGCACTCGGGCCGGGGGCGGTGGAGCTAATGCAACTGCACTGTGCATAGAAAAACTCCGCCCGATCCGGAGCATGGTTGTGAAAGGCCGCGTCGAAGCGTACGCGAACTTGGGACTCTACGATCGCTTCGTCAATGTAGCCAACCATGCTACCGGGAATCTTAGGTCCGGGCTCGGCAGGAGGCTTCGGGGACTCCCGAGGCTTGGCGCTCGATTGCTGCGCTGCATTCGGGTCTTGCTTAAATCCCAAATCAGTTTCGGTGTTCGGTTCGGCCGAGAAACCATCGGTGCCTCTTGACGATTGGTTCGCGTCAATCGAGCCAGCCACTCCGGTCTGATTCTCTGAGGTGCCGGGTTCCTTTTCTTGAGCAGTGAGAGCCAACGGAAAGAGAGCCACCAAAACCAGCACCGCTCGCGTCATTGTTTGCTCCTTGTTTGAAAACTGCTGGATGATTTTTTGTACGTAGATGTGTGTGAGCGTTATTGCAGTTTCTTGAGTAAATCGTTATACGACGCCGTAAGCCTAGTTCGGTCAGGCTCTGATACCTCCGGTAAGACATGTCCCAAGGCCTCAACGGGCAAACGTGCTGCGTCCGGTTGGCCCAAATTGAAATACTCCTTAGCGAGATTCACATACTCGTCGCCCAAATGCTTATATAGCGCATCGAATTCGGTATGTTGAGAAGGACCTAGATAAAGACGAAGCATGTGAGCTTTCGCGCGTTGATATTCCATTGAAGGAGAAGGCGTGGCCAGGTCTTCGATCGTATCAAGCGCCGCATGGTTCTGCTGCCTGGCCACCTCTTTTTCGCCCTTTTCCAAGAAAAAGAACGCGAGGTTGTTGTAGAAGGTCGCGAGCTCGACCCCGTATTCCCAATTGTCGGGGTCCTTCTTCACTAGTTCCTCCTCATTCTGAATTGCCAATTCGTAGAAGCCTTTTGCCCCCGCTAGGTCTCCCTCGTTTCTCAGCAGATTGCCTCGGTTGTTATAGGCGCGTGCCAAATCATGCGACGGCGGATCGTCCAACGCCGCCTGCGATTCTGCTTCTTCGCCTCGTCATGGGTTCGAGTAGTTGGATCGCTTCAACAAAATCAGACTCGGATGCATTCAAATCTTTTGCATCGGAACGAAGAATGCCTCGATTGTTATAGGTGCGCGCTAACTCCTGCTGATATTTGGCGTCTTGCGGCTGTTCTTCGTGCAGGGTCTTCTGCAGGCGTATGGCGTTATCGTATTCTTTTTCAGCGTCCGCTCGTGTGTCCTGCGAGGTCAAAATATGCTTTTCCTCTGACCATAGCCGCAGCGCTTCGCCCCGATAATTGTGCGCATAGGCTAGCGCCTCACGGTAGTCGGGCTTCTGCGGATGATCTTGTGCTAGCTTCTCAAATCTGCCGATGGCGTCGTTATATTCCCCAACTGCTTCCTTATAATTCCCCAACAAGCGATCGATGTCGCCCAACCTGGATTGGGCCAACGCCGATTCCCTGCCGATCTCTTCATTCGCAGGATCCTGCTTCGCGATGGAGGAATAGAAGATATTCATATTTTTCAACAGGTCCTTCTGGAACATGCTCATCCGCAAATCGCCCGCACTGGTGAGTCGTCCGGTTGAAGAGAGGATTTGATCGGCAGTGCGCAGCGCCTGATGGAGATTCGCTTCCGCACGAGCGATACGCTCGGCTTGCACCTCCCTCAACACGGCCAGAGCAACGAGCATCAAAAAGATTGTAGTGGCAGCCAGAACTCCCGCTCGGTGTCGTTTGACGAATTTACCGGTTCGGTAGGAGACCGATGGCGGTGAGGCAACAACGGGCTGATCGGTCAGATGGCGCGTGATATCCGCAGCGAGAGAGGCCGGAGAATCGTAACGACGCTCAACGTTTTTTTCGAGCGCCCTCATTGTGATCCAATCGAGATCACCTTCGAGCAATCTTATTAGCTGGCGTGGCTCAGTCCGCCGCAGTCCTGCGCTCCTCGTCGCCGTTTGTGCTTCGTTCCATAACTTCGTGCTCGGCCGAGGTGGATCGTCTTCGCGTATCTGGCGCAGGACTTCGGTTAGCGGCTGATTACGCCATTGTTTCAAGTCAAAGGGCGGGGTGCCGGTTAACAACTCATAGAGAATCACTCCCAGGGAATACACGTCCGTTCGCGTGTCGATGTTGTGTTCACGCTGGTCCGCTTGCTCCGGGCTCATGTACTCGGGCGTCCCCATCATCACGCCGAACCCGGTGAACATCGTTTTATCGGTCAGGCGTCCCCATGTGGCTTTCGCTAATCCGAAATCGATGATTTTCGGAACCGCCCTCTTATCCTGTTCCACCACCAGCACGTTGGACGGCTTTAAATCGCGGTGAATGATCGCTTTCTGATGCGCATGCTGCACACCGTCGCAAACCTGCAAAAATAACGTCAGGCGATCGCTTATGGCGAGGTGGTGTTTGTCGCAGTATTCCGTGATGGGTAAGCCTGGGACATACTCCATTACAAAGTACGGACATCCTTCGGCAGTGGAACCCGCGTCGTAGACGCGCGCTATGCTCGGGTGATCCATCAGCGCTAGTGCTTGCCGTTCGGACTCGAACCGTGCCACAACGGCTTTGGTGTCCATGCCTGTCTTTATGAGCTTGAGTGCTGCCTTGCGGTGTATAGGTTTTGTTTGCTCCGCCAACCACACCTCACCCATGCCGCCTTCCGCGATGAACTCCACGATTTTGAACTTGCCATCGAAGAGTTCCCCTGGAATCAATCTCCCATGCCCACAGCGCACAGGTTCATCAGAGAAGGGTTTCGGTATAAATGAGACGGTCTCGTCATGTTCGGCGAGGAGTCTCATCACTTCTTCAAGCACTCCAGGCTCAGCACCCTGTTCCTGCAAGTACGAAGAGCGTTGCGCCCCGTCTCGCTCCAAGGCCCCTTCGAACAGCTCTTTAACCCGCTGCCGATTTTCTGGTAACACGCTCATCTTCTTAACCTCGGTTCGCTGCGGAGTAAGCCATCGCTCAAGTCACGCTTTTCGATCTTGGGGGAAAATTGTCGGAAGCTCCGTCGTTTCCCGACGCTCAAGCTCGCAGGAGACGAAATTTCAGGATTTTGCTCTGGCGGGGGGTGAGTCCTAGCGCACCAACTCGACCGACTTACCCAAGGGAGAAGACCGATACTTTGTCGAGGCCAAGACTTTTTGAGTCCGCCTGCGGGTTTTCTCATCAAGTGGTCCCGAGCGTGGTCAATCAGAATTTCTCGAGGACCAGCGATATTAGTTTCTCGGCTGGCTTCTGATCTTCCACACGTAGGTTCTGACCGTAAATCAGGTCAATCGAGGGTCCATGCACGGCTCTCCCGTCACCGCCATTCACCGAATTGAGGTCATTCTACCCCCGTTCAAGGCCCTGCCAGCATTTTTTGCGTTGATAAGCTCGAGGGAAGTGCGTTGAGACCTTGCTTTCATTGCAGCGAATTGGCGTTCGGCTGCCGGAGGTGATCTGACTTTGCCGTCACTTTAAAGACCACTTGAAAAGTCATTTTCGACCGGCAATTCCGCGGGAGTCGGATTCGCCAACGCCGGGGCTGCAGAGGATTCTTTCCGGAAGCGCGTACGTTATACGGTTGGCCATATCCGTCAAGTGGTTGTTGCGGCTCGCTGTGTCAGAAGGTCCGGTCGGAGAATTTCGTCCACTATTTGGGTTGCTCTGGTGTCACTCCAGTTTTAGTCCAAATTCAAACCTCGGTGGATCGACAGAGAAATCCGGAAGTGGCGCGCTGAGGTGCAGCCAAACAGCGCGATTTTCACGGTCAGCGAGCCGATCTTGTCATAAAGAAGCGCTCCGTTATACTTCATCTCATTCAATTCAAACGACCTAGGACAGTTCGTTTTGCAATTCCGGATCCCTTAGGCCCCGCAACAGCGCTATATACTACATATATAGTTATTCCTGGAACTCCTTCTTGTCATACGGGAACCGGTGAGCTTAGCTAGCTCTGCAGACGCCGGATGCTTTCCAAGATACCCAGTAAGTCTTTAAATTCCCGTGTATTAGCAGACCGATAGCGGAGGAGCTTGTCTAGCTCTGGACGCGCTGGTTCTTGGACCTTGGACGCCGTCTCGGCCGCAAGGATGGCATTTGAAAGCTGCTCACGATCTCTCTGCAGCTCAATTTCACTCTGAAGCGTTTCGAGAAGATTCTTCTTCTCTTCTGCTTCGACCACGGTCCCGACGTTTTGGCCTTGTTCGCGCTTCTCCGCGATGCGAGTAAGCAGATGCATCGCTAAGACCGCATGTTCGGTAGGTTGGTCGCCGTAATGGCCGCGAAGTGTTTCCAAGTCTTGCGGCTGTGGCCCACGATTGGTGATTCGATCGGTTAACCCTTCTAGGGCCGAAATGCACAAGGCAGGCCGCACGCGTTCGCCCATTTCCGCTTTAGGACGATACTTCCCCCTAGAGCGTCGAAGCGAAACCAGTACTGGGTGGCCGCACGGTCGTCATCGTCCAGTAGCCTTATTTCCTTTTCGATGGTTGCTTTGGAAAACTCCCTGGTAAAGGCAGTATCAATGCGGCGTTTGATTAGCCGATTTAATGTCAGATCGTCGATTACTTCGTTCTCGCTCAAACCCTCCGGCTTGAAATCTCCCGCGAATCCGCCGCGAAGAATTGCGGCTTGTTTCTGTTCCTCCGGTAGAATTCTGCCGGACCCGATCCAATGCTTCGCTGCATTTTGGCTCGAGCGCGATTTGCCTCTTGGCGTACGTGGTCCTGTTGAACTGCCCATTTCTTTCCCTCGAAAAGGGACTGAACACCATGCCGGCGTGCTAGCTGTTGCAGCAAGACCGCAAGGCCTTCGGCAACAGATCCAACCTTGCGTTCAAAGAAAAAAACTATGGCCATAAAAACAAAAAGCCACGACTCAATTTCGTCGCGGCTAATGATGCTTCGCCTCTTCGTGCTTAAGACTTACCCAAACCCATTTTAGCTGAGCTCCCGAAGCCTGTCAAATATGCATGTGCTTCCTCAAAACTTGTACGATTCGCAAATTATTGCCAAAAAACCGTCAGAGGTTCGAGTTGATCTGCGCTTAGCACTGGATTTGGAGTGGCATTCGCGAACCGAAGGCTATCTAAAGGTGTAGTCAAAGACGATTCGCTAATCGATCCGCTGGCCCTGAAACGCAATCCTAATATTGCATGCAACGGTGGGTTGCAGGCCATCGTAGCTTCCCCCCGAGTGCATCTCCGATTGCTCAAAACGTCGTGTCCACCATGTTCAATCGGATGTTCGGTCTCGACGTTGGCGTGTCCCACAATCGGACGGCGGACCGCGAAAGGAATAGGCTAACCCTGTTAAGTGACGCCCGGGCATTGCTTAGTGGGCGCCTTGGATGGGCGAGTAACATGCTCTGAATCATTCTAAAGTCGATTTGGAGGCGCGCGGATGACCTCGTTCTGGCAAGACCTACGTTACAGCCTGCGAATGATCGCCAAGGCGCCGGGATATGCTGCGATTGTCATCCTCACGCTTGCGCTCGGTATCGGCGCGAATACGACCATTTTCACCTGGATAAACTCGGCCTTGCTCAATCCAGTTCCCGGACTGGCCACCCCGAGCGAGGTTGTGGCGCTGACGCTGGGCAAGCCCGGGGACAACCCCGTTGGTTTTACCTATCCTGATCTCGAAGCCATGCGCGACGGGCAGCAGAGTTTTACGGGCATCGCGGCGTGCAACTTCGCTCAGATGAGCCTGACGGGCAAAGGTAAACCGGAGCGCGTCTGGGGCATGGTAGCGTCTGCGAATTATTTCGATGTACTGGGCGTGCGGCCGATCCTTGGGCGCGGCTTTCTGCCCGCGGAGGACGAGAAGCCGGGAGGCGCGCCCGTAGCGGTGATCAGCTACCGGCTGTGGCAAACGCATTTCGGTGCGAATCCGGACATAGTGGGCCAGACAATTGAAATCAACCAACACCCATACACCATTGTGGGCGTAACGCCAGCGGTGTTTCAGGGGAGCCAGACGGGCGTGCGAACGGAGATTTGGGTTCCGATCATGATGGAAGCGCAACTGACGCCGGGGGGCGACCTGCTTCATGACCATCACCATTTCTGGTTACTTGCGTTTGGACGGTTGAAGCCGGGCGTCTCGCTGGAGCAGGCGCAGGAGGAAATGACGCTGCGACTGAAGCCGGAGGTAAAGAATTATCCCGAGGAGCACAAAGGGCACGACAGTGTGACGGTGTACCCGCTGTGGCGCAATCCATTTGGCTTGAATTTTTTTCTCTCGACGCTGCTGCCGACGCTGATGTCCATCGCGGGCCTGGTGCTGCTGCTGGCATGCGCGAACGTGGCGAATCTGATGCTGGTGCGGTCGGTGGGGCGGCGGCGTGAAATTGCCATTCGAATGTCGCTGGGTGCGAGCCGATGGCGGCTGGTGCGGCAACTGCTGGTGGAAAGCCTGATGCTGGCGCTGGCCGGAGGCGTGGTTGCGCTGCTGATCACGTTCTGGACTTCGGGAACACTGATGAAATTCATGCCGGTCGACGGATTTCCCGATCTCGCTCGAACATGCGGGCGGACCGCACGGTGCTGCTTGCGACGCTGGTGATCTCGGTGCTCACCGGCGTGATCTTCGGAATTTTGCCTGCGCTGCGGTCCTCGAGCGTGGCGCCGATGGCGGTGTTGAAAGAGGACACGGGAAGCGCGTCGGGTGGACTGAGGAAGGCGCGCCTCGCGAGCGGGCTGGTAGTGGCGCAAATTTCGCTGTCGCTGCTGCTGCTGATTTGCGCGGGATTGTTCATTCGCAGTTTCCTGAGCGCGCAGCAAATCAATCCGGGATTCAATTCACATAACGTGCTGATCGCTTCCTACGATCTTTTTACCGCGGGATATTCGGATGCGACTGGGCCGGAATTCGATCGCCAGCTCGTCGCGAAACTGGAAGCGCTGCCGGGCATACAGTCCGTGGCGCTATCGACCGCGTGCCGCTGGGATTCGGCGAGCTCGACCAGCGTGAAGCCCGAAGGCTACGTATCGCAGGCGAACGAATCGATGGAGACGCCGGTCGCCATCATCACGCCGAATTATTTCCAGACCCTGCAGATTCCGATCGTGAAGGGGCGCGACTTCACGCTGCAGGATACGATGAGTTCGCAGCGCGTGGTGATCGTCAGCGAAACATTTGTGAATCGCTACTGGCCGGCATCAGGAAGCCTTGGGCAAGCAACTCAACTCCGACTTGACACACGAATGGTTCACGGTGGTCGGTGTGGCGCGCGACAGCAAAGTAAACGGCCTGAATGAAAAGCCGACGCCCTTCGTGTATTTGCCGCAGTACCAGGTTGCCGATGTCCAAGCAAACAATTGTGGGCGCGACCACCATCGTCATTGCGCGAACGACGGGCGATCCGCTGGCTTTCGGCAAGACGGTCGAAACAACGATCCATGAACTGAATGCCGACCTGGTAGTGTTCGGAGTGAGTACGCTCGAATTGAACGACCAATTCGCCAGCTTCCCCCAGCGCGTCGCCGGAACATTTGTGGGCGCATTTGGGCTGCTCGCGATGGTCCTCGCCGCGGTGGGAATTTATGGCGTCACGGCCTACTCCACGCGGCAGCGCACACATGAAATCGGCATCCGCATGGCCTTGGGCGCGAGTAAAGAGGACATTCTGCGGCTTGTGCTTGGCTACGGTCTTCGCTTGACCCTCTTCGGAGTGGGTCTGGGCCTGGCAGTATCGTTCGCTCTGACGCGCTTCCTAAGTAGTTTGCTTCTAGGCGTGACAAGCACCGACGCGTTGACGTTTTCGAGCGTTGCGGTTTTGCTCTGCGCCGTGGCTCTCTTCGCCTGCTTCATACCTGTACGCCGCGCCATGCGCGTGGACCCGTTAGTGGCGCTGCGTTACGAATGAAAGGTGTGGCGATTCGCACATGTCGCTTTAGCCCGTTCTCAGAATTGGAGCCCACCGCGACCCCTCGGCTTGTAGGTCGGCAGTTCGAAGTACGACGGACTATTTTCCTGAAGAGCCGGCAGTCTGAAGAGAATGCCGACCCACATCCACAGGTACATATTGCAAACAAAATTCTGGAAAGCCGTAAGACCGCCGTAGGTCCAGGGATAGAGAAGTAAAAAGATGTACCAGAAGAACGCGAAGGCGATGGGGAAAAACCGCGTCTGGCGCAATTTCCTCACCACACCCCAGGAGTAATACACGAGCGCACCAGTCCAAAGTAGCCACAAAAACGGCGCAACGATCCCCATCTCGATAATCAGGACGGCGTAACCTTCTTCCGCCCATAAATTAAGTTCGCGCTGGTGCAGGAGCTTGGCTACATACTGTCCGCCCAGCGAGGCCGTGCCTATGCCATTGCCCATCACCCAATTTGGGTTGTGGAAGGCTCCAATAAGGTTTTGCATCGGATAGTCCCAGGCGCGGTCGCTGACTTCATAGGCGGAACTGTTGGGGTTCAGCGACTCGGTATAAAAAGCAAGACGGGGAGCAATCTGCGTGGGGAACAAGAAAAGAACGAACGCAAAACCGAAAGCACCCACTATCGCAGTATTGCGAATGGCCTTTATCATCTTGTGGGCTTGCCGCCATCGCCAGGGCGCTCCCCATAGAAAACCAGCCACCAAGATGCCCGCGCTGATGACGCTGTAAGAGACCGCCCCGCGCGATCCGCTGAAAACTACGCCGCCCACCAGCAAAGCCATCATTATGAAGACCAATTTGCGGTATTTGCTGGTGGAAAGTAGCAAATACCCAGCGGTGCCGAGAATCAAAATGACCATGGTCACCAAATACAAAGCCAATCGTCCCGTACTGACGAATACCGCCGTCGGCAGCGATAGCATCTGGTTCGTGACCGGCGAATAACGGTCCAGCTGTCCCAATAGGCGGATTTCGGGCGCCAGCGTGGAGGGGTTGAGAAATGAATGTCCGACGATCGCCTGAATAATGGCAATTACCGAAATCAGCCCGGCCAGAGATATGTTCGCAATCAAGAATTTTCTCAGGTCCTCATCGGTGCGAATGAGGGCATAGCTCACGTACATCAGCGGGATGTAGTAGAAATACAGCTTAAATCCAAGCAAGCCGTAGAGGATGCTGGGCGAGTTCTGATTGAATATTTGCACCACACCCAGCCACAGGAAAACCCACAAGAAAAGCAGAAAGGGAGGGCGAAAAAGTTTTTCGCGTCCTCGTCGGACCTCGGCAAAAAAGGAAACATATACGAGGCCGACCAGAACGTCCTTGGCGAAATAGATCGCCATATTATTTCCAAGATATTTGCGTACCAGATCTTCGAATAACAGCCACACCAGGAACAAGTAGAACCCGGTGCGCCATTTGCGCAGGATGGTGATTGCCACACAGAAAGCCGGCGACGCCTAGCGCTGCAAATTCGAGCGTGCCGAAGTCGTTTATGGCAATTTTCCCGCCCACTTGCCAGGCGAGCCACAGCCCTGCCGCGAAAACACCGAATCCGATCAGTGCTTGCGTCCTCAGCGCCGGTATGGAGGTAACGTTCACGTCTTCTTAGAGCCCTACATAGTATGCTGGGCACGCTTGAATCAGGCAAGCCGCCCTTGAGCGACCGGTAAGGTTATGGCACTAGCGGCTACCAGCGGTCAAAAGGAGTCGGGTTCCAGATAATCTCGCTTGGCGGACAGCGAAAATGCAACGATACCCGTGGTTGGGCTTCAGGACCGTCTCAATTCTTTGTAGATGCGTACGTGCTCCGAAACCATTTCATCCTGAGTGAACTTTTCCAACGCGCGCTCGCGTCCTTTCGCGGCTAAATCCGCGGCCGCTGCCGGATTGTCGACAGCCTGGCGCATGCAAGCGGCGAGAGCCTTCGCATCGCCGGGTGGGAATTTCAGTCCTACCCCGTCCACCACTTCTCCCATGCCTCCAATATCAGACGCGATGAGCAGGCGCCTCTGCATCATCTGTTCGATGGCTACCAGGGGAGAATCTCCTCGCACATAGAGGGCATCACTACGGCAATCGCATTACTTCAGGACAGCCGGAATTTCTGCAGAGGGAATCGAGCCGGTGAACTCAGTTTGGCGCGCTGAGATTGAGATCTTTCGCCAGACATTCGAGGTTTTGACGTTCCGGGCCATCGCCGACAATTTTTAAGCGAAAGTCGAAGTTTTGATCGGCAAGCTGGCGACAGGCCTGAAGCAGGACGGGTACACCTTTTTCAGCAACTAGTCGCCCCAAAAATGCAAAGCACGGGGGATGCTGCGCCAGTGCAGGGACAATATTGCCTCCATCAACGAACGAAATTCCCTGCTGCGCCACGCCGTTCCAGATCACCTGCGTTCGCGGCAAAGCCACGCGCCGGGCGACATGCGGGCTCACTCCCACATTCACGGTGGCGCGACGAGCCAGCCAGCGCCTGGGAAACGTAAGCGCCAGACTGCGCAAACTGCCGAGCCAGCCATATTCCTTCGAATTGCACTCGAGACATTTATGGTATCGCCGCGCCATAAAGTGGCCGGGACAAACACTGCGGTCGGGTCCGTAAATGAGAAGACCATTAGGGCAAATGGACTGGTAGCCGTGATGCCGCAAGATCACCGGCTTGCGCAAAAGCCATCCGAACGCCAGCGGCAGCATCGAAGGACCTTCGACTTGCAGAATATCAGCAGAACGAATCAGTCGAAATAATTCACGCTTGCCGGGACGTCGCACGACGCGGAAAGGAAACCGCGAATCGTCCATGCCATTCGCGGGAGTTTGTGTGACAAAAATAACGTCGATCGATTCGCCGGGATGAGTTTTGCCCCACTCCGCGAGCCCGGTCGCAAGCGACAGAGTCACCGTCTGGATTCCGCCGACCTGCGGAAACCAATCGTGAGAGTAAATAAGCAGACTGATTTTCACGCCGAACTTTCCGCGAAGAATTCAATGTAGGACGCGGCTACCACGTCCCAGGAGAAATACTGCCGCTGGACACGTACATTCTTCTCATGCATTTCCTGCCACAAGCTCGGCTTCGTCAGAATATCTCGAAGCGCCTTTCCTAACGCTTCGCGGTCGCCGAAGGGCACAAGCGTGACGCCCGCTTCCTCAATAATCGTGCCTTGAGCCGCGCCTGCGTAGCCAATAATCGGTAGACCACACGCAAGACCAGCGAGCGCGCTGCGCTCGGCGAAGATAAAGCTTGCCGCGAACCGCGAGCATTACATCGGATTCGCTGAAAATGCGTGTGATTTCCTGAGCTTCGCAAAGGCCCCGATTGCTGACTTCGATCTGGCTGCCCTAAAAGCGCGATAGATTTCATCTTTTGCTTCTGACGTGCCCCGACCTACAAAAGTCACGCGCAGTTTAATTCCCGCACTGGCCGCCACAGCGCGTGTGGCTGAAGAAATATCCTCGACCTCCTGTTGACGATAGGGCGGTTCGCTTACGCAGAACACCA
>CAWJGI010000034.1:0-123831 GCA_963842255.1 uncultured Acidobacteriota bacterium | reverse complement strand
GTTGGCAGCGATTGCCCAGATCTCTACTCCTCTGTCTCATAAACAAATGCAAACGTAAACAAATGCAAAGGCCCTGCGCTTAAGATGACCTGCCGCGCCGAAGACCGTGATTGGAACCTTTGTCTTAGGTCGTCCTCTTCAGCGCAGCGAAGGGTCTGCCTTCGCCTTAAGTTCTGTCAGTTCTTTTGGTCCGTTCGCCTTTGCCTATGCTCCCGCTGTCTTACCATGGCGTTTCACTGCTTTTTCGATTCCGGGACCGGCATCAGCCAGATCCTGCAGCGTCATCGCTGGCCGCACGGTCACCTTCGCATTGAACGCCAAGAACCACGGCTCAGCAATCGCGGGCAGTTGTGAGGATTCCTTCATGTCGAAAAAAATCATTCCCGTTCGTTCCCCGCTATCCTCGGCGAAATACGCTGCCTCCGGTTTCAAATCATCCAGAATACTCTTTATAGTTGTCCCGAGACTTCCGTTACGGGCCGCTGCGTTTCCCGATTCCACGGGAATTGTGACTTTCAGTAGCATGCGCATGTGTCGAGCCCTCCTTGGGCGCTCGGATTATACACCGCAAGTTAGTCCGCATAATCTTGTGAAGATCACAATGCCGAAGCGAAGTTTTATTTTGCTACGATCTGATCGCGGATCTTTAGATACTCGTCTTCTGTGATGATTCGCTTGGTCACCAGATCGTGCTTGTCGCCGTACGGCCGGTCTTCGATTATCAAACGCGCTTCGCTCTTAGTGATGCCCGGGAGCGTTAGCAAGTCACTTTCACTGGCGGCGTTCAAATTGAGCCGCTCGCGGCCATCATCACCTTTGCTCCATCCTTCTCTGATACCTTCGGCAGCGGCTCGCGCATCTTCAACGGCACGATCGGCCGCGCGATTCAGTTCTTTGCCGCTGCCTCGAGTGCGGGTTTGGCCTTCGCGGTTGCGTCCGCGGCATCCTGCCGCATTTTTTCTTCGCGATCGCGCCGTTGCTGATCGGTTTCGCTCGCGCAACTGACACAACCGAAGATCAGCGCCACAAATAGAAGTGCGACCCCCCAGAGTCCTGGCAGCGTGAGAGTTTGGCATCTGTGGTCCTCCGGAACATGATGCGAGCGTATCGAGTACGCGCGTATGAAATTCTCCCGTCCCTAAAGCATGCTTATTTTCAATCTTTCGGCGAGGATCGCAAATACCCGATTACCCCGAGAGAAACCTGGCCAAGCTTTGCAGCTTATTGCTTCGCAATCAATTCGTTAAACCGACTTAACCTGACCGAATTCCACTTGACATAACTCGGCATTGGGAATTGAATGCAGTTGCAAGAAACAACTCCCTTTTGGTGTTCTTCAAAAACTCAAGGTCACGCTAAGGAGATTCTATGAAGCGAAGTTGCATGTGGTTGTTGCTGGCCGTGCTTTCGCTTTCGGTGCGGCATCATCGCCCAGGCGCAATCCGGCGGCGCCGAAAAGGCTGTCGCGGCACTCGAACAACAATGGCTCAAGGGACAGCAAACGAACAATCCTGATCTTGTGGCTCCGCTGCTAGCCGATAAAATCGTCGTTACAGACTCCGAAGGGAAAGTGCTGCACAGGGACGAGGTGCTGGCATTTTACAAGAAAACGAAATGGGACAGCGCTGAATACAGCGACGTAAAAGTGACGGTCTTTGGCAAAACGGCGATTGCCACCGGAGGCTTTAAGGGCAAGGGCACCGGTGCTGAAGGAAAACCGTTCGATGAGAACGAACGCTGGACCGACACCTGGGTAGAGATGCCGGGCGGTAAATGGCAGTGCGTCGCGAGTCAGACTTCATCCGTAAAGATGTAACTAGCACGGCTTCTGCGTTTAAATGGCCGTCCATTTTTATTCGCCATTGCTTTTTATGTCACGAACGCCGGAACTCAGTGCGCAGAATCAGGGACGAGCCTCCTGCAGAGTGTCCGCAACACCTTCCGGGCGGAAGCCGAACGGTCCGGGCCGCGCTTTGTACGCAACGCGCCCATCGCGATCGATCACATAGAGGCGGTCAGGCCAGGCCGTGTAGTTGCGTTCGGTCGCGTTGTCGAAGCTATCGATTACCGCCGGAAAATGAATTCCCAGTTTTACCACGCACATCTGGCCCATCTCCGCGCGCGCCGCGAAATTCTTGGGGCTGGCGAAGACGACGTTGTCATCGAGATTGTCGGGATCCTGCCACACGTCACTCGTGTGCGCCTCGCGGATGTACACCACGTAAAACGCCACCTGATGGTTATATTGTTCGTAGAGCTTGTTGAGAGCGGGAACCTCCCGCCGGAACGGAGGTCACGTGTAGCTGCCGAAAACCAGCACCACTGGTTTTTGCCCGCGCATCGACGACAGCTGAAACGTGCTTTTGTGGTCCGCACTCTCAAGCGAAAAATCCGGAGCCATGTCGCCGACGGCCTAGCTGACCTTTGCGCGCCACGTTCCAGAGCGGTTTGAAAGGCAAGACCACGAACGCGGGCCACGGAACGTATTTCATCGTGCCGGCAAACTTATCCGGCGATTGCAGCATGATCGCAAAGAGCGTGGCGGTGAGTTACTAGGTAGAGCGCGATGACGCACGCCCGTGATTTTCAGCGCCTTTTTGGCAACGATATGACTCGCGCTTTCAAGTTAAAGTTGTCCTTTTTGTCGCGCCACGACTCGTTTTGCTTTCAGAGAACCCACATGAACCGCTGACGCGGTATAAATGCCTTTGAAATCGCGGACTTGGTGTTTCAAGGTCACGTCGCAATCTGACTTGGGCCGGACAAATTCGCAATAGTGCGAAAACATTAGCTGCGCTCGAAACGCCGATGCGAACGATCTCACCTGGCTGCAATCGTTTGGCAAACCTGCCGATCTCGCCGGCCTGGCCAGTCACCTCTATTGCGTCCGACAGGTCCCAGAACGCTGCGCGAGCGGTCAGGCGCTCAAACGAGATTACCTTTCGACAAATACCAATAACCTAATGCTGGCGTTTCGCGTTTTTCAGCCGTATTGTCGAGAAAAGACTCGCAAAGCAATTCGTGCACTGGATCGCCTAAAGTGCAAGGCAAACCCCACACACGCCGAAAACATCCGCGTCTGACACTGGCTAAGGAGTTGCACGTGGTCTGGAAATGCTCCGGCCACCAGGCAGTTTCGCGCGCACAGAGCATCTCGCTCGGGGGGATATTCCTCTACACACGCAACGCTCTGGCGACCGACTCGACCATTGAAGTGGCGATTGATTTGTGCGGCCGCGTGGTACGTGCCCGGGGGACGATCAGGTACTTTACAACCGGTAAAGGCGTGGGGGTTCAGTTCGTCCATATGACGCCCGGCGACCGGGCCAAACTCGACCAGTTCCTCTCGAAACACGCAGCGGAATCTGACAAGGGCGAGCATCAGAATCACGCTGTTGCTCGTCCTGGCGAGCAAAAAGAGGAGATTACATTTGATGCGGAACTGAGGCGGCTCCTGGACGTCGCCAGGGACGGCACTCACTACCAGCTCCTCGGAGCTACATCGGAGATGACGGCCAGCCAGATCAAACAGAAATTCTACTCGCTGGCGCGAAAATTTCACCCGGACCATCACATGGAAAAAGAAGAATCGCTCGGATCGCTGAAGGAATTGATGGACATGCTCAACTGCGGCCTACAAGACGCTAACCGATCAGGGCAAACGGGCGTTGTACGATAAACAGCTCGAGAAATCCGGAGGCTTCGCTCTGCGTCGCAAGACCGAATCCCAGAAGATCACCGAAAACAGTCTTAATCGCGCCAAGCAATGCATCCGCGCGGGCAACTTCGTGGGTTCAATTGTGTGGCTCCGAAAAGTGCGTGGAGATGGTCCCGGAAGACGCCTCCTATCACGCCATGCTGGCGCGAAGTCTGGGGAACAATCGTGCAGTACAGAAACGATGCGATAGCTCATTACCAGAAGGCCATCGAACTCGATCCATGGAAACTGGAGCCCTATTTTGAGCTGGCGGAGCTGTACGAAGAAATGGAACTTCTTTCCCGGGCACTCTCCACCTATTCGAAAATTCTCGAATTAAACCCAGTTCATGCTAAGGCTCGGCAGCGACACTCCGCGATCCTGAGTACCCCATCATCTCGCTAGATTCGTCGTAGCCCAAGACGTCTGAGGCTCATAGGAACTTCCAGAAAACTCGCTGAATCGGACGTTGCGATTAAGAGCGTCCGCTGTCGGGATTACGTTCAGCGGTTTTCAGTCGGCAAACCCTCGACGATTTCGCTAACTTCTTGACACTTCCTTAGCTTGCAATCTAGCATTTCGCTGTTATTTCCATTCAGGAGAGCGGGGGATTTGGTATTGCCTGATGGCTCTTCCGTCATTGGGGACTCCAATTTAATTCCTCTATGCGCGTTCCATTTGATCGTGTTCAAGCCGATCCGAACAACCCCGAACGAATAGAGTCATGGGAAAGCTAATCGCGAATGTCATAATTTTCCTAGATACTTTGTGGCATAGGCTTCGCAGTTTACAGATACCTTCAGTGTCGCAATATCGGTCACACTGCAACCTACTGTCTGACCAATTAGAAACCGGAATCATTTTCGGCGTGCAAAGTGTAGCGCATTACGCGAGGTTCACCCCGCCCGGTAAAACCTTCCTGCAACGATTGCAGGCGTGCGCAATCAAATCATCGAACCATGAACAGATGCAGCAACAACGGCAGAATGGAGCGCGGCATCTTTTACAAGTCTATAATCTACGGGAAGTAATAGGATAGCCAAAGATAAAGAGATCATTACGCATTCGGTTTTTCGGCGCAACACTGCAATCCCGACAAGATCAATTATTACCTTAGCAGATCGGGCTGTATGAGCGGGCTATGAACCGGGTTTCTGGTTTTCCCAGTAGGGCTTGCAGCCATAATGAGCGTGAACCTGACCGCCCCATGCCTTGTCAGACATATCAGGCCAATTATTTTTCTCGAAGCCCGGTGCATTTTTCAAACGGTCTTTATCGATGTTCAAAATCGCACAGTGTTCGGCAGCACGGAAGTCGATGGCTTGCCACGGTATGGCAAAATGCTTGTCAGCCATACCTAAAAAGCCGCCAAATGACAAAATGGCGTAAGCAACGCGATTATCCCGGGAATCGATGACTAGATCCTCGATTTTTCCGAGATCTTCTGTGGATGCATTCACCACCTTGATGCCGATGATTGATTCCTTGACTGCCAATATGTAGTTGCCCTTCGCTTGAGCCGATGACAGTGACATGCGGGACCCTCCTCGATAAGCCGATTACGCGGGAATATTCAATCGTACCGGTCTTAGCTTTTCATCACTTCACTTTGTGACAACACCGAGCTAGCGCGGCTGCCGCCGCTAATATCAGAATGCCCCGAAGACCATAATCGTGTACGTCGGATTTCTCGCCTAGTACTCGAGTGAACGTAGCAACCGATAGAGGCGCTCACAATACGTACTAGGCTGTATTCGTGCGGGGGACCAGCGGTTAGCTCTTGCGGAGACCCGCCTGAGGGGCCAGCTAAGGCATGGCGCAACATCGCTTGGAGTTTCTTTCGTCGAGGGGCTAATTCCGTTTCAGTTTGAATTCGATGTCGAGGTCAATTTTATCGTCGACGCTGAGCAAGCGGGCGAGTGTCGGCTTGGTGAGACCGAAGGTGGCAAAGGTAAAATTGGTCCATGCATGGCCAGCGACGGTGTCTTTGTTGTAGGTTGCGTACCCGTTTAGAGTGACTTCTTTTGTGACGCCATGAACCGTAAGATCGCCAACGAGCTGAAAGCCCGTCTGGCCGGTCGGGCGATCAGGAGCGGGCAAGGGTGACGGCACGCCCTGTAGCTTGTGCGGGACAAATTCGGCGTTTGGAAACTTGGCGGTTTCAAGCGTGCGGTTCTGGACATAGCCATCGCGCATATCCTGGTCGCTCTTGAGAGCGCGAAGGTCAATGGTGACTTTGGATTTGGCGGGATCGAACGAGCCATCCGGAAGAAGCACGAGACTTCCCGTGACGGAATCGGTCGAACCAACGGCATCAGTCGCAAAACTGATGCCGGCGAGTTGCTCGCGTACCCGGTAGGTCGCCTTGGTGCCAGTAATGACATCCAACTTAAGACCCGGAGTGTTTTGCGATTGCGCCGCACCTAGGGGAACGACGGCAATCGGCAACGCGATGGCGATAGTCAGCGCCCACAAGCAAATTAGTGGTGCGAGTATTCCGACGTTTCGGTCCAATCTCATGCTGAACTCCACTTGGCTCGAATTTTCGATTTCAACTCTTCTGCGCCCAAGCGCGTTTTCGCTTATTGGTCCGGCAATCCACGCAGCGAACTTCGACTTCCGTTCCGCAAAATGCGATCTTGCATCCCGTGCAGTGCTTCAGGATTAGTTTAGTCCCATCCAAGATCACAACTCTCGCCCGTTGCACATTCATTCCGGGCGGATGTGAGATTTTGCGATCAACGCCCAGACAGGCGTTCAACTTTCCGAGCACGGCGAAATGGAAGCAAGAGTCAGACTTAACGAGCCGACCGATACCGCCGAGTGATGGCATTTGAAAAAAATGTACACAGCGTAAGCGGATTCCGCTATACGGAACTTATTAAGCAGGAAGCGCGATATGGACGATCCCATTAAAGAAAACTGTGGCAAGTGTGGCGCGTACATCGATTCCAACCGATGGGTGGATTTCACTCTGAAGGATGGAACTAGGGTTTGCGAATACTGCTTCGCCAATGAAACTTCGCCACAAGTAAAGCGCACAGTCATTCGCGCGTCAACGACCGACACCCTTCGCGCGGACCCGTCCCTGCTGATAAATGGTCAGACTAACGAATGCAGCTTGGAGGAGTGGCGCGGAGACGCCGTGTTTCCGGCCGCGTTCTAGAAGATCACCGAGGATAGTATCCACTTCGACCCGCGCCTGCTCATTAAGGTCGCGATACATTGATGAGGTCAAGGACGAGCCCGGCGCAGTAAGTAGAGGGCCCTTTTCTGTTCTGAACGCTTCCGACATCGGATAGCCGCAAGCACCGGCAATTGCAGCGCATTCATGAAGTACCGAGAGAGATAAATCGGCGCCACCGGCCGCCACGATTTCCCCGATATCTCCGCGAAGCAAACACGTGATGGCTCCCACGGTAGCGAGCCATACCCACTTCTCCCACATCCCGCGCAAAATGTCTTCGGAAATGGCCGCGTCAAATCCAGCTCCTCGAAAAGTTTGATCCACTGCCTCTATCCGAGAGGTCTTTCTCCGGTCCAGTTCGCCATAGCTGAGACTTTGGAAATCGGCAAGCTGGACTATCCGGCCTTGCGAATCAACTTGAGTGGAAACGAAGCACACTCCACCTAACACGCTGCCTTTGCCGAACCGCCCCGCAAGCACGTCCATGTGATGCATACCGTTTAGCACTGGAAAGATGGCCGTCTGCGACCCGACTGCAGGCGCGAAATCATTAATCGCACTGGCCAGGTCGTAGCTTTTTACGCTCAAAAAGACAACATCGTAGGGAGACGAAATCTGCGATGCGGTGATTGCCGTGGGCCGAACGGTGATATCGCCGTGCATTGGGCTGAGGATCCGTAACCCTCGGGCCTGGACTTGCTCGGCTTGTTTGGGCCGGACCAGAAATGTTACATCGCGGCCCGCCTGTACTAGACGTCCTCCAAAATAGCCACCAACGGCTCCCGCTCCCACGACTAGAATTCGCGTATCGACCTCTTTTTCAGCAGCATCCCCTTTGCCCGAATCGCCCACGATAGAGCGCCGCCAAGTGTCTGTTGACCGTTTGTCATTAGAAAACCACGGCTTTTCCGGCTAGATCTTCTTAAGTAGCTGGGCAGACGAAGCGTCCTTTTGCCCTTCATGCGGATTTTCCTTTCCGAGCGACAGGTTCACTCGTGGCTTGCTTTGATTTGATCAGATCCGCCGCCGACGCTCCTTCGAGTGATAGTCCGTAGCCGACTTCCCGCACGATTCGCTCCTTCAAGGGCCGTATGAAGTGGACGCGTGTGTAGCGGCGCGTCACTTCGGGAGCCTTCAGGTACACCACAGCTAACTCCCACGCGCGGCTGAGCGCCTTGCCGTTTGGCACAACCTCGGCCACCACTCCCCATTCATGTGCTGTACGCGCCGGGAGCGGCTGTGGGTTGAGGAGGAAGGCCTCTGCGCGTCCTGCTCCAGCACGATAACTCCAGGTGGTAAAGATTCCGTCACCCGGCACAACGCCCGCGGCATAATGCCCAACATCCTGGAAGGTCGCCCCCTCGGCCGCTACAATCACATTGGCGAGCAGCGCATACTCGGAGTGAATATGGGCGCGCCCCTCGATCGCCGCGATGACCGGCACGCGAATGTTGGCTATGTTTTCCAAAACCTGGGTGCCTTCGTCGTGAATCTGGCTCCAAACGCCCGGATCTGAGACATCCCCGAAAGACGGCCAATCGACACCCACAATGAAGTCCCCGCCTGCGCCAGTGAGGATCACGATCTTGTTCGCTCGGTCTTGCGCAATGCGGTGAAAAGCGTCAACAACCTCCGTGTGATGGAGCGCCGAGAAAGTGCACGGCCCGCCGTTGCTGTGGAATTCGACAGCCAGCACACCGTTGTCATCTCGTGTCAGCTTCAGGCCACGATAAGAACCGAAGTAGTCCTGGTAAAGTTGCATAGTATTCTCCTCTCCTTTTCTTTTCTGTGCCCTCGAACTGAATCAACGTCAATCCGCTACATTTTGCCCCATCGAACACCTGCAATTTCAAGATCACCGCGCAGCGCGTCCCACCGTCACTCTGCAATTCTCATCATTAATGGCAGTCTTTATCCCTCCGCCGCTTTGATTTTCTCGGCGAGCACGCGATCTTCGAAATTCGTCTTCAGGAAATCCCCAGACGTCGGCAAGGGGCCCTCGTCGCCCAAGACATCAAACGTCGGCATGATCTTCCCGCCCGGTATGCCGAATATGTGTTTGACACCCTGTTGCACTAAACTTCGGACCAGTAACCGCCCGGCGGTTTGCTGTTTTTCCTCGCTTTAGCTTCCACCGAGAGTGCTCATCGTCTCCTCCAGTGGTCATCACTGCTCAAACCAAACGGACGTTGCGTTCCATCGTCTTGATCACGTCGTCGAACCGGCCCGCAGCTGCCTGTTTCGCGAGACTCAGTGTGTAACCCTTTGCCGTGTGGAACGGGACGTGCGATGGCAGCGAAAGCGCGTAGGGGTCGACGACAGCATCGACGACAACCGGTCCGTCCTTGTGGGCCAGAGCCTCCGTGAGAGCCTCTCTCACGTCGCCCGGTGCCTCAAGACGGATGCCTTTGGCGCCCATCGCTTCGGCCACGCGTGCGAAATTCGGATTCTTGAAATCCACTCCATAAGGAACAATGCCGGCTTCCTGCTGCTCAATTTTCACAAAACCGAGCGATTCATTGTTGAGGATGATGTGCACGACGCGCGACTTGCGTTGCACGAGAGTGGGTAGATCGCCGAGTTGGAGCATCGTAAAACCGCCGTCGCCACAAAGAGCAATCGTCTGCCGTCCCGGGGGCGCATGCCCTAGGAGTGCGCATAAACGGTGAAGACCGTTGTGATGCACCAACACGTCGTTCCAGGCAGGTGCAGGACCGTCGTAGCCGTAGTCGTCTGGCTTCACCAATACTAATTTGAAGCGGCTAGTCTGCTTGCTGCGCCGCGGCCTTCCCAAGAAATCTCACCAACTCAGCGTTCACTTCGTCTGCGTGTGTCCAGGTTATGCAATGCGGTCCGTCTTTCACCACCACCATGCGCGCTCCCTTGATCAGCTTGCCAGTCCGCGCCCCCGCGGCACTGATTGGAAGAATCCTGTCGGCATCTCCGTGCATCACGAGGGTTGGCACATCAATTTTCGTCACGTCTTTTCGGAAGTCTTCGTGCCAAGTAGGCACGCAAGCGAGACTGGCCGTAGCTGAGGAGAATGCCGCCACATTCCAACTTGCCTGCACAGCCTGTTCGCTCACACGCTTGTTGAGCAGCACGTCCGTGTTATAGAAATTCTTGAAGAATTCAGTGAAGAACGCGTAACGGTCCGCGGTGACAGCTTTCTCGATGCCCTCGAAGACATTTCCATCGACGCCCTCCGGATTGTCCGGCGTCTTCAAAAGGTATGGCGGGATTCCGGAAAGGATGACCGCCTTACGAACGCCCTTCGATCCATATTTTCCAATGTAGCGGGCCACTTCGCCGCCACCCATCGAGAAACCCACCAGCGCAAATTCACGCAGTTTGAGATGCGTGATCAGTTTGTGCAGGTCTTCGGCGAACGTGTCGTAGTTGTAGCCCGTCGTCGGCTGGCTGGATTTGCCGAATCCTCTGCGGTCATAGGTGATCACGCGGTGCCCGGCATTCAAGAGGACCGGAACCTGCTTCTCCCATGACGCGCCGCTCAGTGGATATCCGTGAATCAGGACAACTGGTTGGCCCTGGCCATGGTCCTCATAATACAGCTCGATGCTGGCTGAGTTTTCCTTACCGACAGCATAGTGTGGCATTGTGGCGTCTCCTCTTTGTCATTTCAGGTTTAGCATTAAAAGTTATTGAGGCAAGGACGTTGCTTCATCCCTGAAGTTGGACGCTAGTGGTTAGAGACCCGACGCAGTTTAAAAGCGTAACTACATTAAAATTTCTGGCCGGATCACCCAATATCGCGCGTGAAAGTTTCTGGCTGGTGGCTCCCCTTTTCTCGGGGATTTCTTCGCGAGGTGGTGTCAAGTTTTCCTTTAAGACATATCCCAATCAGATGGCAATACGCATATCCCTGTATATTGATCATTCGCCGGAAAGGGTCAACGGATGAGAATATGTTCCAACTTGCATTCCCCAACGGTCCAGCCGTCTCGATGTTTTCACCTAGGCTGATAAACGTAATGCCGAGCTGATTAGATTCGCCCAGGACTTCCAGGAAATGCCGAACGTTTCTGGCTAACCTGTCGAACGCAGCGACATTACGATCTCAAATCGGTTTCGCCGAGCGCAAGAGCTGGTCCAAAGCAGGGCGTTTCGATTTTGCGCCGGAAATTGTGTCTGTGTATTCATTCACAGTTTCAAATCCGCGCTGCCTGCGAATTCGCGCAGGTCGTAGAGCTGTGTTTCGAGGTGCTGGTCGTCGGTAGAAACCCGGCAATAGAGGGCTGCTCGCTTTGGTCTGACTTTTGCGGGAAATACTTCAGGTGATAACTTTTCTCTGGCCATGGCTCAACTCTGCTTTGAGTTGAGGTTAGAGGCGTCGCGGTGTTAGTAGCACCGAGGCGTCGCGCTTACTTTAATTCCTTCGTTCGCTCCCGGAGATAGTTGTCAATCGCACAGCGGATCAGTTCCGCTACGGTTGCGCCGGTCTTATCCGACAGCTTCTGCAGCTTCTGCAGCTTCTTAGCTTGTTCTTCCTTTAAGAGCAGCGCCGTCCGCTTCATAGCATTGTGGTATCATACAGGCATATAAATAGCAATAAGGTGCTAGATATTAGACACAGTGCCAACCGCCGCTTCTGAACTACACGCCACGCATCGCGGGATTCCACAACCGAGTCGCTGTCCGAATTTGGACATTGGCTGCCAAAAACGACCATCCCCTGCGACGCAGTCCGTCGTAAGTGATTTACAATGTCGGTCTTTCGATTGGCACGCGTGGTGCTGTGAAACGCCGAGGGGGAGGAGAAACATGTCGTTTTTCCGCGATCTAAGAGTTGCGTTCCACTCGCTGATGCGTAGCAAAGGGCTTGCGACCATCGTGATCCTCACACTGGCGCTTGGCATCGGAGCCAACGCGGCCATCTTCACGCTGGTGCGGGGAGTGCTGCTGAAGCCGCTCGTCAACCGTGACGAGAACAGGCTCATCTACATCCGCCAGAGCGCCCCCAGCATGGGAGACGACAACACAACGTTCTCCGTGCCCGAAATCAAGGACATCGAAGCCAGCGTCCACTCCGTGAGCGAGTTCGGCGATTTCTCGACGATGAGCTTTACGATGATCGGACTCGGTGAACCTCGCGAGGTTCAAGGTGGCGTCGTCAGCGGCAACTACTTTGAGGTAATGGGTCTGCGTCCCGTTCTCGGCCGCCTCATCGGACCTCAAGACGACGGTCCCAAGGCCGATGGCGTCATCGTGCTTACGTATCGCTTCTGGGCCACCGTTTACAAAAAAGATCCCAATGTGATCGGAAAAATAGTTCGGCTCAGCAGCATTGGCGATCGTTCCGCTACGGTCATCGGCGTCCTTGAACCCTCTGTGCCGTATCCCGCGGATACAGAGATTATCGGCAACTTGGTCACCAGCCCGCATCATCTTTCCGCCACGATGGTCACGGGCCGCGTCCATCGCATGACCGAGCTCTTCGCTAAGCTTGATCCCGGCGCCACTCTCGATCAGGCCCGCAACGAGTTGCGCGCCGGTTATGCCTCCATGATAAAAGACCATCCCGAAGCCTACCCCGATAACGGCGGTTTCCGCATCGACGCGCACATGCTTCGCGACCAGATCACCTCCGGCGCGCGCACGGTGCTCCTCGTTTTGCTCGCCGCCTCCGGCCTGGTCTTCATCATCGCCTGTTCCAATGTTGCCAACTTGATTCTCGCGCGCACCGTTCGCCGCGAGGGCGAACTCTCGATCCGCGCCGCGCTCGGCGCAAGCACTTGGGCGCTGCGCCGCATGCTGTTAGCCGAAAGCCTTCTGCTCTGCGGCGCCGGCGCGGCAATCGCCGTGGTGAGCGCGCAGCCATTGGTCACAATCCTGGCTCGATACGCCTCGCGCTTCTCTGTCCGCGCGCTGGATTTGACGGTTGATTCGAGCCTGCTCTGGGTGGGGGCGGCGTTGGCAGTAGTCGCCGCGGTGATTTTGGCATTTGTGCCGCGCCTGCCCTCAGCTAACGCCTCGAATGGCATGAACCTGGCGAGCGGGAGCGTCCGCATCACCGGCGGCACCAGCCGCCGCCAACGCATCTTCGCCGTCACCCAAATCGCCGCGTCTTTCGTGCTGCTCGCGGGCGCCAGCATGTTGATCACTACGCTGATCGCGTTGCAAACCACCCAGACCGGTGTGGATACGCGTCACGTCCTCGCCATTGATGTTCCGGCGCTGTACTACGGAAAAACGCCTGAGCAAGTCCTCGATTTTTACAAGGAATCAGTACGTCGCATCGATGCGCTACCCGGGGTCACCGAGACGTCTGTCAGTATGATCGCTCCCTGGCGTGATGCCCAAAACTTCGGTGTAGGTTTGCAATTCTCTGGTGATAATCACGTGCATGGCAAAGACGATCCTCGCGCGCTGTGGCGTACCATCTCTCCCGGCTTTTTTTCCACGCTCGGCGTTCCCATTCTTGAGGGACGCGATTTCAACGCGCTCGATGACCAGAATCGAGAGCCGGTCGCGATCGTCAGCGCCACTCTCGCACAGCGCATGTTTCCTGGTCAGGATCCGATCAATCGCCATGTCTATTGGACCGATCCCGTTCTCGAGTTCAGTACCGGCTCTGAGAGCGAGAAGGCGCGATTTACGTCGCCACACCGGATTATTGGGGTCGTCGCCGATGTGGATGACGAACATATCGTTCCTGAGCCCAACTCCACCATTTATGGCACCTTTGCAGACTCCCCCATGTTCGGCGGTCACCTCTTCATCCACACCACCGCAAATCCCTATTCGCTGGTAACGCCGGTAACGAAAATTATCCGGCAATTGTCCGCCGATGAACCCGTTGAGCATCCCGCCACTCTCGAAGACATCCGTGCCAAAGTGCTTGCGCCAGACCGCTTGAACTCGCTGGTCTTTGGCGTGTTCGCGGCCGTCGCTTTGCTGATCGCCGTCGTTGGTGTCGCGGGAGTACTGGCGTTTTCGGTCAGTGCGCGGACGCGCGAGTTCGGCATCCGCCTGGCACTTGGATCACAGCCGGAAAATCTCCTGAGAGGTGTTGTCACGGAAGGTGTGGTGATGGCTGCCGTTGGCGTTCTGGCGGGCGCGGTGTTCGGGCTCGTCGCGGTGCGCGTGGCAGGCAGTTATTTCGGCGATCTAAAAATGCCCGGCGCATGGCCCGCGATCGTTTCTGCGTTTGTGCTGTTAGGCGCCGCGGTAGTAGCGTCGCTGCTCCCAGCCGCCCGCGCCGCCCGCGTCGACGTCATACAAGCGCTTCGCTCGGAATGATTTTCCCGGCGCGCCCAACTTTTCCGTCAAGCCGACGAAATCGTCGAAGTGTAATGACTCCCGAGGCCCGTCATCCTTCGACCGACTGAACCGACAGCGTTAATCAGCGTCGAAAATCACTGCGCCCGTGCTTGGCTAGGTTGAGGGTTAGGTGGTTCGATTCGATAGCCCAGACTTCGGAGCTGCCGAATCATTCTCCATGTGCGCTTATACTTGGATTGTTTGGTGACTGCCGGGCCCCGTTCTTCGTAACGGGTTCCCTGATGCAGGATCAACCAGATCAGACAACACTGTCGATGTGCAATGACGCCGATCGAGCGAGTCAGAAATGTGTTCATTTTAAACTCTGCATTGTTTCCCATCCGCCCGGATGATGTTAGACTCACGGCCAACCACGGACCCCTTGGCGGTCGCTTATCGCTCGATCGCCGGACCTTCTTGCGTCTCGGCAGTCCATGAATTTCAACAGGAGGAGAAATAAAATGAGGAAGCTCACCAGTGCATTATTGTTGGTTGCTGCGTGTGTCGGACTGTCCTTCGCTCAAGCCGAGAAGGCGCCAGCCAAAGGCACGAGCGCAGAAGAAGTCAAGCAAGTTGAACGCGATTGGACAGACGCAATGAAAGCCGCTGACGGTGACAAGCTCAGTCAGATCATCGCCGACGATTGGGTTGCCCTCGGCCCCGATGGCAAGACGGAAACGAAGCAGGCTTTTCTCGCGGGCTACAAGTCTGGCAAGTCGAAGACCGAGTCCTACGACTTTGGGCCCATGAATGTGAAGGTGTTGGGAAACGTCGCGATAGTCCAGGGCAGCGACACCGAGAAGAGCATGTCCGACGGGCAAGACTCAAGCGGCAGATATGTCTGGATGGATGTCTTCGTGAAGCGCGATGGCAAGTGGGTTGCGGTTCGTTCCCAGCTCGCCAAGGTAGGGTAACCTCTAGCCGTAAACCCGAGCCCAGTCGAATCTGGGCTCTGCATGTTTCCCGCTAGCACTGGCTAGGAGGCCGTGTGAGGCGACCGTCACTCGGGTCAATTCTCTTAGCGCTCATCCCTTTTATCGCTGTATGCTTTTCAGTGTCGCTGTGGGATCGCATCAACCCCACGGTATTTGGCCTTCCGTTCAATTTCTTCTGGCTCATCTCCTGGCTGGTCCTCACACCACTTTGCATGTGGGGTGCATACCGGCTGGAGGCACCTCGCTCTCCTGAACAAAATCGCGATGGAGAAGGCCGTCCATCGTGAGTCAAAGTGCCGTGGCTCTGATGGTGATTTGCGGCATCGTCGCCATAGGGTCAATCGTGGGTTTCTCTGCCAGGTCTCACCGCAAGATGAATCTGGAACAATGGACCGTCGGCGGGCGGGGGTTTGGTTTGGTGTTGGTTTGGCTGCTGATGGCTGGCGAGGTCTACACCACCTTCACTTTTCTTGGTGCAAGCGGCTGGGCGTACTCACGGGGTGGCCCCGTCTTGTACATACTAGCGTACCAGCCGTTGATGTATGTGGTTTCGTTTTTCATCCTTCCACAAATGTGGGAAGCCGGGCGAAAATTTGGGCTCCAGACGCAAGCTGATTTCTTCCGCATGCGATACGGCAGCAGGTATCTGGAAGCGTTTGTGGCACTGGTCGGAGTAATTTTCATCATTCCATACTTACAGCTTCAGCTAACCGGCTTGGGGATCATTGTGGAGATAGCAAGTTTCGGGGGGGTTCATCGCACTCCGGCGATGGTGATTGCATTCGCCACCGTCGCCGCTTTCGTATTCACCAGCGGCGTGAGGGGAGTGGCGTGGGTAAGCGTACTAAAAGATTTGCTTTTGTTGTTTGCTGCGCTTTTTATTGGTATTGCCATCCCGTACCACTACTTTGGTGGAATCGGCCCAATGTTTAGCGCGTTGGCGAGCGTCAAACCCGGGCACCTGGTAATGCCGGGCGCAACCAAAGATCTGGGACACTCCTGGTTCGTCTCTACGGTTCTAATGACGGCGTTTGGTTTCTTCATGTGGCCACATTATATCGGCGCCAGTTTCACCGCCAAGAGTGGCGACACGCTCCGCCGAAATGCCGTCTTCATGCCGCTTTACAGCATTACAATGCCCTTGATGTTCGTCGTAGGATTCACCGCGATTTTGGTTTTGCCCGGCCTTGCGAACGGCGATCTCTCATTATTAACTATTGTGCGGAAAACTTTCCCTGCCTGGTTTTTAGGCATTATCGGCGGGGCAGGCGCCCTGACCGCGATGGTTCCAGCGGCGATCCAAGTTCTCACTGCAGCTACGCTGTTCATCAAGAACTTCTGTCGGCCCGTGTTCGCACCGTCATTAACCGATCCGCAGGTCGCAAAACGTGCCAAGGCCATGGTTTTGGTAATCACCGTACTCGCCTTGTTTTTCGCTATCTACGGCTCGTCCAGTCTGGTCTCACTTCTGCTGCTGGGCTACGCGGGCGTGGCGCAATTTTTCCCTGGAGTTGTGCTCGGGTTGTACTCGAGACGTGTGACCGGGGCGGGCGTTTTCGCGGGACTGACTACCGGCGTCGGGATCATCGCCTTTTTGATGCTCACCAAGCGCGACCCATACATGGGCTTGAATGCAGGCTTCATCGCATTATGTGCCAACTTTGCGATTACGGGAGTGGTGAGTTTGATTACCTCTGCTCGGCCAACTGCATTTGATGAACAGCTTCCGCAGACCGTGCAATGAGATAACTTTAATTACATATACGACGGCCGCAAGGTGCAATTTGATCATCTGGCAGGGAGGTCGTCCTCCACCCAAGAGAAAACGGCCGGTCCGCCATGAACTATCTCGAAAGCTGATACAGTTACCGCATCTGCGGCGCGACGCACCTAAGCGTTGGAATTGGAGGATCAAACGATGTAAATCAAAGATCGTGTATTCATTGTGGACGGCGCTTCGTCGGGGATAGGGCTGTCGACGGCGATCGCTCTGTCTGATCGCGGCGCGAAAGTCGCCCTTCTCGCTCGCAGCACCGGTGCGCTGATGTTCAAGTTGCTTCCGTTAGTGTGTGACTCGGGCCATCTCGAATGCGATTGTGCAACGGTTGTGCAACAGTTCGGGTTACACGAAAGGAAGGCCGTATTCGGAAAGACTTTGTTTTCAACTGGAAGAAGTGGCGCGCCCGGAGAGATTCGAACTCCCGACCCTCTGGCTCGAAGCCATTTGCGCTACGTTCCGTAACAAGTTTAATTTCAATCTCTCGTTAGAGAACTCAAGGCTTAATTATTTTCAAGAGGTGTGCCTGGGTGTGCGCGGATGTAGCCGTGTGCATGTAAGGTCACTACAAAAGTCACTACAGTCTTTTGAAATCGTTAAGCCACAATTGCGTGTCGTTCCAATCTCCAAGTTCGTCCTCGATGAGAAAAATGCCAACAAAGGTACGAAGCGCGGACGCGAACTCCTGGAAGAATCACTTGGAAAGTATGGTGCTGGTCGGTCCGTCGTCGTAGACCGGAACAACCGCGTAATCGCTGGCAATAAAACCGTTGAGGCCGCAGTCGCTTCAGGCATGAAATCCATCTCGGTTATCCAAACCGATGGCTCCTCTCTAGTCGCTGTGCAGCGAAACGACTTGGACCTCAAACGAGACAAGAAATCCAGAGAGCTGGCGATCGCCGATAATCGCGTTGGCGAAATCGACCTCGAGTGGAATACTGAGGTTCTGGCATCGCTTGATGTGGACTTCGAGCGGTTCTGGAACGAGAATGAACTCAAGACCTTGCTCAAGAATCGACGCAGCATGGATATCTACCTTATTGACGGGACCTACGAACTATTCCGCTACTTCTACGCCGTGCCGTCCGCCAAAGACTTCCGTGGTCAGGAGATTGGTGCAGTTCGCGGAGTGCTTGGGTCGATTCTCTCACTGATTGAGGGGGGAGCAACTCACGTCGGCGTCGCGAGCGACCATGTGATTGAGTCCTTTCGCAACGACCTTTACTCGGGCTACAAAACTAGCGAAGGCGTGGATCCGGCACTGCTGTCGCAATTCCCAATTCTTGAGGAGGCGCTGCAATCAATGGGAGTGCTCGTCTGGCCGATGATCGAATTCGAAGCCGATGATGCACTTGCTTCGGCTGCGGCGAAAGCAGCTCAGGATGATCGCGTTCGGCAGATTATTATCTGCACGCCCGACAAAGATCTCAGCCAATGCGTGGTCGGCTCGCGAGTTGTACAACTGGACCGCCAGCGGAAGACTCTCCGCGACGAGGCTGGCGTGATTGGAAAGTTCGGAATAAAACCGTCGTCGATTCCTGACTATCTGGCTGTGGTAGGCGACAGTGCAGACGGCTACCCCGGCATTTCAGGATGGGGATCCAAGACTGCAGCGGTTGTTTTCTCGCAATGTCCTCACCTGGAAGACATTCCGAAGGATTGGCGTCACTGGGATCCAATGCTACGGAGAGCACGTCCTCTTGCCGAATCCCTTTTCGGTGCGTGGGAGGATGCGCTGCTGTTTCGCACTCTTGCGACACTTCGAGTCGATGTTCCCGTGTTCAGCTCCATTGATGATTTGTTGTGGAGAGGCGCTGCTGAGGATTTCAAACAGACCTGTGAGCGCATGAACGCGCCTGACCTGTTCCGGCGGGCCTCGGCAAGGAAAGCGAGGCAAACATTGCAGTAATCACCCGCCGCGGCACACTCAAACCACAACGTGACAAAGCGGGATGCCTGTCCGAAGCAAAACAAGTGAGCAAGCCTGGTTTTGGGACTTTGGGTACTGAGGATCCGGAATCTACTTTACCGATTTCCGCGTTAGAACGTAGCCACCCGGCGGCGGACGCTTCGCGCCCGGCGAGCAAATCCATCCAATTGCAGATCGCCGCTGTGTCGTCCGTGCGCTCACTCCTTGGCCCTCACTGCTTCGCGGAGTTTGCCGCAGTGGCGTGCGGCTCGCCGAAATAGGGAAAATCCGGGCGCATCAGCCGCTTATCGGGCGCCACCCCATCGCCGAGAGCCGTGTTCGTGGCCAGCGTGAGAATCACGTCCATCACGTCGTCGCAGAGGCTGCGGCCGTTGAAGGCGGCAAAGGTGAATGCGGCGGGCGTGTCCAATTCGTATGGAAGGACGCCTGGGCAGAGGCGGGCGAGGAGTTGCGTAGCGTAGGCGGATGGGTCGGCCGCTGAGTCGGCGAGCGCGGTGACTTTTTCCACGAAGTCGCGGATCGGTTTGGAGAACAGCGCCACTTCGTCCGCCGGGACCGCGCGGTTGTAGTTTTCCGATGCATCGTGCAGCGAAGGATCGGATAGCAGGATGTGGGTGATCATCGGCAGGCCCCAACGCGATACCTGCACCTCCGGCGCGTGCCCGTAGAGCGATGCGGTGGCCCAGGCGTGCACCACACCTCGGCCGATTAGGCTGCTGGGGACCTCGAGGACGATGGCGGTGACATTCTTGCCGCCGAAGAAGTTCTGGCGATTCTGGAACGCCTCCGGGGCAAACCGGTTTTCGGACCACAGAGCTTTTCTGAAGGCACCAAAACCGGCGCCATATCACGCACTCCGTCCCGAACCCACCGCTTGCAGCGGCGATGTATTGCCCAATGCACCACAGGATTTCTGCATTATTGCCATACGAATTCAACTTGGATGATCAGTTTGAACGTTCCGTAAATAACAGTTCCGGTCTTGCCTACCCTTGGTGCATCGCAATTGTCGAAGATTAGACCAAATCACTGTATTTCGGATTCCGGTTGCCAGCTGTCCGCTCGGCACGGCTGCACCCTCGCGCGAGAATCACTGACGGCAACCTCGGGGAGTCACGCCAAGCTGTGTGCTAAGCCCTGATAACGCGCTAACTGGACACATGGCGCGCGGTCTAGATTTGCGGTAAACCGCCGAAGCTTTCACACATCGAACAATCATCTACAGTCTGGGAGAACTACATGCGAACTAGTGTCGTTCTTCTCTTGATCAGTGTGTTTGGGTGTACGACTTCTGGCCAGGAGCCCGCGTCCTCTCAACCTGCGCCTAACATCAAATCGATTGCCGTCGCTTCGATTCACGTCGACAAGCATAGGTTCAAATCCGGCGAGCGCATTGAAGTAACGATTCTTCTTGAAGCTGGCCCCAACGGTGTTTACGTTCCGAAGTGGTGGGGACGCTCTGATGGAGGGATACGTCGCTGGCAGGAATTAACTACTTCTCCGGATCATCACGAGGAAGGGTCTGAGATGGAAGTGGCTAGCGCGGCGTTGCTCCGCATTAAGACTCACAAGCTTGGCTGGCCCGCATTCGACGGTCAATGAAAGCGAGGCACCGGGTTAGCATACCCAAGACGCCCCTAACAGAACACAAGGAACGGAAGGCGTGCTCTGCTGAAATGAGAATATCGAGGCACGAAATGGGAATGTCAAGGCTTGTGATGTCGCCCAGCGCCACTCACAACGCAGACACTAACAACCACCACCCTTCGCGCGTGCCAGCGGCGGGGTTTCAGGCTCAGAGCGCGGTGCATCATCTAGCCGAATCTGCTCTAAGCGTTCAATCGCTTTCTGCAACCACGCAATTTCGTTTATTGAGTGGCGCGTTGCCACACTCGCAAGCTCCTTAACCCGCTCCAATATGACTTGCTCCGCAGCGTACACGCGTTCAAGGGTTTTGGTAGGATCAGTCTCTTCAATCGCCTTTCTATAAACCGCTTCCCATGCATAAATGCGGGTCATGTGCCACCGATTCGTAGAACGCCCTTAGCTGTGTAGTTTAGAGGTTTTATCGCGGTTCTTCTAGGCTTTTCTAGTTGAGTTCCCGCGCACGCCCTTTTTGAATCGCCCCTCCGTGCCAACATCTCTGAGACAAGTCTAGTACCCTTAATTAATGAGCAGTAGGGCGAGAAAGAAGAAGACTGGGATGAACGGAATTTCTCTTGGTGTTGATGTTGGTGTTTCCCGTGGGGCTTTGGCTGCCGCGGAACGGAGCGAAGGCGAGCGTAGCGAGCTGCAGCGGAGTGCAGCGGCAGCCAAAGCGGGCGCCGATTCGGAGGCGGCTTCGCGGCCGGATCCGGAGGTAGTAGCCAAAGCAAAGCGGCGTACCTATACCGCTGAATACAAGCAACGCATCTTGCTGGAGGCCGAAGCGGCTGCTGCGACGCGAGGTGGCCTGGGCGCTCTTCTCCGCCGCGAAGGCCTGTACTCGTCTCTGCTGACCTATTGGCGGCGAGAGCGGGCCAAAGGAGTCTTCCAGGCCCTGACTCCGCAGAAGCGCGGACCGAAGTCCAAGCGCAATCCCCTGGAAGAGGAAGTCCAAAAACTCCTCCGCCAGAATGCGCGCTTGACCGAAGATCTGCGTAAAGCGCAGATCATCATCGATGTTCAAAAAAAAGTGGCTGCGCTGTTGGGGAAACCGATTCCGGAGCCAGACCCAGAGGACCAATCCTGATGACGGCGGTCACCGAACTGGCGGTGGACGTGGGCACCAGCGCCGCTTGCCAGGCTCTCACTCTACCTCGTGCTTCTTACTACCGGGATCGCCGTAAGATCGGTTCCCCTACGGTGACCGCGTCGCGGCCTTCGCCGGCACGTGCACTGGCTCCGGCCGAACGGGAAGCGGTTTTATCTCGTTTGCACGAAGAACGCTTTCAAGATCGCTCGCCAGCCGCTATTTATGCGACCTTGCTCGATGAAGGGGACTATCACTGTTCGATTCGAACCATGTATCGCTTACTGGAACAGCGCGGCGAATCCCGCGAGCGTCGGGATCAGTTGCTTCATCCGCCTTACAAAAAGCCCGAGCTGATGGCCACCGCCCCCAATCAATTGTGGAGCTGGGATATCACCAAGCTGCTGGGTCCTGCGAAATGGACGTACTTCTACCTGTACGTGATCCTCGATGTCTTCAGCCGTTACGCCACCGGCTGGATGGTCGCTTATCGCGAAAGCTCCGAACTGGCCAAGCGACTGATCGAGGAAAGCTGCAAAAAACAACGCATCCAGCCAGGCCAGCTCACGCTCCATGCCGATCGTGGCACGTCGATGAGGTCCAAGCCGGTAGCTTTCTTACTGGCCGATTTGGGTGTCACAAAAACGCATAGTCGGCCGCACCTCTCTGACGACAATCCTTACTCCGAGAGCCAATTCCGAACCATGAAATATCGGCCGGAGTTCCCGGATCGCTTTGGGTGCATCCAGGACAGTCGTGCTTTCTGTCAGAGTTTTTTTCGGTGGTACAACGAAGAGCACCGTCACTCCGGCATAGGCTTGTTGACGCCAGCGACGGTTCACTATGGCCAAGCGGAAAACATCTTGCGGCAACGCCAGGATGTGCTCGCTGTTGCCTACCAACGTCACCCGGAGCGCTTCGTAGGAAGCGCTCCCAAACCGCCGGCTCTTCCCAGCCAAGTCTGGATTAACAAGCCGGTTTCCACTCCGGAACCGCTGCCTGTGGGAGGAGGCCGATGATACAGCAGTGAAGACATTACAGCGCAGATGAGAAGGCCAAGATTTTCTAGGAGGCGATCAGCTGCCAGCGGCGATCTACTTTGGAAAAGCGAAATGCGCTTGAGGAGAGACAAAAGGGGGGATGCTGTAGGTCGATCGGGTCGGGAATCGTCGCTCTCAGGCGTTCCTGGCGCGAAATTTTTCTGTGAAAAACCAGGGATAGGCACAAAGATGAAAAACTCACTAAATTTCGTGAGCACCTGTCTCAAAGTCGTTGACACGCGCCGCGCTTCAAGAAAGAAGCGTCCGTGAGCAGTCCCCATGCGACTGCCAGCGCTAAGCAATTACGAAGATCGCATTTGCGAACATATCATTCTCTCAATTTAAATGGGGCGCACACCGTTGCGAGCGACGCACACGCCCCAATTGATTCCGGCCGAAGAGGAACACTTGGTACTACCGTAAACTTTGGAATGGTGCCGGAAGGATCCCAATACTATCTATGCTGTAATTACGAGGGCGCGTAGCGCCACAGCGCGTGTTCAGTGCATTCGCCGGCGCGACCGCGGGCGGAGCGGTGAGCGCTCTTGTCGGTCTTGGCATCCCAGAAGATGAGGCTAAACCCGACGAAGTCCCGGAAATGTATCGGCCGCGAGCAAAGGAACCTCACAGGAATCGCAAGCTTCCCTCGCTCTGTGACTTAGAGAGGCGGAATCGCGAAGTTTAATTCGTCCGACGCCCGCGGCGCTCAACTCGCTTTTTGGAGGATGCCCGACGAACCACCCGCTTAGCGCTATGCCGGGTAGTTTTCGCCGATTTCCTGCTTTTAGCTCGTTTCAAGACGTTCTTGGTGACCTTCCTCGCGGCGGTCTTGCTTTTCCTTACGAGCTTCTTTCCTTCGCGTTCCGCCGTCCGCAACAGACTAATGTGCGACACGGCGTCAAGCACGGCACTCGCTTTGGCGGCGATCGCCCCCCAACAGATGACTATTGTGCGAGGCATGAGACGCTGTTCCTTCGCCGCGGGTCTAATTGGCCGGAAAAATAGCGGTAATCGTTGTACCCAAAGCATTGGAATCGACAGTCAATTCGCCATGGGCCTGCCGCACGCGTTCTCGCATTCCCCTAATCCCGACGCCAGCGCCGACACTTTGGGATTGAACCTCTGCGAATCGCTCTGGCGACATTCCCTTACCGTGATCCTGGACCTCCGCATAAATCTTGTCGGGCTCACGAGCGATACGAATTACCGCGGTCTTGCTTCCTGAATGGCGATGAATGTTTGTCAGGCATTCTTGCACGAGACGAAATATGGCGAGTTCTACCTCCGGGGCAAGCCTTCCGAGATCGTCAGGAATTTTCAGCTCTATACGAAGGCCGCTGCGCTCCGCCAGGCCCTGTGTGTACCAGCCAAGTGCAGACGACAGTCCGATTTCGTCCAGCATGGGCGGATGCAGAAGATACGAAGTAGTGCGTATCTCTTCGGTCAGGCCCTCAATTAAATCCCGGGCATCTTTGACGGTTTGGGACAGTCGCGTGGGGTCGCGCTTCGCGTCATTTTCGATTTGCGTAAGAATCATCGCCAGAGCAGCCAGATTCTGGCCAGCGCTGTCATGCAAGTCACGGGCAATTCGCCGACGTTCCTCGTCCTGAGTAGACATCAATCTTCCTGAAAGGTCTCGAAGCTGATCCGACTGCTGCAGGATCTCAGCGTTTCGCCGCCGCAACTCTTGAGTCCGAAATTGTGCTTGAGTATCGAGCGCATCAGCGAGTGTGCGAAGACGTTGTTCGCTCTCGTGCAATTCGCGCTCGACCCGCTTTCGGCCACTGATATCACGCGCTATTTTCGAAGCACCGATGGTTTTTCCTGCGGCGTCTCTGACTGGAGAAATTGTCAGTGCTATCTCAAGCTCAGTGCCATCTTTTCGCAGACGAACGGTGTCGAAATGATCGATGCGTTCGCCTTGTCTGAGTCGCGCAAGGATTTTTGTTTCCTCGTCGCGGCGATCGAGAGGAATGATCATCGAGATAGGCTGGCCTACGGCTTCTTTGGCCGTGTATCCAAAGAGTCGCTCGGCACCTGCGTTCCAGCTCGTAATGACGCCCGTCTAAAGTCTTGCTGATAATCGCATCGTCGGAAGAATCTACGATTGAGGCAAGCAAGCCGATCGCCTTATCGGCTTTCAGGCGCAACGCGGGAAGCTCGTCCAAAATGGATTGAGTCATCTTGTCTGTGCCGGCTTCTGGATCGTCAAGGATGCAACTAGCGAGTGCATCGTGCGTCGCAAGGAGCTGGTTGATGTCATCCTCAAGCTGGATTTCAGGATGCACCCTGGTCCAGTAGTGCGCCGCCCGAACGAACGCCAAGAAAAGCAGCAGGTACTCAAGTCGAACGGTGCCCAGTAATCGTTCCAATGCATTAAGGCATTCCGGTGCGTCCGCCGTTTGCAAGAACACATGACTGGCAAGAGAAAAAATACCATCTTCCATCTGCGTGTCGGCTGCCGGCATTTCAATAAGAGGCGCGGGACACTTCGAACAAAACAAAAGGCGTGACGTCAGTTCAGGCCCACGTGGGAGCGGGCGCCGTAGCAAATTGACGACATCCACAACGCTTGCAGCGCGGGCATCCTTATCGCCAGCTGGCCGGCCAAGTCCGATCAAGAAACCCGTGTGGCGGGCTATGCAGTAGCGGACTGCGCAAAAGCGAGAAAGATGGACGAAAAGTCGTTCCTTAAAGACAGAGGGTAGAGGGTTATCGAGGTAGGCCGCTTGGGCAAATCCCCACAGTTTTTCGGTGATCTCCGGAGTCTCTGGCGAGAGCCGGAAGAAGTTCGGAAGCACGCCAAACCGCTCGCCGACGCGCCGCTGTAGCTCCTGTGCGGCAGTACTCACCGATTGAGAATTGTTGGATTTCATAAGCCCCAGTTGGTCACGATACGCTCGACAAGTATACCCTCTACCTTCAGATAGGTGGCGAGAACAGGGATTATCACCAGCTAATCGGGTTGTGCCTAATTAACGGCCATCCACGTTTTGTTTTGACGGGAATTTGATCACAATTCGGAGAATCGCGCTTCGTCGGTTTCGATGTGTTCCTGCACCGCAAAACTTTCAAGTGTCCAAACAAGCTTCCCATCTTGCACATAAAGAGAGACGTGCCCGTAGTCCTTCGAGCGGCGCATCAATCTAGAGCGGCACTCGTCGCTGTGATCGATTATGCCGAATGGACCCGGCGAATCATCTGCGGCATGCCAAATTCGTTGGGTTGCGGGGGGATAAAAACCGGCGAGAAGTCACTCGGGAGCGATCTAGTGTCTAATGCGGTCACAAAGCCAACGTTCACGCACAACCCTACTAATCGGGAGTTGGTTGCTTCTAGCTCCAGAAGTTACAACTGCTGGGACTCCAGTGTGTGGGCGATATCCCAAGATAGCTTGTGCAGATCGTTCTCCATTTCAGAGTGTGCGCGGCGCGTGCTTACCACCATAGGAATCCCGGTGGAACCGAAGACATATTTGCCTTTCGCGTTTCTGCCCGAGAAGTTAATGTTCATTGTTATCCATTACCTCTTTGGGAAAATACTATTGTGTGCTCTAGCACTGGGCGGCCATCCTGTAGCCCCGAGAGGAGGAACCCAAATGCGAGTCAGTTGGAAACTGACAGTCGGCGTGCTGGCGCTTGTCTTTGTTCTTGTTTCTTGCGGAAGCAACAAGTCAAGCACACCCCCTTCCTCTTTCACCCCTGTAAACGCGGCCGGGCAGTGGGAGATACAGGGGCAAGATAGCGCGGGGAACGTCACCGTCGTGGAAACGAATTTTGCGAACAATTCGGGCAACTCCATCTTCGCTAGTGCGGCCAACGTCATAGTGGTCGAAGGGACCGCCGAGGGTTCAAGTATTGCCCTTAATAATTTGGGCTTGTCGTGCGACGCTGGCCAATCCGGATTCGATTCTTTGGACGCCACGTTCACCTCGGCTACTGAAGCGAACTTCACAGTGTCCGATCAAGGGCCATCAGGCTCATACCAAGTCACGGGAACTATAAATTTCAATACAGCGGCGATGAGTATCACATCCGGCACCTACTCCGCCCCGGCCGCGTGCGGATTCACTGCGGACAGTGGAAGCATTTCGGGGGTCAAGATTCAGCCATTCAACGGAACCTACTCCGGAATGCTCAACAACGGTGCCGATTCCATCATCGTGACCGTGACGGAGGACGCGAGCAACTACTCGTTTACTGCTTCCGGGACGGACAACGGGGCACCTTTGAACGTGACCGGCTCCGCCTATGGCGGGGCGTGGCAGGCCAGCGGCACGGATGCAGGCCAATCCATTACCGTCGTAGGCGTGTACGACCCTACGGGCAACGACTTCCTAATTTACTCCTACCCCGACTTGACGTTTGAAGGCTACCTCTACGCGGGTTCCAATCCTGCGACGGGGGCTGTGAAGCCTCATACGTTTGTCGGACGGAAGTAGCTTTAGGCCCTCGTGGATAGCTGCTTGCTCATTCCGTGAATATCGCACTCAACTTAAGGGTTTCAGGTCTGATTTAGGGCCACGGAAAGACGTACAAACCAACAACGCAAATACGCGAGCGGACTGCCTACATCGGCAGAGATACTCCAACAAAATAGCAACCGAGGAAGAAATGAAAACAGCGACTGCGATTTTGTCCTTATTGACGCTTTCGGGCGTAGCATCAGCTCAAAGTCCTGATCCGTCGAAGTGGATGTGCCGGAATCTTGCAGACTCTGGCGGCTACGTTTATCAAGGTGAATCCGTATTCGGTACTCAAGCGTGTCGGCCGATTCCCCAAGCAGCGGTCGCACCGAGCGCACCGGTAGATGCTAGCAATGCCGCGGCGAAGCAAGACGCTCCGGACGCGTCCGCGACTGCATCACCGGCTATTTCCGCGCCCCCTGCCGCTGCTGCGACTCCTGCCGCGGGATTCTTGTTGGAGGACGGAACGCCGGTGCATCTTGTACTTTCGGAAAATCTATCCTCTGCGGACGCAGTGACAGGACAAACCGTCGAGTTCGAAGTCGTGGACGACGTTATTGTGAATGGTTTCGTCGTGGTCCCTCACGGCGCCACCGCTTGGGCGACCGTAACGGATGCAGAGCACAAGAGACGCATGGGACGTGCCGGGAAATTGGATCTCAACATCGATAAGGTTCGTCTCGCCGATGGAGAGAAGGCTCTCCTCCGTGCAGTCAAGGACACCAAAGGCGGCGGTCACACTGGCGCAATGGTCGGAGCGATGGTCGCAACGTCGCTGGTGGTCTGGCCTGCGGCGCCTCTCTTTCTACTGATGCACGGCAAGGATGTCACGATCCCGAAAGGAACAAACATCACTGCATTTGTTCAGGGCGATGTAACACTGGACCAGTCAAAATTCCCGAGACAACTCGTCGTTGCGAGGTAAGCCGCTCAATTAAGGCATGGGGGGTTGCAAAGGGCGTCAAGACGTTCAAAGAGCAATCCGAAATATGGATCGGGCGCTGCGAATTGCGAAAGCGGAAGCCGATCAAGCCCGCGACGTTGCGAAATTGGGAGTCCCATCTGAAGGTCCACATCCTTCCCAGTCTTCAGAACATTCTGTTGCCCGATGTCACAAACAAAACGGTAAAGGAATTCGTGGCGACTCTGAAATTGTCTCCGAAATCAATCCGAAACGTGGTTCAGGTTGTAAAGATGGTGAAGGCCAGCGCGATCGATGAAGATGGCAACGAACTGTATCCGACAAAATGGAATCACGATTTTATAGACATGCCGCAGGTTAACCCTCGTGAACAGCATCAACCTACATTCGCGGCGGACCAAATAGAGAAAATAATCAAGCACGGGAATCGCAGGGTGCAAATGTTTGCAATCTTATGGGCGGCGTCCGGACTTCGCGCCGGCGAATTGTTGGGGTTGGAAGTGAAGCATTTCAACGGATCGTCGCTCTCGATCGAACAGGAGGTTTGGAGCGGTATCATTCAGGCACCTAAAACGGTTAATGCGCTGCGTACGATTGAATTGCACCCCTCCGTGGCGAAGTTGCTCAAAGACTTCATAGGGAAGCGCACCACGGGTTACATTTTTCCAAGTAGCGCAGGCACGCCGTTTCACCAGAGCAACTTTCTTCGACGTGAATTCCATCCTGTATTGAAGGCTGCGGGAATCCCGCAAGCTGGCTTCCACGGCTTCAGACGCTACAGGAACACTTTCCTACGCAACGGCGCACGCTGTCCTAGTGGCTTGCTCAAGTATTGGATGGGCCATGCGGATAAGGATATGTCCGATCTATACGACAAGGTTCGGGAAGATCCAAAGTTTCGCCGCGCGGAGGCAAAGAGGATGGGAGTAGGTTTCGAGGTTCCAAAGAAACTGAAGGCTGACACGAAGTCCGACAGAATTGTGGTACGTCGTGTTGTACGAGATTCCGGTGAAATACCGCAGAAGTGAATAAAACACTTATAAACATTGACGAAAATGGCGCGCCCGGAGAGATTCGAACTCCCGACCCTCTGGTTCGAAGCCAGATGCTCTATCCAGCTGAGCTACGGGCGCACTCGATAAACATTGGCTTTCAGTGATGCGTCGATTTTACTGATCTCCTCATTATACCGTCGTTTTACCGTTGGCTAGACAGTCTCTTGAGGGTTTCCACGAAACATTATTGTTCGGAAACGCCGTGTTGTAAATCGTTCAAATTTGGAACAAATTTGGAAACGCGACGCTCGAATGTCGGGTATCGTGCGTCGCCACTTAATTAGAATTATACGTGGCATGAAACCCGAATCACGGAGGGAAAACCGATGGGGAAGAAAGAATCGCCCATAAGCGGCTCAATCTACCAGAAAAACGGCCAGCATTGGGTCATGGTTGATATGCCGTCAGGCGAAACGCCGAACATCGCGCATCCTTCAACGTTTGGTTATGGAGAAGATGTTGGTCCGTTCGACTCCCGAGAAGAGGCTCAGGAGTTTTTGGATACAGGATCACTTCGAGTCACGAAAAAGCAAATAGAAATGAACGGTGAAACCTACCTCGTGGAGTGGCGAGATAGAGATTTCCGGGTATCGAAGAAGAATGGAAAACTAGACCTTGAAGAGATCATACTTGTTATGCGCGAAGCTGGACTTAAGTAGGCCATAAAACAAAAGGCACGAATCACGAGCCTCGTGACTCGGTGACTAGCTAAACCTTGACCATTTCCTCTTACGTCGTGCCTTCCATGAACTCGACGAACAACGGCAGCTTTTCGATCTCCTCACGGGAGAGGTCTCTGTCGGTTTTATATCCAGTCGAGGTATCTTGCGTGAAGATGTTGCCGCTGGTGCGCTCACAGTAGTAGACAAAATGAGTCGGCTTGCGTTCCTTACCGAACGTGTAGGTCCTACCCTTGTGCTCTTTCGTCCATCGCGCCGGGACTTCCATCGGCGCAGCGCCGAATCCATCACTTTCCATATCGTTATCTCCCTACTGAGTAATTATGCCACAAGAAGTCTGCATTATTACGATTCCTCATCGTGTATCAGGGTGCGCGCCGCCTACTCAATCTGTTGTAGGATCTGTGGGATAGCTGGTTGACACCGTTTTTGCAGACCCTCCCTTCAATATAGCGTATGCAAGGCTGAGTTCTACGGAATAGAGACGAGAATCACGTGTGACGGATGTAGGACCGTAAAAGTTCGCAAAGGACGAAAGTATTCCTGATCGACGGCGCAACGCGTGCCGTCCGAGACAGTGTCGGTTCCATCCCCGCCATTGTCGGAATATTTTTCCACAGCTTCCTTTAAGCCAAGGCGGGCGGCTATTCAGACCAACTGAAGAATTTCGCAGCTTCATTAACGCATGTGACGTGTTTCGTCGCTATGTCAACCGACCATACGGCCTGTTTATGGCCATTTTGTGTATCGATGAAATCATAAACGACGCTGTAGGTCGTGCCTTTCACATCAGTTGCGTTCCACCCATTTCCAGCCACCCCCGGTGTCTCAAATAGCCTGATGTTTTCTTCGACATCCCTCGCTGACCTGCCTACACCGGGAATGGTAAGGATTGAAACTTGAACGATTCTGATGGCATTTAACTCAAGCGTAACCGATGGTACCGCAGGTAGGGCAATCGTAAATTTAGCGTCGAACATTTTTTCACCAGCATTGACGTTGGTGTCGGCGCCCGCCTCAAGTATTGAGAGCACGTTCTGGTTTTGCGACGCCCGATTAAATAAGATTTCAAGTGGCTGTCGGCCTGTGACTGCCGTCAATTGAGAGAACGGGCCAGCCCGAAACTTCCCGCCCATGACAAATGTACTCAACTCCGCTTGCTCCGGGCCAAGCACCACCATCAACTTCGTGCCGTCTGGAAAATTTGCAGTACCTGATACGTAGGTTCCGCTAGGTTCACGCCACGCGGCTATGGGCTGGATCGAGAACTTAGCTGGCAGAACGTACGGGCGGCTGTGCGCGACGACACTTGCAACGCGAGAACGTGCCTGAATGCTTGCCAATTTCGACGTTAACAAGGAAATTGCAATAAAGATGAGTAAGATAAGCACCAACGCTGCAAGATTGCTTCGCCTTTGCTCTTTATCCCAGATGGTTCGCGTTGCATTCATTGTCATGCGGAACGTTACGGCGCAACCGCGCCGTTGTCGATGGTACTGTGCGCAAAAGGTTTCCCATTTATTCGTGTTATCTGGTTCGGCACTTCATGGATTGAAAATCCAGTAGCTTAAAAGTTTTTTTGCTACTCTAAACAGGACGATCAACAACCTGCGCCGTCGGAGCGACTCTCTGGCGAGATTCTCTCCCGTTCCGGCGGCGCATCGCTTTCACAATCTGCCGGTAAGCTCCATTCCGATCAGCCCAGACCTAAAGCCAACTAGCCGCGTTCAGTCAATCCAGTGCGACATTAAACGTCAACTTATGTGCTCTACATATAATTTTACTAAAACTAAAAACAGTCACACTGACCGTACTAGCTCCTATTGTTATGAATACAATCGACCTGCTCCATGTGTCGCAAAAGTCACTCCTCAATTTTCAATTTGGCGTTCGGCTTGCATTTGTAACCGGCGTACCCCGCCACGGAGTACCAGAGACTAGAGAAATTTGGGAGCGTACCGCTCCTTTGGAGAAAAAATGAATAAGAAACAGAAGGGTTTCTCGTTGATCGAGTTGCTGATCGTGGTCGCGATTATTTTGATTATCGCGGCCATTGCCATTCCGAACTTGCTGCGCGCCAAGATCGCTGCGAACCAGTCTTCGGCAGTCGGTTCGCTCCGTACTCTTTCTTCGGCACAGGCAGCGTTCTCATCGACCTATAGTAGCGGTTACGCTCTTGGCTTGGGCGCACTCGGTGGAGCGGGCGGCACCTGCGCAGCCCCGGGTTTGATCGACCCAGTTCTGGCAGCCGGCACCAAGAGCGGTTATACAACTACGTGGACGAACGACGGCTCCGCGTACGGCACCAGCGCGGTTCCTTCCGGCTGCGCGGCATGGGGCAGCACTGGCTATAACTTCGCCAATGACCCGCTGTCTGCTAATACTGGAACGGTCCACTATTGCATCGACGAGAGCGGCGTGATCCGTGGCGGCCAAGCGGCTCTATCTTCACCGTGCACAAACTCAGGCGGTCAGCCACTGCAGTAAAATTGATCCCAGCAGGACGGGGAGGAAGCTAAAAACTTCCTCCCTTTTTTATTTCAACAGAAACCTCGCGGGCTATGTTAAAAATGTTGCAGGAAGAAATTTTGTTCAGCAGTTCACTCATGCCTCGTCCCTTTTTGGGTAGTGTGGACGTGATTCTATCATGGGTACTTATCAAGTGGGTATCGGTAGGCCGTTAAAAGCCGTTCTAACGTGTTTTTGAAGCCGACTAGTGGTTGTCTATAGGCAGGCGTTTTTGAAGGCCATTTGTGAGGATTTCATATTGAAAATATGGTCTTTATTGGAAGGAAAAGCGGCGCTAGGAGGCGACCTCAATCGCTTCGATAACCTCACCTACGACATCCGCGCCGAATGCGTGGGCTGGCACGGGTCGGTCTGGCGTCACCGGTTCATACACCCAGTCCTTGACCCATTGCAGCGTAGGAGGATGGTAAACACCATTCTTCTTTCGGCGCTGCAACCGGCGCAGTGCTTCAGGGCGTGAACACCTGATGCGTGCGATGCCATGAATGCTTGCCGGATCGTGCATCGTCTCGGTTGCCATGATTTCAGCGATGATCTTTTCTTCTTCTGGTGTCCAACACAAGTTGCTCATTTTTTGAACCCGCCTACTTTCGAGTGAGTGCCGTCGATAGGGATTGCGATTTCTTCCATCTTTCTTAACGGTGGCTGACTTACGTGTCGGTATAAATTACATTCAGAAACAGGCCACGGTACTAAAGCCCAGTTTGAATCATCCAAACAAAAGCAAAAAGTTTGCTTCTTACTTTCATCATGTCCCCAATGTTTATAGGCAGGAAATAAAATCAGTCCCGCACCGATTAGGCAGAGACTAAACCATATGCGCGGGGCCGTGGGCAGCCGCATAACTAATTTTGACTCCGGCGCGAGGTCTTCCAATTCCATCGGAAAGTTGTCTGTGAGCGCAGCATGACAGGCGATGGAGCAGCCGTTACTAATGACTGGAACGGATTTTTCGAAACAGAGAAAAGAATATCAGGATTGCAAAACCTATCCCATCTCATCGGTGCAGCCACTAGCCCGCGTCCGCCGCAACCACGGGCGGCTTCCTTCTGACGGCTCTATCGAACGCGCCCAGAACCCCCCGCCCGCCTTCCGACCTCAGTGAAAACGCGCGTCCGATAGAGCTCTAACGTTAATCAGGCCCTAGCCGATTAGCTGGTGATGACGCCTGGTCGTCAGCCTTCCCGCGAATCAGCCCAAACAAACGTGGCGTCGTTCTCTTGACTCAGCGCGAAGCCCTGCTACCCTTCCTTGCCAAGAAAGGGGGACTACATTGGCGCTTAAACGACTGTTGATGCTTGGTCTGGTTATTTTCGAACTCATTGTAGTTGTCGCTGCGCGTGGCCAACAGGGACAGTGGGCTGCAGCCGATAACGCAACCGCTAAGTTTATGGTGGACGCCGAGCGGCAATGGGCCGAGGCTGGGTGCGACCACAACAGAATTGCGGAAAAGATTCTGGCGGAAGATTTTCAAGGAACGTCTCCGACAGGGCAACGCTACCCTAAATCGGAAGAAGTAGCAGAATCGGCTGATGTCTCCAAGACGGCTCAAGATTGCAGATTGCTCGATGCCAAGGTCCGTTTTTTCGGTGACGCGCTCGCGATTGTCTACGGCACCGAGAGTTCGCTCCGAAGAGCGAAAGACGGAACCACCAAAACTCAATGCCTGATTTGGACGGACACTTGGTTGAAGCGGAAGGACAACTGGCAAATCATCGCGGCGCAGGATACGCAGTTCGGCTGCAAGTAGAGCCGACCACGAAGCGCCGCTTGGCCTCGACCCCTAAGCTCCCAGTATGCGTTACAGGGTTGCTAGGGAGTCAATGTCCGATTAACCGTCGATTTGAAGTAGCTGCTTCACACATTATAAAAGGGCGCCCCTTCTGGAGTAGGTTTTGAGTGTTCGGATCAATCCCTACAGAAGGAGCACCCTTTATGGATAGCAAAAAGTATATCGGGATGGACGTGCACAAGGAAAGTACTTCGATTGCAGTGATGAATTCCGACGGGAAGTTCGTCATGGAATGTGTCATCGAGACGAAAGCGAGCACCCTTCGGGAGCTTATGCATGGGCTGCGAGGAGACTTGCGTGTCACCTTTGAAGAAGGAACCTGGGCGGCCTGGCTGTACGATCTGCTGAAGCCGCACGTCACGGAAGTCTTGGTGTGTAATCCCCGAAAGAATGCTCTGCTAAAAGAAGGCAACAAAGGTGACAAGATTGACGCCCGCAAGTTGGCCGAACTGCTGCGCCTCAATAATCTCAAACCGGTCTATCACGGAGAAAATGGCATCCGCACCTTGAAGGAGCTGGCGCGCAGTTATCTGACCATCACCAAAGATCTCACACGGGTCATGAATCGGCTCAAGGCATTGTATCGAAGCTGGGGCATTCCGTGTGCGGGCAGCGAGGTGTATGCACCACGTCACCGTTGGGAATGGCTCGACAAGATCAGGGAAGCCGGCGTGCGGCGACGCGCCGAACACTACTACCAACAGCTCGATGCCTTGCGATGCTTACGCCAGGAAGTGCGGCGGGATCTCTTGGTGGAAAGCAAGAAGCACAAGGCGTGGAAACTGCTCCGCCAGATTCCGGGAATCGGTCCGATTCGGGCGGCGTTGTTGATCGCGCTGATGCAGACACCCAACCGCTTTCGCACCAAGCGACAGCTATGGAACTACAGTGGTCTGGGGTTAGAAACTCATGACAGTGCGCAATACTGCGTTGTCAAAGGACAGCTACAACGCTCGAAAAAACCTGTGACGCTGCGCGGTCTCAATAAAGACCACAACCACGATCTGAAAGATATTTTCAAGGGTGCGGCCATGAGAGCCAGCACCGCTGCTGGACCGTTCCATGATTTCTACGGGGCTTTGCTGGCTAAGGGACGGAAGCCCACGATGGCGCAACTGACCTTGGCGAGGAAGATTGCCGCGATCACGTTGATCGTCTGGAAAAAGGAGGTGCGTTTCGACGCCAATCATTTGAAACCACAAGCAGCTTGAGCGCCTCTGGCTGAGAGTCCGTTCCATCCCTGGGAACCATTCCTGGCGGTGGCCATCGGGTTCTTGAGACGCTCGGATTCGAGGGGAAGTATCCATCGGAGAAGTCAGGCCTAGGCGTGTTTCCCACACGCGAGTCTCCCATTTCACCCTATGCCCCCTCGGACAATCCAAGAAAGCCATAGGCCGCGAGTCTCCGATAGGACCATGGGTTGCCACTCAGGCAGTGGATAACCGTCAGGCTTGTTGGTTTCAGAAAACCAATGACGTCCGTCACGAAAAGGATATGGAACCACAGCGGAGAGGAAGCGTGTCTTCGATTCGCACATGGAGACGCAACCGGACAGTAGGCCTGCCGAGGACCACTCTCGCATCGAGAGTGCTCGTTCAAACATTTGGGCTAAATGCCGAGACAAAAAAAATCGGCATCGAGCCGAAGGGGAGGTTTTTCTCTTGACATTCCTTTTTATAGGACTTCTCCGGTAAGAGCGTTTATCGCCCACTTGCCCGTCGCCACTATTGACGCAGTCGCGTTCTTGAGGCATCCTCCAACTCGTTCTGCAACTACGACTGCATTCTTCCTGACGATGAAATACCAAATCACGTGATTACTCGCCGTACCATGTCGCGCACGTTGGTCACGCTGGGTTGCATTGTGCTGCTTGTGGCTGCCGCCATCCATTGCCTCGCGTATCAAAAGTTCGTCGCCCCGGCCGTGCATGCATCGAATCTGCCGATCGCGCTGCAATCTGTTTTCGAGGTTGCCTTTCTCTCGATGGCGTGGAGTTGGATCGTCCTTGCACTCATCGTGCTGGTCGTCACGTGCGGGGAAGCACGTTTGGGCAAGCCTATCGCCCTGATCTGCGGCTTCGCTGTGTTGATTCAGGCTGTATTCACTGTTCCAATAGTGGGTTCTTCATCGGAAACGAAATGATCGGTGCTGCATCCTTGCTAATCATTATCGGCGGCTTTTCGTTCCAGGGTTCGCGGGTCGAGGCCTGATAGCCGCGAGCTGCCTCCCTCTCGTCAACTCCCGGTAAGTCTTAGCGTTGAATCGGAAACTTCAAAATCCACATCTCCGATAACTGCGGGGGTCTCAATGGGTCGACGCAACACTAAGCTCGAACCCACCTTGCATTGAAGAGAAAAGTCGAGATCGCTCACTAGGGTTAGACCAGCCGGAACGCTGCCCTGACTCAAACAGATGTTTCTCCCGCGGAAGCATTGTCGAAGCAACGGACTGGATGGTGTTGCATCGACCGGTTGAGCTGGCAGCGTTAATCAGATGAGATGAGAAGGCCGGTCTCCAGCGGGATGCGATACGCTCCCAGTGAACGACGCGCTCGATCGAGATACTAACTAGCCAAGGGCTTCGCCCTTGATATCCCTGAGAAGAGAAAAAGGCGTCCATGGCGCTATGATCCAGGTGTCTCACCACACTGGAGGTGGCCATGAACGCCTTTTTGAAACATCACCAGGATAACATCCGATTCAACTATCGGTGCTTCGACCGCATCTTGCTGAATGGTCTAATCCAACCTTTTCAGCAACCCGAGCGTGTCATCGGTTTCTTCAGCACCTATCGCCAGTTGTATCCCATTAGCCGAGACGTTCTCCGCGACATCGCTGGGCAATTTCAGAATTGGGTCAAGAATCGCTCACAGAACTGGGGCATACCCATTTTGGAAGCTCCCCAGGGGCGACGCGATGAATTCGTCAGGCCCTACTTCCGAAAAGCAAAACCGGATCAAGTTGTCGCCATCCTAAAGGCACGAGAACCGGCGCGAATCTTGATTGCCATCGGAAACAAAAAGGACAACCGATGGCATCTCGAAATCACCCAGCGCTGGGTGATCCAGTATAACTTCTACGTGAACGACCGCCATTGGGGCCAGATGTTCGTCCGCATGTGCCCTTATTTCCCATTCTCAGCGCGCATCTGCCTGAATCAGCATCACTGGCTGGCAATTCGACTTCAGGAGCAAGCAGTCGACTTCCAGCAGTGCTCCAATGCCTTCCTGAAATGCAGCCACCCCACTCAGTTGCAGCAACTCGCTGACTCTTTGACCCCTCGCGATGTTCTGATCTGCGGCCAGAAGTGGCTGACCCACTTCACCCCCTTCTTCACAGAAACGGAGCGGAAACAAGCCTCTTGCCAACATCGCTTGTTCTTCTCTCAAGTGGAGTATTGCGACAACCTGATCTTTCGTCGACGAGCCCCGCTCGATGAATTGGGCGAGCGACTTCTCGATGCCAATCGCACCATCGGTCATCCCAACAAGATCACCGTGATCTTTGGCCGCAAAATCACCCCTCGCTATCGAGGAAAGCTCCAGACAGTGATCGAGGATTTGCATCTACCCAATCCCATCATCCGCAGCCACTATGGCAACGGCTTCATCAAACAATACGTTCGCGATCATCTCCTGCTCCGCACCGAGCCGGCCACCAACAACGTTGCCGATTATGCAGTGAACAAGGCCATCGACCATCTCCCCCAACTCCGCCAGAAGCTTTCTTCCATCGTCGACAACTACCTGGATATTCAGCAGGACATCCTGGAAACGTTCCTCGATCGCGGCCAGCTACGGAAACTCGGCCAACCTACTATCCTCCCGAACGGCAAACGCATTCCCGGTTTGAAGCTGGATCATCCTCGGCAGCTGGCTCTGATGCATGCTTTGGTACGCTTCTCTCACATCGCCGCGGGAAGTACGTTTACCACTGCAGAACTGCATCCACAAACCGCCGAGGCTCTGGGCTGCTCCACCCTGGACTACCGCCTCTCCTCGTTGCGCTACGATCTGTCCAAGCTCAGAGCCAAGGGCTTAGTACAAAAAATTCCACACTCTCGGCGCTATCAACTCCTACCGGAAGGTTACTCAATCTGTCTCGTCTTTCTAAAACTGTTCGAGCGCATCTACGCCCCCCTCACCGCCGGGCTGCTACAACCCTTCTCTCCCGACAACCAACTGCAGCAAGAGCGACTATCTCAGCTCGACAAACTCTACCAACGCGTCGTCCAGGCACTCGACGATCTCGTTCACGCGGTCGGCCTCAAGGCCGCCTGAACACATAGACAACGGGAACAAAGTTCTCCTTAGGATGCCCATAATTGACTAAAACTCTCGCTGATTTCCGTATGCGGATCGCGGAAGGAACGCTTGCAGCGCTCCTTCCACGGTATCTCCGCCGTCCGTTTGTTACTCGATTTTGCCGTCGCTGTCGAAAATGAATGGCAACGGGTGGATTTGTTCTTCTTGTACAGCTTTCAGTTCGTTCGGGTCGATGCCCAGCGCTTTGACGACAGTCGCGGCTACCTGTTGGTTGAATACGGGTGTCTTGATTGTTTTTTGTGCGGCGCCGGGGTAGGAAACCAGGAGAGCGGAGTGTATATCGTCTTCGTTCAATCCGCCGTGCTCCGCGATCTTCGAGCCACCGGTGAAAATCACACCCGTATTGACTTTCAGGATGATGTCTGGGGTGCGTGGATCGCTGCCGGGATCATCCCATTTGTTTTTCAGTGACTGTCCCGCAAATATTTCCTGGATGCCCAGAGTCTGTTCGCCTTCCGGCGTGCTGATCTGCGCAACGACACTTGACAGAAGTTCCTGATCGCTGAGCCAGATCAAAGAACCGTCGTCGGAAATATCGAACGCGTCGGCAGCGCCGAGGAAAGTGGTGGGCTGGCCATTGCCGATCGTATGGAGTTTGTTGAAGTCGATCGGCGATTGGCCATGTTTTGCGCAGATGATGATGAGAGTGGAATCGTAGACGCCCTCTTTCTTCAGTTCCGAAACGATTCGTCCGAGGGTTTGATCCACGAAGTCCAACTCAAACGCGAGCCCTTCGTTGGGTGTGCCCAGAACATCGAAGTAGCCGCCCTTGACGTTCGGACCGCCGGTGGCGATTGGTCCTTCTCGCAACTTTTCTCCGACGCTCACGGACTGGTAGTTGAAGCCGAAGAGCGTGGGGACGCCGACTTTCTTGGTGTGGTTGTGATTCCAACCGTCGATCTGATGGATGACCGCCGCCACGTGGAGTAAATCGTAGCATTGAATATTTCTGAAGTCGGTCGTCCAACCATCGTCGAATGTCGGATCCGGGAACGGCACAGGGCTGCATCCTGCGAACTGCGGCAACGCGACAGGAACCGAGTTGATCTCTGGACCGTAAAAATCGTCAACGCCTTTGCCGCTGGGTCCATTGGTCCATTCGTAAGAAGGATGCTTGTCAGTCCATGCAGTGGTGCCACCGTTGGCTTTCACCACTTCGAAGATGGTGTTAGCGCGGAGGTATTCGTGCGGGTAGACAGGCTTGCAGCCATCGTTGGGATTGCGCGGCAGGTAGTCGGGATTGATGCCGCCACCGCCGTTGAGTTTGGTGAGGTCAATGTCAATCGATTCGTCGTAGGCCATTGGAGTGCCCACAACGCTCGGGCACAGATTTGGACCTCCGGTGATTGGCAGTGAAGTGGTGGTGTACGGCGGCGAGAAGGCTCGATTATAGGTTACGTCATACCACAACCCTGCTGTTACTGGATCACCGCCGGTTACCAGGGCAGCGAGACCAGGGAAGGAATCTGACGGTGTGGAAGTGGAGTCGTTCGTGTAAGTGATGCCGTGATGGGTCAAGTAAGCGAGAGTGGAGTCTCCGTGAGAGTTGACATAATTGGACAGATCGAGAGCGTGAAGTCCATCGACGCTGATGAGCAGAACATGTTTTACGTTCTGTGGCGAGTCGCTGGTGCCGTTTCCTCCCGCCATTGCTGGCAGGGGAGACATCAGCATTGAAGCGGCCAGCACAGACACAAGCAGACTTTGTACAAAGCGCATTCTTTTTCCTCCGGACGGTGAGCTGCGAGCGAAAACTTTAGGTGAGGGGCCGAGGTGGCAGGTGAACGTGCGGTGAATCGAATGTTAAAAATCGGGTATGGTCCGCTGTTGGCAATGAAAAACCGTAATTCGCTGCGCTTGCCTCTATGCAACAGGCCATCCCGTATCCGGGTTTATATTTCACCGTTTTCGTCCTCAGCGATTGCGGACCTCGAACGGGGTCAGCGACGACCTATCAATGCTCATCGACTGCGTCGTTGGGTATCTTTCTTCGAGTGATGTAATTCCGCTTATCACGAGTGACCATCGGGACCGAGTGTGCTTGGCTCTCTGCGACAGTCTGAGAGAGAAGGTCTTTGACAACGCCTACCTGTTCTGCCGTCAGCCGAATCGGAAACATATGATAGCTAGCGACTGAGCGAGTTATCACTTCAATTCCAACTGTGGGTGCTCCAGCTGCCGCAGATTCTAAGCAGTGGAATTTCAGTATTGTGCGCATAGGTCCGTTCTTCGCCAGTTCCAGTTCGCCTACCGTTCGGGTAATTGTCGCGCCAAATATTGCGCCCTTAAGCCCGCGCTTTTTTATCACTTGATAGCCAAAAGCAAGAACGACCGTGACCCATATACCAAAAAAAATTCAGCTCCATGCAGGCCTCCCGTCACCAATCAACTGCTCTTCCGTTCCTCAGGTGCTTGCTGGTCAATTAACGATTCCCCATTGTGACCTAGTTTCACAACGGGTCGTACAGTTGTCACCTATCATGAAACTACCAGAGCTCTTCGGGTTATTGGTGTGACAAGAGGATTTCCCGACGGCTATCTGTATTCGCACTTATTAGCAGTCGGCGAATGTGGGAGCTATGAGTCACGACAAGTCCACTCCAGGTCGCGGTGGAAGAGGCTAGAAAAAGTATCGTAGAAACCGAATGGGCATAAATCAGAAACTCCCAGACGCCACATAGGGAACAGCCTTCAGGACATGCTGTGGCAGGCCGCGCCTGCTCGCCAGATGGCACGCAGCGGTGGTCAACGTTCAAGTGCGGCGAAATCCTTGTCAGCGTGACCGCATTTGTCGCGGCGCGGGGTTTCCGGTAGCCGACAGAGCCGACCGTGGAGCCAACGGTCGCCGAGTTTCTTGTGGAACCAGCCAGGGTTCAGTTTATCGTCAGGCCGCCGCAGCAACGCTTGTACTTCTTCCCAGAGCCGCACGGACACGGGTCGTTCCGCCCAATCTTGCTCTTGGTGTTCCGAGGCTCCATTGCGCGGGTGCCCAAGTCGGAACGCCCGTGCTGCCGGAAATACCGATACGCTCCTACTAGGCCCAGCCGCCATGTGTTCGATGACCTTTTCGCGTTGCTCCGCGCCAATCGGCTCGGGGCGCATCTCCGGGTCGGGGTCGTGCTCGTGGTAGAGCATCAGCACGGGAACCATGCATCCGCCGTGCTCCTCATCCGCAACCAGTTCAGCCCAGCCGTCGTGGCACATGTCCACGCCCCGCATGAAGCCACGCGCCCAATCATTGCCGTGCGACACGCCGTTCTCGTCCTCCAGCAGAATCGGCAGGTAGACATCGCCTTTCGAGAGCGTCGCGGCGATGTCGTTCCAGTGACGCATCAGGAGCGCCAAGATGTCGTTTGCTTCCTCAAGGCTGCCGAACTCATGGGTGTCCGACATCTCGCCGCCGAACACCTCCGGCAGGTACTCGCTGGGCATCACGATTTCGGGACCGGCGACCAGCGCGGCGAAGAACCCGTCAAGTTCCTCGACATTCATGGCCTTGCCGCCCGCGCAACCCTTGAGGAACTCCCCGAGGCGGTCGAACTCCGCGTCCGTCAATGGCTCGTTCTGCGCAAAGATTCTCATCGGCGGCTCCCGACCGGCTTGCTCGGTGACGAGTACGATACCACGCAAAAGCTGGTTGGCGACCCTTCGGTGGCAGCCCTGAACTTCCGTAGATGCTATATTCGACGGCACCAGACTCAATCTAAAGTAGTGATGCGTTCCGATAGTGAAAGTTGCATGCAGCAAAAGGAAAAGCAATGATGTCCCAACAAGAGGTAGAGAAGCGAGAGAAGGCTCTCAGGATGGCGATGGAAAAGGTGTTGCCCGACTTCGCCAAGTCGTGCAGAGACACTGTCGGTCCGGTGCTCATTCATCAGGACGCATTCGCCGTGGACTATGACGAGTACGAACTTCTTGGAATGGCAATCAAGTTTGCGGGATTGTATGGAAAAGAAGTCCGCATCATCGGCAAAAACAGAGACACGTTAAGAGCAGCGGTCGCTAACTGAATGGTCGTGGAGCTACGGGCGGCAGTCGTTCTCAAGGTTGAACAGTCTTTCCTTTGGTCATTGATTTTTAACAGTCCCCGTCTTGCTGCAATTTGTGCCCCCTCGGCTAGCTCCGCCCCCTCGCCAGATGGCACGGCAGGTTGGTCGCGGAGACCAGCGAGGATGTCCACGGCTATGCTTCGGGTGGGCGGAAGTTCATTCCAAGCCGTTCCAGTTCTCCTCTGCCAAAGACTCGCGTAGGGGCAGAACCACCGATTTCCTGCTCTAGCTTTTCTAGTGCCGTCTTTTAGTGATAAGACCCAGTTGACTACGCAGCAGTGAACAAAACTGGCCCATCCTTGGTAATCATCAACGTGTGCTCATAGTGGGCGGAGGGTTTCATGTCGGCAGTACGCACTGTCCAGCCATCTCTCTCCAAACTTGCCCTCCCCCGTCCGGCCGAAATAATCGGTTCGATTGTAATCACAAGACCTTTAGTCAAAACCTGTCGGGCGGCAGGGTCAGCAAAATTAGGGACGCTCGGTTTCTCGTGGATAGTACGTCCAATCCCGTGTCCTCCAAGCTCACGAATTACCGAGAAGCCGCATCGTCGTACTTCTCGCTCGATGACTCGACCAATTTCATATACGCAGTTGCCTGCCCGAGCAACAACCATTGCCAAGTCGAATGCGCGTTCGGCGCAAGACATAAGATTCTGCTTTTCCTCCGAGACGCTACCGACCGAGACCGTGACGGCAGCATCCGCCATAAACCCATCTTTCTCGACAGTCACATCAAGTTTCACCAAGTCTCCGTCTTGAAGTTTCCTTTCACTCGGAATGCCATGAACTGCTTCCTCGTTTATGCTGATGCAGCTTATGCCCGGAAATTTGTAGACTAGCGCGGGGGCTGACCGAGCGCCGTGCTCACGCATAACGCGAGCGCCTATAAGGTCTAGTTCAGCGGTAGAAACTCCGGGTCGCACCGCTTTTTTCATCGCTTCCAACATGCGCTGGACCACCGCGCCAGCGGCTCGCATACCTGCCAGTTCTTCGGGCGTCTTAATAGACATTCCCACCTCCATACCCCGATTCATCGTCATCGTATCTCATTGCGGACCTTCGGACATCGGGATTCAAAAACCTCGGCGAGATATGCGTGGCAACATTCTGTTTTGTAGACAGCCTGACTAAGCGTCCTCGGTGCGTGCGATTTGGGCCGGGCGTCGCATCCAGTTTTGCCTTGCGCTTCTTTCTTCGGTTATTCCACCTCCAAAGCGACTTTCGATATCGCTTTTCTTCTTCCGTTTCGCGCAGCTTTCCCCGGCGCTGAAGCCCCCGATGCCGCACCCTGCGAGCGCCTCCACGAACCCATCGCAATCCGCACAGCCGTTCCCGCACTGTGCATCGTCAGGCCGCGATTAATGCTGCGAACAGAGCCCCCCGCGAATCCGATTAGTGGACTTGGACTAGACATCGGTTTGCGCGGTGGACGTGTTCCCTGTCTCTAGCATACATTTGCTTTGCCTAGGAAGGACTTCGACGACGCACAGGGAATGACGATGCAAAGCTTTGCGCCGCTTGCAATCAAGAGAAGTGCGCCGTTGGCAATCGGTGTGGGTGGCTTTGTCGCTGGAGCGGCCGACCTTCTTCAAGCCTGCATCCAGCTAGGTTGGGATATTCCGTTGTTTATTGCTGCGGGCTTATTAGGACCGAAGGCCGAAAATGGCGGCGCTGTCACCATGGCCCTCGGTGTCATGCTTCATTTCTTCATCGCGTTCTCGGCTGCGTCCATTTATTACGCGGCCAGCCGCAGACTGCCATTTTTGATTGATTACCCGCTTCTGTGTGGTTTGTATTTCGGTGCTACTGTAAAGCTCGTGATGCACCTCATCGTGTTGCCGCACTCCGCACTCCACATTACTGCTCCGTTTCCCATCCATTCCCTGCTCGTGGGCCTGATACAGAAAATGGTAGTCGTTGGACTGCCGATTTCTTACAGTGTCAGTTGGTTCGGAAACCGACCGCGCTGTCAAGCCAGTCGGTCAGTAGAATGCCGACACGGGCATGAATCATAGGATTACAGACGCCACATAAAAACGCCGGACGTCCCAAGTATGTTCTCTAGGCGGGTTCGGGCTATCCGCCAGATGGCAGGTAGCGGTGGTCCAAAAGGCTGCAGAAGGCTTCGAACCAGCTGAGCCGACATCTGGGTGCTAGGAGCCGAAAGACCGCGAATTTATAGATTTGACTCGGCTTGTGAGTGGCTCCCGGCATAGAGTTTGCAACTGTCAAGAACCCGCGCCAAAGCGACACCGTAACCCTCGATGATTGAAGTTCTCTTCCAGGTTGAGATGACGGGTTCTCCCCGAGGGTCCATCGAGGTGAATAAAGCGTCCGCGCTCGAGAACCCGATCGAGGATGGCCGCGGCCATATCTTCGTCGTGTAATACTTTTCCCCACTCATTCAGTGGCTTGTTGGTTGTGAAGATCATCGGCCGCTTCCGCAGGTGCCGATCGTTCACCACATGGAAGAGCACGTTGGCAGCGTCGGGCCCGTAGGTCAGATCTCCGACCTCGTCGATAATGAGGGCGTGAGGGTGCGTGTAGGTTGCCAGCGACTCCTGGAGATTTCCACGCTTGCTGGCGTTCGAGAGGTCCTCAATGAGTTCCGCCGCCGTGGTGAAAAGAGTCTCGAAGCCGTTTTGGATGGCGCGGTACCCGATGGCCACCGCCAGATGGGTTTTCCCTCTGCCGGCCTTTCCGTGCAGGATCACCGACCGACCCTCGGTGACGAAGTCCAGTCCGAGGTAGGAGCCGATCACCGATTCCCGGAGTGTCGACTGCAGCGTAAAATCGAACTCGTCGATGGTTTTGAAGAACGGGAAGTGCGCGCTTCGCGTACAACGCTGCAGTCGCGTCTGTTTCCTACGTGCCACTTCTTCGGCCAGTAACAGAGCCAGGAAGTCTCGATACGACCAACTTTCCTTTTCCGCTCGATCAGCGACCTCCTTGTAAATCCGGCGCGTGTGCGCCAGATTCAGACGCCGGAAATGCACCTCCAGCTGGCCTTCGGAGAGTTCCAGGCTCTTCAGAGTGTTATCGTCCTGCTTTGTGGTCATCGACGCATCACGCGGATTTTTCTTAGCCTGTTCTTTTTTCATGAAATCTCCTCCTGGAAGACGAGTGAACGCTGAAGAAAACGCTCGATGTAGATGGCACCAAAAACTTGCTCTTGCAGTCCCTGTTCCATGGCGCGGCGAAGAACTTCAGCTCCATGGCTCTGTAGAACGTCGTGCAGTCGATCCACATCGTGGAACCACTGCCCAGGCCGGCGGTGAACGATCTCGGTGAGGTAGAGGAAAGCAGGCTCTCCGAGTTCGAGCAACTGCTGGCGCTTCAGATAACGCTTGCCGCGCTTACCCGATACCGCCGCCACCAGGGCCGCGCGATGCGCCGCTAGCGTAGAGCCCTCGTGGGCAACGAATTTCCGCGGATGGTTGACTTCATATCTGCCCGCCACAATGCGTACGCGATCGGCGTACAAGTACAGCGTCGCGGGCATGCTAATGGCCTCGGGAGGCATGGAGTAGGGATGGCCATCATGCAGAACGGTGCCCGTCGGGCCTACATAGACAGGAATGCGAAGCGCTAGATCTTTTGGGTGCACCTTCAGGCAACGAAGTCTGGAGGCCTCTTCGACAAGACGCACAACGGGGACTATGCCCGTCGCGCGGCACGGACGCTCATGATTCACTTCGCGATGCCAGGCGACGAGCTGCTGCTCGAGATCCTCTGGATCGTGGAACCTTCGTACTTTGAAGAAGGAAGATTTTACGAAACCTACCAGGTTCTCAACGGAACCTTTTTGCCGCGGGCTATGAGGCCAACACAACTCCACCCCGATGCCCAGCTCGAGCATGACGTAAGCGAAGACCGGATTCCATTCCGTAACCTCGCCGTTTCTCTGCCACTTCAAGGCGACGGTCTTCGGCCGATCGAACACGCACATCAGCGGAGCTCCACCCCAACGGTCGAGATGTTCGGCCAGATTGCGCACCAAGCTCTCCACGGCCTGGTCCTTCACCACACTGACGCAGATAAATCGGGAGTACTTCAGGCGAGAGGCGAAAAAGTGAAGGTGACGAGTCGACCCGTCGAGAAAAGCAACGTCTATTTCGCCGAAGTCGTGTTGACTAAATTCTCCAGGCAGACCTTCGAAACGAATCAGTGGCTTTATCTCTTTCGGACGAACCGAGGCCACCAGAGCGTACAAGGCGGTCTTGCCTCCCTGGTAGCCTGCTTCCCGAACTCGGCGAAGGATCTCCAGAGAAGGCAGGTTGGGTTTCTCTTCCAGTATCTTTACAACGGCCTTCCGGAAATCCTCAACGATACTGGGTCTGCCGATCCGCCGCTTCTCTCGCTCCGCGGCATCATCGACATGAACCACCGGAACTTCCTCCGCAATGCGCTTAACAGAGCACAGGGAAACTCCCGCCAGACGGGCCAAGTGCGGTTTCCGTTGTAGCGCAAATCGTAGCGCACTTAATGAGAGGGCTGCACAGGGGAACTTAAGCCAATTCAACGGCTTAGATTTTGTACTGCCATGGTTCGAAGCCAGATGCTCTATCCAGCTGAGCTACGGGCGCGCATTATCGTAGTCCCCCGATACTAAATGACTTGTACTACGTTTTCCACTTCGGTTTCTTCAACACAATTAGGTACATTCGGTACCATTCCAGGCAATTTGAAGCCGAAGCCACACCGTTCGGCGACGTCTTTCCGGAAAGCCGTATCCTCTCTGATTTTGTCGTAGCGGTCCGTCATGTCTATGTGCGCGTGACCCAACCAGAATTTAATGAGTCCATCCGGGCATGCCGTGTAGTTCCGAAGGTACGTGTTGCGGAAGCGGCGGAATGCATGATTTCCCGCCTTGTGGGTTTCAGTAAACGGGTTGACGTAGCCGATTTTCTTGAGAGCCTCGTGTGGATGACGGCGGACGATGTTCGACTGTGAAAGGGTATTTCCAAGGGTATAATCCTGGCCACGTATGCCTCTCCCTCCAGGCACGCATCTCGGCCAATATGAGATCGAAACTCTGCTCGGCCGGGGCGGTATGGGCGAGGTTTATCGCGCCCGCGACACACGCCTCCAGCGCGGTGTTGCAATTAAGGTTCTGCCCGCCGAATTCTCCGTGGACACGGATCGATTGCGCCTCTTCGAGCGGGAAGCGCGGTCCGCCTCTTCGCTCAATCACCCCAACATTGTCACCATTTACGAGCTCGGACAGGATGGCGCTACTCGCTACATTGCGATGGAGATGGTAGACGGCAAGACGCTGTGCGACCTCCTTCTCGCCGGCCCGCTGCCATTGCGAAGAGCAATTGAAATCGCGGCCCAAGTTGCCGACGGGCTGGCCAAGGCCCACGATTCCGGCATCGCGCATCGCGACTTAAAACCCGCGAACCTGATGCTGTCTCAAGATGGATTCGTCAAGATCCTCGACTTTGGCTTGGCGAAGGTCGCGCCGGCCGTCGGCGTGCTCTCGGACTTTCGCACTCTCTCCCAATCGCAGTCGCTACCGGGTCTTGAAGGTACGCTGCAATACATGTCGCCGGAGCAAGCCAGCGGTAGCCGCCTCGATACCCGTTCAGACCAGTTCTCGTTCGGCTTGGTCCTCTACGAAATGGTGACCGGAAAGCGTGCCTTCCGCAGAAGCACGGTGGCGGCGACATTGATGGCCATTCTCCGCGAAGAACCCGAACCGATCGCAGCGCTGGCCGCCGACGCTCCCGCGCCCCTGTGCTGGGTGATTGAGAGGTGCCTGGCAAAAGAGCCCGATAAGCGCTACGTCTCTACCCGCGATCTCGCGAAGGAACTTGCCGCCATTCGCGACCGCTTCTCCGAGAATCCAGTCAAGCAGTCGGAGCCCCGCCCGAGCAATCTTCCCATGCAGCAGACCGGGTTTGTGGGCCGGGAAAAGGAAGTAGCCGCCGTCAAAAAACTTCTGCTGCGTCAGGATGTGCGCCTGGTCACGGTCACGGGTCCAGGTGGGATCGGCAAAACGCGTCTTGCCGTGCAGGTGGCCAGTGGCCTTGTCGAGAACTTTCCAGGCGGAATTTATTTTGTTCCGCTCTCCCCGCTGAAAGATCCGGGCTTGATCGCTTCCGTAATCGTTCAGACGTTGGGCATCCGTGAGGCCGGAGGCCAGTCGCCGCTGGAAATCCTCAAGAAGAATTTACAGGATTCATCGCGCGCGCCAATGCTTCTCCTGCTCGACAATTTCGAACACTTGATTCAAGCGGCGCCAATCCTCACCGAACTCCTGGCGATGGGTCCCAATCTCAAAATTCTAATAACGAGTCGCGCGGCTCTGCACGTCTACGGCGAACACGAATTCCCGGTGCCCCCGCTGGCGCTGCCGGATTCGCGCTCCATGCCTCCGATTGACGTCCTATCGCAGTACCCCGCCGTCGCACTCTTCGTGCAGCGCGCCGTCGCAGTCAAGCCGGATTTTGAACTCAACCTTGAAAACGCGCCCGCCGTCACCGAAATTTGCGCCCGGCTCGACGGTCTGCCTCTCGCGATCGAGCTCGCCGCGGCCCGCATCAAGGTTCTCTCGCTCTCTTCCTTGCAGACACGCCTCGCGAGCCGCTTGCAGCTATTGACAGGCGGCGCGCGCGACCTCCCGCAGCGCCAGCAAACGCTCCGTGCCGCCATAGACTGGAGCTACGATTTGCTCACCGCCGCCGAGCAAAAGCTTCTCCGCAGATTATCGGTGTTCGTCCGGGGCTGCACTCTCGAGGGCGTCGAAGCGGTCTGCGACACCAACGCCGATCTTGCTCTGGACCTGCTCGACGGCATGGCCTCCATGGTGGACAAGAGTCTCGTGCAGCAGGTCGAGCAAGCAAACGGCGAATCGCGCTTCGTCATGCTGGAAACGATTCGCGAATACGCTCTCGAAAAACTCGAAGCAAGCGGCGAGGACGCCTCGACGAAGCGCTCCCATGCCGCCTACTGCCTCGTTTTGGCCGAAGAGCAAGCTACCGAGCAGAGCGGCGCCGAATCGGCGGCCTGGCTCGAACGCTTCGCATTGGAACACGACAATTTTCGCGCGGCACTCGAGTGGCTCACGGAAACCGGAAACACCGACTGGGGCCTGCGTCTCGGCACGGCCCTGTTTCGTTTCTGGGAGATGCGCGAGTATCTCGCCGAAGGCAGGGACCGCCTAGGCAAGCTCCTGAAAATTCCGGGAGCGGCAGCTCCCACCAAAGCCCGAGAGCGCGCTCTCTTTGCCGCGGGCGTTCTCGCGCTCGAGCAGGGTGATTACGCCTCCGCAAATGCGCTCACCGGCGAAAGCCTTAGCATCGCGCGTGAGTTGGGTGACAACCAGGGCGTCGCCGTCTCTCTGAACGCGCTCGCAGTCCAAGCTCGCGACTCCGGCGACGTCTCACTCGCGCACTCTCTCTTCGAAGAGAGCCTCTCTCTGTGGAGAGATTTGGGTGATCGGAAGGCTGTCGCTCGCTCTCTCAGTAACCTGGCGAGCGTCGTCAGACTGCAGGGCGACTTCGCCCGCGCTCATTCTCTATACGCTGAATGTCTCTCCATTTTCCAGGAACTCGGCGATCGCACCGGCGTCGCCTGGTCGCTAAACTCTCAGGGCGATGTCGCTCGAGATCAAGGCGACTCCGCCCCCGCGCGGACGTTCTACGAACAGGGCCTCGCAATTTTTCGTGAGCTCGGTGACCGCTGGGGCATTGCCGCCACGTTGGGTGATCTGGGAACGTTGGCAAGGGAGCAGCGCGATTGCGCCACAGCGCTCTCTCTCTACCGCGAAAGCCTGAAAATTTTTCAGGAGCTCCAACATCAGCGCGGAATCGCCCGTCTGCTCGAGTGTTTCGCGTGCTTGGCGGCCGTTCAACTCCAAGCCGAGCGTTCGCTGCGGCTCGCAGGCGCCGCGGCAGTCCTCCGTCAAAATATCGGTGCCCCGCTCACGCCTGCGGAGCAGTCGAAGCTCGAAGCCACTTTGGGTCCGGCGCGCCAGGCATTGACCCATACATCAGGCGCGACGGCTTGGTTGGAAGGTTGGTCAATGCCCGTCGAAAAAGCGATCGAGGGCGTGCTCAGTCCCGAAACGGCATCCCACTAATGTTAGCGCCCGCGCGCGCCCCCGCGCTACCCGACGCGCATCCCGAACGAATTCCGCCCACCGCCGAAAGTTTCAGCCGGCAGTCATTCCGCGCTCGCCGGGTCAAGCAGTCGTCGCACCGCGGACACGCGATTGGCAGGCAGCCCGACGCGCTTCGCGTGCTCTTGCACCGTCGCCTCATCCGGCGCGAGGTACACGCAGTAAACCTTATCGCCCGTCACATAGCTATGGAGCCACTGAATCTCAGGCCCCATTCCCTTCAGAACGTTGACCGACTTTTGGGAGATTTCCCGCCATTGCGCGTCGGTTAAATTTCCAGCTCCAGGGACTTCGCGTTCGATAACGAATTTCGGCATGAGAATTCTCCCAGTACGCAGGCATGCTAGCATGCAGGTGCAGCGCCTTCAAGGCAGGCTGAGGCCCAAAAGCCGCGCGCCCGGCGAAAAATCGCCAGGAATTGAAGAACAAGATTTAAAGAACGAGGTTCCCATGGATCTTCGATCGCTTCAAAAGCCTCTAAAAGACCAATACCGCAGCGACCCAAACGCCTCGCAAATCACGCTCCGCGCGAAAGGTAGTCAGACGGATGTCCCAGTGTCTTGCTCGGTTGACATCGGCCGCGCCCTCTACCACGCCGAAGCCCATAAGGGCGTCGGTGGCCCCGGCGCCGGTGCCTGTTCCGGCGATCTCCTGCTCGGCGCCCTAGCCGCCTGCGCCCAAATCACCTGTCAGATGGTGGCCGCGTCCATGGGCATCTCAACGGAACGCATTGAGGTCTCCGTCGAAGGAGACTTGGATTTCCGCGGCACCCTCGGCATATCAAAAGACGCCCGCGTCGGCTTCGAGACCCTCCGTCTGAATTTCGACATCGTCGCCCCCAACGCCACCCCCGCCCAAATCACCGCCCTGCAAGAAAAAACCGAACTCTATTGCGTAGTAATGCAAACCCTCCTGCACCCCCCAAAGCTGGAATCGAACTGGGTCCATCACAACTGAACTTTCTCCCCTGCCTTTCGCAGGGCGTCCCGCCGCGGCGGACGCCCTCCCTGCCCTGCTCGCCCTAAGTCTCGAAGGGATCGCCCCTGTGAAGGGCCGCCCTGAACGCCCCCTGCAATGGAGATTGAGCCCGCTTTTGTGGCGGTTGCGCTTGAACGGTTATCGGAAATGCAATTAAAGCCGGTTCTGATTCCGGGTAATCTGAGCGCACGCAGGCGTGGTTAGCGCGTGAGAAAAATGTTGTGGCGTTTCCGATCTTGGGCCTCCATCATCGCAACCTAACAAACCTTCGAGGTCAGAATGGTTCGAATCAAGAGGAAGCAACAAGCTCTGTTGCATTCTTTGGGTGCCGGCCGATATGAGCGTCGAGGAAGCGGCGCGGATCGTCTTTCCAGAGGGTGTCTAGATTCCACTTGATTGCATAACAATCGAAAAGATTAGTTGTGGGTAAGTGTGACGCGTCCGAACGGTTTTGCAACGCCGTTTGCAATATTATCCATGCGCCACTCCCAAGTGCTCGCTTTTGCGTTATAAACGAAATCGTTCTTGAAATTGACTTCACTCTTTTCATCCTTGAAAACAAAAAATAGTTCGTTTTCCTTCGGGCTTGCGACGCCAATCGATTCTGTCGTCAAGCCACCGTAAACATCGAGCCAAACGCAAGAGTATTCCTTCGTCGCTTCGTTCCATGCAATGTAGATCGTGGCCTCATATTGCGGTTCGCCTTTGCCGTTCTTCTGACGCGACACTTCGTGAATGACCAGGTAGTGATGTTCCAGAACCCACTCGGCGTTGACATCATGTGTGGTGTCTTGGCCTGCAATCGTGCCCCGGAGCACCCATCTCCCAGCGAGATGATCGAGTAACGGAGAATTAACCGGCGGCTGTTGGGCAAAAGCCAAAGTGGCTGAACAAAGCAGCAGCGGTAAGAGAAGCCTTCTTACGTGACTCACCACAGGCCAGAACCTCCAATCTGAGGATCGCGAATCGAGCGGCTCAGCATCCCACGCGCTGCGAGCATTATCAAGCGTAGGCACTACCCACTGCGCTGCACGGGATCGTGAACACTTGCGTGTCCGTTCAGGCTTCGGAAATCGCTGGACATACGCTTGCTGAGTACCCTGCCGTTAGCTTTTATTAGGGCAGTAACACCAGCGGTGTGCAAGCGGTAAATTTCTGTTTATGGGTGATACAAATCGCCACTTCTAGAGGAATACTACGCACCAACATATAGCGCCCCGGTGGTAGGCATACGAAATCATACACAGAAATGGTTCCATTTCTGCCTATTGCCTTGACCGCTTGGGCCATGTACACTCCTTTCCATGTTCATCGGCCACACGAACCAGAGGATGGCGCAGATCTGTTGTCTTTGTTGCGCATGCGTGTCCTCTGGCACCGGGAGGCTAGTGCACTAAGACTCGAAATCTAGCCGAGAGTTTTCTAGCCCACCGCCAGAGGTCAACTGGCAGGTGGGTTTTTTGTTTTTATACGCCAATTTTCAGAAGGGAAAGCAACGAATGGCGAGCCCAACTCAAGAATTTTCCAATGAAGTGGCGCAGTTCAACACTGAGAGCGCCGGCAGGGGCGCGTCGCCCGAGCGCAGGCTAAGCCACCTGAAAAAGCTCGAAGCCGAGAGTATTCATATCCTGCGAGAAGCCGGTGCAGAGTTTTCACGGCCAGTAATGCTCTACTCCGTTGGCAAGGATTCTTCCGTGATGCTCCGGCTGGCGCAGAAGGCTTTTTATCCCGGGCGGATTCCGTTTCCCTTGCTGCACATAGACACAGGCTACAAATTCCCCGAGATGATCGAATTTCGCGACCAATATGCGAAGGAGATCGGGGCGGAACTGATTGTCCATAAGAACCAGCAAGCGCTCAACGCAGGCGCAAACCCGTTTTTGCTGGGCACGCAAAAATGCTGCGGTTTGTTGAAGACCACATCTCTGCTGGATGCGCTGGCCGAAGGCGAATTCAACGCGGCGTTTGGCGGCGCGCGCCGCGATGAAGAAAAGTCGCGAGCCAAAGAAAGAATTTATTCGTTTCGCGACACCCGTGGACAGTGGGATCCCAGAAACCAGCGGCCGGAGCTTTGGAACGTTTTCAATTCGAGAATTGACAAAGGGGAGAGCATCCGGATCTTCCCGCTATCGAACTGGACGGAACTGGACATTTGGCTCTACATCCACTTTGAAAACATTCCGATCGTGCCGCTGTATTTTGCGCGCGAGCGCGAAGCCGTGGTGCGCGGCGGCTCTATCGTCCTGATTTATTCGAAAGACCAGCTTCTGCCAAGTGAGAAATCCCTGCCGGTCAAGTGCCGCATGAGGTCGCTTGGATGCGTGCCGTGCACCGGCGCCATCCGGTCAGAGGCCAACACTGTCCCCAAGATCATCGAAGAAATGATTTCGTTCTGCCGGTCCGAGCGCGAAAACCGCGTGATCGATCATGACGAGGAAGGTTCGATGGAAATCAAGAAGCGGGAGGGCTACTTCTAATGTCTTCAGTAACAGCCATCGAGCTGCCCAACGACTTCGGGTTATTCCTCGAGCAGAATCTGAACAAGGAACTGCTGCGATTCACGACTGCGGGAAGCGTGGACGACGGCAAGTCCACGTTGATCGGGAGGCTGCTGCACGATTCCAAGTCTCTTTACGAGGACCAACTCGCTTCGGCGCAAAAAAGCCGGATCAACCGTTCGAGCGGACCCATTGATTTTTCGTTGATTACGGACGGACTGCGCGTGGAGCGCGAGCAGGGCATCACGATCGACGTGGGGTACCGGTATTTCACAACCGCGCGGCGAAAGTTCATCATCGCGGACACCCCGGGACACGAGCAGTACACGCGCAACATGGCTACCGGTGCGTCCACCGCGGATTTGGCGGTGATCCTCATCGACGCAGAAAAGGGACTTCTTCCGCAAACGACGCGGCACGCTTACATCGCTTCGCTGCTTGGAATTCCGAACGTCGTGGCTGCGATCAACAAGATGGATCTGGTGGGATATCAAGAAGCAGAGATTCCGGGCTCTAGCAAAACGGTTCCTCGTGCTTGCCGAGAAGCTGGGAATCGCAAGGGTCGAGTGCATTCCGATCAGCGCTCTTGCAGGCGACAACGTTGTCGAGCGCAGTGAGCGAATGCCTTGGTACGCGGGCCCGACGCTGCTGGAACACCTGGAAACTGTGCCGATAACGAGATTCTCAAGCACGCAAGGTGTGCGATTCCCCGTTCAATACGTGATTCGCCCGGACGCGAACTTCCGAGGATTTGCCGGACAAGTAGCCGGTGGAGTGATTCGTCCCGGTGATGCCGTTCTCGCGCTTCCTTCGGGGATGCAATCTCGCGTGGGAGCGATTGTGACCTACGACGGACCCCTGGCCGAAGCGTTCGCGCCGATGTCGGTGACGTTGAAGCTTGAAGACGAGATTGACCTGAGTCGGGGAGACATGCTCGTTGCTCCAGACAGTCCGCCGCAAGTGTCACAGCGATTTCGAGCAGCGATTGTGTGGATGCACGCGCAGCCGCTGAAATTGCAGCAATCCTACTTGATCAAACACGGAGTACGCCACGTGCGCGGCGCGGTCACCAAAATTCAGCATCGCGTCAACATCAACACTCTGGAGACGGAATCATCTGAGCGACTGCAGATGAATGACATCGCAGTCGCGGAATTCGAAACGAACACCCCTCTCTTTTTTGACTCTTATAAACAGAACCGGACGACCGGTAGTTTCATCATCATCGATCCCTTGACCAATGCGACCCTAGCCGCGGGGATGATCCAAGAGAGCCGCACGCAGGACGAAATCCTTACGAGCCGGGAATCAAAGAGTGTAGACGCTGCTCTAACTCCGCTTGAACGATATCGCCGGCATGGGCACTATCCCGGCATCATCCTCACCAACTCGCGCGAGGAACTGGCGCCGCGAATCGAGCGCGCGCTCTTCGCAATAGGGTTCGAAGTGATTGTCACCCACGAAAGCGAAGCACCTTTCGCTTCTGTGAAGGCAGCTTGGGCCGCATTGTACGCCGCAGGCTTCGTAGTGATCTATCAGAACTCAAGATTGGGATTGGAGGAGAGACTGGAACTGAAAGCGGCGGCGGGGGATCGCTTTTTCGATCTTTCTGAAATGAATCTGCCCGTGGGAGACGCGGAAGCTCTTGAACACGTTCTGACTTTGGCCAAGTCGTTCCGCATTTTCTGATGGCGATGGAAATCCTGGGGAGGTGGTTTGAAATGGCAACGTCATTCCTTGCTGAGAACATCGAGAGCCTGGGACCAGAGGAAACATTGAGCGCCGTTCTCGACGCGCATTCCGGACAACACGCGTGCCTGACTTGCAGTTTCCAAGCCGAAGACATGATCGTGCTCGATTTTCTCCGGAAGCGGATTCCCTCGATTCCCGTTTTGTTCCTCGATACCGGTTATCACTTCGCTGAAACCTACGAGTACCGCGACCGGATGGCGAAGGAATGGTCGTTGAATCTGGTGAACGTGACTCCGCAGAAGACGGTGGAGCAACAGGAATCGGAATTCGGAATTTTATACAGCGGCGATCCGACGAAATGCTGCCAACTGCGCAAAGTGGAACCGTTGTTCCAAGCCTTGGAGCGTTACGAAGTCTGGTTCACAGGATTGAGGCGCGAGCAGTCCCCCACACGGAAAAATATGAAGAAAGTGGGAGAGCACCAATTGCCGAGCAGGAAGACGATTTTGAAGGTGAGCCTCTTAGCCGATTGGAAGTGGGCACAAGTATGGGAGTACATAGCCAAGAAGAAAATCAATTACTTGCCGCAATACGATCAAGGGTACTTGAGCATCGGATGCCAACCCTGCACTGCGATTCCAGACGACCCAGGCAATCCTCGTTCGGGGCGTTGGGGCGGCAAGAAACTGGAATGCGGGATCCATACGATTTCGCGGAGCGAACAGTGATACACGGCCTTGTGGGATTCGTCATCGCTCTGGCGGTGGGATTGACCGGCATCGGCGGCGGAAGCTTCACCGTGCCAGCCCTGGTGCTTATTGCTGGACTGACCGCCGGAGAAGCCGTGGGGACAGCTTTCTTGTTTGCAGGCGTACTGCGCTTGATTGCAGCTCCTTTCTACCTGTTCGGAAGGCAGTTTCATTCGCGCTATTTGTGGCTTCTGCTGCAGGGCGCCGTTCCGGGGCTCTTGGTGGGCACGTGGCTGCTCCGATATCTGAGCCGGGACCCAGGCAACCCGTTCGTAATCCTGGTGCTGGGCGTTCTCCTGGCCGCGTCATCCAGCGTGACATTTATCCGGCGCGTACAAAATCCCTCGTTTGCGCTGAAGAATCGGCGATTGCTTCCCTGGCTCGCTTTGCCGATCGGAGTGGAATCGGGATTTTCTTCCGCGGGCGCAGGCGCGCTGGGGACCGTTCTGCTGCTCAATTATTCTGAAATGACGCCGGCGCAAGTTGTGGGAACAGACCTGGTTTTTGGCTTGGTGTTGGCGCTGATTGGCAGCGCCTTTCATTATAGCTTCGGCTCGATCAACAATTCTGTGCTGCTCCAACTTCTGGCGGGCGGCGTTCCCGGGGTCATCGTCGGATGCATTCTGGCGCGCAAGGTTCCCGCAAATCGGCTAAAGACGGCTGTGGCACTGATTGCCATCTTCGCGGGCCTGCAACTGGTTTGGAGCAGCAGCCGGTTGTTGCTGAAAAGACGTGTGGGTGACGACAGCAGAATCACTGCGCAGGCAGGAGTCGTGAGTGACCGCTAGAATCACACAGTTCGTACGCGGATTGTTCCGAATTGAGTCCTCCACGGAACGCACGCTGGCGCCTATCGCAACCCGTTTTCCCCCTCACAACTGTCCTTGTTGTTGAACCTACCTTTGTAGTCCCCGTCACCGCCCGGCGGATTTTTCCTCCCGCTCGAAAAACAAACCCGAAAACCGAAGCTTGGCACATGCCTATCGAGAGCCAATTTAGTTTGGAGACATTGAAATGAAATTTCGAAACGTGAAGAACTTTTATTCAAGTGGCGCTTTCTGGTTGGGACTCTTATTGCTCGGGTTGGCGGTAAGCCTGACGCCAGTTTGCTCGGCCCAAGGCGAAGCGTCCATCCAGGGCACGGTGAGTGACTCAACGGGAGGCGCCATCGGAAGCGCAGCCGTCCACATCAAGAGTCTTGAGACCGGAGCGGAGCGGAATCTGATCACGGATGGAGCGGGGCGGTATGACGCGGCCTCGCTTCTTGTAGGCCATTACGAAGTGCGCGCAGAAAAAAATGGCTTTCGCAGCCAAGAGCACACCGGAATTTTGCTCGTGGTCGGCCAGCGAGAAACGGTGGACTTGGTACTTCAGGTAGGAGATGTACGCCAGACGGTGCGAGTGGAAGCGGTGCCGGACGCAGTATCCGTCAATACCGAAGATGTTTCCGGCTTGGTGGGGGAGCGCGAAGTGAAGGACCTTCCTTTAAATGGGCGCAGCTACGATCAGCTGATGACGCTCAATCCCGGAGTTGTGAACTACACATCGCAACGCTCCGGAGGGATCGGCACTTCAAATTCCGTCGTAGGAAATATGTTCGCGGTTTCCGGGCGCCGACCTCAGGAGAACCTTTTCCTACTGAATGGAGTCGAATTCACCAGCGCCTCGGAGATCAACAACACGCCCGGCGGAGTGAGCGGCCAGCTTCTGGGCGTGGACGCCGTCCGCGAGTTTTCGGTGGTGAAGGACTCCTACGGAGCGGAGTACGGCAAGCGTCCCGGAGCTCAGATCAATATCGTGACTGCCTCCGGAACAAATCAGCTGCACGGCGATGTGTACGAATTTCTGCGGAACAGCGCGCTCGATGCGAGGAATTATTTTGATTTCGGCAATATCCCGGAATTCCGGCGCAACGATTTTGGCGGCTCGCTCGGCGGGCCGATTCGCAAGGACAAGACTTTCCTGTTCGGAAACTACGAAGGCTTTCGGCAGAATCTGGGCCTGAGCGACCTGTCACTGGTGCCCGATGCTGCTTCCAGGGCGGGCGCTGTTCCGAGCGTTCAACCGCTGCTGGCTTTGTGGCCGGTGGCCAATGGTCCGGAGATTCTCACCTCGAAGGGCGCGCCGAGTGGAATTGCCAAGGCATTTAGCAATCCCTTGCAAAGAATACGCGAGGACTTTGGGACGGCAAGAGTCGATCAGATATTCACGGACAAGGATTCGCTAGCGGGCGTCTACACAATTGACGATAGCAACGCCAATTCACCGACGAACAATCCCTTCACGTGGTGGACATATTTTTGCGCGAACAAGTGGCCAGCATCAGTGAAACCCACATTTTTTCTCCGAGCCTCCTCAACAAAGCGACCTTCGGCTTCTCGCGCGGCGCGTTCTCTTTCAACAGCGGAACCACAGTCACTCTGCCCAGCTGGGTCAACCCAGGGCAGCCGGTGGGCGCGGTCGTTGTCGGCGGCGGCACGACGCTCAACGGTGCATCGCAGATCACAAACGGCGGTACAAATGCGGGAAGCAACCTGCGCGTGGCGCGGAATCTCTTTCACTTTGTCCGATCAGGTCACCCTTCACTCACGGCAAGCATTTGTTCAACTTCGGTGGGTGGCTCGAGAGAATTCAATCCAACGACACCCTTGTGCAAGATCAGTACGGACAGGTTTCGTTCACCAATCTGCAGACTTTCCTGCAAGGCAAAGTGAGCACTTACACCTACGCTCCGAGCTTCACGCCGTTAAACTGGCGATCGCTTGAAGGGGCGCTCTTTGCGGAGGACACGATCAAGGTCAAACCTTCGCTCGAGCTGCGCATTGGCTTTCGAGCCGAGGGGACCAACGGATGGAACGAGGCGCACGGACGCGCGTCGAATTATGCGTTTGATTCGAACGGAGTGATCATCACTCAACCCGTGATCGGCGACTCGGCCTTCAGCGTCAACAACGCAAAGTTCCTGCCGGCGCCGCGCGTCGGCATCGCGTGGTCTCCCTTCCCATCCAAGAAGACCGTTGTGCGCGCGGGATACGGTCAGTATTACGCGCTGCTGGACAACCTCAGCTACCGTCTGGATCAAAACGGCCCTTCAATACAGTCTATGCGGTCAAGACCATTGCGTTCTCGAGCATCGCGCCTGGCGCCACCTACACCGGCGCGAAGGTGATTCCCAGCGGCGTGCAGCCAAACCTGCAAACACCGACGGTAGAAGTCCTGGAGCCTGAAAATCGATCAGGAACTTTCGCCGAACACCTCGCTCGGCGTCAGCTACATCGGTTCTCATGGCTACCACGAATTGCTCTCCTTGGACGCGAATCTGCCTACGCCGACGATTTGCCCGGCAGTCGCCCTGCCCCGCACGCTATCCTGGCGGGAGCGTATTACTATCCACCGGGCGCGGCACTTGCCAATAACGCTGTATGGAATACGACGCACTGGTTTTCGGAGGGCATCAGTTCGTTCAACGGGATCGAAGTGGACGTGAACCATCGGTGGAAATCCGGTCTGCAATTCCGTGGAGTCTATGCCTTTTCGAAAGCGCTCGATGACGGCGACAACATGAATACCAGCGTCGCCACGAATTCTCCGGCGTTTGTTGCGAATCCGTTTCTGCCGAAAGCTGATTACGGCAGGGCTTCGTTCGACGTACGGCATTCCGCGGTGATCAACGCGACCTACGATCTTCCGTTTGGGCGCGGCAGATTAGCCAACGAGCATCCTTGGGTGCAACAACTGATCGCAAACTGGCAACTGAGTGCAATCGAGACCGCGCAAACGGGTCTTCCGTTTCACTCCACAGTTGTCCTACAACCCATCGAACGATGGCGACACTCGGAATCCAGTCCGTCCATCTTGGAATCCGAATTTTACCGGTCCCGTGATTCTGGGCGGACCCGACCTCTACTTCAATCCCAATGCCTTCATTCAACCTCTGCCCGGAACCTACGGCAACGTCGGCCGCAATCTTCTGGGAGGCCCGGGACTCGTCGAAACAGATCTGTCTCTCGCGAAAAACTTTCCACTTTCAGAACGTTTGAATTTGCAGTTCCGCTCCGAATTCTTCAACATCCTGAATCGCACAAACTTCAACGCGCCGAATCCCGTCGTTTACGCGTCCGCCACGGGAGGACCTTCGCCGACGGCCGGAGTGATCACATCCACGTCAACGACCTCTCGCCAGATTCAAATTGGCTTCAAGTTACTTTGGTGAAGGCTACGTTGTTAAAAATGGAACAGCGTCCACGAAGAGAGAATGGTCCAAGGTAAGGTTCGTGCTCCTATAACACAGCTGAAACGTTTTTAGATCCGATTTATTTTCGGCTTCATTGGCTAAAAACTGCCGGGGCGCGGGCATACTTTGGTGCGATATTTGTGGCGCAAGATGATGTGCGATTAAGTTTGCGCCGTGACTCGTACTATGCTGCCAGTCCGAGACCGATGGGCGCGGTTTCAAGATTGCCAAAAAAACTTGCTAGTCTAGCGCCGAAAGCCGGATTCGCGATACTGATTCCCAGCGGTCTCTGAGTTAGGGGGCGAACACAGTGGCGCCGTCACAAAAACGCAGGCCCACGCGACTCGTTTCTCTTCTCCTACTCCCGCTTCTCCTGATAGGCCAGGCTACCGAAGGCCGCGAACCAATTTACGCGCGCAAAGGCATGGTTGTTGCGCAGGAACCTCTCGCCGCGGACGTCGGCGTCGCTGTGCTGAAATCCGGCGGCAACGCAATCGACGCAGCTGTGGCCGTCGGCTTCGCCCTGGCCGCCACGTACCCGACCGCCGGAAACCTCGCTGGCGGTGGATTCATGCTCATCCGCATGGCCGACGGCCGCAAATCCTTCGTCGATTTCCGCGAAACGGCGCCCGCCAAGGCCACGCACGACATGTATCTCGACTCGAGCGGCAACCCCACCCACGACAGCATCGTGGGATGGCGCTCCGTGGGAGTTCCCGGCACGGTGCGCGGGTTTGAACTGGCGCACAAGAAGTACGGCAGCAAGCCCTGGGCCGATTTGGTGAAGCCTGCGGTCGATCTCGCCTCCAACGGCTTTCCAGTCTCAAAGTCGCAAATGGATTCCTGGCGCTACGGCCACGCTGCGAACTTGCTCTCGCAATTCCCCGAATCGAAGCGGATTTTTCTGAAGGACGGTGCCTTCTACCACTGGCAGGAAAACTTCCGCCAGCCCGAGCTCGCCCGCACTCTCGAGCGCATCGCGCGTCTCGGAGCCCGCGATTTCTACGAGGGCGAAACCGCTCACCTGCTTGCCAATGCGATGGCCGCAAACGGTGGTTTGATCACTCTCACTGACCTTCACGATTATCGGGCGGTCGAACGTGCGCCACTCGAAGGGAACTACAAGGGCTACCACATCATTACTTCGCCCCCGCCCAGCTCCGGCGGCGTCGGCATCCTGCAAATGCTCGGCATGCTGGATGGCACCGGGTACGAAAAAACCGGCGCGGGCTCTGCGGAGACTTACCATTACTTGGCCGCCGTCATGCAGCGCTACTTCGCCGACCGCAACGAGTACCTTGGTGATCCCGATTTCGTCAAGAACCCAACCTCCGCTCTGCTTGATTCCACTTACATTCAAAAGCGCCGCGCAACGATCAATCCGGCTCACGCCACTCCGAGCGACCAGATTAGCCCGGGCCTTCCCTCCGCCAGCGAAGGCACGAACACCACGCACTACAGCATCGTGGACGAGCAAGGCAACGCAGTTTCCGTCACATACACGTTGAATGGCGGATACGGCAGCGGCATCACTCTGCCCGGCGCCGGATTTCTATTGAACAACGAGATGGATGACTTCGCCTCGAAGCCTGGCACACCCAACATGTTCGGACTCGTGCAAGGCGAGCGAAACGCCATCGCGCCCGGTAAGCGCCCGCTTTCTTCGATGACTCCGACCATCATCCTTAGTGATGGCAAGCCGTTCCTGGTGCTCGGCGCTCCGGGCGGGCCCGCCATCATCACTGCGGTGCTCCAGGTGATTGTCAACGTGATTGATTTCGGAATGGACCTACAAGATGCCGTAGACTTTCCCCGCGTCCACGATCAGTGGAAGCCGGACCGCCTCGGAGTCGAGCGCGGAGTTTCACCTGATACTATCGCCGCCCTCAAACACATGGGCTATTCCGTCGACGAAGGATCCTCCGGTCTTGTCGAGGCGATTCAGATCAGCGGCGGCTGGCTCCGAGGCGCTCCGGATGGCCGCGCCACCGGCAAAGCTGCCGGCTACTGATCCGCCTGTCAACTTCGATCAGACCGCCGATCGCTCCCAGCTGCACGATACTATCTCGCCGCGTCGCACACCGTCGGTGTCAGCCCGGTCGTCCGCCTAGGGGGTCGATCCTTCGTTATGGTGGGGAATCGCGTACTGAAGTCCTTAGCACAGCATCGATCGCGATTCGTCCACCTGAAGGTGGTCGCTACAAAATCTTGAACCACTCAACTTATGGCAAAGAAAAAATCTCCCTCTAGTTTACTACTCAGTTAATTCGCTGCCCAACCTTCAAAGCTTGAATCATTAATATTGCGACTGTTTACCCATTCCCTGAGTACTTTTTGTTTCCTGCCAATGTTTAGCGCAACTGCCTAAACTCATAAAAACCGTGAATTAGGGATTTGACGCCGATAGCCAGCAACCTTCTTAAGACCCCGGTGTTAGACACAGTAAGCGATTCGCGAGATTTCAATCTTATGCGGCCCCCCACTTCAAGTTGGGGATTTACACCATTACTGTTATGGAGGATTCACCATGTCTAGGTTCGCAGTCGTTCGAGCACTTTTACCGGTTGCACTGTTAGCAGCACTTGGATTCGCAACGACGCCTTCAGCGTCTGCGCAAATCGCGATTGGTATTTCGGTCCATGTCGCTCCGCCGGCCTTGCCGGTTTACGTTCAGCCAGCTTGCCCGCTGGAAGGATATATCTGGACACCCGGCTACTGGGGTTATACGAATGGTGATTACTATTGGGTACCGGGCGTATGGGTGGCACCGCCACGAGTCGGTCTGCTTTGGACCCCTGGTTATTGGGGATTTGCGGGTGGCGTTTATGGATTTCATGGGGGCTACTGGGGCCCGCACGTGGGCTTCTACGGCGGCGTGAATTACGGTTTCGGTTATGGCGGAGTCGGTTTCGTCGGCGGGGCGTGGCGTGGCGGGCACTTCGCGTATAACACCGCGGTGGTCAACGTTAACACCACAGTGATCCACAACACCTACGTGGACAAAACTGTCGTGAATAATACGACGGTGACCCGCACCAGTTTCAATGGCGGTCCGGGCGGAGTTGCCGCGAAGCCGACTGCGGAAGAAGAAGCTGCTGCGCACGAAGAGCACGTTCAGCCTACCGCTGAACAGGCCTCTCATGAACATGCCGCAAGCACCGACCGCTCGAATTTCGCCTCAGTCAATCATGGGAAGCCTGCGACACCAGCGATGAGCAAGGTAGGCGCTCGCGCCGAAAATCAGCAGGATCGCATCGCGAATGGCGTCCGATCAGGACAACTGACGGCTGGCGAAACAAAGAACCTGGAGACGCGCGAGTCGAACATCAACCATGAAGTGAGCGCCGACCGTAAAGCCAACGATGGAACGCTGACTCCGGCAGAACGGCAGCACGTGAATCAACAGCAGAATAACGTGAGCCGCTCGATTTATGACGATAAGCACAATGCCGCGACACAGCCCGGCAACAAGAGCGAGGTAGGCCAGCGGCAAGAGAATCAGCAGGACCGCATCGCCAACGGCATTCAAAGCGGCAAAATGAGTGCTGGCGAAGCTGCAAAAGACGAAGGCAATGAGCAGAAAATCAACAAGCAGGTGAACGCAGACCGCAAGGCAAACGGCGGAAAGCTGACTCCCGCTGAAAAGAAACAGGTCAATAAGGAACAGAACAAGGAAAGCAAGCAGATTCACAATCAGAAGCACAGCAATAGCAGCACCAAAGAAAAGTAGGAAACCCCTGAGCATCTAACACAACAGGCTCGCGTCCAAAAGAAACCGGGAGGCGATCACGTCTCCCGGCTTGTCTTTTAGATATTGTGATCCCCGCAACCGGATTCCCATTGTCCCAATCGGGCGAACTATGCCATAAATGCGCTGGTCCATGCCCTTCACATTGTTGGATTGGTCCGCGATTGTTGCCTACCTTCTGATTACTCTCCTACTTGGACTTTATTTCCGGCGCTCGGCGGCGCGCAGCTCTGAAGACTATTTCGTTTCCGGGCGCACGGCCTCCTGGTGGCTGGCCGGTACGTCCATGGTGGCCACTACATTCGCCGCGGACACGCCTTTGCTTGTAGCCGGCCTCGTTTACACGCAGGGCATTTCCGGAAACTGGATCTGGTGGGCCTTTCTGCCGTCGGGAATGATGACGGTATTTTTATTTGCGCGATTGTGGCGCCGCTCGGGCCTGATGACCGACGTGCAGTTCGCCGAAATGCGTTACTCCGGCAAGCCCGCTGCGTTTTTGCGCGGATTTCGTGCCATTTACCTGGGTGTGCTGATGAACTGCTTGATCCTGGGCTGGGTGACAAAGGCGATGATTAACATTGTTGGCACCACGCTCGGTTCTACCATTAGCGGATGGCATTTTCTTCAGAGTATGTCGCGCAGCCTTAGCGGCGTGTTTGGTGCGACGTTTTCCGGCGCCGATGGCTACGCGCTAATTATTTGCATTTTTTTCCTCATCCCCTTCACTGGCTTCTATGTTTCGCTTGGCGGGCTTTCCGGGGTTCTGTGGACCGACCTTTTTCAATTCATCCTGAAAATGAGCATCGTGATTGCTATCGCTTACTATTCGGTGCGTGCTGCGGGCGGGATGAATTCCATGATCGAGCAGATCGCAGAGCTACGCTCCAAAAATGGTGCCGCGGATCCTATTGCATTTCTCCCCGATTTTTCGCGTGGATTCGCTACCGAAACACTATGGACTCTACCGGTGATCACTTTTGCGGTGTATCTCGGCGTGCAGTGGTGGGCGTTCTGGTATCCGGGGTCGGAGCCAGGCGGAGGAGGCTACATTGCCCAACGCATTTTCAGCGCACGCGACGAACGGCAAGGCCTGCTATCCGTGTTGTGGTTTAACGTGGCGCACTTTGCGTTGCGGCCGTGGCCCTGGATTCTTACCGCGCTTGCCGCGATCGTGCTGTATCCAGGTCTGTCCCATCCGGAGACGAGTTACATGATGATGGTGAATGACCATGTACCGCACGCATTGCGCGGCATTATCGTCGCCGGCTTTCTCGCTGCATTCATGTCCACGATCGCAACGCAACTGAACTGGGGCACTTCCTATGTTGTCGAGGATTTCTACCGCCGTTTCCTGGTCCGACACGCCTCAGAACGTCACTACGTTCACGTCTCTCAGTTCGTCACAGTGCTGCTGGTGATCGCCACTGGCTACGTTTCCGCTCAACTGGCGTCGATTCGTTCCGGGTGGCAAGCCGTGCTTGAAGTGGGCGCCGGCACCGGCGGGGTGTACTTGCTGCGCTGGTACTGGTGGCGCATCAACGCGTGGAGTGAAATTTCTTCCATGATTACCGCGCTGCTTTTGACCTTAGCGCTGCATTCTGAAGAATTGTGGAACGCTTTGATTGGGCGACCGACATTTTTCATGGGGTCGGCCACCGTGCTTTTCGCCAAGAATGTTCTGACCACAACTTTCATCACCACTGCGGTGTGGATTGTAGTGACGCTACTCACAGCTCCCGAACCGGACAGCATACTGCTCTCTTTCTACCGCAAGGTTCGTCCCGACGTCACCGGCTGGAAAACGATCGGCGCGCTCGCAGCCGAAATCCCGGCAACGCACGATCTCAGGCAAAACCTGTGGTGTTGTATTCTCGGTACCGTAATGGTGTACAGCGCTCTTTTTGGTGTGGGCAAATTGCTCATGCAGAAATGGACGCTGGGAGGGTGCCTGATGCTAGTCGCTGCGCTTTCCGCTTGGCAAATGACCCGGGAATTGCGTCAAGGTCAAGACTCGACCGCGCACTCCTAACCCGCGTTTCACTGCGGCTTTCTTCGAGCGGAAATTTGTCTCGCCGACCTGATCGGGAGACGTGTCTCGTCGTTATCGACCGCGCTGGTTGTTTCGCTACTCGGTCTCGGTGACGTAATTAGACAGAGGTACACAGAAGGCGAAGGCCGCCTTTCTCGCAATCGATGATCAGGGAACCGTCGGCATAAAAGCCGCAATGGCAGGCACACCTTACGCCTGAGCAATTACCTTCTGCTTACTCTCATTGAGAACCTAGGCGTCCCGATGCTGAAGCGGACCCATCCAGAGGCTCAGGCATAGGTTGGATTAGTAACGAGAAAACGCGCTTATCGCCATCGACTCCCGAATTGTTCGGCTTTGGCGGCCAATCTCTGCCCATTTTCAGGGTGTCGGGAGGTTGCGGGCTTCACCTGGCCGCAACCGTGACAGTAAAAGAGATTCTTGCGAGCGTTGACATAGAACGAAGGCCGGGTTTCTAAATGCAGGGGACAGAGTCCGACGAACTCGTCGCCGTGAGCGGCGGGCCGGGCGACCCAATCCTGCTGCCGCAGATAATCGAGCAGCGAAAGACGCTGTTTCAGTTTTTCGACGTCCTCGCCCACGGCGCAGTTTCCCCTCTGGAGACGAACGTAGGAGAAGGCCGCCAGCATTTCCAGGCAAGGATGGTGGGTGGCGAAATTTTCTCAGAGACGCAAGGGCAAAAGAATTTGCAGAACCGGAATCAGCGAACACAAAGGCTCGGCTTGGTGATCGGCTGGATCACCAGGCGCCAGCCAGTGAGTGACATGCGCGAGGGTTTGCCGGAGAAAGGAAAGAGCCGGCTGGGAGCGGTCTAGATGCTGGGCCCAGCGACGTAGCGTAGAAGGATCGGGCGTCCGATTCGCGTCCTTCAGCGCAGGCGTCGCCTCTTCCCAGGAACAGTGCTGCTCTACAAAGCGCCGCCGCAATGCCTGACAGCGAACCAGCAAGCTGTACTGAGTGTAAGGGAGAGAAAGCAACGGCAGGAAGGTGAAGGTCTTTCCGCAACCGGGACAGCGACCGCGCCGAATCCCAATCCAATCGTGGTGTTCATCATGCGCTTGCTTGCGGCGGCGTCCGTGGCCGATGATCGAATCGCGCTCACAAACCGGGCATCGCCGCAAGATGACCTCGGCGCAGCTCGTAGCCCAATCCGTTTCGAGCTTGTGCAGCGGAACGCAAAATGGGATAAACACAATCGTAGCTCATCGGGGCTTTGCTCTCCGGCGTTGACCCGTCAAGATCGCAGCCGGAAACGGAGCCCCCTTCCTCCTGAAGCAAAAATCCAACTGGAAGAGAATACAGCTTGTCGGCTACGTGTATCTGGGGGTGTGATTCAAAGAATTGGCCGCTAATAAACGGCCACACAGAAACTAACCCCGAAAGCAGCGCCGTTTTTGAAGCTTACGGAGCGCAATGAATCAGTTCACTGCGGAATGGGATGCACAAATTGTCTAAATTCGGTACGTATCGGCCCCCCGCAACCATGAGCGCTGCGAAGCAAAACCTCGAAGCGCCCTTTTTAGTTTCAGTTACAAGGCAACCGGTTTCAGCCTCAACTCCAGTTAATTGCCGCCGAGTTGTTCCTGTTCCCCAAATTGGGAACAACTCGAAACAAATCGCCATAAATCGCCCTTTCCATGGCGAGCACGGCTTCGCGTTCAGTCTCCGCTGCTGCGTGTGTGTACAGTTCCCCAATATGGGAACGCCGACAGGAACGTACACCGTCACCGTGAACGCGTCGTCGGGCACAGACATTCACAGCATTCCCGTCACACTCAATGTGCAATAGCGGGAAAGTGAGCTCTTAGCATCCAAAAAGGATTCTGTTTCCTTTTCCGTGTTTTACAGTGCTAAAAGGGAAAAAATAAGGGATTTAGAAATTTTGGCTCGACTGTGAGCATCGTTTTTGAATTTGGAAGATGAGGACACCCCGGCATTCCGGGATTCATGAAGGCCGTAAAGTTGGCAAGACAGTTTTCATCTGGTCGGACCTAACCTGCACGGCGAGGTCGTGGTGCGAAAGAAGTTCTCGCGCACGCAATTGCAGCGGAAAACACGCGGTTTGGCTCCGCACTTAACGCAGTGCCCGACAGCGCTTATCGTCGATGTGGACTTCAGACTTCCAATTACGAATCAGGGATTGACCTCCCTTGCCGACGATGTTGCGCTTGGGCCAGTAAGTAAGGTCGCGATTTGACGGAGTTGTTTATCGCGCATACACTCCGCAACGGGCAAGGGCGGATGATGGAAGCTTTCCTGCAAAATGCTCGGTACGGTCTGCGGGGCCTGGCGAAGAGTCCCGGTTTCTCGACGGTCGCGATTTTGACGCTGGCGCTGGGTATCGGCGGTAATACGGCGATTTTTTCTGTGGTCAACAGCGTACTGTTGCAGCCGCTTTCCTACCCGAATCCCGACCGTCTGGTGGAACTTGAACTTACCTCCAAGGAAGGAAACAGCGACGCCACTTCGATACCGAAGTTCAACGTCTGGCGCGAGCAGACGCAGGTTTTTGATTCAGTTGCGGCCTACGATTTTTCCGGCCCAGGAATAAATCTCACCGGTGAAGACCGCCCGGAACAGCTCAAAGGGATTCATGCTTCGTCTGACTATTTCCGTGTGTTTGGCGCTCCGATGACGCTCGGACGAGCCTACACCACCGAAGAAGATCGTCCGGGAGGCCCCGCGGTAGTAGTGATCAGCAATGGATTGTGGCGCAGCCGGTTCGGTGGAGATCCAGGAATCATCGGCCGGACGATCGATCTCGGAGGCGATCCCTATGTCGTGATCGGAGTGTTAGGTCGGACGTTTACAAGCGATCCCCAGAGCGATATATGGCTGCCGCTCAAGCCTGACCCAAACAGCATCGATCAAGGCCACTACTTGCGAGCGACGGCGCGGCTGAGGCCGGGCGTCACGCTTGCCCAGGCGCAAGCCGCAATGAAGATGGCCGCGGAACAGTTCAAACGAAAATTCCCCAATTCGCCGGTTATGGGGCCTGACGAGAGCTTCACTGCCGTACCACTGCGAGACAGCGTGATCGGCGATGCCCGTCTCGGTCTGCTTCTGCTTTTCGGCGCTGTTGGCTTTGTTCTACTGATCGCCTGCGCCAACGTTGCGAATTTGTTGTTGGCCAGGGCAACGATCAGAAAGCGCGAAATTGCCATTCGAGCCGCGCTGGGCGCAGGACGCTCACGCATCATATGGCAGTTACTGACGGAAAGCCTGTTGCTTTCGTTGGCTGGAGGCGTGCTTGGACTTGTGCTCGGCTATCTGGGTGTTCGCGCGCTGCTTGCGATAAACCCCGGCGACATTCCGCGTATCGGGGAGAACGGGACCGGAGTGGTGCTTGACTGGCGCGTGCTTGGGTTCACTCTGGTTTCGGCGCTTCTTACCGGCGTGTTGTTCGGATTGGTTCCGGCGCTCAGCGCTTCGCGGTCAGACTTGAGCCTTACGCTGAGGGAGAGCGGATCGCGGACAGGAAGCGGACTTCGCCACAACAAAGCGCGCTCAATACTGGTGATTACGGAAATGGCGCTGGCCCTGATTTTGCTGGTTGGGGCTGCCTTACTCATACGCACGTTCGGGGCCCTCCGCGGCGTGAATCCAGGGTTCGATCCGAAAAATGTGTTGACCATGGAAATGTCACTTGCGGACGCGCGTTTCGAGAAGGCCGCCGGAGTAGATCAACTGGAGCGCGCCGGCAGGCAGCGCGTCGAGAGTCTGCCGGGAGTGACCGCCGCAGGCGCTACCTGCTGTCTGCCGCTTGAAGGAGGATTCGGGCTGCCCTTCAACATCGAAGGGCAAGCGCCGGCCGATGGTCCATACAATGGAGAAGCGGGCTGGATTTCAATATCACCGCGATATTTCGACATTTTTCGTGTTCCGCTGGTGAAGGGCCGCACGTTTACAGACCAGGACAATGGCGCTGCGGGCCGCGTGGTGGTGATCAACGAAACGATGGCGAAAAAATTCTGGCCGAAAGGCGATGCTCTCGGAGCTCGCATCATCATTGGGAAAGGCGTGGGTCCGGAATTCGAGGAACCGCCGCGTCAGATCGTCGGCATTGTCGGGGACGTCCGGGAGGGCGCATTGAGCGAGCCTCCGATCGCGACTATGTACGTTCCAATCGCGCAGGTGAATGACGGAGTCGTGGCACTGAATAATCGGATCGGTCCTATCACTTGGTTGGTTCGAACGAAACTTCAGCCGTTTAGCCTTAGTGCGGACATTCAGCGCGAATTGCGCGAGGCCAGCGGTGGTTTGCCTGTAGCCCACATTCGGAACATGCAACAAGTGGTGAGCGAATCCATGGCAAGAAACGATTTCTACATGACGCTGCTAACGATCTTCGCGGGCGTGGCGCTGCTGCTGGCGGCTATCGGCGTTTATGGTCTGATGGCATATTCGGTGCAGCAACGGACGCAAGAAATTGGGGTGCGCATGGCGCTGGGTGCCAGTCCCGAAAGAGTGCGCCGAATGGTCGTTACTCAAGGAATGCAACTCGCGCTCGTGGGAGTGATTATCGGAATTGGTTCCGCGCTAGGACTTACGCGACTGATGAGCAGCTTGCTCTTCGGTGTAAAACCTTGGGATCCCGTTACCATCGTGCTGGTAGCAGTTTTGCTAAGTGGCGTGACGCTGGTCGCAACCTATCTTCCCGCGAGACACGCCAGCCGGGTGGATCCTATGGTTGCATTGCGCTACGAATAAATCATGGCGCCTTCGGCGTCACAAGCGAACCATGAAAATAATCTCGGGAAGGAGGTATGTTGGAGCACCGCCAAGCGGATGAAGGCCGAGCATAACGGGCGCGGTGAACGGTAAGGGTGGGAGTCCCAGTTTTCGACCCGGCCCAAAAGGAACCCTCAGAAACGCGTGAGGAAATGGCGAAGCCAACTCCGCGCCGCGCTGTTTGAAACTGGCTCTACTGGAACCTTGCTAAAACCCCGCAGAGTTGGAGAAAATGTCCCGCTTCGCAGAACTTCGGGAGAGGTGATGAGCGACGATTCACGCGACCGCGAACTGGGGATGTATCGAAGGATTACCCGTCGCGATTTCTTGAATGGCGTCGCGTTGGCCGTCGGCGCATCGCTTCTGCCGGCAAACACGCGGGCGTCGCAGGACAAGGGGCCGGATGAGTCTGCGGACGATCCTCTCCTTCAGCAGGGCATAGCGCCGCACGATCCTCGTTACGATCCGCCGGCGCAGACTAGCCTGCGCGGAAATCATCCCGGATCTTTCGAGATAGCCCACCAGTTGCGTGACGGCCAATTCTGGGATTCGGCGGCAAAGCCTGAGAGCACGGGCGAAACCTACGACCTGGTTGTTGTCGGCGGAGGCATCAGTGGACTCGCGGCCGCATATTTCTACCGGCATTACGCCGGGGCGGGCGCACGCATTCTCGTTTTGGAGAACCATGACGATTTCGGCGGCCATGCCGTGCGTAATGAATTTCAGGTGCACAACAGGTTATTGCTTTCCAATGGCGGGAGCCAATCCATCGAAAGTCCGGGCGACTACAGCCCAGTGGCGAAGGCATTGCTGCGCGAACTGGGAATCGAAACGCAGCGTTTCTACAAAGCCTACGATTCTAAACTGTACGCGAACCTGGGAACGGCGTGTTTTTTCAATCGCGAAACATTTGGCGACGACCGGCTCGTGCCCGGGATGGGCACGACGCCCTGGGCGAAATTCCTCGCGCAGACTCCGCTTTCCGAAACGGCCCGGCGCGATATCGCGCGCGTTTATACCGAGAAAAAAGATTATCTGCCGGGACTCTCGCGTGATGAGAAGCGAGCGCGCCTGGCTAAAATCAGCTACGCCGATTTTCTGACCAAGCTCTGCAATCTTCATCCGGAAGCGCTGCCATTTTTTCAGACATATACCGCAGACTTATTTGGCGTCGGCATTGACGCCATTTCGGCGCTGACCTGCTACTCCGAGGGTGACGACTATGGCTCTTTCACCTACGCCGGATTCGACGGCATGAACCTGGGCAGCACTGAAAGGGAAGAGCCGTACATTTTCCATTTTCCGGACGGCAACGCTTCCATCGCGCGCTTGCTGGTTCGCTCACTCGTTCCCGGTTCAGTCCCCGGCCACACGATGGAAGACGTGGTTACCGCTCGCGCCGATTACTCGCGCCTGGACGTTCCCGGAGCGTCTGTGCGCATTCGATTGAACAGCACTGCCGTTCGCGCAAGCCATGCCGGGGCGCCGGATGTCGCGCAGTCCGTTGAAGTCACCTACGTCCGCGAGGGAAAGCTGCAGTCCGTACAAGCAAAATCGTGCGTGCTGGCCTGTTACAACATGATGATTCCGTATCTTTGCCCTGAACTGCCCACGAAACAGAAGGAAGCGCTGCACCTCGGCGTGAAGGTACCGTATCTCTATACGCACGTCGCGATTCAGAATTGGGCTGTGTTCCAGAAGCTTGGGATCCACCATATTGTTGCGCCGGCCAGCTATCACACATACGTTGCGCTCGATTTTCCCGTGAGTCTCGGAGAGTACAGGTTCCCAAGCGATCCGGCGGAGCCGATGGTGCTGTTCATGCTTCGGGCGGCGTGTAAGCCGGGTCTTCCCAGGCGAGATCAGTATCGGTTCGGCCGATACGAACTCTACTCGACGAATTTCTCGGTGATTGAGCGCAATACACGCGATCAATTGCAGCGCATGCTGGGACCGGCGGGATTCGATCCGGCGCGGGATATTTCGGCTATCACTGTGAATCGCTGGGCGCACGGTTATGCCTACGAATACGAATCGCTTTCCGATCCCCGTGGGCACGAGAACGAACGCTCGTGCGTCGTCGGACGCCAGCGCTTTGGCCGGATTTCGATCGCGAATTCGGACGCGGCCGGGCGCGCCTACGCCGATGCCGCGATTGACCAAGCCCATCGCGCCGCCCAGGAAGTGCTCAGGTTTGCTTAAGCTCCTCTGTCTCACTGAAATAGGCTCGTTGCTCCCCTCTGACAGGAGGATGCCCGAATGCACGGCGACCGAGGGCGTAGGAGTTCCAGTTTTCGACCTGCGCAAAAGGAACTGCTGCCAGTCGCGATGCCCACGTATGAAGATTCATAGTACAGGACGCGACGGCCGGGAAGGGGTAGGGAAGGTATTTTCGCCCCGGCCAAAAGGAAGCCTAGACTTCACCGAGACAAACTTTTTCGCGGGCTTTGATTATTATTCGCTTGTTGTTTTTTGAACTCTTATCCCAATTGGCTGTGATATACACACAACAGGCGGCGCTACGGGCCCAAGAATCAAGGAAGGGGAGAAGAAACCAAATGTTAAACCTCAAAGGCTTTTTGTGCGGCGGGGTTACCTTCGTAGTTTTGAATATCATTTACATTGCCTTTCAATTAAAACGCATCGGCGTACCACTCATTCAACCGGCAGCGCGGGCAGTGGGGGTTGATGTCCGCATCTACGCAATCTGGACTGTTCTGAATCCTATGTGGTGGATAATTCTCATGGTACTGATGTCCGTGTGTAGCTTGTTTTTTGGGTTCTGAGCAGGAATTCGTAAAGACCCTTTGAAAGATGGGGTTTTCAACGATCAACGTATTTCGGCTAAACTCTGCCGAATGCGAGACAACGATTTCACGAAAATCCTGAGGTGGCCCGGTTACCGGGTCTATCAGTCGGAGATCGATGAGAAAGGCAAGACCCTGCGACTGTGGGTGAGGCGCAAACGTGGTAACTGGAAACTGATCTGCTCCGGCTGCGGGCGGAAGTTCACCGAGGCACATGATTGCCGGGAGCGTGAGGTGCGGGACCTGCCGTGGGGAGAGTTTCGGACAACGGTAGTCATCGAAGTCTACCGGGTCTGCTGCCCGAACTGCGGAGTGAAGATAGAAAAGGTGCCGCAGTTACCAAGCAAAGCGCCATTCAGTCAGCGCTTTGAAGAAGCGGTGGGAGCGGCGTGCGAAAGTGCCTCGGTGCGCCAGGTGGCCCGACAATTCCGACTGGCAGCTAGCACGGTGCGGGCGATCGACCTGCGGTACTTAGAGCGCTGGAATGCCACGCGTCGCCAAGCGCCGTTAGAGGAGATGGGAGTGGACGAGATTTACTTTGGTAAGCAGATGAAATTCATCACGGTGGTGAGCAACTTGGAGACCGGGGAGCCCTTGTGGTTCGGGCAGGATCGCAAGCAAGAAACACTGGATGAGTTTTTCCGAACGCAACTGAAAGCCACACAGCGGGAACGAATTGCGGCGGCGTGCGTGGATATGTGGCGACCATTCACCAACAGTATTGAGCACTGGGCCCAGAACTGCCGGATCGTGTATGACAAGTTCCACGTTCTGCAGCATGCCAACAAAGCCATCGATGAAGTGCGCAGGGCGGAGTTCTTCCGCAAGGGCGGACGCATGCGCGGTGTGGTGAAGGGTAAGCGCTGGCTGCTGCTGACTCGCTGGATGAATCTGGACGGGCAAAAACGACAACAATTGAATGATCTGTTCGCCCTCAACCGGAGGGTGATGAAAGCCTATCTTCTAAAGGAAAGCCTGGAACGCTTATGGACGTATCGTTATGAAGGAGCCATGCTTCGCTACTTGCAGAGCTGGATTGATCAACTGCGCTGGCAACGGCTGGCGCCCTTTCAAAAACTCGCCCAGATGTTGGTGGATCACCTAGACGGGATCCTGAATTACTGCCGCACCAAAGTACGTTTCGGCGTGGTGGAAGCCATCAACGGCAACATCAAAACCCTTCTGAGAAGGGGTCGCGGCTACAAAAATCTCGCCTATCTGTTGCTGAAGGCTCAGCGCATGGCGGCCACAAAGACCGAATTCATCGTTCTTCAGAAAGCGGCCTAAAATGCGGGTCTCTACGAATTCTTGTGCAGAACCGTTTTTTGAAAGCCCGTTCCTGGCGCAATTCCGCCAATAAGCCTAAAAACTCCATTAGGTCTGTTTTGGATGTCTAAATCTTCCGTTGGCCAGACGGTGCGTTTCCATCCTTGCTAGGGGTGACCACATGACCAGGAATACATTCTCCCTACTGACTGGCGTAATTTTCCTCGCCGTTGCGGTCGCTCACGCGCTGCGGCTCGCCTTAAAATGGCAGGTAAGTGTCGCCGGCTGGGATGTACCGATGTGGCTGAGTGCGGTCGCGTGTGTCATCGCAGCCTATCTTGCCTATGAAGGGTTTCACATACGGAAGAGCATGTAAAACATTCCACACTCAAAGCGCGATGTTACGCGGGGTGATTCTCCCGCGCACGGAGGGCATCCATCATGAAGCTCAGCTACGTAATCAAGTTTGTCGCTGATATGGACCATGCGGTGGAATTTTATCGCGACGTGCTTGGCTTACAGTTGAAGTTTGAGTCTCCCGACTGGAGCGAGTTTGTCACCGGCGAAACTAGGCTTGCGTTGCATCCAGCGTGCGCGAAGAACCCCGCCGGAGCAGTTGAACTGGGCTTTACGGTTCCCGATATCCAGAAATTCCACCAAGATATGGTCGCAAAGGGAGTTCAGTTCACAATGCCACCGACAAAACAAGATTTCGGCGGCTTACTCGCCCAATTCATGGACTCAGAAGGCGGGCATTGCAGCGTCGGCACGCAGTAGTCGCGTCGGAGATATTCTTTTCGGCCTACTTGGCCGATGCGCGACTCACCGGGCTCGCCTGATGAGAATCATAGCTAGCCCTCAATCATTGCAGCTTGGCATATTCGGCCTTGGCAGCGATGAGAATGGGGATGTCCAGGTCGGCTTCTTTCCAGAGGCAAAGAAATCTTTGTAGGCGGCGAGCGCGCGGACGCGGGCGGCATCGGCATTCGCACCCTGCGAGGTTCTTGCCTCCAAAGCGTTGGCACGAGCCTGTCCGGTAACGCTTCGGAAAATGGCTATCGAATTGAGATTCGCACGAGCGCAGAGGCACTTCTGAGACTAGATCGCAGGGCAAAATTCTCGTAGCGCCTGATAGGCGACAACGTTCGCACCCGCCCGCCATTCGTCGGGCCGCTTCTTCGCATATTTCGTCACAATTGCGGCAATTTGTGTGTTCGTTAGGTCACCGTCAGTCACGCACACTCGAATTCTGACTAAATATTTATCTTCATCCGGCGCATCGAACATTGGGGCTAAATACATTCCATCGATCATACCTGCCATGTAAGCCCCCTGTGTGTCTGGCTTGAGAGCTAGGTACTTCCCAGCGGATAGGTAGCCCGACCTCACAACGCCCCAGTGGCCTTCGTCACCCTGAAAAGGACTATCCTTGAGCTGATGCGACGAAGTGATATTGGGAATGACGAGCAGCACGATTAAAGAAATGGCACGAATCGCGGCAGCTTTCATGTCCTATTCCTCAACTTTAATAAAACGGAATGCTACGAACTTCCTGAACGCTGGTCCTCCGATTCTGCGGCACGCCCCTTCAACACCCGGGTCAGCCCTATTTAGAATTTGACCAGAATGGACATGTCGATAAACGACTCGTCCCTCCGAAGATCCGGAAACCACACGCTGGAACTCTGCGATGGGCTCGTGCAAAAAGTCGTCGCAGGGCCCAGCGATTCCTGTCCGGAGGAGACGCCGTTATTGCAAATGTAATCTGTGGGAGTTCCGGTATTGCCGCCCGGAGGCGTGATGCCACCACGGCCAGTCCAGTACGGCACATTCGCATGGCGATAGTCGTACTCCCAGCGGAAGGTGATGTACTGCTTGGGCATGTAGTCAAACGTGATGGATGAGTCCCAGGCCTTGAACGGATTTCCCGGATTCTCCGTAAAGTAAGGAGAATTTGTAGATGCCGTAATCGCGCTCTCCCCATTGATTGGCGGCAGCAGCACCAGGTATCGTCCTGGATTGTTGATTTTCCCGCCGCCCAGCGTCAGGCCGAACAAGTCGTGATGAAACCAGAAGCGGTTGTAGAGCATATAACCGAGGAAACTTTGCTTGGGTCCGCCGCGGTGATCTCCATAACAGCTCACGCCACCGCCGTATTCGCAACCCGCATCGCCGGTCAGCGAGAACGCCATCTTGTCGAGAGTCAGATTATCGGGTCTGTCGTAATACTTAACCTCGATGCTGTTGTCAGTGTGGATGCGCCTGCGCGTGGGTATGAACAGATCATCACGGCCGAGGCCGTAGTTGTTGGAGATCACATTGATCCAGGGTTTCGGAGTCCATTTGATCTGGCCACCGAGGCCCGGCCTGTGATTCGCCGACGCATACGATTGCCACCCATTGATGAACCAGGGTTCAATCTTCAAGTGCGCCGTGGGGAAAATCTGTACGCGCACGCCCTCAAAGAACCATGGTGTGTTTGACGAAACGTATGATGGTTGGTAGGCCCAATTGTCGAATTGGTAGTAACTGAACAATCCGATGTACGACAAAAAGATTCCTGCGTCCACGTTCACTCCGTGCAGTTTGTCGAAGTGATAGCCGCCGTACGCTTCCGATATGTAGCGATACGCAGAAACCAGATCCCACTGGCCATGACCCGGACTTGGGTCGTTCCGAGGCGTCGTCGCTGAATACATGCCGAACTGGGTCATCAGCCGGGCGCGCACGTTATCGTAGTGGAAATCGCCGCCCACGCCGAGCTGCGTCAGTTGTACTTCTTGCGAACGGAATAGTTCACTGGATCCGCCCATGGAGTGATCGGTGGGATGATTGAAGTCGTAGACGTAAACTGCGTCTGACCGAATCTCCGGGGTAAAGAATTTTGTGTCCCAAAATATTTCCTTGGTGCGCGGATTGCCATTTAGCCAGGTCCAATCCGCATCCGAAAAAGGCTCCACTTTGGCGACCTCGGCCTGGACCGGCGCGCTCGCAGGGGACGTGGCCGCGGCTGTCGGTGCTGCGGATGGCAGCGCATTCGCTGGAGCATTCGGGGCGACCGGCACGGTCGCCTTCGCGGTCGTCACAGGCGTGGCCGGATGTTCTGGCGCTTTTAAACTTTTGACCTCCGCTTCCAGTTCATCGATACGCTTTCGCATCGCATCGAGTTCGCTTTGAATCGACTGAGGTGATTGTTGCTCCGAAGCCTGTCCATTGTTCTGTGCGAAGCAGCGGTCACTACTCGCTGTGAAGAAAAACACAAACAGCATCAATTGAATTCGATGTCTTGCCAGAAATTTCAACACTTCAACATCTCCTAGGTCACACAAGACCCCAACTGTCTGGGCAGATTGTAAGCAGGCGAGTGTAAAGAACGAATAAAGTTTCCATAATATTTTTATAAATGGGTGCTACGCGATTAACGCATATGCTGAGGCTCGTGCTGCCTTCCAACGGCTCTATGAAAAGCGCATCGGAGACGGACCTATTTCGATCTACCCAGAAGGACCAATCTTCATGGGCCGAGGAGGGGAACGGCTACTTGGTCCGCGTCATTGGTTCGATGACGCCGTTAAGGCGGCTGGGCTTCGGGATTTCACTTGGCATGATCTACGTCACACATTCCCGTCGAGACTAGCGATGCAGGGAGTCGATACCCGAACGATCGCCGCACTCATGGGCCATAAGACGATTCAAATGACAATGAGGTATGCCCATCTCGCGTCGGAGCACAAGCTGGTTGCGGTCGAGCGATTGGGCAGCTATAATTCGTAAAATTCGTGGTTTGCCAAACGAACTGCGAATCGACACCACTACAGACACCAGCAAAATCCGAGAGTCTGTAAGTTGTTGACGGGCCTGTAGCTCAGGTGGCTAGAGCGCACCCCTGATAAGGGTGAGGTCGGTAGTTCAAGTCTACCCAGGCCCACCAATCGTAGCAGCGGTTTAATCATCGATTGAACTTCCTTCTTGACCGACCATCCACGTAAAGGCCGATTGGATTACGCGTCGGTTGATCTCCTGAAGAGCACCGAAATTACTCTGCCCACCTGCACAAACGCTCTTTTCAGTAACTTGCAAGGATGTAACGCTCTCGTGTCAGATCCTTAAGAAATGGTTGGTCGCGCTGACTGGAAAGGTAGGCTTTTTCGTTGCCTTTAATCGAGACCCAATAAGGATACGCGCCTCCTGGCGTTCCGCTCTTTGACGGATCAATGATCCCCGGGCGCAGATCAAATTCGGCGATGACCGCGCCCGACTCCGGCTCACTACTGCAATGACTGCTCCAGCGATCCTGAATCGTTCAATCTTCACCGGTCAGTTCGCCAGTCTGTGGTCCATGCCCGCGTACTGGAATAAACACCAGCTATTTTGCCGGCCCTGGCGACCACTGACCTCAATTCCGCTTAGCAAGGGACACTGAATTTCTCGAGCATCACAACTTCGACGCCCACTTTCGGCTTTCTGGCGCGACACCTTCGATTTCGCCCAACGGAACTACTAACGGATCGCCTGGGTCATCAATTCGTCGGAGTTCGGCAGTCCCGGCCTCGGCCCTGGGCCGTGCCTTCAGTGCCACTAACGTGAACGACGAGCTGTATATACACAATGCCAGGGCGGCCGGTGACGCGGATAGTGCCGTCGCTTCCGAGATATACACTATTCAATCTAAGTCTCTGGACCCGCTTAACGGCGTCCACTTTCTTTAACGTCACGCCGGCGTTTTTGGAACTAGCAGGCTAGGGAAACGTAACGAGCGATGAAGGGTTTAAGATGTTAGGAACATACCCACCGCGGCAGCTGACATGACGGCGAACGTAGCCCAGCCCAAGTAATTCAGCAGCGCCGAGTTCGCGCGTTTGCCCATTACTTTGTGGCTGCTGGTAAGAAGGATCACGAGCAGGATGAGCGGCGGAGCGAGCAGCCCATTGATCACCGCCGACCAGAACAGCATTTTCACGGCGTTGAGTCTCAGATAATTCATGGCTGCGCCTGTCGCCATCACTGCAGTTATGACCGCGTAGAAATTCGGCGCTTCATTCGGTGTATCGGTCATTGAACCACGCCACTTTGCTGCCTCTGAGAGCGCATAGGCGCACGAGCCAACCAGGACCGGCACCCCCAGCATTCCTACACCAATCAGCCCTAATGTGAAAAGCAAGTAGGCGCCATTGCCAGCAAGAGGTCTCAATGCCTCGGCGGCCTGCCTGGCCGTGGTGATGTCTGCTTGCCCGTGCGCGTGCAAGGTGGCAGCAGTGGTTAAAATGATGAAATACATAATTAGATTGGAGAAAAACATGCCGAAGACGGTATCGGCGCGCACGCTTTTTAGCTGCGAAGTCGTAGCGCGTTTGCGTCTGGCCGGGTTGGGCAAGTTGGCCTGCACTTCCTCCACTTCTTCGGCTGCCTGCCAAAAGAAGAGATAGGGAGAGATTGTGGTACCGAGAATCCCCACCAGCACAGAGAGAAATCCGCGGGACCATTCGATATGAGGTACCAGCGTTACTGCCAATGCCTGCCTCCAATTAACGTGCGCGTAAAATGAAGCGAAAATATACGCGAACAAAACCAAGGTCAGCCATTTGAAGATTCGCGCCAATTGCCTATAAGAGCCCCAGAACAGGAATGCGGTGATCAACAGCGCGTAGACGGGAATCCAGAAGAGCGGACGAATTCCGGTGACCAGTTGGGTAGTTTCCGCCATCCCGCCAAGATCAGCGCCAATGTTGATGACGTTCGCGATTACAAGAATCGCGCAAGCTCCCAAAAGCACCCAGCGCGGATAATAAGTCCGCACAGACGCTGCCAGACCGCGTCCTGTCACTACCCCGAGACGCGCACACATTAGCTGCACCGCGGCCATCAATGGAAAAGTCAGAAGCGCGATCCAGAGCGTGGCGTAACCATAGGCTGCTCCGGCAACCGAATACGTCGAGATTCCCGACGGGTCGTCGTCAGCCGCCCCGGTGATCAAACCTGGGCCGAGTTTGGCAAAAACCTTCCTTACAGGCCCCGGGGTTGGAGATTGCGGGGGAATTGCTAAGTGCTCATGAGGGAGTTGTTGAGCGGTGGTCATCTCGGACGGACGTGATCCTTTGAAACAAATCTCTGATGGCCGCACGAACTTTGTAGCAGCCCAACCGCAGAATTTACATTAATACATCATGAACGCGCGGAGGGCACGGGAACAGCGGCTACGGTGTGCTAAGCGCAAATTTTGCGATGCACCGCGGTGCAGTGGCGACTGAACGTCACGGGGTCAAGCCAGGACACGACCCAAACAACGGCGATGTGCGAGGGCATGGTCGCCGAATCTTACTGCGGACAAGCAGCGCCGTCGTTCACCCATTCGCGCACAGCTGCTGCAAAATCCTGGCGACTGAGCGGCGGCAGGCTGCGGCCGTCTCCTGGATTCCAACCCCAACCCACCAAGTCATCATCGGAGACATGTGTAATAATTTGCGCCAGCGTCCGACCGCCATTTTGCGCCGGGTCTTTCAGCTGGCGGCAAAACTCTCCGGCAGTTTTTCCAACGATGACCATCTTCATGTTGGCGGGGGGCAGACTCCATTTCGGGTTTCCAGGAGGCATGTCCTCGCCTGACAGGTTCGCCAGCTGGTGGCAGGTGTTGCACTTCATCCCGTATACGCCGTGTCCATCGTCGCCGCGCTTCACGTCTTGCATGTGAACGTGACTGTCATCGCCCTGCAGCGGAGCATCGCCAGCCGGATGGCAATTGCGGCAACGCGGAGAATCGAAAACCGTCCAGGCGCGTTTGAATGCTGCTTCCGCCGCAGCGTCATTGCGAACCACGGGCGTGGTCGCAGCTGAGCTGGATGTAGCTGCGGGCGACGGCTTAGAAGAATTTGTGAACGCGTATCGTTGTGCGTTCGCCGGAAAGCAAAAAACCAGGGTCGCGAATGTGAATAGCGCGACGGAAACCAGCCGATTGTGATTTCGAGTCAGTTCCATGGACTCAATTTCCTCGAGCTGGCTCATGCGGTCCGCAAGTCTTCGGCCTTGATCGGCAGGCGGCGAACGCGTTTGCCGGTTGCAGCGAATATGGCGTTGACAACGGCAGGCGCGACTGGCGGAACTCCCGGCTCGCCGACGCCCGTGGGTTTCTCGGTGCTGGGAACGATGTAGACCTCGATTTCGGGCGATTCAAACATGCGCAGCATCGGATAATCGTGGAAATTGCGTTGCTGCACGCGGCCCTTGTCGAGGGTGATTTCCGTTTTCAGCGCCGCGGTGAGGCCGAAGATGATCCCGCCTTCGATCTGGGCTTTCACCGTGTCGGGATTTACGACGCTGCCGCAGTCTACCGCCGCCACCACGCGATGCACATGGACCGTTCCATCACTATCCACCGAAACCTCGGCAACCTGGGCCACATAGCTGTCAAAAGAAAAATGCGTGGCGATTCCCCGGCCACGGCCCGCGGGCAACGGCTTGCCCCAATTTGATTTTTGGGCGACGAGATCAAGCACAGCGAGCATGTGCGGCTGATGGGCCAGAAGCGCGCGGCGAAGCTCGTAAGGATCCCTGCCACCGGCGTGAGCAACCTCGTCGAAAAAAGCTTCTACCGAAAAGCCGGTATGAGAGTGGCCGACCGAGCGCCACCATTGCACCGGAACTTCGTTCTTGGGACTGTGTAGATCAACCTGCACGTTGGGAATTTCGTAGACCAAATCCGCCGCGCCTTCGACAGAAGCGGAATCGATGCCATTCTTGATCCCGAAATTCTCGAACATGGTGCCTTCGAAGATGGATTGGCCGACGATGGTGTGAGTCCATGCAACGGGATTTCCGCTGGCATCGAGGCCCGCGGCAAAATGGTCGTACCACATGGGGCGATACCAGCCGCCGCGAATATCGTCTTCGCGCGCCCAGACAACTTTTACCGGGACTTTTGCAGCTTTTGCCACTTCAGCAGCTTCGGTGACAAAATCCGAGGCAGGATTGGCGCGTCGCCCGAACCCGCCGCCGAGAAACGTGGTGTGAATCGCAACCTGCTCGGGTTTAAAACCAAAAACCTTGGCAGCAGCGGCGCGATCGCCGGTTTGAAATTGCGTGCCGCTCCAGATTTCGCAGTGATCGTCATGCAGATCAACGACCGTATTGAGCGGCTCCATCATCGCGTGGGCCAGGTAGGGAACTTCGTACTCTGCAGTAACTGTTTTCGGCGCGCCGGAAAGCACACCGGCGGGATCGCCCATTTTGCGGGCGATATTCCCGGGAGAGCGCGCAAGTGCCGCGAATTGCTCGCGCATTACAACAGTGGAGATCTGCGCGCCCGGGCCTTCGTCCCAGGTTATTTCCAGTTTTTCACGGCCCAGTTTCGCTGGCCAGAAACCTTTGGCGATCACCGCAATGCCGGAGGGAACCTGCACGACATCGACAACGCCGGGAACCGCTTTAGCTTTATCTGCGTTGAAACTTCTTACTTTGCCGCCAAAAACAGGGGCGCGCGCGACCACGGCCGTCATCGTACCCGGAATGTAAACATCGAGGCCGAATTGCGCGCTGCCGTTCGTTTTTGCCGGAGTATCGAGGCGATGTGTCGCCCGGCCAATGATCGTGAAATCCTTGGGATCCTTCAGCGGAACGTCCTTCGGCGGCTCTAATTTTGCAGCAGCATCCGCAAGGCTGCCGAAAGATGCACGGCGCCCCGTGGAGGTCTGAACGACGTAGCCTTTTTCCGCATGGCATGATTGGGGATCGACATTCCACGATTGCGCCGCGGCCGCTATCAGCATGACGCGCGCCATAGCGCCCATCTTGCGGAAACGATCGTATTCCGAGTTTGTAGTGGTGCTGCCGCCCGTCATCATCATGCCGAAAACGGTATGGTTATAAACCGCTTCTACAGGAGCAGATCCCACTCGAATTTTCGTCCAATCAGCCTCGAGCTCTTCGGCGAGGAGCATCGGAAGGGAAGTGTAAATTCCCTGGCCCATCTCGGAATGATTCGAGATCACAGTTACCGATTCGTCGGTGCCGATGCGGACGAAAGCGTTAAGCGCAACAGGCTTGCCGGCCGATTGTGCCGCGCGCGCTGGCACAAAATTAGGAACGTACAGGCTGATTAAGAGCCCGCCTCCGAGCGCGACTCCGGTTTTTAGAAACTCGCGGCGCTTCATTTCTGTAGCGACGGTCACTAGCCACCAGCCTTCGTGCTCTGGCCTTGGGCTTGAATCTCCGCAGCGCGATGAATCGCGCGGCGGATGCGAGGGTAGGTGCCGCAGCGACAAATGTTGCCGGACATGGCTAGGTCGATATCTTTATCCGTGGGCGAGGGATTCTCGGCAAGCAGCACGGCCGCACTCATGATTTGGCCGGACTGGCAATAGCCGCATTGCGGCACGTCAATCTCGATCCAAGCTTGTTGCAGCGGATGCGAGAAATCCGGCGAAATTCCCTCGATCGTCGTTACCTTCTTTCCTTGTGCCCGCGAAACGGGCGCGACACAGGACCGGACGGCCTGGCCATCGATGTGCACCGTGCAGGCGCCACAAAGCGCCATGCCGCAACCGTACTTTGTTCCGGTAAGCTGCAGCGAATCGCGAATCACCCAGAGCAACGGCGTAGAGGGAGGATCTTCCACGGAAACGGGCTTGCCATTAATGGCGAACGAGATCAAGAAAATCTCCTTCCATTTGAATGTAAGGTGGTTGGGGTTCGGAAACCAGGGTTCGATGCACGATAGCGCGCATGGCTGGGTTGTGCATGCCGTGTCACGATTATGCGACGAAAAACAACGCTCGGCAACTTTGAATCGACAGGAAAGCAGTTGTGGGAAGCGCGGGTGTTTCGAATCGATACCCAACTGGTGGATGGAAGAAGACCATCAATGGGTTTTTGTTACCGATTTGAAAATCGTTCAGGAGGCCCTACAGGTCAGAGAGGAAAAAAGGGAGATGCTATAGCCTCGATCTTCCTACCAGATCAAATAAGAAGATTGCACTGCGAATAATATTGGGAATCCTGCGTGATGGTCCCCATCTGTAAGATGTCATGGTTAAAGTTTATTGAGGCCATCAAGAGCCGCGACTTTATAAGCTTCGGCTAGAGTCGGGTAATTAAAAACCGTATCGCGAAAATATTCAATGCTGCCGCCGTAATAAAGCACGGCTTGACCGATATGAATAATTTCGGTAGCCCGCTGACCGATAACATGGACCCCCAGAAGCTTGCGCGTGTTGCGATCGAACAGAAGCTTGAGCATGCCACTTTCATCGCCAAGCATCATGCTTTTGGCGAGTTCGTTGTACTTGGCGAGCCCCACCTCATAAGGGACTTTCTTCGCAGTAAGACTTTCTTCGGTTTGCCCAACCATCGAGATTTCGGGGATGGTGTAGATACCGAACGGATAAAGGTCGGTAATATGTTCGGAGGGTGCGCCAAACATATGGCAGCTTGCAAGGCGTCCTTGTTCCATCGAGGTGCTGGCCAGGGCAGGGAAACCGACAACATCGCCGGCGGCGTAAATGTGCGGGACGCTGGTCTGATAAAACTGGTTTACCGTAAGTTTTCCACGCGGATCGGGTTGCAATCCGGCAGCTTCCACTCGAATCTGATCGCCGTTAGCCTGCCTTCCGACGGCATAAAGCAGCGCGTCCGCCTGCACTTTCTTGCCGCTTTCAAGCTCCGCAAAAACACGATTACGCTCCGAATCGATGCCGACGCGCGTCACTTTTTCGCCCAGGCGGAACATGGTACCCATCTGCCTCAAATGGTACGCCAAGGCTTCGGTGATCTCGCGGTCGACGAAATCCAGTAACGTCGGGCGCTGGTCGATCAGGGTTACTTCTGTTCCCAGCGCGGCCATGAACGAAGCGTATTCCAAGCCCACCACGCCAGCGCCGACGACGATAAGTTCTCGTGGCAGGCCTTCCATTCCGGAAATGCGGTCGGTATCGACAATGAATTTATCATCGAATGGAATATCAGGATTTCGCGCCGGGCGTGTACCGCATGCGACAAGAATATGGTCGCCGTGAATAACGGCCTTTTCGCTGTCGCCTTGAACCTCGATCGCGTGTGCATCGACAAACTGCGCGCTGCCTTGAAAAATCTGAACGTGGTTGCGGCGAAGTTGCGCGCGAATCACGTCGGTTTCACGGGCGACGATACTGCGGACGCGAAAGGAAAGGTCCTGCACAGAAATCTCATTCTTGCCGCGATAATTATCGCCGTAGAAAGCTTTGACTGCGTTTCCAGTCAATTGAAAAATGGCTTCGCGGACGCTCTTGCTGGGAATTGTTCCGGTATGCACGCAAACGCCGCCCATCATGAGCGTGCGGTCAATGATCGCAACGCGCTTACGGAGCTTCGCCGCGCAGATGGCGCCCTTTTGGCCCGCCGGTCCGCTGCCAATCACCACGAGATCGAATTGAGTCTCAGGCATACGCTCACCTATCTACTTACGGGATGATTTCGGAAATCGGATTTGCGCTCCGCGGCTGCGTGACTCGCGTCGGCCGAGCGTTCCCTCGATCCTGATCAGACCCAGTTTCGACGCACGGAAGGGGACAGAGTGCGTTCAGGGCGATTGTGCCGCGACGAGTTTACCGAATTGTGAATGCGACTAGCATACTGAAAAATCCGGTAGTGCGCCACGACGGGAGCGAGGAGCAGTAGTCAATGCAATACCGCTGCTCAAGTGTAGAGACCTGGGATATTTATGTCCGAGGCGACGAATCGACGAATTCAAGTGAATCGACAGGCCCTCCTCAGCTCCGATCTGTTCCGTTGCCTCCGGCCAACGCAATGAGGTCGATTTCTACGCGGAAATCGCGGGGAAGGCGCGCAACCTCTACCGTAGTGCGCGCCGGTGGGTTGTCTGGAAAATAGCGCGCGTAGACTTCGTTCATGGCGGCGAAATCGTTCATGTCCTTCAGAAACACGCCAAGTCTGACCGCGCGGTCCAGCGAGGAACCTGCAGCCTCCACAATCGCCTTCAAACTTTGTAAAAATGCGCTCCGTCTGCTGAGCCGCGTCGCCTTCGATCGCTTTGCCAGTGGCCGGGTCGAACGCAACTTGCCCTGAAACGAAAATGAAGCCGTTCGCCTTGACGGCTTGCGAATAAGGGCCGATAGCCTTCGGTCCTTTGTCGGTGGAAATTACCTCTCTCACTTTCCTCCTTCTTAATTTCAAATCTTACTGACCGCCGTTGGTCGCTGCAAACGCATAGCGATCGCTAAAGTCCTTTGGAATACCAACCGTGTAAAGCCAAACTCGAAATGGCTCGCCCAGATCCTTTCCTGTGGAATGCTCTAGCGCTGAACGAACATCTTCATACCCGACTTGCTCGCCGCGCAGCAAAGCGACAACGTCAGTAAGACCCCGTCGCACCGGCTCTTCGCCATATGCGTCTTCGAGTGCGATAAAGAAGAGCGCGGCTTTGGATCGAGCCATACGGCGTTGATCGATCGGATCGTAAGGCATGGTGCTGATTATGGCCTTCTCGGCATTTGGCGTTCCGGCAGCTTGCTTGACCGCATCCTGGTAGGCGCGCAGGAATTCAATCACACGGTTGCGACGCGCGGATTCGCCGCCGCTGGCTTCGGCCATAACGATGGTTGCATAATTTGACAGACCTTGACCCAAGCCAATTGCGGCGTTCGCAGCCGGGTAAATCTGTTCGCGGAACCAACTGTGTGCCAAGGCCTCATTCATTTGCAGCAGGAGTTCATCGCTCCCTAACCCGTCAGCCAGCGTGCGCACCAGCACTCCTCCAGGAAACGACGCGACTGCATTTTCACCGTGATCATCGGAATTCTGGACATCGGCGCGCAGCTCTGGGCATTCGATTACATGCGGGCTCGTGATATTTTTATCGAGCGGGCCGAAATCCTTTTGCAACGTGGACCACGCGGCGGCGATACGCTGTGCCGCAATGGCGGGATCCTGCTTCAGCGGCTCAAAAGTCCAAAACGATACGGAAGTCGAGCCACGGTTAGCCGCGGAATCGACGTACCGTCCCGCCACCATAAAAGGAGGCAGCTCTGCTTTGCGCAATTGAAAGCGATATTCGATTTCGCCGCCATCTTTTTTGCGTCCGAGCGGCGTACCGCGCGCGAGTACAAGGAAATTAACCGGTACGCGCACGGAGTAGGTCGTCTTCTGCGGACGCACAGGGTAGGGCGCTAATATGCGCTTGGGGGGCTGAGGCAAAGGAAGCCAACCGCGCGAGCTGAGATGAAAATTATCGGAGGCCAGGGTTATGCGCATGCCTTCATCCGACGGAGAACTGAAGGCATATTCGATCGTCAAACTGCGACCCTGTTTCCGCTCCCAGACGGGATCGAGGGGAATGCGCAATGCCTCGGGTGATTCTTGCTGCAGTTCTTCAGGCAGTTTGCCAGGCGTAATATCGTGGCCATCCACTTTGATACGCAAACTCTTGCGTCCGTAAAGTTTTTCGTCCGGGAAAATCACATCGACGAAGGACAAACTGCTGGTGCCGGAATTTCGCAGCGTATATGAGACGTTAACCTGAAGTTCGGGCGGCGGGCCAGGCGTGAACCTGACTTCGCTACTTTCCTTCAGTATTCGATAACCCGGGGCTAAAGGCACGGTGCAACTAGAAGCCAAAGCTGAGGTGATAGCGAGGAATGCTGGAATGATCGAGCGCGTCGCAATACGGTTCAAGATGCAGAGATTTTAGCTGCGAAGGATGAAAAAAGGAAAAGCCAAATTGGCGCAACTGTGTAATTCCGCGAGGTGTTCGCCGCTAAATGTCGAGTGACGGCTTACGGAGCAGGCAGCCGGCGCAGAATGTCGGCGTCAGTTCTGCCATTGCGACGCAGCGCGACAATTTCAGCCGCTTCGGAATTGGGGACGCCGCGACGGACCAGTTCGAGCAAGGTGGCATTGTCCAGGCGAGCGTTCCTCATATTACCGAGCGACGCGCCCGAAAGCACGGGCTGGCCCGAAGCATGACGACGTGCTACCTCCAGAATTATGTCGTCGGACAGCCCTGCCAGGTGCATGGCTTGCAGTTCACCGGAGCCCAGACCCAGCTGATCCATATTGGCGAGGCCCAAAATTGTCCCCTCACGCATTCCGGAGTGCAGCATTCCGGCAGCCGCGCTGCCAGCTGTAAATTGCTGGTGGCGCTCGTGGAAAATGCGAAGCAATTCAGCACAATATGAATCGGGCAGGCCCGCTTGACGCACTTCCGCGATTTCCCTCACCTCGGGCTGGGCGATATGCAGGGTCTTCAACTCTTTGATGGTCTGGTAGGACATTCCAGCGTTATCGAGCGGAACGGTGTCCAGCGGCATCAAACTTTGACACGATGCGAGGAATAACACGCCTGCGAGCACCGGCGCGAGTGTGCAGGTGCGGTGGTTGCTGCGACCTGGTTTGCGCGCGAACATGAATGGCTGGATACTGCCCCCGATTTTATTGTACAGAGTGGCGTGCGACGGGTGTGCGGCGTGACGCGGAAGGATTAACGGCTTTGAGGCGCAAAACCCTGCCGCGAAGGATGCAGAGAAAGTCAGAAGCGGCCAGCCGACGGCGGGCGCTATAAAACTAAGGGGCAGCCGCCAACCGCTATTTTAGCTGGATGTTTTCGCGTTGAAACTGAGCCCAGCTATATACACTTTTGGCATCTCGGCGGGGATAACGGCCGGCGCCACCTTGAAACCTTAGACCGGGTCTCGGGAGCTGTCTGCAAACTCAGACGTTGTAGACGCGCTCGATATCGAAGACCCCTTGGATACGCTTAATCGCGGAAAGAATTCGTTCGAGCTGCTTGCGGTCTTGAACGTCGAGAGCCACATCGATGCGCGCGCGCAAATCTTGCCCGCCGCTTTCGAAGGTGCGAATGTTCGCCCCAGCATCGCTAATCACTGCGGTGATGTTGGCTAGCATACCGGGACGGTCTTCGGTAAGGATACGCAATCGTACCGGGAATGTGGCTTGCGTCTGGCCTGCCCATTCGACGGCGATGCGGCGCTCGGCGTCGTACAGAAGATTTTGAACGTTGGGACAGCTTTTGCCGTGCACTGCGATGCCACGGCCGCGCGTTACGTAACCGACCACGTCATCTCCGGGAATTGGATTGCAGCACTTCGAACGATAGACCATCAAATCGTCGTGCCCGCGCACCAGAATCGAGCCGTCATTCATGCCCAACATGCGCTTTACGGTGTCTACGATTTTCGGCTTTTCGTCAGAGAGCTCGAGGAGCGTCTGACCAGAAGCCTTCGCTAGCACCTGTCTCGCGGACCATTTGCCGTATCCGAGGTCAGCGTGGAGATCGTCTATGCGTCCGCAGCCATATTCAGACGCAACGCGCTGCCAATCCTCCGACGTAATTTTCTTCAGCGGGATGCCCGCTTGGCGCGCCTCTTTTTCCAGCAAGCGTTTGCCCACATCCTTGGCCTGTTCGCGTTCGTGGAGATTAATCCATTGGCGGATTTTGCTGCGGGCCCGCGAGGTGTGCACGAAGGAAAGCCAATCGCGTGAAGGCTCGTGGCCTTTCTGCGTGATAATTTCCACCACATCGCCATTGGCCAGGGTGTGGCGCAGAGGAACGATCGCGCCGTTCGCTTTTGCGCCGGTACATTGATGACCTACTTCGGTATGAACCGCATAGGCAAAATCAATCGTGGTAGCGCCCCGTGGCAGCACCACCACGCGGCCCATGGGCGTGAATGTGTAAACTTCTTCGGGATACAGGTCTACTCGGAGAGTTGAAAGAAATTCGCTGGGCTCCTGCATTTCCTGCACCCACTCGATCAACTGTCGCATCCAGACGATGCGCTGATCGTCGGCAGTCGAGACTTCGGTACGGCCATCCTTATATTTCCAGTGGGCGGCCACGCCTTGTTCCGCAATGCGATGCATGTCCTGAGTTCGGATTTGAACTTCGAAGGCTTGCCCCCCGTGAATCACAGTCGTATGCAACGACTGGTAGAGGTTAGGCCGCGGCATAGCGATGTAGTCCTTGAAGCGCCCCGGTACCGGCGGCCAAATTTGGTGAATTACACCAAGCGTCGCGTAGCAATTTTTGACGGTATCGGTGATGACGCGGATTGCCAGAAGGTCGTACACCTGATCGATAGTGCGTTGCTGCTTCTGGCTCTTCAGATGCAGTGAATAGATGCGCTTGACGCGTGCCTGCACTTCAGCGGGAATCCCCGTTTCCACCATTTTACCGCGAATCGCATCCTGCACTTCGACCAGGAACTTATCGAAAGCCTTTTGCTTGGCTGCGAGTTTTTTCTGTAATTCGAAGAACGCCTCGGGCTCGAGATAGCGGAATGAGAGATCTTCGAGTTCGCCGCGAATCAAACCCATGCCCAGGCGGTTAGCGACCGGAGCATAAATATCCAATGTCTCGCGCGCGATGCGCTGCTGGCGCTCGGAATCGAGGAAGTTGAGCGTGCGCATGTTGTGCAGGCGGTCGGCAAGCTTCACCACCACGACGCGAACATCATTGACCATCGCCAGGAGCATCTTGCGAACATTTTCCGCCTGGCGCGTTTCCGGCGCGATCAGATCGAGGCGACTGATTTTGGTGGTTCCTTCAACCAGCCGAGCGACGTCCGCGCCAAATTGATCGGTGATTGTCGCCAAAGGAATTTTGGTGTCTTCCACCACGTCGTGCAGAAGCGCGGCGCACAGTGACGTGACATCCAGCTTCATATCCGCGAGGATGTGCGCCACTTCCAAAGGATGCGAAAGGAAAGGTTCGCCGGAGAGCCGGGTTTGAGTCTTATGTTGTTCGGCGGCGAAATCGTAGGCGCGGCGCAGCAGCTCGAGGTCGTTGCCGGGCCGGCTGCGGCGCACCTTGTCGATTAATTCGACAAAACGCAAGTCAACCGCGCGACGGGCCGCTGGTGAAATGGCAGGCTTTTCTGCCGGGGGCATAAATAATTGTATCTCAATTCGAGCCGATCAGGCAGTGCCTGTGGCCGGCGGCTTATCCATCGGACGTTCCTGCGGTAGAGGGCGGGGCCAGGCGGGCCAAAAACAAACGACGGGCCCTAAGGCCCGTCAGTTAAATTCTTGAGATATATCCGTAAATCGACGACGTTACGATGTTGGTTGAGGATTCTCCATCTTCTTTTGCTTGATGGCCTTCACCTTCTCGACCAGATCGTCAGCCAGCTTTTCGTCAGCTTCGCGAGCGTCGGCATTGGTCTCCATATCCGCTTTTTGCCGATAGAGCAGATTCAAATATGCCATTGCGTCGTCATAATCCGGACGCAGTTCGATGGCCTTGTGCAGATTATCGACGCCCTCTTGCACGACGCTGCCATACTTTTGTTGGAACTCGGTCGCCAGCGCTGGCGGCATGGGATCGGTGTCCTTGATCGACTTCTTGGCGGTCTTGTTGTATTCCTCGCGCATGTCGCGATTGCCGCGGAAGGCGAGCGACCAATCAATCACGCCAACCCAGTAATACGGCTCGGGATCGTCGGGCTTCAATTGGACGTGTTTCAGGTGGAACGTCTTCGATTCCTCCATCTTTTTGGGATCGAAAGGAGGCCCGCCCGCCATGTTGTAGAGAATGGAACCGACGCCATCGAGGGCCGCAAGATTATTGGGATCGTTGGCCAAGATCTGCTGGAATTCCTGCGCGGCTTGGTCGCCGTTGCGAATATTTTCAGGAGAAGGCGCACCGGGAATGTACTGTGCGGAATATGCGGTGGCTAGATACAGCCGCGCGTTGGTCAGCGAAGGGTCAAGATCTTTGGCCTGCTTGAAATCTTCAATGGCGGCCTCGGTCTGGCCGCCCTTATAGGCTTGCACACCTTTGTTGAGCTTGTCGCGCGCCTTTAGTTTATCGCACCCGACTGTCGCGGTGATCGAAATCACCACCACCGCCAGAAGTAAATTGGTATAAGGCTTCCGCTGCATTCCTTGCTCTCCTTCATGAAAGCTGAGTCCCGGCCCGAGGAGTCTGAACTACTGGCCGGCTTCGATTTTCGCGGTTATAAGGCCGACGCTGTCGATGCCCGCACCGCGCATGATATCAATGGCGCGAGCCACGTTTGCGAATTCAACGTTATCGTCGCCCTTGACGAAGGCAACTTTCTCGGCGCGCTGCTTGAAGATGTCTTCCAGACGCGGGCCGAGGTCATCCCAGGAGATATCATCCTGGTTGATCATCACTTTTCCGTTGGAAGTCACCTGCACCACGATGGTCTTGTCCAACAGCTCTTGATTTTCCTTCTGGTTGGGAGGCGTGGGCTGTGGAACGAGCGCATCAAGACCCTGCGGAGTCGTGGGCGTAATGACCATGAAGATGATGATCAGCACCAGCAACACGTCGATGAGGGGCACGATGTTCGGTTCGGAGATTGATCCCTTACTGCTACCAACTGCCATTCCCATGGGGGACTCCTTTAAACCTTGAAATCAAATCGCTGCAATACTGCGCCACCAACACTAATCAGCGGGAGGAGGCGGAGGCGCGGTTGGCTTGTTGCCGCGGTTCTTCTCAGTCAGCAGGCCAAGCTTATCGACGCCGGCAGAGCGAACTTCGTCGACAGCCTTGACCACGTCGCCGTATTTAGCGCGCGCATCAGAACGAACAAAGACCGTCTTGTCGAGGCGATTGGCAATCAGGTCTTTCACCTTGGTCGTGATCTCATCGAGCTGTATGCGCTGGCTGCCCAGGTACATTTGGCCGTCGCGGGTGACGGCTAGAATGATGGCGTCATCCTTATCGGCGTCCTGCATGTCCTGGGCGTTATTCACCTTGGCCATATCTACCGAAACGCCCTTCTGCAACATGGGCGTGACCACCATGAAAATGATAAGCAACACCAGCATGATGTCCGCCATCGGGATCACGTTCGGCGCGGCCATTACCGGTGGTGCTTTTGGCTTGTATCCCATGATTTACTTCTTCCCGCCGCGACGGGTGATGAAATAGTTGATCAGCTCCATTGAGGAGTTGTCCATCTCGACGTCGAAGGCTTCTACTTTATTGGTGAAATAGTTGAAGGTCCACACGGCGGGAACGGCCACGAGCAAGCCGAGCGCGGTGGTGACCAAGGCTTCGGCGATACCGCCAGCAACCGCCGACAGGCCGGTGGCCTTAGATGCCGAAATTCCTTTGAACGCGTTGATGATGCCCATCACAGTGCCAAACAGACCGACGAAAGGCGCCGTCGATCCGATGGTTGCAAGACCCGAAAGGCCACGCTTCATTTCGGCGTGAACGATCGCGACGGAGCGCTCGAGGCCGCGCTTGGCCGCCTCGATCACTTCTTCATCGCCGACCTGCGCCGAGGCCGCCTGGAACTCGGAAAGTCCGGTGGCCACGACCTTGGCGATGTGGCTCTTCTTGTTGCGCTCGGCAATGGAGATCGCCTCGTCGAGCTTGTTGTCCTTGAGAGCGCCCGCAACCTGCTGAACGAAAATGCGGGATTGCTTGCGCGCCGCACTGTACATCAGGGCGCGGTCGATCATGATGCCCACCGACCACGCGGACATCGTAAACAGAATGATGACGACCACTTTCGCGGGCACACCCATGTTGTGCCACATGCTGACCAGATCCCAACCGACCTCGCCGCTTTGCTGCTGCAACATCACCACGCCAGCTAGAAGTAAATTCGAAAACATTAGTTTGCTCCTCCGTTCCTGCTAGACGATCACGGCAGCGATATTCTGCCGGTCGGATTTTATTTCGAATCAGCCCGGGCCCCGCAAGAGACCTGAACCATTTACGGCTTAACCACCCAAAGTAAAGACAACCGAAATTGTGGTGTCCACTTCCACCGGCTCACCGTTGAGCAAGGTGGGGTTGTAGCGCCACTGACGGACCGCATCCATCGCGTTCTTCATCAGCAATGGCGGGCCGGAGACATACTCCAGCTGCTCGATCGAGCCGTCCTTGGAAATGATTGCGTGCAAGATCACAGTGCCGGAAATGTGTGCGGTCTTGGCGATGGCCGGATAAACCGGAGTTACCTGTCGAACCAATTTTGCCGCAGCAACGTTACCGCCGACGCGAATGCGTGAAGGAGTCGCTTTTGGCGGGGGCGGGGGAGCCGAGCCCACACCGCCAATAATTCCGCCGAGCACCCCGCCAGCTTGCCCGCCCGGAACGCCACCGGGCACACCGCCCACGACACCAACCGCGCCAACGTCCGGCGGCAGTTCCTCTTCTTTAATCATCTGAACTTTTTTGGGGATGACGGTCGGAGCCATCATCTGGCCGTTGTGCAGCAAACGCTGCACTGGCTTCACGATCCGCTGCACTGCCGCGGCCGGAGGAGGCGGAGGAGGCGGCGGGGGCGGGGGAACCAGGAAGGTCGTCAGCATCGCTTTAGGCAAAGCTTCCGTGTAGATGAGCGGAATCAAAATCAAGATGCCCAGCAGACCGGCCTGAATGATCGCGGAAAGCACCACGGTCCAAGGCTTGTTGGTCTTCTTTACGTGAGGGCTGGAAACAACAAGATCATCAAACATGGTAGCTACCTCCTCGCCGCTGCCACCACGCGCTTATCGGCTGCGGATCCGGCGCGAACGGCAGTTCCCTGACCGCGATATTTATTCCAAAGCACCACGATGGGCGCTGCAATACCGAAACTGGAGTATGTTCCTACCACAACTCCCACCACCATAGCAAAAGAGAACGCACGAAGAACTTCCCCACCCATCAGGAAGAGTACCAGAACCGTCAGGAAAGTCAGTCCGCTGGTAAGAATGGTACGAGAAAGGGTTTGGTTAATAGCCTTATTGACCACGTTTGGAAATGGTTCCCTGCGCATGATGCGAAGGTCTTCGCGAACGCGATCGAAGATTACGATGGTGTCGTTCATCGAATAACCGACCAGCGTGAGGAGCGCGGCAATGACCGTCAAGGAGATTTCAAAATGGAAGAGCGAGAAAAAACCGAGAGTGATAAGCACGTCATGAAAGACGGCGATTACGGCCGCAGCGCCATATACCCACTCAAATCGAATCGCGATATAAACCAGCATTCCCGCCAAGGCATACAGAGTTGCCAGAATCGCCTGGCGCCGCAGTTGCGCGCCGACTTTCGGACCGACGACTTCGACATTGCGAATGGTGAAATCACCGAGAGCAAAACCGCTGGTTAGCGCCGCGATCACTGGGAGAGTCACGCCATCGACATTTTTCAGCTGGTCGAAGTTGGTTACGATGCCGCCATGGTCGCGATCGCGCGCATCGAGTAAGCGCTGCGCGAGCTGGTTATAACGGTCTCCGGCATTGGTGCCGAGTGACAACGGATCCTTCTGAGTCAGATAAGTAGCGACGGCTTCTTTGGTGGCCGAATTGAAATCGACTTTGCCGGAGGCATCGGCGGTACCGAAACTCTTGTGCAGCACGTCCAGGATCGCCTGCTTGCCGGAATCAAGTGAGTCTTCGTCCTGACCACCTCGTTCGAGACCAATGACCACATCGTTCTGGCCGCCATTATTCAAAACCGTATCGCTGATCGTCTGAATGGTGCTGTCGGCCAGGCCCGCCGAGGCCAGCCCCTTGCGAATTCGGTCAAGCGGTGCCGGGCCGGCGAATCGCACATAAACCAACGTCCCGCCGCGGAAATCAATTCCGTAGCGCAGGCCATGGTTCTTTAAGATCGAGGCCCAACCCACAACCAGCAGGATCAGGGACAAGGCCGCGAAATATTTCGCCTTTCCCATCCAATCGACATTGACGTTCTTAAAAAATTCCATTCAGATACCTATCCACCTTTATCTGACACCACGGTGCCCGCATTTGTTCCCTGGTTCTACACCTAAATACTGAGTTGCGCCTGGCGGCCCATGCGCGAGAGATGCCAATCGAAAATCGCGCGCGAGACATAAATCGAGGTGAAAACATTGGCCAGTAAGCCTATTACCAGGGTCACGGCGAAGCCGCGCACCGGCCCGGTGCCGAACAGAAACAGGAAAACAGCCGACACGATTGTAGTTACGTGCGTGTCGATGATCGTCAGGAAGGCGCGCTCGAAGCCCATATCGACGGCCGCGGCCGGAGCTTTGCCGTTGCGCAGTTCTTCGCGAATGCGCTCAAACACCAGCACGTTCGAATCGACGCCCATGCCGATCGTCAAAATGACTCCCGCAATCCCGGGGAGCGTGAGCACCGCGCCAGCATAGGCCATAAATGCAACGAGAATAATCAAATTCAGAAACAAGGCTACAACCGCATTGACGCCACTGAGGCGGTAGTAGAACACCAGAAAAATCATAACCACTACAATGCTGCCAATTGAGGCGCGCACGCCTTCGCGGATGGAATCGGCGCCCAACGACGGACCGACAGTACGTTCTTCGAGATATTTGATGGAGGCGGGCAACGCACCTGCTCGCAATACCAACGCGAGGTCCTGCGCAGATTCCTGGGTGAAATCCCCGGTGATCTCGCCGTTATCGTCGATGCGGCCCTGAATCGTCGGAGCGGAATACACTTGATGGTCGAGGACGATGGCCATGCGATGGCCGATGTTCGCTTCGGTGAATGGGCCGAAACGCGAGGCCGCTGCGCTGGAAAGCTGGAAGTGCACGTCATACCGTCCAGGATAATTGGTGCTGGGAGCGGGATTGGCTCCGCGCAGGTCCTGCCCGGTCACGATGGGCGCACGGTCGAGGATGTAAAAGCCCTGCTGAGCGGCTTGTCCGGCTTGCGATTCAGCTTTGCCCGAAACGATGATTGTGCCTTGCGGAAGGACGCCGCCCTTCGCGGCTAGCGCCGCGGCTTCCGATGGATACACTTGATCGTCGGCCACTCGATTGAGGGTTAACTGGCCACCAGCCTGAATGACCGCTTTCGCGCGAGTGGGATCACCTTCGCCGGGAAGTTGCACCAGAATTTCGTTGTCTGCACGGCCGGTGAACGCGATCGTCGGCTCAGTAAGTCCCAGCGCGTTGATGCGGCGCGTAATCGTTTCCAGCGCCTGATCCATGGTGTCGCGGCGCAATTCCGCGACGACGGACGGCTTGATCGCCAGCAGGTAACCGTTTGCAACTCCCGCCGCCGGCGACATGGTCCAGTCGGGAAATTGATTGGCGATCAGATCGCGGAACGTGCCGGACGTCGCTGGATCAACATTATCAACTTCAATGTGGGTGTCGTCAACGCGGCGGATATCGCCAACAATTATATTTTTCTCGTGAACTTGCCGGGTGAGCTGGTCAATGGCCTGATCGGTGCGTTGGCCAATCGCTTCGTCCACCTGCACCTGGAGAACCAGGTGGCTGCCGCCCTTCAAATCCAGACCTAACTTGATGCGGTCCGCGAGATTCTGCTTGGCCTGCGCGAAAGACGTCGGAAATCCGATTAGGCCGAGAATGCAAATAACGATGACGATCGCGATGAGGATGAACTTCCATCTGAGCTGGGGATTCATGCGAGCTAGCTAACTCTCCTTCGGTGGTTCGGCCTGCATTCCGGCGATGGCGCTGCGCGAAACTTTCATCTTCACCTGCTCGGCAATACGCAACTGAACCGTGTCGTCTTCGAGGCCGACGATGGTCCCATAAATTCCGCCGTTGGTGATCACTTTATCGCCGTTTTTCAAGGCCTTCAGCATCTCCGTGACTTTCTTCTGGCGGCGCTGTGCGGGCAGAATCATCAGGAAATAAAAAATTACCATGATCAGAATCAGCGGCAGAAACAGCGCGAAACCGCCGGGCTGCTGACCTTGCAGCAGGAGGCCCAGGTTCGCCGAAATCAAACAGCAAATTGTCACGATCGTTGCGCCTCTGCTCCCTCGCCCGCCAAGGCTTGGAAGGGTGAAACCCGCCAGGACGGAAAAACTTGCCGGGGTCGGCAAGCCGCAAGCTCGTTCGCCAAAGATGCTGCTCCGCCCGCAACCGCGCCCAACAACTGCTCGGGTTTGTCTTATTTCAGACGAGCCTGAAGGTCAGAGCGGAACTTTTCGAGCTTCCCAAAACGGATAGCCTCGCGAATTTTGCGCATTATGTCAAGGTAAAAGTAAATGTTGTGGTGAGTGTTCAGGATCGTTGCGAGGAATTCTCCGGAAGCATATAAGTGCCGTAAATAGGCGCGCGAATAGCGGCGGCACGCCGCACATCCGCAGGATTCGTCGATTGGCCGCGAGTCGTTCGCATATTGTGCATTCTTGATGAGCAGACGGCCCTGCGAAGTATACAGACAGCCGTGGCGGGCGCTGCGAGTGGGCAAGACGCAATCCATCATGTCTATGCCGAGCGCGACGTAATCGGGAATTTGTTCCGGTTTGCCGACGCCCATCAGATAGCGCGGACGATCGGCGGGAAGGCGCGAAGCGGCGGCTTGCGTCATTTCGCAAGTAGTCGAGTGCGGTTCGCCGACGGCCAGGCCGCCGATCGCGTAGCCGGGAAAATTCGAGCGCGACAAGTGCGTCCGCGTTCTCGCGGCGCAATCGGCGTGCGTACCGCCTTGCACGATGCCGAAAAGCATCTGGCGCGCGGGATCGCCGTATTTCGCGAAATAATCGCGCGAGCGGCGAGCCCAATCGAGCGTGCGCGCGGCGGCTTCGCGTGCGCGTGATTCGGTCGGCAGGAGCTTCGATACATTCATCGAGCACCATGATGATGTCCGCGCCTAGCGCGATCTCGATCTCCAGCGCTTTCTCCGGCGAGAGAAAATGTTCCGAGCCATCGAGGTGCGAACGAAAAGTCACCCCTTCATCCGAGACTTTGCGAAGTTCGCTGAGGCTGAATACTTGGAATCCGCCAGAATCGGTGAGAATCGCGCGCGGCCAGGACATGAATTTGTGCAAGCCGCCCATTTGACGGATGAGTTCGTGGCCGGGACGAAGATAAAGGTGATAGGTATTCGAAAGAAGAATTTGGACGCCGAGATCTGCAAGGTCTTGCTGCGTTTGGCCTTTTACCGTCGCGGCAGTGCCTACGGGCATGAAGGCCGGCGTGTCGATGACGCCGTGCGGCGTGCTAAGCCGCCCCAGGCGTGCGCCAGTGGGGTCGGTCGCGAGGACTTCAAACCTAAAAGCTTCGTGATTTAAAAGCATTCGGGCGAGTGTATCAGGAGAACGCAGCCACAATTCCAACCTTGATAGCGACGAAGAAAATCCATGAGATGGCCACGAGTGCGAATGCTTTGCCAAAGGAAAGTTTCTTCGGATATGCAGCACTGAACCCTATCGCCAGCAGGATCATCGTCCAGATTGCGAAAATATCGACAGAAGAAAGAAGAGCAACCAGCCATTTCGATGTGTCATCGGGCAACACAGCGCCGGGGTTCGAAGCCACCGGGTTTTGCAAATCCACCGTCGCCGGCTCCTTAAGAAACAAAATCAGAATGGTCAATGTCCCGTGAACCAGCCACGGTACCCAGGCATAGGCCACAATTCCCAACGATGTTTTGAAATTGACCTTGGCGGCGCCGCTGAGGTTAAAAACAACCAGCAGCAACGCAGCCACGATCAAGGCGCTCAGGAACGGCACCACAACACCCTCGAAGCAGCCGAAGGCAGGGGCAAACTGTATCTGCTTATCGATTATGCCTTGGCGCTGCTCCGTCGATAGCCGTTGCATGCGCGAACTGCTGGCAGCCTGCTTTTCAAAAAAACTTGGCCGCCCGCCGCGGTGAGTGAAGATCAGCACAATGGCAATAAAAAACAGACATCCGAGAGCAACCGGAACGATCCAGCTAGGCCGCCGGGCGATTGATTCGAAGGTTGGCTTCGGACTGAAAAGTACGCCGGCGACCCGGCTGAAAGAATTAGCCGAGTCCGTTGCGGCAGCTGAAGGATCCGGATCAACCGCAGCCATCTTTGATCCTCCAATGTATGGGCGCCGCGGTGTCGTCTTTGCCCTTACAGATCGGCCCCGCGCCGGTTTCAGCAGACGCATTCTAGCGCGATTTTTTATGAAGGCGAGGCATGATCAGCGTGATGAACGAGGACTGTAGCCAATTTGGCCGTTGTGACTTGGCAATTAAACGTGTCACATCTTGAATCGAAGCCGTGTAATCTTGAACCGAGCAGCAGGCGCTTCACTTTGTCACCAGGAGACTTCGGAGTTGGCGACCCCGCGTCCACCTTCGTGGAAAATACTTCTCGCCTTCGCCGTCATTTACTTCGTTTGGGGTTCCACGTTTCTGGCGATTCGAGTCGGCGTTCGCGAAATGCCCGCCATTCCTGATGGCCGGGCTGCGCTTCACAATCGCGGGAATTATCATGTACGCCTGGCTGCGGATAGGTGGCACGCCAACTCCGCGGCTCGGCGAGTGGCTGGCGGCAACGTTTCTCGGCGCATTAATCTTCTTGCTCGATTACGGCTCCTTGTTCTGGGCCCGAGCAGCGTGTGCCCTCCGGAATTGCCGCGGTGGTGCTGGCGACCATACCGGTGTTTATCACGCTGCTGGAAATAATCTTCTTGCACACGCAGCGCCTGACGTTACGGCTGAGCGCGGCCCTGATCGTCGGGCTTTGTGGCGTCGCCGTCCTGATGAATCACTCATTTTCATTAGCCGAAGCTCCCGTCAATCGCGCCGGTGCCCTTGCACTGCTGCTCGCTTCGTTCACTTGGTCGGTGGCTACGATTCTCACGCGCCGCCTCCCGCTTCCGGCATCGAAACCGATGAGCGCTGCAACCCAAATGCTCTTGGGAGGGCTTCAGCTGTTCGTTCTCGCGGGAATCACCGGTGAATTTTCTGGATTTCAGGTGCAAGCTGTTTCGCGAACTGCGTGGTTTTCACTGGCATATCTGATCGTTGCCGGGTCGATCGCTGGATTTACCGCTTACATTTGGCTGTTGCATTACGAATCGCCGACGAAAGTTGGAACGTACGCCTACGTCAACCCCGTGGTCGCTGTCGCACTGGGATACTTGGTTGGCAAAGAGCCGATTGGCCCGCGCATGTTGCTTGGGGCGCTGCTGATTTTAATTAGCGTGATTACCATCACCACCACGCCCAAGAATCGAAGCTTGCCGATCCATCAAACGGAAGAGCCAGCTGAGCTGGGTTCCGCGCCGCGTCATTCAGAAACCGAAGTGGCTTGAGCGGCGCAAGTTCATTCTTCCTGCTAGCGCAGCCTTTGATTAACTGTGATCTTTCGCTATAGTTTGTCTGGATGATCAACCGCAAGCGCACGATTTTTAGAGGCTTCCTTCAGCCGCAATTTCTTTGCATCGCTGCGATTTCCGAGTGCGCCGCCACCGTCGGTCCACGATGACCACCCATCGTAAACACCACCATCGCCTGGAAGAACTGCGCAAGCTTGATCGCGAAGCCGAAGCTGGCGGCGGAGCGGAGCGCCGCGAGCGTGGACACCAGCAAGGCAAGCTCAGCGCTCGGGAACGCATCGATCTGCTGCTCGATGAAGGTTCTTTCGAAGAGCTCGATAAATTCGTTCGCCATCAGTCGCATGATTTCGGCATGGAAACGCAGCGGCCGCCCGGAGATGGATTCATCACCGGTTACGGCCGCATCAGCGGACGGCTGGTGTACGTCTTCGCGCAGGATTTCACCGTGTTTGGCGGCTCGCTCTCGGAAGCCAACGCCGCGAAAATCACAAAAATCATGGATCTTGCGATGCGCGCCGGCGCACCCGTAATTGGACTGAACGATTCCGGCGGCGCGCGAATCCAGGAAGGAGTGAAATCGCTTGCGGGCTACGCCGAAATCTTTTTGCGCAATACTTTGGCTAGCGGCGTCATTCCCCAGATCAGCGCGGTCATGGGACCCTGCGCGGGCGGCGCGGTTTATTCTCCGGCGATAACCGATTTTATTTTTATGACGCGCGACACGTCTTATATGTTCGTCACCGGCCCGGAGGTGATCAAAACGGTCACCCACGAGGAAGTCACTAAGCAGGAGCTCGGCGGCGCGATGACCCACAACGTCACCAGCGGCGTTGCGCATTTCGTTTCGCGCGACGATGCGGAATGCCTGGCAATGATCCGCGAACTTTTCAGTTATCTTCCCTCGAACAATCTGGACGATCCTCCGCGCAAAACATCGAACGATTCGTGGGACCGCGCGACACCTGCGCTAAATGCGCTCGTCCCCGAGAATCCGCAACAGCCTTATGACATCAAGGATGTGATACACGCTCTTGCCGATGACTCAGAATTTTTTGAAGTTCATGAGCACTACGCGAAAGAATATCGTGGTGGGTTTCGCGCGGCTCGATGGCCGCTCGGTCGGTATCGTGGCTAATCAGCCCGCCTTTCTCGCGGGCGTACTGGATATCAATGCCTCAGTGAAAGGTGCCCGCTTCGTGCGGTTCTGCGACGCGTTTAATATTCCGCTGATCACATTCGAAGATGTGCCGGGGTTCCTGCCCGGTACGCAGCAGGAATTTGCTGGGATCATCAAGCACGGTGCGAAGCTGCTTTACGCATTCGCCGAAGCCACCGTGCCTAAAATCACAGTGATCACGCGCAAGGCTTATGGGGGCGCCTATTGCGTGATGGCGTCCAAACACATCCGCACGGACATGAATTTCGCCTGGCCCACCGCGGAGATTGCGGTGATGGGTCCGGAGGGCGCCGTGAACATCGTCTACAAACGCGACATCGATCGCGCGCCTGAAGCCGAGCGCGAAAACATTCGCCGCGAGAAAATCGAGGATTTCCGCGAGCGTTTCGCTAATCCTTATGTGGCCGCCGAAAAGGGTTACATCGATGCCGTAATCGAGCCGGCCCAAACCCGTGCCAAACTGATCACCGCGCTGCGCTCGCTGGAAAATAAGCGCGACACCAACCCTCGCAAAAAACACGGCAACATCCCTCTATAAGCCCCCTGCGCTAGTTGTCAGCCAAGAGCACATCGAGTTGAGGGATGTTGCGCCCCATTTAAGTTAAGAACAACCCCATTTGGACCATCGTGCGCGGCGGTAAAGTAAATGGGACAATGAAGCAAGCTTTCCATGCAGACCCCCTCTGCCTCTGTCGATCACCTGTATCCAATCGATTGGATAGGCATCGCCATGCTGGCGATCTTCTATGCCGCTACGGTAATTCTTCTGCGCTGGAGACCAAGAACCCCGACGGTTACGCGATACGATCCGCCCGACGGAATTTCACCGGCGCTGGCTGGTTACCTGCATGGAAATGGAGACTGCGAGACGGCTTTTGCCGCTGCGCTGGTATCTCTCGCGTCAAAAGGCTACCTGCGAATTCAGCAAATTAAGGACTGGTTCACTCTGGAAAGACTGCGCCAGGCCGACTGCTCCTTGCCCCCGGAGGAATCGACGATTCTCGCGACGCTCTTTTATCCAGCCGGCATTCATACTTACAAGTTCAATTCGCGCGAATGTTCTCGGCTGGCGCAAACGTACAAGAAATTCATCAAAAGCATGGAGGGGATTGCCGAACCCGAGTTAATGTCCGCGCACTCCTTCGTCTGGTTCAGCGGAATCGTCTATGCCGTAGCCGCGGTCGCGTATCTATTTCATTCTGTCCGGATCTTCAGTGAAATGGCATCGCTTGGTTCGGTATTGTTCCTGGGCTTCTTTATTGCGCTTGGCGTCTCGAGCTTCGCGGCCGCGGTTCGATCGTGGCCGCCCACTGTTTCGAAACTTGCTTCGATTTTTCGGCGAGATGGCCGGCCCCGGCGCGGACTTGACGCGGCCGATATTCCGCCGATCATTTTCACCGCGTCGTCGCTATTAGCGTTTGGCTTTCTCGCGGCGCTTACTTCCATAAGATTGGCCGTTCTGCTGACTGGCCTTTCCGCGTCAATTATTGTGTTCAGGACTCTTCTGGAAGCGCCCACGAGCACTGGGCGCGCAGCACTTGCGAAGCTGGATGGATTTCGCGAATTTTTGGCTCGCGCCGATGCAGACCGATTAAACCGCGAGAATGAACCGGGACTGACGCCGCAGACTCTCGAGAAATACACTGCATATGCAGTCGCGCTCGACGTCGAGCACGCTTGGGGTGAAGAATTTACCGAGAATTTGCTCGAAATACTTCAGTTCGATCTGGCCTACAGTCGCGGTGAGGGGATGCTGACCGGTGTTCCGGAGTTGCTGTCGCCAACTCGAGAGGAGATAGGCGACGACGCAATTCAGCTCGACATTGAGCGGCCGAGAGGGAGGACCAAGAGCCGATCATGAAACACCGCACACGGAAGAATTGCTATCATGATTCCAATCAAGACTATGGATTGCGAGTTCACTGCCATCATCGAGAAAAAGGGGCGCACGCTACCCTGGCTGAGGCGAAATTCGAAAGAAGCGATCCAGCTGATTTTGCAATCCAACCGATCAATCGCGCTCAAGGGACGCTCCCAAGAAGCGAAGCGTGAGTTGATCGCCGTGCGCATCGCTTTCGAAGAGGAAGCGGCGCGACCTGGTTGGGTCAGCTCCTGGACCATGGCTGAGAGTTGTTATGCGAAGGCGGGCGCCACTCTGTTTATCGGAATCACCTCAAGGGCTTAGCTTTAGCGTACCGCGTCATCGGGAAGCACAGTAGGGCTCTCCCGCAAAATCTGTCCCAGATCTCGGGATTCCCAGCCCGGGTTAACGCATTGGAGTCGGCGGATGCACAGAACTGGATTTTCACGGCGAATTCCGCTAGTATGCCGTGGTTTTGCCTCGCTATTACACGCCGAAACATTCAGGAACATGGAATGTCCAAAAAAGCCTAGCGGTCCTAAGACCCTGCTCGAATCGCTTGATGCACTGGTTGAGAAGCACCATCTGCTCAAGCACCCGTTTTACCAGGCGTGGACGGAAGGGAAGCTTTCGAAGCAGCAGCTGGGACTTGTACGCCGAGCAGTACTACCAACACGTCCGAGCGTTCCCGGAAAACCTGAAGCACTTCGCCGGCCGCACCAATGGCGACGGCAACCTGAAATCCATCGTGCAAGAAAATCTCGACGAAGAGCTGGACGCGTCGGCGCCGCACCCGCAGCTTTGGCGGCAGTTCGCAGGGGACGCTCGGCGTAACCGACGAATCGCTGGAAGCCACGCAGCCCGTGCCGGGCATTGCCGCGCTGCTGGACACGTTTGATGAAGTAGCCGCGCAGGGATCGATGACCCAGGCCGTCGCCGCTTTCTACGTTTACGAGGCGCAAGTTCCAGAAATCGCCAGTCAAAAGATTGACGGTCTGCGCCGCTTTTATGACATCACCGAGCCGCGTGCACTGGCTTATTTTGCAGTCCACGAAGAAGCGGACGTACGACACCGCGCTGCCTGGCGCGAATGGCTCACGATCAGAAGAATGTGGATACGGTAAGCGTGCTTTGCGCCGCCGAACGAAGCCTTAAAGCGCTTTGGGGCGCGCTCGACGCCGTCTATCCGCAAGGCTGCGTTTCCAAGAACTAAGCCAGCACTATCACGGGGCAGCCACTTCCTTTTTCAAGACCCTCACTCCGTTGCGCCCGGCCATTAGCGCCTCCGAAGCGAACTTCAGAAATAATCCATGCTCGACGAGTCCCACTACGTGGTCGAGATGATGCGCGATTTCCTTGGGATCTTTCATCGGCCCGAACGCACAGTTCAGAATGTAATGGCCTCCGTCGGTGACATAAGGCTCGTGCGCCGCGTCGAGTCGCATCGTGGGATTTCCGCCGAGCTCGGCCAGTCTTCGTGCGGTCACTTGCCATCCAAAAGGCACTACTTCGACCGGAACGGAGACCAATTCTCCGAGACGCTTCACCAGCTTCGTATCGTCGGCCACCACGATCATTCGTTTGCTCGCCGCAGCCACAATCTTTTCCCTCAGCAGCGCCCCGCCGTGCCCTTTGATCAGGTACAGAGGCCCGGGGAGAACTTCGTCGGCGCCGTCGATGGTCAAGTCAATCTGCGTGTGGTCCGCGAACGTAGTGAGCGGAATTTTCACGGCGCGCGCCAGTTCAGCCGTGCGCTCCGAAGTTGGAATTCCGACGATGCGCAAACCCTCTTCGCGACCCTGCGTCCGAGAGCCGTCACGGCGAATGTTGCCGTCGATCCGGTGCCAAGGCCGACGACCATGCCGGTTCGACCAGCTTGGCAGCGGCTTCGCCGGTTTCTTTCTTCCATTGATCCTGTAACGATAGTTCCATGCGCGTTCTGATCCGCCCCCGAACGGCGCACATCATAGCCGGAGAAACGCGTAATTGCCAATCCGCCGATTGCCAGTAGAAAAGTCTCGCTGTAAAAGCCGCACCGAGGGCGACGAAGCCCCGTGTAACAACTCCGTAACCTTCCGGCATTACTCCGGCGGGCCGGCCTTCGCAGCCGTGACGAAAACGTAGTAGGCTCTTGCGTGCGCAGATGAATAGTCAAGAAACACAAAAGCTGCGAAATCTGCTGGCGCGACGGCAGTGGGGACCGTCGTCGAGCAATTGCAGAAGCTCGACCCTTCGGCCAGCCGATTTTTTTCTGAGCGCGCCGTACGACGAGCAGCGTGCTTTGTTCCACGAGATGCCGATCGACCTAGCGGCCTCGCTGATCGTTCACCTGCCGTACTACCACGCCTACGTGCTGCTACATTCGCTGCCCGCCGAAGAAATGCGCGCCATGATCGATGCGATGAGCGGGCGAACGCAATCACTTTCTCGACGCGCTGCCGGAAGAGGCCTGGCAGTGCTTGATGGACGAGCTGGCGGCTGCAGGGTCGGGTGCGCCCTACTGTGCGGTGGCAGAGTCGGCGACCGGCGTGGTGACGACGGAATTGGCGCCGGCGGCCGTTGATACCGAACCGATCATTCAGGCCAAGCAAATTGAAAAAAGTTATCAGCAGCCTGACGGACGTCAGATTCAGGTAATCGCCCCGGTGGATTTCTCGGTCGAACCGAACGTAATCATCGCGCTTACTGGGGCCATCCGGTTCCGGAAAATCGACGCTGCTGCGAATTCTTTCCGGGCTCGCGGCGCCTTCGGCGGGCGAAGTTCTGTGGCACGGCAAGCCCATGAGCGAATCGAGCCCGAATGTAGCGATCGTGTTTCAAAGTTTCGCGCTCTTTCCCGTGGCTCACGGTGCTGGAAAACGTGGAAGCGCCGCTGCTCGCGCGCGGCATCAGTCATTTCGAACGTCACCGCCGGGCGCTGCGAGGCGCTCGCTTCCGTCGGGCTGCACGGTTTCGAATCCGCGTATCCGAAGGAACTGTCCGGCGGGATGAAGCAGCGCGTGGGATTCGCGCGCGCGCTGGCCGTGGAACCGGAAATTCTTTTCATGGACGAGCCATTTTCCGCGCTGGACGTGCTGACCGCGGAAAACCTGCGCGGCGAGCTGCTGGAGCTGTGGCTGGCCAAGAAAATTCCCACGCAGCAGCATTTTCATCGTCACGCACAACATCGAGGAAGCGGTGCTGCTGGCGGATCGCATCATCGTGCTCGGACGCAATCCGGCGAGAATTCGCGCGGATTTTCGCGTGCCGCTGCAGCATCCGCGCGACCGCAAGTCGGCGGCGTTTGTTCTTTACGTGGACTACATCTACAAAGTGATGACGCAGCCGCGAGCTGGAGCTTGCGCCGCCATCGAAGCCCGAGCACAAGGAACGCGCGCCTGCGCAAATGCTGCCGCACTCGCGCCCGGGCGGCGTGGCGGGGCTTGCTGGAACTGCTGAACGATCGCGGCGGCGAAGAAGACCTGTATCACGTCGCCGAAGAATTGCTGCTGGAAGTGGACGACCTGCTGCCGATTCTGGATGCCGCGACGCTGCTCGGTTTCGCCACCGCCGCACGAAGGCGACGTGCGCATCACGCCGAAGGGCCGCGCCTTCGCGGAAGCCGATATTCCGACGCGCAAAGCTATTGTTCCGCGAAGCGGTGCTCGAGAATGCTTCCCTGCTGCAGCAGATGTACACCGCGCTGCAGAAGAAATCCGATCACACCATGCCGCTGGAATTTTTCCGCGACTTGCTCGACGAACGTTTCGCGCAAATGGAAGTCGAGCAGCAGATTGACACCGCGCTCGAACTGGGGCCGCTACGCCGAACTTTTCACCTACGATCCCGAGGACGATAGCGTGCACCTTCATGCGCCGGATCATCACGGCGAAACTTCCACGGAAAGCGCGTCCTTGCACTAATGGCGCCACGACTCCAGAAAACTTCGTCCGGCGTGCTGGTCTGGGGAACCATTCCCGCAAACGTGCCTTCGCTCTTGCGCGACTTGCCGATCCTTTTTGCGGCGCTGGCGCTTTTCTACGCAGTGCTTTCCATGACGCATTACTGGATGACGCCGGTCGGCGCGCCGACGGAAATCCATCTGGAGCCGAGCGCGCTGCCGAAGATACGCGATGTTTTCGGTGCTGCGCATTGCGGCCGCCTACGTCGTGAGTCTGGGTTTCACGCTGGTGTACGGATACATCGCGGCGTACAACGCCCGGGCGGAAAAGTTCATGGTGCCGCTGCTCGATACGCTGCAATCCATTCCGGTGCTCAGTTTTCTTCCCGGCGTGATGGTGGCGATGGTGGCGCTTTTTCCGACTCGGCAACTGGGCGTGGAGTTGGGATCCATCCTGCTGATTTTCACCGGGCAAGTGTGGAACATGACGTTCAGCTTCTATTCGTCGCTGAAGAGCATTCCGCGCGAAATGCGCGAAGTGGCCGAAATTTATCGCTGGAGCTGGTGGCAGCGATTCACGCAGATGGAGCTGCCTTATTCGGTCATCGGGCTGGTGTGGAATTCGATGATGTCTGTGGCGGGCGGCTGGTTTTTTCTGATGGCTTGCGAAATGTTCACGCTGGGAGATCGCGATTTGCGCCTGCCCGGCCTGGGCTCGTATCTGCAGACCGCGGCGAACGCCGGAAACACGCGCGCGATCTGGTGGGGCATTGGGAGTGATGATCGGAATCATCGTCGTGATTGACCAGCTGATCTGGCGGCCGATGATCGCGTGGGCGGAGAAATTCAAATTCGAGCAAGTGGAATCCACCGATGCGCCGCACTCGCCGGTTCTCGATCTGCTGCGCAGCTCGAGTGTTGTGCCGTTTATTGCGCGGTTTACGATTCGCCCCGCGGGTGAAGCTTTGAGCCTGTATTTCGCGCGGAAGCATGCGACGGCCTTCGGCACTGGCGCGGTATCCCGCAAAGCTCGCGCGTCGCTCATGCGCCTGTTTCTTGCCTGCGCTGCTTGCGGAGTCTGGTGTATGCATTCGTGCAAGATGGTGCTGCTGCTCGTTCACCTGACGCGCTGAAGAACTGCAAAGCATTTTTCTGGGGGCGGGAGCGACGTTTCCTGCGCGTCGCATTCACTTTGTTCCTCGCCGGGCTGTGGACCATTCCGGTGGGAGTATTGATCGGACTGAAGCCGAAGCTTTCGGCCATCGCGCAGCCGATCGCCCAAGTGGCGGCGTCGGTGCCGGCGACGGCGCTTTTTCCGATTATTTTGCTGGTGCTGATTCGCGCGGGCGGCGGACTGGGCATCGGTTCGATCGTGTTGCTGCTGCTGGGAACGCAGTGGTACATCCTGTTCAACGTGATTGCGGGCGCCATCGCCATTCCGACGGATTTGAAGGAAGTGTGCTCCGTTTTTCGCTTTGGCAGGACTGGAGCGCTGGCGGGAACTTTTGCTGCCGGGAATCTTTCCCTTTTTGATCACGGGATTTGTGACGGCATCCGGCGGAGCGTGGAACGCGAGCATCGTCGCCGAATATTTCAGGTTCCAAGGGCACACCTATCTGACGACGGGGTTGGGGGCGGTGATCAGCGGCGCGACGGACACGGGGAATTTTCGGGTGCTGCTGGCGGCGACGATTTTGATGGCGGCGATGGTGGTGACGATCAACCGGCTGGTGTGGCGGCGGCTTTACAATTTGGCGGCGACGCGATTTCGCCTGGAGACTTGATTGATTGCGAATACATGGGATGGCTGGCCTGGTGCCCGGGGCCAGAATCGTCGCGGCGCAATGGTGTTGACAATTTCACACAGCAGATCCCTCAAAACATCCGCAGAAAGTGCGGTTTCGAAATGACCAATCTTCTTACTTTTGCGAAGAGCTATCGTTTTACGGCCAAGTGCATGCCGATGCCGCCAAAAATAAATTCGCGGGCAATCACCCGTTCGTAGCCTTCTTGTTGCAGTAACGAAGAAAAATCCTTCACGGAAACGAAGCTGCGTATGGAGTCCGCAATATAAGTGTAGGTGCGCGGCCGGCCGTGCAGCAAAATTCCCCAGAAGGCGCCTTGCGCGTAGAGATACGCTAGATAGAGGCGGCGAAAAACCGGATTGCCGGGACGAAAGAAATCGAGACTGACGATCAAGCCACCGCGCTTGGTGACGCGCTCAATTTCCCGGAGAGCGGTGCCGAGATTCGGAAAATTCCGCAAGCCATAACCGATAAACACACAGTCGAAGCAGGCATCGGCAAAAGGCAAGTTCGTAGCGTCGGCACACGCAGCTTCCCGCAAACCGCTTGCACGCGCCAGCCGCAGCATATTTTCCGTGATATCAACAGCGACGGAACGAATGCCAGGCGAATCTCTGCCGCACCAGCCGCGAAAAATCACCAGTGCCCGAAGCTAAATCCAGGACCATAGCGCCTTCCTGCAAGTCAGCGCGGGTCACCGCAAGACGCTTCCAGCGGCCGTCCATCCCATAGGAAATGACGCGCGAGATGAAATCGTATTTCGGCGCGATGTCGCTGAACATTTCGCGCATCAGACGAGTGTCCTGGCGTTCGAGTGGAGTGTTCATAGTTCGCTACTGAATCTTACACGGGTGCGGCGTGCGGCAGCGACGTTATTGGAGACTAGCTTGGCGCAACGTTCCTGGCCTGCTGCAGTAGGGTCGGCAAATCCTTTTGCGCGGTCGCGGCTTTCGCGCCCATTTTAGCTGCCATTTCACGGCGGGCCGCTTCGATGGTTTCAAGATCTGCGCCGGTGCTGGCGCCGTTGAGCAAATCTTCGGCGTGAAGGAAACAGGCGTACACGATTTTATCCGGTTGGCCATGGCGCCGCAGAAATTGTCCGTAGTTGAACCAGTCGAAGGCTTCACTGTGCGGGTCACCATTGTTTGCATCCAGCGCCAGGCCGCGCTGATACGACTGTGCCGCAGCAGCAGTGTTGCCCATTTTATCTTGCAAATCTGCCCAGTGAGCAAGGTCGAGGCTTTCCAGTCTCCGATCCCCGATTTGCTGGGCGCTGGCGTTCGCGGAATCGTAATTCGCGAGCGCTGCGGATTCTTGATGGGTGCGCGCCTGATCGTCCGCCAGCTGAATCTTGGCCGTGATCACTTGCTGCGCTGGGGTAGCGGCGTCGCGCGATGCGCCGGAGGATGGCGCCGAGACCAGCTGTAGGAACGAATTCCAGTGACGGGCGGCGGCCGCAAATTCGCCACGCTGGTCGAACGCTTCGGCGAGGTAAAGGTGTGCATTAGGCTGATTCGGATTGACGTCGATCGACTTTTCCCAGGCATCCATGGCTTCCTCCGGATGTCCCAATTGCGCGGCAAGCAATCCGTAATTCAGCAGCGCGTCTGTGTCGCGCGGAAACCGTTCTAGCATTTTCTGGTAGTGCGAATAGGCATCCTGGTAGCGGCCGGCTTCGATTAAGGCGCGCGCACGGGCCTGCTGCAGGGTGATGCTGCTGGGATTGATCGCGACGGCGCGCGTGAGCGCTGCTACAGCTTCATCGTGCCTGCCCATATTTGATTCTGCTCTGGCGATGCGCGCCTCTACCGCGCTGTCGTAGGGATTCATTTGTGCGGCGCGAAGCAGGGCTGGCAGGCTTTCCTCGTCTGTGCCGAGCGAAAAATGAAGCTGATCGAAGCCGCCCCAGAGAAACAGCACCGCGGCTAAAGATATTCGGAATGCTGGAGCGGACAATAAACGAGCGCTGAGATTGGATGCGCTCCTCGGTGAGGCCTGCAGTTTTTTTGTAGACGCACGCGTGCTGCCGGCAACAGCCGATGACGGTGCACCGCCGCGGTCAACGAGTAGCGACGCCACCCGAGGATCACGGAGCTTCCATATCTGAGCGTCGAGAATAAAATGATGGATATTCACGAGAGACATAAAAATCAGGAAGCTGGTGGTGAAATCGTAGTGGAAAAGATAGCTGACCAGCCACGGGCCGGGAATGAACAGCGCGATGCCGCCCGCGACGAGAGTGGCGAAATAGCCAGCCATGTGCCAATTGCGCTCTCGAGCGGCACGCGCTTCGCGGCCCTGGTAGTAGCTTGTGATCCATATATACTGCGTCGAATGGAGGACCGCGAGAATTCCGCTGCTGTATCGCGTTTGCGGCACCTGCGAGGCGGAATTCAATTCGAGCAGCGTGGGAAGCACGAACCACAAGAATTGGGTGAATGCCAGGGTGAGCGGGGCTGCCAAGGAACGAGCGCCTCTCGAGCGAACTAGGCGCTGGAAGCCGAGCAGAGTGAAAACCAGGAACGCTAGGCCCAAAGCGAGCCGCAGCGGCAACGTAAATCTTGCGGGCAGCCCCAGCGAAAGAATCAATGGGTCGGAAGACCCGCTGGTTTCAAAGCTCGCCAGCAACATCAGGTACGAAGCGACAAACGCTCCGCGGAGCCAGCGCTTTTCATTGGCCGTGATCTGCGCGCCGCTGCGGCGGGCAAACATCATCAGCAACCCGTAATTTTGGCCGGAGTAATGCCAGGGACTCCAGCAAATGTACAGAGTGAAAACCCACGGGAACAGGCGAGGAGAGGCGTGCATCAAGATGCCGGTAAGCACGATTAACAGAGTGAGGTGCAGCGTGACGAATTTGTATTTTTCGAAGTCTGCTCGGGTGTGATACGCGCGATAAATCGTGGCCATGAAATGCGGGTAATTGAAAATAATGGCGAGCAGGTAAAATGTCACGGCCCAGCCGTGCGCGTGCGTAGGCCTCATCCACAGGGCTACGGCCAGCAGCGGGGCTGACCATGCGCCGCATCCTACCAGCAGATCGAGCCACGGCCGGTAAATCCAGGGACCTGCGGAGCTCGCAGACCTACCAGCGGGTGGCGCGGCGGGTGCCGAACTTACGGGTGGGTCGATGGTCTCAAGCTGGCTGCCCAAAACAAACCTCGCGTCCGAACCTGTGCGCCGCGCATCTATGGTTGGCGAGCCGCTAGGCGCACACCCTCAGCCTTCGATGGAAGCTGTAAGGCATTAGTTTACTTTGATTGGCAGATGGTTTGGCGTTGCGCTTATGGCGCTATGTTGAAACCGTAACTTCCTTGTGCTACTCCCCGCGAGGGTCAGATTTCGCGACGATGAGATTGACAATATGCGCGTGCGGAGAATGTGGCCTAATAAATGGGTCGCCGGCCAAGGGCGGCATCGAATTTTAAGAATTCACCGTTCGCAGTTTCTGAGTCTGATTAAAACAGCGACCGCCGATTACATTGGGACATTCGATCTGCCGCGCCAAAGGCGGCGGCGCTGCACTTAGAGCTTGGAACCGCCGGCAATTTTATTTTTCGGAAGGAGGAGCGCTGCGATGCAATTGGGAATGATCGGTTTGGGGCGCATGGGCGCCAACATGGTGCGACGGCTGATGAAAGCGGGGCATGAGTGCGTCGTGTTTGACAGAGCGCCGGCCACTGTTGAATCGCTTGCCAGGGAGGGCGCGACCGGCGGAACTTCGCTTGATGATTTTGTTTCGAAATTGAAGCAGCCTCGCGCGATTTGGCTGATGGTACCTGCGGCAGTCGTGGACAGCACGCTCGCCGAGCTGGCGCCGAAGCTGCACAAGGACGACGTGCTTATTGACGGCGGCAATTCTTACTATATTGACGACATCCGGCGAGCCAAGGATCTAGAGCAAAAGGGTCTTCACTATGTGGACGTCGGTACCAGCGGCGGCGTCTGGGGCCTTGAACGCGGATATTGCATGATGATTGGGGGGGAGCAGCCGGTGGTTGAGCGCCTCGATCCGATTTTCAAGGCCCTGGCGCCTGGTCGCGGCGGCATTCCGCGCACTCCTGGTCGCGAGAAAATGGGAGGCACCTCGGAGGAGGGCTATCTGCGCTGCGGGCCATCCGGCGCCGGGCACTTTGTGAAGATGGTGCACAACGGCATCGAATACGGAGTAATGGCTGCTTACGCCGAGGGTCTGAACATCCTGCATCACGCGAATGTGGGCAAGACCAAGCAAACCGATGATGCTGAGACTACTCCGCTGCGTTATCCCGAGCACTATCTGTACGATCTAAATCTTCCCGATGTGGCCGAGGTGTGGCGGCGCGGCAGCGTGATCGCATCGTGGCTGTTGGACCTGACGGCTATCGCCTTAGTGAAATCTCCCGCTCTGGACGATTTCTCCGGCCGAGTTTCGGATTCAGGCGAGGGCCGCTGGACGATTCAGGCTGCCATCGAAGAGGGCACGCCTGCGCCGGTGCTCACAAATGCGCTTTACGAGCGGTTCACCTCGCGGCGTGAATCCGACTTCGCGAACAAACTGCTTTCCGCTATGCGTTTCGAATTTGGCGGCCATCACGAAAAGAAATCTTGATATTGATCCGAGCGAGAGCTTTATTGGGAGCCATTTGAAATGACTGACATAATCCCTGCGAATCCAGTCGCAGCAGACAGGTCCACGAATGCGAAAGTGGCCTCTGACGCCCTGGTTTTTTTTGGCGCCACGGGCGATCTGGCCCACAAGAAAATTTTCCCGGCTTTGCAAGCCATGATCAAGCGGGGAAATCTGAACGTTCCGGTCATCGGAGTAGCCAAGGCAGGCTGGACTCTCGAGCAATTGCGCGAGCGCGCCCGTGACGGCATAGCCAAGCATGGCGGAGGCGTGGATGAAGCGGCTTTCGCAAAGTTGGTGCAGCTGCTGAAATATATCGACGGTGATTACGAGGATCCGAAGACTTTTCAGCAATTGCGTTCGGTGCTCGGTAACGCAGAGCATCCTACGCACTACCTCGCGATCCCTCCCAGCCTGTTTGCCACGGTTGTCGAAGCGCTGGGGAAATCAGGCAGCGCCAAGGGCGCGCGAGTGATCATTGAAAAACCATTTGGCCACGATCTGGAATCAGCCAAACACCTGAACGCGATCCTGCAATCCGTTTTCCCCGAATCCGGAATCTTTCGCATCGATCATTATCTAGGCAAGGAAGCGGTCGAAAATCTACTTTTGTTCCGGTTCGCGAATGCCTTTCTCGAGCCGATCTGGAATCGCAACTACATCCACAGCGTGCAGATCACCATGGCCGAATCGTTCGGCGTCGAAGGACGTGGGAAGTTTTACGACGAAACCGGTGCCATTCGCGACGTCATTCAGAACCATCTGCTTCAGGTTAGTCGGGCTTCCTGGCCATGGAACCGCCGACCAGCATGTATCCGGAATCTTTGCGTGACGAGCAGGTGAAGATTTTCCGCATGATTCCTCCCATTACTCCGGAGAACCTCGTCCGCGGACAATTCACCGGCTATCGCAACGAACCCGGAGTAGCGCCGAACTCCCAGGTGGAAACCTACGCCGCGGTTCGCCTGGAGGTTGATTCCTGGCGATGGGTCGGTGTTCCGTTTCTGGTTCGCGCCGGGAAGCGGCTGGCCGTGACGGCTACAGAAGTTCTAGTAAAACTCCGCCAGCCTCCGCTGACCAGATTGCCCCCGGGTCGAACTATTTTCGATTTCGGCTCGGGCCGGATCTGTCGCTGAGTCTCGGCGCTCGGGTCAAAGAGCCCGGGCCGTCGCTGCATACGATAGGAACGGAGCTTTCCGCCGTCTCTTCGGATGAATCGCATGAAATGGAAGCCTACGAACGGCTGCTGACCGACGCGATGAAGGGCGATTCGCTGCTTTTCGTGCAGGCAAGACGCCGTGGAAGCGGCATGGGCGGTCATCAATCCGGTGCTCGGAAATGTGGTGCCGGCCATACCGTATCAGCCCGGCTCTTGGGGTCCCCCTGAAGCCGAACGGCTCGCGACCTGTTGCGGCGGATGGCACGATCCGAGCGGAGCTCCCGCGGCCAAATCAGCTCAAGCTCAATGAGGCAGGGTTGCAATCGGTCACGAGACGGGAAGTTTCGCGTTTCGTTGTTTTCCAAATTCAAATGCAAGAACGCCGACCGCCAGAAGAATGGCGGTAAGGCCCACGATTTTCGCGACGGCGAGAAGCTTGTGCGGTTCATCTGCTGCCGGCATTACCGAGGCTACGATGGTGATGAGCGTGGTTGTGAATCCAAGCGTACCGAAGGCGATTGCTGCAGGCTTGCCGCCTGGGATTCGCATGGTTTCCGCAGGTGTGGGTTCTCGCTGCAAGCGGATAAGCGACGCAAAAACAAAAAGATATGGAATGAAGTAAGTAATGATGCCCATGCTCACTAGAATTTCGTACGCACCGTAAACGCTGGTTCCCGCCTGACTCAGCAGCGATGAAAACTACACCGCAGACCGCTTGCGCCAATAGCGCGACGTGTGGCGTTCCCCATTTTGGGATGCACGCGCGCGAATGCGGACGGCAAATAGCGATCCGAGTCCGCCACGAACGGCAGTCGCGCTGAAACCGCCAGCCACGCGCCCAGCGCTCCCAGGTTGCTGATGGTGATCAGCAGCGCCGCCAATGGTGCAATACCCGCAAGACCGACGCGTTCCGCGGATTTCGAAATTGCCTGCATGATGCCCTCAAGACCGCTCACTTGATTGGCGGGCAGCGCGATGAGTACTGCGACCGTGCCGAAGATGTAGCCCGTAGTGACGAATGCTCCGCCTGCCAGAAGCCCGCGCGGCAGATTTCTGCGCGCGTCTTTTATTTCATCTCCGAAAAATGAAGCGGATTCCGAACCGCCCAGGGCAAAGACAATTGTGGCCATGAAGAGCACGTCGCGGAAATGCATGTGCGGGGTCATTGTTGTCGGACTGAAATGTGTTGCGGAGCCGAAGCGGTACCACGCGATCGCGGCTATGACGAAGAGCATTGCAATGGGCAGCCACGTGCCGATAGCGCCGAGATTATGCAGCCACTTGCCGATGGAAAGGCCGATGACGTTCAGGAACGTCGCCAGAGCCAGGCCCAGCAGCGCGAACAGAAAAAAATACGTCCTGCTATTCGAAAGTGCCAGCCAGTGCCGAGGACCTGCGTATAAAGCATTACTGGCTGCGAAGTACAGAACGGCAGGATAGTAAGGAAGGTTGCTGGCCCAATAGGTCCAACCGGTCATGAATCCGGAAATTCGCCGAATGCTCTTTTGGTCCAGACGTACAATCCACCCTCTTGCGGATAGCGCGAAGAAAGTTCCATCACGGAAAGTGCAAGGGGAAGATAAAACGCGCACCATGCGATCAGCCAGATCACTACGGCGCTCGCACCGACGGTTGCGCCGGTTGCGATCCACCGCAAGCTGATGCCGGTGACGATGTAAAGCATCACCAGGTCGCGAAAGCCCATTGCGCGGCGCGGCCTGCGGGGGGCTGGGATCGCGCTCATGATACGCAATCACGTCGTGTTGCGGGCATGAAGGCGACATCATGCGCCGAACCCGGGAATAAAAGCGAGCGGCTTTCTGGACGTGGCAACTTTCCTACGATGGCTGCGCTTTGGCCTTTTCATCGTGGCCGTAATATTCGTAGGCGGACATTGGCTTCTCGCCACCTTTTTTCCAAACGCGATCGTCGGCCGGAAGCTTGCCCAGTGCGCGCGCCATTTCGCGGATGTGTGTGGCGACGGCACCGCAGCATGCCCCGACGTAATTCACCCCGATATCGCGCGCCTTTGCGGCGTATGCACCCATCTCGCGGCGCGTGAGCTGGTAAGGCTCAAGCTGATCGGGAAAAGCAGACAGGCTGGTGAAATCGCGATGCGTGTCCGTGGTGCGATAGGCCACGGGCTGGCAACCGATGTAGCCTTTTACTGCTCTGCGCATCTCGGCCATGAGCGGCAGGGTGTGTTCGGGGCTGCGCAGGCAATTTATGCCCACGATGTCGGCGCCCGCGTCCATCAACGCTTTTGCCGCATCCCCCGCGGTGCTGCCATCGCTGGTGATGTCTTCGTTTTCGAAGCAAATTGTGACCATTACTGGCAGCTTGGTGGCTTTGCCGCGTTCGACGGCCAGCAGAGCCTCGCCCAAGAATGAAAATGTCTCTGCGATGATGAAGTCCACGCCTTCGGCTACTTGCACCTCCAGTTGTTCGTCGAAAGTTTTGCGCACGCGATCTGCGGCGGCCGCGCTCTTGGCTTCGTACATCCAGGTCAGGCTCAGGTTTCCGGCTACGAGGCATTTATTTTCCGCGGCCTTCTTCGCGATGCGAACCGCGGCGCGATTCAATTCTTCGACGCGTTCTTCCATCCCGACAGTGGCCAGTTTGTCGCGGCTGGCATAGAACGTGAGGGCCTGGAGCACTTCGGCGCCGGCATCGCGAAACTCCTTGTGTAATTCGAGAAGTGCTTCGGGATTGTTTAGCGCTACCTCCGGCGTGAATGGTCCTGCGCGGACTCGTCCGCGCTTTTCCAGTTCGAGCAAGTAGCCGCCATCGCCGAGAACGACGCCTTCGGACAACATTTCCAGAATGTTTTTCTTCTTGCTGTTTGCCACTTGTTTCCTCCGGACCGCACCTTGTGCTGCGGGCGCGTGTCTCATTTGTAGCAGTCGCCCTCAGGAGGGCCTCTTGCCTTTTCGTTTTTGGTTTTCTATCTGTTTAGTATGCCGTTTGAAGGCGGCGCTACACTTAGACCTTGGACCTGCACATCTACGCGTGCGCGGTTTTGATTTTGCCGCGTTTGCGATCGCGCAACACCTGGTGCGCCGCGTTGTAGCCTGGAGCGCCGGTTACGCCGCCCCCTGGGTGCGCGCCTGCTCCGCAAAGATAAAGCCCGTCAACCGGCGTGCGGTACTGAGCCCAGCCAGCGATTGGGCGCATAAAGAAAAGCTGTTCGAGCGAAAGGTCGCCGTGAAAAATATTGCCCTCGCTGAGACCGTAAGTGCGCTCGAAATCCAGCGGCGTGAGAACCTGCCGCGCGATAATCGAATCGGGCACGTTGGGCGCATACTCTGCGATCTTCTGCACCACGCGATCGCCCAGCAATTCCCGTTTTTCGTCCCAGGTTCCCTGGCGCAGTTTGTATGGCACGTACTGAATGAACGTAGTCATGATGTGCTTGCCTTGCGGTGCGAGGGTGGAGTCCACATTGGAGGCCACCACGCAATCGACCCACAGTTCCTCGGGAATTTCGCCGAATTTGGCAATGTCGTAGCAGCGCTCCGCAAATTCCAGCGAAGGCACCAGAGTGAAAAGCGAACGTTGCGGCGCTGACCAATCGCGCGGCATTCCGGTTACGCGCGGCTCTTCGCTCAAGACGAAGTTCACCTTCGCACAGGGGCCATCCATCTTGATGCCTCGGATCGCCTGGCGGAAGTCAGCAGGGAGATGGCAGCCGTCCACAAGCCCTAAGAATGTGCGCTTGGGATCGGCGTTCGAAAGAACGATGCGCGCGGTGATTTCCGATCCATCTTCGAGGATCACGCCTGTGGCGCGGCCGTCGTGTACATCGATTGTGGAAACCGTTGCGGACGTCAGGATTTCAACACCGAGCGTGCGGCAGGCCGATGCCAAGGCTTTCGCGATCGAGCCCATTCCACCCATTACGTGACCGTAAAATCCCTGAATTTCCCCGTCGCCACCGCTTAGCAGATGAAATAGCAGGCCGAGAGCCGTGCCCGCGTCATAGGGACCGCCGTGTTTACCGTAGACATTGTTCGCGAGAAACATCACCTTCATTTTCTCGGATTCGTAATTGCGGTCGAGAAAATCGCCAGGCTTCCGGTCAAGAACGAAACAAGCTGGGCGACTTCTGCGCCATTGATCCCGCGGAATCGCTTGCCTACGCGCAGCAGTTCGAACCAGCCATCAGCGCCATGGCGCGTTGGATCGGGCGGGGGCTCGAGAAAAAACGGCTGCAGGTAACCAGCCAATCTTTTCAGTTGATCGTCCACGCGGACAAAAGTATCTGCATCGTGCGCTGAAAGTTTACGGAATTCCGCAATGGCGCGTTCGCGCTCGGCCCACCAGGGAACCACTTGCCCATCAGCAAATGGAACCGCCAGATCGGGATCGCACCGAACCATTCGCAAGCCGTGGCCAGCGAGGTCGAGGTCCCGAATAATAGTCGGGCTCAGCATGCTGGCAATGTACGAGGTGGTGGAAGCGCGGCATCCCGGCGCAATCTCTTCAGTGACGCAGCAGCCACCCACGATTTCGCGGCGCTCCAGAACCAGAGTCGCCAGTCCAGCGCGGCCGAGATATGCCGCGGCCGTCAGGCCGTTATGGCCGGCGCCAACGATAATGGCATCATAGGCCTTGCGCCGAGGAAGCATCTTGAACTAGTATGACCACCAGTCAAAGAAATTCTTGCTCGCATTACTTAGCACAATCGGGGACGCAATCCAATGAGAGCTTTTATGAGTGACCATCGGTCACAACAGCAGTCGAAGCCGTTCCATCCATCCGCCACGCTGGCTCCGGCGCCAAGCGGAGTCCCGGGGCCCAGGCTTGCTGCTAAACGGGCTCGCATCATCGAGGCCGCGCTCCGCCATTTTGCCGAGCACGGTTACCAGGCTGCGCGTATTGAAGATCTTTCAGCGCAGCTTGGAGTGGCCAAAGGATCGATCTTTCAATATTTCGGGAGCAAGGGTGGGCTGTTCCTTGAAGCTTACAAAAAAGCGGTGCGCTCATTTCCCGCTTATCTTGATTGCCCTTCGCAAATTCGAGAGAAGGGCTTCTTTGAAACCCTGCGTTACTGGTTGCTGCGCACCGAACGGCTGGTACGGGAAGATTGGATCCCGTACCGCGTGGCGTTATTGGGAAATTACGGAGTGGATTGGCGTTGAAGCGGGAGATCAATCGCTTCTTGCTGGCTGAGGATCCCTATGGCAGCACTGCCTTCGTGCGGCTGGGCGTTGCCCGGGGAGAAGTGCGGTCGGATGTTGATACTGCGCTGATCGTTTCTATCCTGGATTGGACCATGGAGCGGTTTCAGGATGCGCTGCTCACTGAAGAGCTTGATCCGGGACTTTTTCCGCATCCTGCCGACCCGGACAAGAATGAGGCGCGAATCAATCAATTTTTGCTGGTGCTGCGCGGCGCCATCGGATTTTGAAATTCGAGCTGATGGCTGTCGCGGTTTGCGCGGTTACACGATTTCGTGAAAAGGGGATTGTATGGAACCGACCTTGAAGGAAGTTCTCGCTTCCTACAATGCAGCTGCCCGTTTGCCTTACGCTCATACCATCCCGGCTTCGTGGTACACCGATGCGCGGCTGGCTCAACTCGAGCTGCAAACTGTTTTTTCGCGCACCTGGCAAGCCGTGGGGCGCACGGCGCAAGTTGAAAAACCAGGGCAGTATGTATCGGCGACCGTCGCCAAAGAACCGGTAGTCGCGGTTCGTGGCAGCGATAACAAGTTGCGCGCGTTCTATAACGTTTGCAGGCACCACGCTATGACGGTGATGAATGAACCGTGGGGCCAGGCGCAGCACATGCGCTGTCCTTATCATGGATGGACCTACAACCTGGAAGGCGAACTGCGTGGCATGACCGAATTTGAGGGCGTTTGCGGACTTTGACCGAGCGCAAAACGGATTGCTGCCCATCCGCGTCGAAACTTGGGAGAATTTTGTTTTCGTCACTCTCGATGCGCGTGCCGAACCGCTCGAGCAGTTTTTAGGGGCGCTGGTAGGTTTAGCGAAGCCGCTCGGTTTCAGCGATCTGCAATTTGTGGAACGCCGCAGCTACATCATCAACTGCAACTGGAAAGTGTATGTCGACAACTTTCTCGACGGCGGATACCACGTTCCGCATATGCACAAGGGCCTGAACAGCGTTCTCGATTATACCAACTACACTATCGAGAACCTGGACCGCTGTTGCGTACAGTCCAGTCCGGTGGCGGTGGACAAGAGTTCAGAGGCGAGCGCAGCTGCTACGCGGAAGGGTGATCCAGCTTACTATTTCTGGCAGTATCCGAATTTTATGCTTAATTGGTATGAGGGTTACCTCGATACCAATCTGGTGTTACCGCTAGGAGTCAATCGTTGCGAAGTCATTTTCGATTTTTATTTTGGCGATACCAGCGAATCGCAGATGCCCTACATTCGCGAAAGCATGGGCGTGAGCGAACGCGTGCAGCAGGAAGATATCATCATTTGCGACGGCGTACAGCGCGGCCTGAGTTCGCGAGCATATCAGGCTGGGCGGCTCTCGGTGCGGCGCGAGGCGGGCGAACACTTGTTTCACCGCTTGCTGGCGGCTGATTTGCAGGATGGGCGAGTTGCGGTCGCTCCATAGCCACGGACCGGGTTGAAACGCATATTCGACCGTTCGGCTGAACTTCAGTCGAAGATCACAGTCTTGTTACCGTAGAGCAGGATCCGATTTTCGATGTGCCAGCGAACAGCGCGAGACAGCACGACTTTTTCGAGGTCGCGCCCCTTCTGAATTAGATCTTCCAGTGGATCACGATGGGAAATCCTCACTACGTCCTGCTCAATGATCGGTCCGTCGTCTAACACTTCAGCGACGTAGTGGCTGGTGCGCCGATCAGTTTTACCCCGCGATCGAAAGCTTGCTGGTGAGGTTTGCCACCGACAAAGGCGGGCAGAAAGGAATGATGAATATTGATGATGTGATGCGGCGGATATTGGCGAATGAAGTCCGAGGAAAGCACCTGCATGTAACGTGCCAGAACGATCAGGTCGATTCCATAGGGGCGCACCAGAGCTAGCTGTTGGGCTTCGGCCTCGGCTTTATTC
>CAWJGI010000033.1:0-20511 GCA_963842255.1 uncultured Acidobacteriota bacterium | reverse complement strand
ATTCAGTTCGCGCGAAGCCGCGAAGATACGCTTCTTGGTGTGTTCGGGCACGGAACGCGATGCCGCGGAATTATTCAACACGGCCGAAACCGTGCCGGGAGTAAGTCCGACATATTCGGCAACAGCCTTCAGCGTAACGACACGAGGTTTCCCACTGTTTTGCTTTTTGCCGCGGCTTTCCATGTCTATTTAGAATTCCCGTGTCGTAGATTCACCCGCGCGGCTGGGGACGATTGATAAGCCGCGGGCGGGAACTGGCACGTCTGCTTTCGAACTCATCGTACTTATAAATTCTGATTGAAGTGATATACCACGAATGATGTCACATTTTAAGAAAATCGATATTTTTATCTTGACAAGGAATGTCGATTGACGCTAAATGCTCCGCAGCGGGGTGGTATCTAAAAAATAGATGGGTTCTATCGACTGGGGCATGTCTATTTGCTGTGTCCTCGCGCTTTACAGGCTTCTGTGTGTGCTTGGCCGTATGGGTGTACGGCTATTGTTGTGGGCCTAATGCGCTTCTCTTGGGGGAGGAGAATTTCTCATGAATCAGCCGCATAGTCGCTTTCCGTTTGCTCTGCTTTTCGCGCTTTGCCTCTGCCTTGTTGCCATGCTGACAGGCTCGCCACTTTCGGCGCAGTCCACCTTCGGTTCTCATTTCAGGAACCGTCGTGGACGCCTCCGGCTGCGGCTGTACCCGTCGCGCAGGTCACGCTGACCAGCACGGCCACGGGTGCAAAGCAAACCTTTACTACCGGTCCGGACGGCACTCTATTCCTTCGTCAACTTGAATCCAGGTGAATACACCGTGGACGTGGAGAAGAGTCGGCTTCAAGCACTTCAAGCGCGAAGCCGTCGTCGTGCAGGTGCAACAGAGTGCGCCGCATTGACGTCGCTTGGAAGTCGGCGCCGCAGACCAGACCGTGGAAGTCACCGCGGAGACGCCGCTGCTGCAACCCACCAAACGTCGCTTGGCCAAGTCATTGACGAACGCAAGACCAATGAGATTCCTCTGAATGGCCGCAACGTTTTCAACCTCATCACGCTTTCTCCCGCGGCCATCGCGGCTAGGCAGCGGCAGTGCGACCGGCGGATCGCAGGTTGGTCCGAATCCGTTCAGCTGGGGCAATTACCAAGTGGGCGGCTCGTTCGGCAACGAGAGCGCCGAGTACTCGACGGCCAGCCGGTCAACATCGGCTACATCAACCTGCCGGTTCTGATTCCCGACCAGGACGCCATCTCGGAATTCAAGGTGCAGTACAACAACCTGGGGCCGGAATGGGGCAAGTTCGCCGGCGGCATCGTCAACCTGAGCACCAAGGGCGGGACGAACCAGTATCACGGCGAAGCGTACGAATATCTCCGCAACAAGGTCTTGAATTCCCGGCCGTATTTCGATGCCGTCGAATCCCCCCTACGTGCAGAATCAGTTTGGCGGCACGTTTGGTGGCCCGGTCATCAAAGACAAGACGTTCTTCTTCTTCGCCTATGACGGATACCGTCAGCGAGCGTCGCACGGTCTTTACCACCACAGTGCCCACCGTTGGCAGAGAGAGGCGGCGTATTCCCGGCGGACATTCCAATCTACGATCCGCTTAGCGTTAGCGCGGCTTGTCTCACGGCCAAGACTGCAGCGGCGATTGCGGTCGAACACAGTTCGCCGCCAACACAATTCCTACGTCCAGATCAGCCCCGCGGCATTGGCGGAGTTGAAATACATTGCGATGCCGACCAACTGCAGCTGAAATCAACAACTTCACTGCCGCCGGAGCCTCGGGCGGAAATGCCAATCAATATGTAGGCCGTGTGGACCAGAACCTGACAGCGAAGCAGCATATTTTTGCGCGCTACAACTTTTTCAACCTGCTGGATCTGCCGCTGGATCCCTTCGGCACCGGGTTGTGCGCTGACAAATGCGCCGAAACCTACCAGACCAATGCTGCTGCCATCGACTACAGCTACACCATCAAGCCCAACGTAATCCTCAGCATCAATCGGCAGCGGCACCCGTTTTCACTATTTACGCTCGCCGACGAACTCGAACTTCGATTTGAGCACACTCTACGGCTGGCCTGCGGCTTACAATGCGGAAATTCCCTCCGCCGGTCGTTCGCCGTTCACGCCCTGCTTCACGCCGGAGGACCCGAGCGTTACTTGTTCGCAAGGTCAGAGCTTCATCACCGACCATGACACGCCAATTCGACGTCTCGCCCAGCCTTACCTGGATCAAGGGACGTCACACGTGGGTGTTTGGCGGCCAGCTCATTGAGACCTACGACAACTACGCCCAGACGAACATCGCCAGCGGCGCCTTCGCTTTTAATGGCAGCTGGACGAGCAGCAATGCAGTTTCCGGCGGAACGGGCGGCATTTCCTTCGCCGATTTCCTGCTGGGTTACGGCCTGAACCAATCGAGCGTGTTCAACCACAATTACGGTGAAGCGCACGGTTCCGGCGCTCGTGGCGCAAAAGGAGACATATCGGGGCTTTTACTTCGGCGATACGTGGAGAGTCACATCAGAAGCTGACGGTCAACTATGGTGTGCGATACGATTTGCCGGGAAATTGGTCCGTGCGTCATGACCTTTCTACCTATTGGGATCCGTCCGCGATGAACCGCACGGTTACCGGCTGCCAGCACAACGCAGCGGGGCTTGGTATTGCCGGCAGCCCGTGCCCGGGCGATATCTTCTTCGTTGGAACAGGCATTAATCCTGGGCGGACCGCTGTACCTCTGTACAAGAAGGAATTCATGCCGCGCATGGGGCTTGCATATAGCTGGGATCAGAAGACCGTCATCCGCGCGGGTTACGGCATCTTCTTCATCCCGAACTGGATCTTGTTCAACCTGAACCCCAGCAATGATCCGATCAACGACGCCAATCACTCTGTGGGTCGCAACCACAAACGGCGGGCTCACCCCCAATAGCACGTTGACCGCAACGAACTGCACGTTCACGCCGGGTGCCCGTCGGGAACGCTGAATTGCCCGACCAACGGGCCGTTCGGTCCGACTGTCAATACTCCGCTTACCAGGTCGGGTAATGTTTCTGCCTTTGACGCTGGCACAAACCCCTTTGAAGCTCCCTACAGAGCCTATTCGCCGGGGTATGTGCAGCAGTTCAACCTGGACATTCAGAGAGAACTACCGCTGGGCATCTTCGTGGACGCGGCGTACGCCGGCTCCCGAGGCGTGCATTTGTCGAGTCCAAACAACGTTTCAATCAACAATATTCCCGACTCGTTTTATGCGCAGGCCGAACAGCAAACTTTAGCAGGCCTGCCGGTCACAATTACCACGCCGATTCCGAACCCATTCACGGGAATTGCGACTGTAAGCGGGTTAAATCCCGACGACGAACCCGACGATTCTCGCGGGTCAGTTGGACCGTCCCTACCCCCAGTATAGCGGCATGTCCCTTGTCGGGGATGGCTGCTGCGGCAGCAACTATAACTCGTTCCAGTTGACGGTCACGAAGCGGTTCACAGGACGGTGGCACTTTCCTGGCTGCCTACACCAACGCTAAGTTGCTGACCAACACAGACACCTGACAACCTGGCTAGAGACCGGCGTCGGCGAACCTCAAGACTGGAACAACCTAAAAGGAGAGAGATCGCTCTCCTCGCAGGACGTTTCCCAGCGCCTGGTGATCAGCTACGTTTATGACCTGCCCTTCGGTCACGGCCAGAGGTACATGTCGGATGCTTCCGGCGTTACTGACAAGGTAGTTTCCGGCTGGGGCGTTGACGGAGTCACGACGTTTCAAAAGGGCTTCCCGCTGCCAATCTCGTATGGGGGGTCCACGGCCCTTTCACCAGCGGGCTTCTCGCAGAACTTCAGCTCTGCGTCCGAATGTTGTACCGGGATGCGACAAGGGCGTATCGCACACCCCTTCGTTCGACCGGATTTGCCTGGTTCAACGCGAGCTGCTTCACCGCTCCCGGCGCTTGGGAATTCGGTGACGAGTCTCGCGTCGATGCAACGCTTCGGGAAGCAGGGAATCAACAACTGGGACATCGCGTTATTCAAGACAACGAACTTCGGTCCGGACAACAAGCTTGGCTTGCAGTTCCGGACGGAGTTCTTCAACACGTTTAATCGCGTCCAGTTCGGCCCTCCAAACACGGGTTGCTGCACCGTCAGAACAACGGCGCTTTCGGAGTTGTGAACACCCAGCTGAATAGCCCAAGGCTGATTCAGTTCGCTCTGAAGTTCCTGTTCTAGCGGATCGACACGGATCGAAGGTGGATGCCGCTCCCGGCATCCACCCTTCGTTCTACCTTGCTTCCGGAAAACTTCCTGACGAATCGTTGATAGTCCCGGCTCTAATGCTTCGAAACTCCTCCGATTCCCTTCCCGTTTCAAAGCAACCCACCCGAACTCATCCGCGCAATACGCTCTGATGGCCTCCATGCGCCCTCTCGTGACATCTGCTAATCTTCCGATTCCCGAAATGGAGTCTTCGCTAAACTCGAATGAACCGCCGCATCACACGACGCGATTTCCTGGAAACGTTTGCCGCCATGGGCCTCGCGCTACCCATGTTTGATGTAAAACATCCGCGCGGCCTCGATTTCAACCACGTGAATTCGCCCACGCCGCAGAAGTACCTGATCGAAACCATGGGCGGCGGCGTGGCGCTCTTCGATTACAACAACGACGGCCTGCTCGACATTTTTCTGGTCAATAGCGGCCAGCTCACCAATCCGATGCACCCGCCGGAAACCTTCGACCGCCACGATCCGCGCAATTGGAATCGTCTCTACCGCCAGAATCCGGATGGCAGCTTCACGGACGTCACCAAGGAAGCCGGCCTGTCGAATGCCGGCGACGGCAACTACGGCATGGGCGTCGCGGTCGGCGATTACGACAACGACGGCTTTCCCGACCTCTACGTCACGAACTACGGAAAAAATACGCTGTACCACAACAATGGCGACGGCACCTTCACCGACGTAACCGCCAAAGCGGGCGTCGAAGCGGGCGGCTGGAGCTGTTCCGCCGGCTTCTTCGATTACGACAACGACGGCCACCTCGACCTGTTCGTCACGCGCTACATGCTCTGGGACACCCAGCACAGCAAAATCTGCGGCAACGAGTGGCAGACATACTGCCCGCCCGCCGAATTCCCTGCCACCACGAACATCCTTTATCGCAATCGCGGCGACGGCACCTTCGAAGACGTCAGCAAGCATTCCGGCATCGCCTCGCTCAAGGGCCGCTCGCTCGGGCGTGTCCTTCGCGGACTACGACGACGACGGCTTCACCGATATCTTCGTTTCCAACGACGGCATGCGCCAGTTTCTGTTCCACAATAACGGCGACGGCACGTTCACCGAACGCGCCCTGGAAGCAGGCACGGCGCTAACCGCCGACGGCAAGCCGCTCTCAGGCATGGGCACCGTCTTTCAGGACTACGACAACGACGGGCGGCCCGACATTCTGGTCACGGTGCTGCCCCGCGAGGTTTACGCGCTATTTCACAACGACGGCAACGGCTCGTTCAGCTATCGCAGCCTGCAAGCGGGCCTGGGCCTGCTGTCAGCGCAGCAAGCTCCGGCTGGGGTGTAGGCCTCGAGGACTTCGACAACGACGGCTGGAAGGACCTGTTCGTAGCGCAAAGCCACGTGCTCGACAACGTAGAGCAGATCGACCACATGCTGCATTACAAAGAGCCGCCGCTGCTGGCGCTCAATCACAATGGACGCTTCGAGCGCGCCGATTCCGGCATCACGCACGGCGATCGCCGGCCGCGGCGCGGCGTTCGGCGACATCAACAACGACGGCTGGATGGATGTAGTCGTCACTTCGCTCGGCGGCGAGCCGCTGGTGCTGCTCAATCATCGCAGCGGCTCGCGCACTGGCTCTCCATCTCCTTGCGCGGCACGCGCAGCAATCGCGATGGGCTGGGCGCGCGCGTCCAGGTAAACGGCCAGACGCGATTCGCGACCACCGCCGGCAGCTACATTTCCGCCAGCGACAAGCGTCTGCACTTCGGTCTCGGCGCGGCAGAAATAGCGAAAGTCGAAGTTCACTGGCCCTCGGGCACCCATCAGGTTCTTGAGAACGTCAAAGCCAACCAGATTCTCGAAATCCGCGAGCCGGAGAAATCATGATCAGCGCTGTCCTGTCGATTATCCTGCGTAGCTCGCAAACGGCGTCCCCGTCGCCAGCACTGCAGCATCTGCACGTAGGCGTGGAAGCCGACCAAGAGCGGACAACTGGATGCAGCGGTCGCCGAATTTCAAAAAGCCACCGAACTTGATCCCAAGCTGGCCCCCGCATTCGTGGATCTCGGCGAAGCACTCATCGAGAAGCACGACTACGCCGCTGCCGTAACGTCCCTCAAGCGAGCCGCTCGAACTCGAGTCCCAAACTCGAAGGTGGCCATCGGCTGCTGGGATACGCGCTGCTGGCGCAGGGATACGCCACCGAAGCGATCCCCCACCTGGAAAAAGCGCACGACGAAGATGCGCTCGGCATCGCGCTGCTCGAAGCCGATCGCCTGCCGGAGGCCGTGATCGTTCTTCAAAAGGCGCTGGCCAAACATCCGGACGATCCCGACCTGCTTTATTACTACGGCCGTGCCTGCGGGCTTGCTCTCCAAGCAAGTCTTTGACGATCTCGAAGCGCGTTTTCCGGATTCCGCGCGCGCCCATCGAAATGATGGCGCAAGATTACGCCGTCCTGCGAGACGCTCCCGCTGCCGAACGGGAATTTCTGGAAGCGTTGCGCCTGCGCCCGCAAACAGCGGGCCTGCATCTGGAACTGGGCGAACTGTACGCTCGCGCGCAGCAATGGGACAAGGCCGAAGAACAATTTCAGTTAGAAACCGAGCTTCAACCGGGCAGCGCCGAAGCCTTATATCGCCTGGGCGAATCCCTGCTACAGCTCGGAAAATTCCACGAAGCGCGCGTGGCCCTGGTGCGTTCCGACCAATTGAAAGACGACATGCCGGAAACGCTCTACATGCTTGGGCAAAGCATCGGCCTCGATGGCGACGACGCTCTTGCGGAAAAGTCCTGGCTGCATCTTCTCAAAATTGAAAATAACACCACACTTGCGGCGCAAGCGCATTTTGGACTGGCTGGCATTTATCGCAAGCAGGGAAAGTACTGCGGACGCAGATCGCGAAATGGCATCGTATTCGTCAATTGCAGGGCACTCACGACCAGACGGACGATTCGCCGCAATAGGCCAGAGCCAGAGGAGAGAACGCTTGACCAATTCACAAGTCGCACGTTCGTTCAGGAAAAAAGGTTTTGTGTCGACGTGTTTCCTTCTCCTCGCAATCGCCTGCGCTCTGGTCTCACCCGCCATCTCCGCGCCGGACGACATCGAGCAGCGTATCGATGCCATCATCAGCAAGATGACCCTCGAAGAGAAAGTGGACATGATCGGCGGCGTCGACGATTTTTACATTCGCGCGTACCCGCAGCTGGGCTTGCCTCGATTGAGGATGGCAGACGGTCCCGTTCGGAGTGCGCAACGGCGGACCAGCCACGACGATGGCAGGCAGGAATTTCGCTTGCGGCCTCCTGGGATCCCGCGCTCGCCGAGCGCGACGGACGCGAAATCGGCAGGGACGCCCGCGCCAAAGGCGTGCACTTCATGCTGGGACCCGCCGTCAATATCTATCGCGCGCCGATGAATGGCCGCAACCTCGAATACTTGGGCGAAGATCCATATCTCGCCAGCCGCATCGCTGGTCGGATATATCGAGGGGATGCAAAGCCAGGGCGTCAGCGCCACGGCAAGCATTTCATCGGGAATAATTCCGAGTTCGATCGCCACAACGTCGATTCCATTATTGACGAGCGCACCCTGCGCGAGATTTACTCCCCGCTTTTGAGGCTGCGGTGAAGCAAGCCCGCGTAGGCGCAGTGATGGACTCCTACAATCTGACGAATGGCAGTCCACATGACGCAGAACGAAATCCTGAACATCGATGTTCTGAAAAAGGAGTGGGGCTTCAGTGGCAGTCCTGATGTCCGACTGGACTTCGACATACGACGCGATAGGAGCTGCGAACGGCGGTTTGGACGTCGAGATGCCTTCGCCGAAATTCATGAATCGCGCAAATCTGCTGCCAGCGATCCAGCAGGGCACGGTGTCAGTCGCGACCATCGACGACAAAGTTCGCCGCATCCTTCGCGTCGCAATCCGCTTCGGATGGCTCGACCGCGAGCAGACCGACCTAACGATCTCGCGTTACAACCGCGAAGGCGACCAGGTAGCCCTGCGACGCCGCGCGCGAAGGCGCCGTTCTGCTGAAAAATGACGGCGATCTGCTGCCGCTCAAGAAAGACCCGGCATGAGCCGTTCTCGTTGTCGGCCCGAACGCATATCCCGCCGTGCCCGTCGGCGGCGGCAGCGCTCGCGTCGTGCCATTTAAAGCCGTGAGCCTGATTCAAGGTATCAGCGACTACGTCGGAAACAGCGGCCAGGTCTACTACAACCCGGGCCTGTTGACCCGCAGCGAAATGGCCGACGAAACGCCTTCTCACCACGACTCCGACGGGCGAAACCAAAGGACTCAGAGCCGAGCATTTCGCCAGTGAGGATTTGCAAGGCGCGCCAGTCCTCTCGCGAACCGAGCCACATGTTGATTTTGGCGCTCCGAGCAAAAAGATTCTGCCCGATGACGCGCTCTCCTCTCGCTGGACCGGCTACTACACCCCGCAAAGTCAGGCACATTCGACCTGTTCGTTTCCTCCACAGGAGAAGACGGCGGCTATTATCGCCTATACGTCGACGACAAAATCGTCCTGGACGATTGGAGGTACGCGAAGGAATTGCTGGGTATGGTCCCGCTGATTCTCGACACCAATCCGCATAAGGTCGTGCTGGAACATCACGGCCATTCCCGGTGGCTCGGAGCCTTTCTGCGAATGGGAGTTGCCCGTCACGGGGATTACGTCCTTCCCGGTGCCAAGGATCTTGCAGCAAAGACAGATGTAGTCTTGGTCGCCGTGGGGTTTGACCCGGAAAGCGAAAGTGAAGGCGCCGACCGCACCTTCGGCCTGCCCCCAGGCCAGGATGAATTAATCCAGCAAATGGTCGCCGCAAATAAAAACACAATAGTGATCCTGAATTCGGGCGGCGGCGTGGATATGAACGAGTGGATCGCCAATGTTCCGGCCCTGCTGCAAGATTGGTACCCAGGCCAAGAAGGCGGAAAAGCCGCAGCTGAAATTCTGTTTGGCGATGTAAATCCGTCAGGCCGCCTGCCGGCAACCTTCGAGCGTCGCTGGGAAGACAATCCGGTCCACGACAGCTACTACCCAGCGTCCGGAACCGATCGTGTCGTCTACAAGGAAGGCATCTTCGTGGGCTACCGCGGCTACGAAAAAAACGGCACCAAGCCGCTATTTCCCTTCGGCTACGGCCTCTCATACACAACATTCAAATACGACAACATCGCCATCCAGCCGGCAACCGATAGAACCAAGAGCGATAGCTTCTCGGCCCCACTGTTTCAGGTTTCTTTCGACGTAACAGACACCGGCACGCGCGAAGGCGCCGACGTAGCGCAGGTTTACGTAGCGGACCCGCACGCGAAAGTGCCGATGCCGCCAAAAGAACTAAAAGGATTCGCAAGGATCGATCTGAAACCAGGAGAAAAAAAGACCGCGACCGTAATTCTCGACGCCCGCGCTTTCGCGTACTACGACGTGAACGCGAAACGATGGCACGTTGAACCCGGCGAATATCAAATCCTGATAGGACGTTCGAGCGAAGATATCAAACTCCGCAGCAACGTTACGGTGTCGGCAGCGGACGCAGCTTCAGCAAATAAATAGCCCAAACGCAAACCAGCGGCGTGGGTCTCGAGGCGTGCTTCCCATCTACCGTCATTCGCTCAGGGACAAAAAATGAGTGGCCCACAGGGCTGGGGGCTTGAAGTCTGATGTGTGGCGACCATCGTCTGCAGGAAGGGTGCGGCTTCAGCCGCGCCGTAAACAGAGCTTATCAAAGCGGTTTAAGCCTCTGAAGCCAGGAACTTCAGCTGCCAAACGAACCCCTTAGTGCATCGTCGGCGATGCCGGGAATGCGTCTGTAAGCGATACAACCTGCATCGATTGCTTAAGCTCGTCGAGCGAGGTTGCGGACGGCACCTGCACAGTCACATTGACCGGCTCGCCCGGCAACAAATCAAAATAATTATCCGAAGTGCGCACATCCAAATCGCCAAACGATACGTAAATGCTGCGCGCGAGCGCAGCCGACTGCAAGCGTCACCACGTACGACCCATTCGTATTCTCGACCGACGAATCGATGTGCACCGGCGCAGGCAGATCGAGATTATGCATAATGTCGAAGAACATCAAATTTCGCGACACGTTCTTCCCGCCAACGATCAGATCAAAAACCAGAAAACTCTTCTTCGGATCGGCATTCGCCAGCAGCTCCTTTTCATGCAAAGTGAAATAAACAGCGCTGGACTGTGGCTCAGCATTCACAACCTGCGTCTTCTCCGTCAGCACTTTTCCGGAAAAGTCCATGAGCCGCGCGCGAACTTCCCCGCTGACCGGCTTCAACTCGTCGGAGACAACGTAGACGTCCACTTCCCCGTCGTGCGCAAAGGGCGAGACAATCACATCGTCATAAAATCGCCGCGCATAATAGTGCAAAGCCTTCCAGCGCCCGAAGTAATCAATGCTGGCCCAGGAAGCCACAGGCCAGCAATCATTCAGCTGCCAATAAAGCGATCCCATCGTATTGGGACGCTGCCGCCGCAAGTGTTCAGCCCCAACTTTGATAGCCTCGGCCTGCAAAACTTGGCTCAAATAAACGAAAGACGGAAAATCCTTCGGCTCGGGATACCAACGCAACATGTAGCTAAGAATGCGCTCGTTACCGCCGTGGTTTTTCTGGTGATCCTGCATGGTCGCCGAACGAATATCCATATCCTCAGGCTTCGCGAAAGTTCGAATCGTGCGCATCTCAGGGAAGGACTGGAATCCGTACTCAGACATAAAACGCGGAAATTGCTGCGTATACATTTCGATCGGCGCCAAAGCATGCCAAACCTGCCAATAATGCATATCCCCGTTGGTCTGGCTGTCCGGCGGATCTTCAAAATCCGCGCTCGGCGAACTGGGCCAGTAAGGCACGGAGTTCCCATACCGCCCCACAACCTGCGGCAGAATTCCGTGGAACAGTACCACATAGTCAGTCCAGACTTTTTCGCGATCAGCAGAGGAAACCGCTTCCTTGAAATTCTTGCGGTCATCCCAATGAACCCAACCGGTCTCGATTTCATTATTCCCGCACCACAAAACGACGCTGGGATGATTGCGCAACCGCTCAACTTGCTCGATAGCCTCCTGCTTCACATTATTTTGAAACGCCACACCCCCCGGCACCATATCGCCGCCAAACATGAATTCCTGCCAAACCATAATCCCCAGCTCATCGCAAATATCGTAAAAATCATCCGATTCGTAATACCCACCGCCCCACTCGCGCACCATATTCATGTGTGCATCGCGCGCTGCCTGCAGAATCTGCCGATGCATTTCAGGTGTAACGCGGTTCGGAAAACTGTCGAACGGAATCATGTCCGCGCCCTTGGCGAAAACAGGAATGCCATTCACCACAAACTCGAAACTCTTCCCGGTCTTGGTGATTTCTCTCCGCAATTCAATCGATCGCAATCCAGTTTTCACGGACGCCTCAGCCACCGCGTCGCGACCAGCCCGTACCACAACCGAGAAGCGATAACGATCCTGCGCTCCATACCCAAGCGGATACCACAGCTTGGGATTCGCGATGCGGACCGGAACGCTGACATGATTCACTCCCGGATCGATCTGCACGGTTTGCCGTATCACCGGCGCAGCCGCAGCAGCAACGGCACCGGACGCATTAGCCCCCGACCCAGAAAGCTCCGCGTAATTGATTTCGACAGTTGCCGTCGTGCTGCGCCCTCCCTCAACTTCCAGTTCCGCATTCAAAGTAGCGAGATTCCCGCCCACTCGCTGCTGCCGAATATTGAAATTCTCGATGCGCAAAGCGTCCCAAGTTTCCAAACGCACAGGCTGCCAGATTCCTTCCGTCACGTAACGCGGCCCCCAATCCCATCCATACTGATAGGGGGCCTTGCGGGTATAAGGCGCGGTGGCGATGTTTTCTTCGTTGCCGGTATTATGCGTGCTGATCGACGGCAAAATATAAGGCAGCGCCTTCACCTTCGGAATCATCGACTCCACCGCAGAATGAAACACCACCCGAACTGTGTTCGGCCCGGCCTTCAGCAACGTTTTCGCCGACACGCGCCACCGCCGGAACATATTGTCGGCATGTAGCACGGGCTGGTCATTCACATAAACGTCCGCAAACGTATCCAGCCCGTCAAAAACCAGATCAACGTGCTCATGCCCCAACGTCGCCGCGCTGGCTTGGAACGTACACTGGTATTCCCAATCCATCAGCCCAATCCACTGCAGCTTAGTATCGTTGTCCTGATAAAAAGGATCGGGGATCAGACCGTTGCGCAGCAGATCGGTCTGCACCACTCCCGGCACTTCCGCGGCCTGCCATTCTTTCAGCTTCGCCTGATCGGTATCGCTGGCGGCGCGAAACTGCCACTTCGCTTCAAGCAGTTGCGATGTTGCCTGTCCGCTAGCTGGGACCGCGGATCGTCCACTCGATTGCGCGGCAAGCCCCATTGCAATCGCCAGAAATCCGAAAACCAGCAAGCCTGCAGACGAAATAAAACGCGGGAGCAGGGACAAGTTTCGCCTCACCTCAAGTAGAATGTTCCGCTGGACCTAGCGGTGCGGAGCGGTTAGAGGATAGATAACGGCGTCGGGCGGCGCAAGCCTTTTCAGCCTCAAATCAGCTCGGACCTGCTTAGGAGATCGTTCTTGCACGACTCGCCAAAAACAGCAAAGCCGTTGCAGGTTGCACTGGTCGGTTACGGAATGGCCAGCAAGACTTTTCACGCCCCGTTACTCATGCATGTGCCGGGATTGCGGCTGAGTCACATCGTCTCGAGCGACAGTGCGAAAGTGAAACGCGACTGGGACCTAACGGTCCTTCCTTCGCCACAGGATGCTTTCGCGCTGCCGGAAATTGACTTGATCGTCATCGCCACCCCTAACGCCACGCACTTCGATCTAGCGCAGGCTGCGCTTTCAGCACGGAAACATGTTGTCGTCGACAAGCCATTCACGAACACGGTCCACCAAGCGATCGAACTGATTGCTTTAGCCCGAAAGAAACAATGTCTGCTCTCCGTTTTTCAAAGTCGCAGATGGGACGGCGATTTTCTCACGCTCCGGAAATTGCTCGCCGCCGGCGAACTCGGCAAGATTACCCATTTCGAATCTCACTACGATCGCTACCGCCCTGAACCGCGCGCTCGCTGGCGCGAGCAAAACGTACCTGGCGGGGGTCTGTGGTTCGACTTGGGCCCCCATTTAGTCGATCAAGCTCTTCAGCTTTTCGGCATGCCCGACGCAATTTATGCGGATATGGAGATACAACGCCCACAGGGGCAGGTCGTCGACTATTTCCACGTGATTCTGCGCTACGGCCCGAGCCGCGTAATCGTTCACGGTTCCTCGCTTGTAGCTGGCGAGTCTCCGCGATTTACAATTCACGGCGCACTGGGCAGCTACATCAAATTCGGAATGGACACGCAGGAAGAATCGCTAAAGCGCGGTGATGCTCCAGGCAGTCCAGGTTGGGGACACGATCCGAACATGGGCACACTGACGGTGAAGAGCGGCGATGGATTCGAAAAAACCCAGGTGGCCAATGAAGCCGGAAACTACCTCAAATTCTACCAAGGAATCCGCGACGCGATTACGAAAGGCGCGCCGAATCCGGTACTAGCTGAAGAAGGACTAGCGGTGATCAACGTCCTGGAGACGGCAGTAAAAAGTTCGGCTGCCAGATCAGAAATACCATTTAAACCCATCACGGCCTGGTAGCATCGGCCGCCCTGACGGACGAAGGGCGTCGGCTCTTGGCCGTTGATTTCGATGCTCGAGCCAATCTGGTATGATTTCTGACGCGTTCGCTACGTTCTTCCATGTAAGGAAGCCGATCACAATTCTCAATTCACGGGCTGAAATTCATGACCATCGACCAAGACCTGGAAAAAATCGCACAGCAAGAAAAGCGCCTCCAATTCAACTACTTCGACTCCGAAGTAGCCTGGGCCATCGGCACAGCTCTCAAAGCGGCAGCGGAAAAACGAGGCATCGCGGTAGCGATCGATATTCACCTGAATGGCCACACACTGTTCACATACGCAATGCGCGGCACCACGCCCGACAACCTTGACTGGATCCGCCGCAAGCGCAATGTAGTCCTGCGTTATCACCGCAGTTCCTACGCTGTCGGCCTGACGCACCAACGCAATCAGACCACGCTACAAGCAAAGGCCGGGCTCGACATAAAAGATTACGCGCCACACGGCGGTTGCTTCCCTATCAACCTGGTAGGAACAGGTTGCGTCGGCACGATCACGGTGTCGGGCTTGCCGCAACGTGAGGACCACAATCTAGTCGTCGCGGTGCTTCAGGACCACTTGAATCTTTCGTCCGAAGACCTGGCCCTCGACGCCATCCAGGTGCCCAAGTAAAACCAATGGGCTCCGCAGTCCGCAATGGGACCGATAATCGCCAAGGAATCCACGCGGTTATACTGGATTTCGGCGAGGTGCTGTGCCGCACCCCATCGCCTGAAAATATCAAAAAAATTGCGGATATTTTCAAGCTCGACCCGCAAACCTTTCTGCCAAATTACCTCCAGGGCCGCGGCCCCTACGATCGCGGCGATGTGCAGCCCAGTGAATACTGGACAGCATTCGCAGAGGACGCCGGCATGGAAATCGATGACCCCACAATCGAACAGTTACGCCGGTTAGATCTCGACCTGTGGAGCAGAATCGACGATGAGATGATCGCCTGGCTCGAGCAAATCCATTCCGCGGGTTTCAAAACCGCGATTCTCTCTAACATGCCCACAGATATGGCCACTCACGTAAGAAGAACGTACCCATGGATCGATTATTTCGATCACCACATCTTTTCCGGCGAAGTCCGCAGCGTCAAACCCGAACCCGAAATCTACGAGCATTGCATCGCCGCTCTAAAAGTACAGCCGCCGGAAGCTCTATTCATCGATGATCGAGACGAAAATCTCGAGCAAGCGCGAGCAGTCGGTATTCGCACAATCCGCTACCAGTCAGTCCCCCAGCTCCGCGCCGAACTCCAAACCCTCGGCTTCCCGGTCCTGCCGCGCGGCCCTCGATAGTTGACTCATGTCGATGAGTCAACCAGGCTCATACCATGGCCAAAAGGCTCCAGGTAATTGTGCAAGATCCCGACCACCGTGAAATTCAGCGTATCGCGCGTGCACGTCACATGTCGATTGCCGAGTGGGTTCGCCAGGCGCTCGACTTTAGCCCGCCGGCGTGAGCCTATAAGCGACCTCGGCAAGAAGCTCGACGTTGTCCGTGCGGCCGTGAAGCATGACTACCTCACCGGCGACATGGATCAAGATGTTAGCTGAGATTGAGAGCGGATAGGGCAGCGGCGCCGATTTGTGATTTTTATCGATGCGAACATTCCCATGTACCTGATCGGCTCCGCTCATCCGCGCAAAGCCGACGCCCAACGATCCATTGAAAAATGAATCGGCAATCGTGAACGCCTCATCACAGATGCTGAAGTCCTGCAGGAATTTGCACGGCTAGGTGGCAATCAAAGGTAGAAACGCGATCCAACCTGCATTCGACGCGTTGTTAGCAATTGCCGATCAAGTGTTGCCCGTGGATGTGACCGCGGCAAATCGCGCAAAAGAAATCGTAATGGGCCATAAGCAAATATCCGCGCGTGACGCCCTGCATCTGGCCGTCATGGAACAACACGGAGTTGAGAGAATATTGAGTTCCGACCCTGGATTTGATGAATTTGCCGGAGTCCTGCGCATCTCCTGAGCCACTGGCAGATGGCCAATGCTTTTGGACGGCTCCCTTTTTTATTCCTCTCTCGACTATGAACTTTGAACTTCGGCATCGTATGCCGTCGGGTATTGCTACCCCTATTTAGTTGCGGGCGGAAGCTCTCGTCCACCAAACCAGGCCGGAATAATCGGAGAAACAAACGTGTCCACCGGATTCTTCCAGAACGCCTTTTGTGTGATCAAAAAACTGGAACGTAGCAACCAGGTCGGCGGACACTGACTCATCCCACGGCGCGTATCTGCTGATTTCCGCACTTGGCGTGTTCAGTACTTTGATGACATGCTTGCGAGCCTCTTCGCGATCAGGTTTTTCCTTGCCGGAACCATAACGATGCACGCGCACAATTTCGATTGGCGCGCCAATCAGATCCGCGATAGGAACGGGCTGGTCCAGGCTCCGATATCCGTCTTTCACTGCTGCGAAGGCACTGCACGTTTTTCCGAATGGCGGTAGCGGCGTCAGTCGGGCCGAACTCTTCGCTTCTCCGGATTCTTCGGCGCTCGAGCCGTTGACTGAAGGCGCCTTTTCCAGATCCAGCACCACCTTCGGATCATGTTGTTTGTCCTGAACGCGGCCGGCACTCGCAGCCAGACCAGCCAACATGAGCACCGAAAATTTTCGTAACAACCTTTGACTCACCTTACGCCTCCAAACACCGCGCGGCGCTCCGAATTCTTCCCATGAATGTACCGCAATTTCCAGTCATCGTTGGCCCCGATTAGAAGAGGTCGCAACTTCCGCCGGGCGTCCCGGCGGCGTCGCCCTCTGCGCGCTCGTGATGCTGTCTGCACGAAAATGACATCAACCTTCTCGCGCTCTAAATTCCCGGTTTTGGTCGGCCAAGATACTCCGACGGTACCCTTGCGGTCTATCTGCAAGTTCGTGATAATCGACCAACCGTTGAGACTTCCGGTCGCATCAAGGCGGATGCATGATCTGCGCGCTCTCCCAGGCCCTGAATGTTCTATTACTGCGATTGCGTGATTCCCGTTTTCTAAGACGGGCGAAGTAAGGTTGAAGCATGAACTTCGCTGCTCTTGGGCCAGTGGCAAAACAGTAACCAAGCAGGCTTCTATCGCTGGCTGCAAGTCCGGCAAGAGAAAGACAGAGTCCTGCGACTTTGCGCTCATGAATGTGAAGGTGCTGGGAAACGTCACCCTGATGCGGGACAGCGACAGCGAGAAAAACATCTCCTGCGGCAAATACTTTTGGATGGAAAATTAATTAAGCGAACTCGCTTCGGTTTCTTCCGCACTTTTCGCAGCGTTTACCAGTTCCATCCGAATAACCGGTTAGCGTACCCTTACGATGGTGGAAGGTGCCGCACCACCCGTTGTTAATCCTTGTCCGTTATTTCCCAGAACTGTTTCTAGACCACGAACACGTGTTCGATCAACCAAAGCATCTTGAATCGGATGGTCGAACGTAGGCATTTTTCCTGAGCGTCTTAGAGCAGCAATTTCCACATTTCCGAGATTTCCACACGATAAAAATGTTCCGGTCGGATTGACTCCTCGTCTGCACAGAGTTACAAGGTTGTTGCCGAAGCTTTCCAATCATCGGAGTTTTGAATGGCACGGCAAGTGAAAGCTTGACGGGCTATTCAGAGCACGGAGGGATAGAACGGCTTCGACAAAGTTCGGAATGGTACGGCATCACGGCGAGAACCAAGGTCCGGCAAGTGGCAAGACGGCGGTTGCTCCCGTTAAGCAACGCTTAGCGTGGCAGCGCGACGCAAGGCACGGGCTGAACCAGTGATACTTGTTGTGTCGGCTTGTCCCGGTAACACGGGAGAATGCTCGAAAGCTGTTGCATTTCGTGACTGAGGGAAAGGGGCGAGCAATCGCCCCTTTTCTTTTTCACCCCCTAGCATCGATAACTCGTATTGGTCGAACGTCTCACCCTGAAGGCTCCGGCAGCGCGCGAGAGTGCCGGCAACCACAGCAGTCAACTTCATCCTCTTGAAGCAGGAACAGATATGCTCGACGAGAAACCTGAGTGAACATCATCGCAATCGACTGCAGCTCTCCAAAGCCGTCAATCGATTTCCGCCTTGCATAGGTGTGCTGAGACTAGGGCGATTTCGAATTGGCCTTTTGGCTCAGCCCCCAGGTCAGCAGGAATCCTGCGACCACTATGATGACGCAGGGCACGAGGGCATGCACCACATCTAGTCTGGTGTAGCTGGCTCCGCACAGCGCACCTCGATTCGTCTCTTCGATGACTCGCAATCAGGCCAGCACTCTGCCACCGTCAACCACGACGGTCTGGCCTGTGCTGTATCCTTCCTGTATGAGGAAGAGATAGGCCCGCGCGATCTCGGAAGCTTCGCCCACGCGGCCGACGAGCAGAGTCTTGCCCACACTCTGACGCTGACCGACGGGCTGGCCCGCGAGGGCCTCCGCCGGGCGCGCGGCGCTGCGCACCGCCTGCGCCGACGGAGCGGACCTGGACGCGCGGGCGGACATGGCGCTGTGCAGCCTGCTGGGCGGGATGGCCCTGGCCAATGCGAAGCCGGGCGCCGTCCACGGCCTGGCCGGCGTTATCGGCGGGACCGCGGACGTGCCCCACGGTATGGCCTGCGCCGCGGTCCTGGCCCCGGTCGTGGAGGCGAACGTGCGGGCGCTCCGGTCCGGGACCGCCCGCGCCGACCACGACCCCCTCGACCGCTACACCGAGGCGGCCAGACTCCTGACCGGGAACCCCGCCGCGACCGTCGAGGACGGCCTGGCCTGGATCCGCGAGACCCTAACCCTGCTCGAACGACCCGGCCTGGCCGCGTTCGGCCTTAGGCCCCAGGACGCCGACGACATCGCCGCCAAGGCCCTGACCTCGAGCAGACGGGGCAGGGCGACCCTGTCCCGTCGAGCCACGACGACCTGAAGGCCATCCTGCTCCAGGCCCTCTGATCACCGTGCTGGCCCGTGCGGAAGGATGAGAAGACCATGCCCCGTCCAGCGCCCCGCCACGAAGTGGACAAATACTCACGGGTGGCTCATCCGGAGGTAAACGGTTCATCCCGCAAACGAATAAAGCAGCGGTTTGCCCCCGAAGCCAAGCCAACACCACAGTGGTATCCACCCAAATTGGGCATTCAACCAAGGTGGACGGCAGCCAATAGTTCCGAGTTATTCGGTTGCGAGCAGGATAACTCCACGGCTTTTATCCCTGCACAATGATTAGAACCCGGGTGATGGGGGTTGCAAACGCCGCCGGGAACCCCGGCTTCGCCGGCATCGATAACCCGCTTTACTACGAAGACAAAACCCTCATGATGTTCGGCGACGCCAAGGGTTTTGTGGGAGACATCGTGCGCGAGTTGACGGGCGGGGGGCACTAGGGATTTTCGATTGCCGATTGACGATTTTGGATTTTAGATTTTGGATTGAAGAAAATCTCCGCGCGACGATGCGCGGGCGCATGATTGGACGTAGGGGTAGGGCTTGCCCCCTTTGTCGTCCTTCCATTTCCGCGGGTCGCCGCGACCCACTGGGTGAAAACGAAGTCTGCGCCACCCGCGACCGGCTGCCCCAGTCCGAAAGTCCAAGGTTCGAACGAGGATGATGTTGATGTACACTTCCACGCATTTGAGTTAAATCCCGGGTTTGACACCGCAGTGAGGTCTCAGTGAGCACCATCAAGTCTCCTCAAGAAAAGAAGGATCTGAGCCTGGAAAGGGAGAGACGTAATACCTACGGGGAAAATCCGGCGGCCAGCCGTAAAGGCATCCGCCGTGGCAAACAGCGCAGCCATATGGAGGAACGCCGCGCCGTCAGCCTGATCCTTGGGCGCTTAAGGGACCGGGTGGATGAAGACCACGCGATGGAAGCGGATGTTTTGGCAAAGACTACGGTCACCAAGAAGGGTCGCACAGCATTCAAAAAGACCCCTGATGAGCCTCTCGGAATTGTGATGAAGCGGAAACTGGAAAAACGGCAAGAATTAGCTGAATCTCGCTCAATCGCGGTAGATTCCGATGGCCCAAAGCTTTATGCCGAAGGTGGATTTGACATACCGTACGTCCGCGCATCACACAAGCGGTTCATCATCGCCCACCTTCGCATTTGGGTTAACGCCAGGCATTGGGGTTCAAATAAGAAGAAACCCGCTTACGTGCAAGAAAACATTGCCAAGGAGGCGGCAAGATGGAAGGAGGCAATTCTTCGCGATGCCCCGCTTCTTAAGGGTTTCTTTGCAGAGGAACCGCAATGGCGCGAAAGGATGCTGCGCTGGTGCGAAGAAACCTGGAGTTCGGCCCATAAATAAAAAGTGAGGTGTGCGCCACCCGCGGTTTTCGATTGGAGTTTCAAATGGCTAATTTTGGATTCTGGGGGCGCTACCTAAATTCCCATGCCGGTTCGTACCGGTGATATAATCCTCAACATGAACAAGCAGGTGGCAAAAGCGAAACTTCGCCAATTCACAGTCTTGATTGAGCAGGATGAGGACGGCTATTACGTCGCCCAGGTACCGGCGTTAAAGAGCTGCTACACGCAGGCCCGCACGCTGGAAGCACTGGCT
>CAWJGI010000032.1:0-17614 GCA_963842255.1 uncultured Acidobacteriota bacterium | reverse complement strand
CCGCCAACCTGGCATCTCAACTCATTGACAGATGCCAATCGCCTGCTGGACGACCGCTGTTTTCGTCAGGTCTTTTTTCTTGGCCAAGTCATCAAGGACCCGCATCTCCGCATCGGTCAGGTTCAAGGTCATCGTTTTCTTGCCATCGCTCATGACGTACCTCCCGCGTACCTAATGCGTTCAATTATATAGAAAGATCGGCTACAAAGTCAATAACATTTAGCTAAGTTTTGGCTTCCCCATGTGGTTTTTTTGAAGACCCAATAATCGTGTTCCCCGCTCTTGACACTGAATCAGGTGTAACCGGCCCCGGGCGGCGCACGCAAGCCCCGGGCCGCCCGCCACAGCAGCAAAGCAACCGTCAGCCCGAGCCCCAGCATCATCAGGCTCAGGAAACGCAGGCCCTGGCGGAAACCGTAGGCGACGCTCTCGACCGTGGCGAATGTGCCCAGGACGGTCCCGGTCTCCTGCTGGAGGGCGGGCCCGCTCAAGCCGCGCTGCTGGTAGTAGTCGGCGACGCGGGCCGCGGCCTCCGGCACCGCGGGGCGGTTGGTGCTGAGGTTGAGGCGGTAGGTGTCCAGGGCCCGGTCGGACCAGGCCTTGATCACCGTCCCCGTCGCCGTCGGCACCGTGAGGATCGGCACGACAAGGCCGACGACGGCCAGGGCGCCGGCGTAGAGGAAGTCTTTGGGGTTCAGCCCCTCGATCTCGTCGGTCAGGAAGACGGGCGGGATCAGGCCGAGGAACGCCCCCCAGCAGGCCAGGATCAAGGCCACGTGCTCCTTCGGGGTGAAGTTGTCCAGCGACGACAGCCACCACACGCAGGCCGCCGTCCCCACCACCCCCACGACCAGCCAGACGTGCCGCAGGCCGCGCCGGTGGAACCAGGTCGTCAGGAACGTGGTGGAAGCCATCGTCAGCGTGGTCGGCACCATCAGCCAGCCTGCCGTGATCCGGGGGTAGCCGCGCAGCTCGGTGGCATACATGCCCACGATGGTCAGCACGCCGACCAGGTGCGTGAGCATCAGCCCGCGGGTCGTCATGGCCAGGATGAAGACGCGGGTTCGCAGCAGCCGCTTCAGATGCTCGTCGGGGCTGAAGCCCGACCCGAGCCAGACCGCCAGGACCACGGGCAGGGTGACGCAGAGGATTACCGTCACGGCGAAGGCGTTCGACGTCCAGCCGCCCCACTTGCGATACCAGCTGAAGGCGAACACGATCGCCACCACCCAGGCCACGAAGAGCGTGACGGCCAGCCAGTCGATGGGCAGGTGCATGGGCCGAGGCGGGCGGTCGGGACGGAGGTAGCGCCAGACGAGCACCATCCCCAAGCAGCGCGATCGGGACGTAAAACCAGTACATCCACCGCCAGGACAGCCGCACGTCGAGCTCCGCCATGAGCAGCGGGGTCGAGTTGCGCGTCGCGTAGGCGAAGATCCCGTAGAAGCCGATGGCCACGAGCAGCAGCCGGTCAAACTGCTTGTAGAGCGTGGTCCGGCAGAGCCCCATCACCATCATCTTGCCGAAGCCATCGACGAACCGGCCCAGGACGAAGCTCTCCAGCCCGACCGCCGCCCCACACAGCAGGTTGCCCAGGGCGAACCCCAGCAGGCCCAGGGCGATGGTGTAGCGTGCGCCGATCCGGGCCGACAGCCACAGCCCCGTGAACACGCCGTACAGGATGCCGACACCGTAGCCGACCTGCTGCCAGATCATGTCGTAGTCATCGATGTCGAGGCCTTTCCGCACGGCGTCGTCGGTGATGACGGTCTGCACGAGGGTCTGGTAGGGCGCGAAGAAGACGACGAGGATCGCCAGGGCCGCCAGCCAGTGGCGGCGCTCGAGCAGCAGCGGCGGGGCCGGCGACGCAGGCGCAGGTTCGGCAGCGAGGACGGTGAGCGGTGGGCAGCGTTGCGGTCATGGCTGGTCCCCCGGTCCGGCCGCCGCAGGTTCGCGGGCTGCGGCTGGTTGTAACGCATCTCGAGGTCCGCCATCTCCCGGGCGGCCTGCTCGGCCCACTGGGCGTCGCCCTCGCCGTGGGCGATGGCACGGTCACCGACAGGCCGGCCCGCAACAGCGGCCAGCGCTCGTCCTTCTCGATCCAGATGCGCACCGGCACGCGCTGCACGACCTTGGTGAACTCCCCGGAGACGACGTTGCGCGGCATCAGGGCGAACTGGGCCCCGGTCGATTTGTTGATCCAGACGACGCGGCCGCGGAACGGCTCGGCGAAGGCGTCGAGCTGCAGCTCGACCGGGTTGCCCGGCGCCACGCCGCGCAGGCGCGTCTCCTCCAGGTTGGCGGTCACGTAGAGCAGGTCGGGGTTGTACATGCTCAGCATGCGCCACGCCGGGCGAGGCGAAGTCGCCCAGGTTGCGGTAGCGCTTGACCACCACGCCGGGGAACGGGGCGCGGATCTGCGTGAAGTGGAGCTTGTGCTCGGCCGTGTCCAGCGCCGATCTGGGCGTCCTTGACCATTTCCTTCTTGACGCCGACCATGCAGTTCGACCTCGCGGATCTGGTCGTAGCCGGTCTCGGCCAGATCGACGCCTTTGCTGGCCTTGGCGACGCGTCCGGGCAACTTCCAGGTCCCGTTTGGCGACCTCGATCCGGGTCCGGTCGGCCTCGGCCTTGGCGAGCTTGGCGTCGGCCAGCCGCCGCTCGGCCTTGGCCGCGTCATAGCGCGCGCGTCACCTCCTGGGCTTTACGTTGGGGCGCCGCCTCCTGGGCGGCGAGCTTCGTGAACCGGTCATACTCCTGCTTGGCGAGGACGAGGTTGGCCTTGGCGACCTCGACGGCTGCCTGGGCCTCCTCGATGGTCTTGTCGACCTCGTCGGTGGTGAGTTTCAGGGCGTCTTTCGCCCGTGCCTCCTCGGTCTGTGCGGCGGCGAGAGTCTGCTTGGCGATGTCGATCTGGAGGGGGACCTCCTTCTTGAGCCGGGCCAGGCCCGCCTCCTGCCGTTTCAGTTCCGCCTCGGCCAGGTCCAGCTTGCCGTGCGCTTGCTCCACCTGGTCGCGGTAATGGACCGGGTCGATCTCCGCCAGCACCTGGCCCTGCTCGACCCGGTCGTTCTCCTCGACGAGGAAGCGGACGATGTGGCCGGACACCATCTCCGGGAGCGACGTTGACGATGTGGGCCTCGACGAAGGCATCGTCGGTGATGGAGTGGGTGAGGCGGTAGGTAAACCAGTGAAAGCCGAAGTACGCCACCACGATCCGACTGACCGTCGCAATCCAACGACCCACCGGACAAGCCGGGCGGGTGAGAAGACGGTGCCGCGGCCGGGGCGAGCCTACGTGGCGTTTGCGGCAGAGGTGCAGGCGACGGTTGGCGGCGCTTGGGTGTCATGGTGATGTCTCTACGGGTCGTCGGTCTACAGCCTTAGCGAGGTCCGAGGGTTGCCCGACGCCTGGCTGACACCCATAGCGTACTCAAGCCGTGCCCTAGCGATGAGGTAATCGTGGATCGAATTGAGGTAATTCTGCTGGGCCCGGGTCAATGTGCTTTCCGAGTCGGTACAGGCATTTGCTTATACGCTAGGTCGGGCTTGCCAATTGCAGCGCCCACGATCCTGACAACATCCTCGTAAGTAACGTCGCTGGCTCCTTGTAGTTCACGTGGGCGTTTTCCCTTAAAATCGAGCTTCAGTAAGGCATCGGCAGCCACTGCTCCGATGTCGCGCGTTGCGATCATCGGTAATGGCAGATCCCCCTTGACCGGGCCAGCCATCTGTCCCAAAGACTTAATCACACCAACCTGGGGCAGAATGTTTTCCATGAAGTAGCCAGCTCGCAGGTAAAGTGCATTTAATCCAGGAATTCCGTTGAGTTTTTCCTCAAGATTGTGCAGGCCGACGACGGGGCCTGTTTTCTCCGGTTTGTCCGTACCGAAGCTGCTTAGAACGACGGCATATTTTAGGTTGTTCTTCTCGATCGCGGACGCCAAAGCGTCGTTCACTTGCTCTTGGTAAGCGCGAACATCTGGGGCACCAATATTCGGTGGGATCATCACGTACGCTGCCTTTGCGCCTGAGAAAGCCTTCATTAGCGCGCCCGCGTCGGTAGCATTAGCAACGAATGGTTCTGCGCCCTTCTTTGTGTATCGTTCCAGCCGCTTTGCGTCACGGCCTATGACACGCACCTTTTCTCCCCTTGCAAGCAGCTTCTCCGCCACCACGCTTCCAGTGTTTCCCGTCGCACCCGTAATGATGTACATTTGCCCTCCTCGCCGGTTGGATCCCGGCGTCTCTAGTTTACCTAGATGCCTGGGCGACATGTGAGGACTCAAATTGGCTAGGATAGGTATGATCTTTCGACTCGGTTTTACGGCCGCCGGTGTATACCATCACTCCATTGGGGTCGTAGGTTGGGTCACCGTTCAACACCGCGGTACTCCCGTCTGAAGAGACCCAGTTGTGCGTGAACTGGTTCGAGGTCTCAATGCGCTGGCCTGTGGTTGGATCGATAAAACCCCGCGAATTATTCCTCGCGCCATTGGCCTTGCGCAAATGCTCGGACGATCTTCGTGGCCAGCTCATCCCGATTGCGCGCCGTCATCAGTTCGTGCCCCGCACCTTCGATTGGCAATAAGCGCGTGCTCGCTGGGATTATCTTCAGCGCGGATGTTATTTCCGCGATTGTGCCAAACCCATCGCGTGTGCCATGAATGAATAGCGCCGGCGTCCTGATTTCCGGAAAGTGCGCGGTCCGTAATTCCGTGGGACGTTTTGGCGGGTGCAGCGGATACGAGAGCAGCAGCAGTGCGTCGATTAGTCCCGGGTCCGACGCCGCAAGCATCGAACCTTGCCTTCCGCCGTAGGAATGCCCCCCCAGGAAGACTCGCCCTCGAACTTCTTGCCGCATCGCTTCAATTGCGTGCTGCAGTCCCAGCTGATCGCGCGCGGCGCTACCAAGCGGCGGCGGACCGTGCGGCCGCAGTTGGCGAAAAGGCAAATCGCACCGAAGGACAATTACGCCTGTTTCGCAGAAAGCCGCGGCCAGAGCTGTAAGCAGCGGCGACTGACAGTTTGCACCGGCGCCGTGGGTCAGTACGAGGGCGACTTCCAAAGGGTTCGTGGGAACGTGCAGATAGCCGCGAACCGGCGCACCGCTCGTCGACGCATATTCGAAAAATCGAATTTCAGCCTCGCTCATACCTCTGCCAGGGCTCGCGCCAATTTCCAGCATCGCAAATTACTTTATTACCGAGCCGGATGCCAGACGCAAATACGCGCAAATACGCAGAGACTTGACACGCGGCGATACTCGTGGCATTTCTGACGCCGGCGACACGATGCAAGGAAATCAACGTAAGCTAACGACTCACCAAAAGGCCGTGCTGATTCAGGTGCTGCTGGCATTTCCCGAACAGCGCGCCACCGTCTGCTATTTTCCCCCAGCGGACGATGCAATGGCCTACGCGCAGGATTTCCTCACCATTTTTAAGGCCATCAGATGGCAGGTGAACGACGCCGTACTGGCGGAAGCCACGCCATTCACCGGGATCGCAATTATCACCAGCGCAGAAGAAGAATTGCCGCCGAGCGCAGAGGCGCTTCGAGACGCCCTGCGGATCTACGAAATCGAAGTGGCCATATCGCGCAACGCCACTTGTAAGATCGCGCCCGGCAGCTTCGTTTTCGCAGTGGGCTCCCAGGCGTGAATGGTCGAACCGGCTGCCTGTCGGTTATCTATCGACGAGTTGTCATGAACGAATGTAATCTATCGCCATGAACCCGATCCCTGCCGCCTACAAAGCGCGAAAGAAATTCATGGATCTGGCTATCGCGGAAGCCAAACGTGCCGGTGACCGCGGCGACTATCCCATCGGTGCAGTGATTACCCGCCTCACCGGCAAGCGCGAAGTGGTGATTGCCAACGCCGGCAACCGCGTGAAAACTTCTGGATCCAGTATTAAACATGTCGAATTGGAAACGCTCAAATACGTATCGAGCGGCTACGGGCGCTACCTGCCGGATTTTGTTCTCTACTCGACGCACGAGCCCTGTGCCATGTGTGCCGGCGCGTGCGTGTGGTCTCGAATTGGCGCGGTGGTGTACGGCGTTTCTCAAGAAGACATCGACGCTTATGGCCGCAAGCATGGCAACGCAGAGTACAAGTGGCGCGCCTGTCTGATTCCCTGCCGAATGGTTTTCGAGAAGGGCAACCATCGCATCCCGGTCGTCGGCGGTTTTCTGCGCACGGAATGCCACAAGTTGTTTGGTTACAGGCCAGCATTAAGCGCTGCAGCTGATGCGGCTGTCAAAATATAGGTCGTCGCGGACTTTGCTGATCATAAAAATCTGAGGAACGATGAGGTTTCGCCATGCGCCCTCTCGGCTCGATAGTTCTCTCGTTGTTTTTCGCTGCGTCGATTTGTCAGGCACAAGGATCTTCCGCTGAGCTTGATGTGACCCTGAAGGCCGCCGATGGAACCACACTCAAGGCCTCTTATTTCCCCGCGGCGAAACCAGGCCCGGGAGTTCTGCTGCTGCATCAATGTAATCGCCAGCGAAGAGTATGGGACGCCTTAGCCCAGCAACTCGCGGCAGCAGGAATTAATGTGCTCACCCTCGATTTGCGCGGCTTCGGCGAAAGTGGCGGTGAACCTCAAGACAAACTGCCACCCGACAAAGCCGGCCAGATCGCAACGCAGTTGTGGCCTGGCGACATCGACGTCGCCTTTCAATACCTCGTCGCGCAGCCAGGGGTCACGCGCGACACGATCGGAGTGGGCGGCGCGAGTTGCAGCGTAAATAATTCCATCCAGACCGCGCGCCGCCATCCGGAAGTAAAGTCACTGGTGCTGATGTCCGGCAACACGGACCTTAGCGGGCGCCGTTTCCTGCGCAATTCATCGGACGTGCCGATATTTTTCGCGGTGGCAGACGATGATGAGTTCAAACCCACCGTCGACGTGATCGAGTGGCTCTATACCCTCACTCCGGACCGCGAAAAAAAGCTGGTCCACTATTCAACAGGTGGCCACGGCGCAGACATGTTCCGAGTGCACCCCGAACTCCAGGAATTAATTGTGGACTGGTACGTGACCACGCTGATTAAAACGCCCGGGCACGCGCCTGTTCCGGCGGATGCTCCGGCGATACCTGAAACGGTTCGTAACCTGGATCTGATCGATGAACCCGGCGGCCCGGCGATCATGTTGCAAAAGCTCAGCGGCGCTTCTAAAAAAGATCCCAAAGCAATTTTGTTTCGCGAGGACATGGTCAATTTCCTGGGATACGACCACGCCCAGTCCGGCGATATCAAAGGCGGGATCGAAATTATGAAACTGAACGTCGCCGCATTCCCCAATTCGCCCAATGTTTATGACAGCCTCTCGGACGTTTACCTTGCGGACGGCCAAAAGGACCTAGCGCGCGAGAACGCGAAGAAAGCGCTGGAACTGTTAGCTACCGATACCACCGACGATGAGCAGTTTCGAAGCGGCGTGAAAGCAAATGCCGAAAAAAAACTGAAACAGCTCGGCGACCCTTCAAAATGATTCACGCAAAGTAATCGGCCTTCTGACCGGTATTTACCCGCCTGGCAAAGGATTCTTTCGCCGAGGGCCATAAGGCGGTATGCCGCGGCGTATAATCCCCCGATGCCCGTTGAGTCTCTTTCCAAAGCTACGCGCGAAAAACGCTGGGCCGCGCTCGCTTCGGTGGGCTCGGCCATTCTGCTGGTATCGCTCAAGGTACTTCTGGTGGTGCGCACTGGCAGTCTGGGCATTTTGTCCGAGGCTCTGCATTCCAGTTTGGATTTCGTCGCGGCGGTCATCACCTATCTTTCCGTGCGCGTGGCGGATAAGCCTGCGGACGCAGACCATCTGTACGGGCACGGAAAAGTAGAAAATTTCTCCGCGTTTGTGGAGACGGCGCTGTTGCTGCTGACCGCGGTTTACATCATTTGGGAAGCATTTCAGCGTTTGGTGTTTCATGCCAGCCAGATGCGCCCGAGCCTGATCGCCATCGTGGTTCTGGGCGCGTGCATGGGAATCGACTTCATGCGCTCGAAGGCATTGAACCGTGTGGCGCATAAATACCCGAGTGAAGCCCTGGAAGCCGACGCACTGCATTTTTCCACGGACGTATGGAGCACGTTCGTCGTTATCCTGGGCATCACTGGGGCGTGGATCGGCATGCAGTTTGGCATCGAATGGCTGGGTAAGCTGGACGCGGTAGCCGCGCTCGGAGTGGCCGGTGTGATCATCTGGATCGGCTCCCGGCTGGGAAAACGAACCGCCGATGCGCTGCTGGACGTGGCTCCGCACGGGCTGCGAGAGCGCATCGAGAACGCGGTCGACAAGACCGAGGGCGTCTTGCGGTCCGAGCGCGTGCGCGTGCGGCGGGCGGGACAAAGATATTTTGTAGACGTCACGCTCAGCGTGGCTCGCACGGCCAGCCTAGAGCAGGCTCACGCTGCCACCGAGGCCGTCGAAAAAAGAATCGGCCAGATCGTGCCAGCGGACGTCGTGGTGCACGTCGAGCCGCGCGCTAAGAGCGACGAAAACTTGTTTGAAAAGATTCGCGCCATCGCACAGAGGCGCGGCATGGCGGTTCACGAACTTTCAGCGCACCAATTCGATCAGCGGCTTTTTATCGAGCTGCATTTGGAAGTCGAGGATGGTTCCAGCCTCCGCGAGGCTCACAAGCGCGCCACCGAACTCGAGCAGGACATTCTGAAGGAAACCGACCCGCGCGCACTGGTGAATATTCACATCGAGCCGCTGGGGGTGAAGATTGGCGGCGGCGAGGAGATGAAGGAACTCGCCCGCACAGTGCAAAATTTCCTGAATTCATTGCAGTCCGAATACCATGAGATGTCCAATTGCCACGAAGTCCACGTACGCAGCGTGGATCACAAGATTCTGGTGTCCTGCCACTGCGCCATGGACGGCGGCCTGCCCATAACAGAAGTGCACGACATCACAGCCGCGCTCGAAGACCGCGTGAAGGAAAAGTTTCCGCAGATTTTCCGCCTAACCATTCATCCCGAGCCGCTGGAGGAAAGCTGATTCAAGAGAATAGGCTATCGCGAGCGCGGCATAACGGGGTCTCAGGCCGGCCCGCCTTGGTTAAAACTGGCAAACCAGATGGCAACAAATTCTTTCTAAAAACTATGCGCGTGACGCAAAAACCTGCGCCGCCAGCGCGATGACCGCCGGAAAGCATTCCAGCACGTAGCGTGGTTCCGGGGTATCCACGAATTTCACGAAGAACAACGTACGAATCACACAGTACAGAATCAGCAGCGCCCACCCGGGACGCCGTCGCGCGAGCCAGGACCCGGCGAGTGCCAGAGCGATATAAATTCCGTTGGCAATGGTCAGCGCGAGCGTAATCAGAAAGTCCGGCCGATCGTCCTGCCACTCTTCGCGCAACGGCCAGAGATGGCCGGACGAAGGCAGCAGTTCCAGGCGCGGCGCGAACCATAGCGTGAGAGTGCGAAGCAGCGGAACTTTCACGTAGGTGCGCAGCGGGTGGCGCGCGGTGCGCTCCAGTGCGATTTCGCGAAATCCCTGATCGAGACTGCGGGTCGATCGTCAACGCCTCGTTGTATTCGTCAATCAAATCCACCACGCGTTCTTTTTCATCCTGCGAATCGAACGCGTACGCCGGTAGCTGATCGATTTCAATCTCTTCTTCATTCACTTTCCACTGCGTAAGGTACACGTCTCGAAAACGCCACATCCACGTGTCGGTCCAGGCACTGAAACCCAGTGGCGTGTATTCACCGGGGAGTTCGCTATACCGCGGCGCGAGAAATTGAACGTCGTGTAACGTTCGCCAGTTCCGCGCGGCCCACGGTATCAACGGTATCAGCAGCCCCAGCGCCATCAGCAGATTCGCGCGAAGCAGCTTTGACCAATCCGCCGGCCGCCACCATTTTGCGACCAGCACGAGTCCAGCCGCAAACAGCAACAGCGGCGTTTCCGGCCGCACCAGCGTGCCGAATCCAACGACAATTCCAGCCAGAAACCATGGATTGCCAAAGAACCCCCTAGCTTGCCTGGCCACCACACTACCGCTGATCGCACTGCCGCCGATATCGGTCTGCATCAGCACCAGGATCGCCAGCGCCGTGAGAAAAATCACAAGCGTTTCGGTCAGCACGACGGCTGTGTAGTTCGCCGTGAACGGGCAAAGCGCCGCGAGCCACAATCCGGCCAACGCGACGCGTCGACGCGAAGCGAGCGGTGCGAGCCGCGCGGCAATCAACGCGATCATGAAGCAGGTCGCAAGATCCACCACTACCTGTGCGAGCATCACGGCTCGAGTCGATTGCCCCGCAAACGCGAAAACAGCAGCCAGAAACGCCGGATACCCGGGAACGCGCATATCCACGGGCGTGAGCCGCCCATACACCGGAAATCCATACACGCCGTTCTTCAGCCAATTCCAGGCCAGTTCAATGTAAAATGGAGCATCGCCTGTATCCGTCACCGGAAACTTCAGGACCAGATACACGCGCAACACTAGCCCAGCCAGTACAGCGGCCGCAGCGTTTGCGCGCATCTTATTACTTGAAGTCATTGACACCGCCTCATCGGATGGCTAGCTTGGATTGCCTGAATGCCTGAACGCAAGCCGATTTTCTATGATCAAGAACGTCGCCGGTGGCGTCGCACGCGACGCGTGCTGGAAATTGTTGGCGGATTTTTCACGCTTGTGCTGATTGTCTTCATGGTGAACGTTTTCCGCAAGCCGGAACTGCCGGATATTTTGCAAGCGGCGACGCACTGGCGATTGCACTCAATTCCCACCAAAGCGAAAGCAAAGACTCCAGCGCGCGGACGCAAGCGCAAAGTCGCGGCGCTGGGCAAAGTTCCGCAGAATTACGACCCGCTGCGCGTTGCCTTCTACGTGGGAGACGATCCTACCAGTCTGGCTTCGCTGAAGCTGCATTACCGTGACATCGATTTGCTGGTCCCCGAAGCTTTGCACGCGTCGTCGCCGGATGGCCGCCTGGACGTCGACCAGGATCCGAAACTCCCTGCATGGATGCAAAGCAACGTCATCGAACTGCCGGTCATGTCCATGGTCAATAATTACGACGGAAAAACCTGGGTCACCAAAGAAATGGCCGAAATGTTGGCGAGCCCCGTTGCGCGCGAGCGCTTATCGAAATCGCTCGCTAGTTTTGCAACCTCACAGCACGAGGCCGGTATCGTCGTCGATTTTGAGTCGGTGCCGCAGAAGAGCCAGCCGGATTTTGGGCGCTTCATACACGATCTGGCGACAGCGATGCACACATCGAATCTAAAGCTTATGGTGGCGGTTCCCGCTGCGGATTGGAGCTACGACTACAAATATCTGGCGGCGCAGGCCGACGCGATCATCCTGATGAATTACGATCTGCATTATCCCACTTCCGATGCCGGCCCCATCGCCCCGCAGGACTGGTTTGAACGCGACATCGACAACATCGTGAAGATCGTGCCGCCCGAAAAAATCATCATGGGCATCGCGAATTACAGTTATGACTGGCCGGCGAAAACGAAAGAAACGCCGCGTCCGATAGCCCAGGCTGTCACTTTCCAGCAAGCCATCATCACTGCCGTCGAATCCGAATCGGACGTGACCTTCGATCCCGACACTTTGAACCCCCACTACTCCTACGAAGATGAAAAAAATCTGGTCCACAACGTGTGGATGCTCGATGGCATTACGGCCTACAACGAGCTGCGCGCGGCGGAACGCGCCGGTGTGCGCGGCACGGCCCTGTGGCGTCTGGGCATGGAAGATCCCTCGATGTGGTCCATTTGGGACGCGACGCACGCGGACAACGCAACTCGCGCCAAGTTGGAGGAAATCCCGCCGGGATACGACATCATTTTGGAAGGCGAAGGCGATATCTGGCGCATCACTGCGACGCCACAAAGCGGCCGGCGAACACTTGATTACGACACCAGCAGCGACGTAATCGATGACGAATCCTACCAAAGCTATCCATTGTCATGGCGCATCGAGCAGATGGGCGCCGCAACGCATAAAGTAGCGCTTACTTTCGATGATGGGCCGGATGGGCAATGGACGCCCAAGATTCTGAAGATCCTGAAAGAAAAAAATGCGCCGGCGGCGTTCTTTGTAATCGGTGAATCCGCGAACCAATACCCTGGACTCGTTAAGCAGGAATACGCCCAAGGAAACGAAGTTGGCAATCACACTTTCACGCATCCCGATTTTGAAGTCGTCACAAAATCCGAAGTGCAGATCCAATTGAACCTTACTGAGCTGCTTCTGGAGAGCAACTTGGGAGTGAAGACCCTGCTTTTCCGGCCACCGTTCGGAATCGATCATCAACCGGAAACCGCCAGCGAAATTCAGATGCTGCCGATTCCGCAATCCATGGGTTACATCATTGTCGGCGCGCAAATTGACCCGCACGACTGGGGCGAAGTGAACGGCGGTCCACCGCCGACGGCGAATGAAATCGTGCAGCGAGTGCTGCACGATGCGACCCAAGGTAAAGGCAACATCATACTGATGCACGATGGAGGAGGCGAACGCGCGAGCACAGCAGCAGCGCTGCCGCTAATCATCGACGGCCTTCGCGCACAGGGTTACGAACTCGTCTCAGTTGCGGATCTGCTGCACCAGACACGCGCGCAAGTAATGCAACCTCTTTCGCAGCAAGAATGGCTGCTGGTTCGCGCCGACGCTTTTATCTTCGAAGTCTTCCGCTGGTTCCGTGGCGGAATCGCCTTTATTTTTGTCGCTGGAATATTGCTGGTCAGCGGACGCGCGCTGGTCATCGGTCTGCTGGCTCTGGCGGAAAAATTGCGTCCGGCGCCGGAAAATCATCCGGAATACCAGCCCCGGGTCACCGTGCTCATTCCGGCGTACAACGAAGAAGCCGACATTGTCGATACGGTTCGCGCCGCACTTTCCTGCGACTACCCAAAACTGGAAGTGCTGGTGGTCAACGATGGCTCAACCGACCGCACGCCCGAACTGGTGCTGGCGAATTTCGGGTCAGATCCCAGAGTTCGCCTGATCAGTCAGTCCAATCATGGCAAACCTTCCGCGCTCAATCACGGCCTGGCTGAGGCCACGGGTGAAATTATCATTTCGATCGATGGAGATACCATCGTCGATGCCGAAGCGATTCCGCGATTGGTCCGGCATTTCGCGAATGCCCAAGTGGGAGCGGTCGCCGGCAACGTAAAAGTAATGAACCGCAATAAGTGGCTCACGCGCTGGCAAGCGCTCGAATATATCACCAGCCAGAATCTCGAAAAGCGCGCGTTCGATTTGCTGAATTGCATTCCAGTCGTTCCGGGCGCCGTCGGCGCTTGGCGCACGGATTTGCTTCGGGCAAACAATGGATTTTCCGGTGATACGGTAGCCGAAGACACGGACCTCACGCTGACCATCCGGCGCAATGGCTGGAAAATTCTCTACGATGAAGACGCCATTGGCCGGACGGAAGTCCCCGAAACCGTGGAAGCACTGATTCGCCAAAGATTCCGCTGGACGTTCGGAACTTTGCAGGCCGTATGGAAACATCGCGACGCGGTCGGCAAGCCACGCTACGGCACGCTCGGTTGGGTCGCGATCCCCAACATCTTTCTTTTCCAGATTCTGCTGCCGCTGGTTTCGCCGGTCATCGATCTGCTATTTTTGATGTCGATCGCGCTATGGGGCCTCGCGCAGCTTCGCATCGCGCGCCTTCCGCAACTGTGGACGCTGCAAGATGTGGAACGCTCGCTGATTTTCTTCGCCATCTTCATGCTGATCGATCTGTTTACCTGCGTCGTCGCTTTCGCGCTTGAAAAACGCGAAGATTGGACCCTGCTGGCGCCATTGATTTTGCAGCGCTTCTATTATCGCCAAATGATGTACGTGGTTTTGTTCCGCGCGCTTAAGGAAGCAGTGCAAGGAAGGCCAGTCGGCTGGCGTGGAGTCGAACCTCAGATACCAACGCCGGTAGGTGAGACCGACGTTGCTAAAGTCTAAAGCCAACAGCGTTTCAGCTCACCAGTTTCATTTTGGTTTTTTGCCACCCTCAAGTTCTAAAGTGAATACCTGATTGGGCCAGTTCGCTCTTCAGTGTACTTTCTCTGCAGGCCCGCGTGGATTCAGTCCCGTGGCGAGGTCGTTTGTCCGACTGTAAAAACCATAACGGCACTAAGATTTTCCTAAATCAAGGGAGGAAGCAGCGCCGATGAGAAATTCGAGCCTGATACGTGGAAACATGGCGGTTGTATTAGCGGTGCTTGCGAGTTTATTTGTTTTTTCGGCTCCGCGCGTGCGCGCTGACGATGATTGTCAACGCAACACGGCGAGGATCGACCATAATCTGCACGATGCCATCGCCCACCATGGGCCTGACAGCAAGGAAGCCAACAAGTACCGTCAGGAATTAGCAGCACAGCGCGCGCGCTGCTGGGATAAGGAGCACAAGTGGTGGGATGAAGATGCGCACGAGTGGCGCACCGACCGCAATTGGAATGATCACGACCACGATCACCTGCCCTGATAGCCAACAAGTCATCCTCAAATGCGGTTCGCAGCGAGTTTGCGTCGCCTTACGGGAGCGCGGCGCAGTCTAGCTGTTATTCTCGATGCGTCGTCTGCAACACCAAAATCGCAAATACCGGAGCACAAAAATTGTGGCAGGCCTCGGGACGCTGCTTGCCGCGTCCCTCCCGGCATAATTTTTGAATGTGCGCCGCACTTTCTGATAACATAAGGTTCGTGATGGGCTGTATCCCGATGACTGGGAACGGCACCGGAGGTCACCATGAGTGTCGTACCGCGTGCGGGCAACGGCAAAATCACCGTGCCTGACATACTTTCCCGCAAGACGCATTCTCTCGCAGGCTCATTCGAAACCAAGCAGAAAATTACCTGCCTGACAGCCTACGACTATCCCACTGCGCGTCTCCTCGACCAAGCCGGCGTCGATATTCTGCTCGTCGGCGATTCGCTAGGGATGGTCGTCCTCGGTTACGACAGCACATTGCCGGTGACGCTGGACGAAGTTCTACACCACACTCGCGCGGTCCGTCGTGGCACGCAACGAGCATTGCTCGTGGCGGACATGCCCTACGGCAGCTTCCACGTTTCGCTGGAAGAATCGGTGCGCAATGCTGTCCGTCTGGTGAAAGAAGGCGGTGCCGAGGCCGTGAAGGTGGAAGGCGGAGAGCGCCGCATCGAATTGATTGCCCGGCTGGTCGAATCCGAAATTCCCGTGATGGGTCACGTGGGACTGACTCCGCAATCCATTCATGCGCTCGGTGGGTTTCACGTCCAGGGAAAAACTGTCGATGCCGCGCGGCAACTGGAGCGAGACGCGCGCGCTGTTGAAGCTGCTGGTGCATTTTCGGTGGTGCTGGAATCGCTTCCGCGCGAAATTGCCGCGCGCATCACCGAAAAGCTGCATATCCCCACGATCGGCATCGGCGCGGGTCCCGAGTGTGATGGCCAAGTGCTGGTGTTCAACGATTTGGTCGGCCTCACAATGGGACATAAGCCGAAATTCGCGCGCCAATACGTGAACCTCGCGGCCGAAATTTCGCGAGCGGTCACCAGCTACTGCGAAGATGTCCGCCGCGGCGATTTTCCGTCGGATGCGGAGTCCTTCCACACCTCAGCGCAATTGCGCGAGCAAATGCTGGCGCGCCAGCGCACTTGATCAGAGCGTCGTGAATCGCGAGGCAAGACGCAAGGTATCGACAAACGGGGAATGCTTTATGAACATCGAAGATTTCCGCCTCCTCTATGACTACAACGCCTGGGCGGATCACCGCACTCTGGAAGCCTGCAAAGAACTGACCGGCGAACAATTCACGCACGATCTAGGTTCCAGTTTTCGATCCGTGCGCGACACACTGCTGCACATCATGTTAGTCGAGTGGCTCTGGCTGGAACGCTGGCACGGGCGTTCGCCAAACACATATCCCCCCAATTCTGAATTCCCCAACCTTGATTCCATCCGAACGCGCTGGTCGGAAATTGAGCGCGATCTGCTTGACTACATTGCATCGCTTACCTCCGAAGAAGTGCAGCGCGTAGTTCATCACAAAACTACGGCAGGCGTGCCGCAAGCGGCGCCACTATGGCAAATGTTGCAGCACCTGGTGAACCATGGCAGCTATCATCGCGGCCAGGTAGCAACCATGCTCCGTCAATTGGGCGCAAAACCCGTGGCGACAGACTTGATCATGTTCTATCGTGAGCGCGCAGCGCAGGCCAAGGCATGATTTGCAAGTGCCGCCACTTGCTGCCCATCGGCGAGAATATTGTGGCGGCCTCTTCCTTGCCCTGAGGGACCAAGGACCGCCGCTTTGCGGATTCAAATAACTCGCCCGAGAGCTCCGAACGAAGCAAGCTCCGGCAAAGCGAATTTCACCTCCGCAAAAGCGCAGGCTTCCAGGCTCCAAATAGCGCCGCGGATTACATTTCCGCATAGCCAACTTGATGGAAACAATCCACACCATTGAATGGATGAAGCAAATCGGCCACGAGGCGCGCGCATCCGATCGAATCTTGGGTCTGGTCCCGACCATGGGCGCCCTGCACGAAGGCCACTTTTCGCTCGTGCGCGCCGCGAAGCGCGAGTGTGCTAAGGTCGTTGTCTCGATTTTCGTAAATCCCAAACAATTCGGCCCGTCCGAAGACTTCCGCAAATATCCTCGTAGGCTGGAAGAAGATCGCGCCGCGCTGCAAAATCTCGGCGTCGACTATCTGTTTGTGCCAACCGCACAGGAAATGTATCCGCCAGGATTTGCCACTGCGGTGGTGGTCGAAGGCCTCAGCGACCGCCTCGAAGGCCGTATCCGCCCCGGCCACTTCCGCGGCGTAGCCACAGTAGTGCTTAAACTTTTCGAAATCGTGCAACCGCGCTTGGCCTATTTCGGCCGCAAAGACGCACAGCAGGCCCGCATCATCGGGCAGATGTCGACGGACTTGAACCTCTCGACGCAGGTGGTGGTCTGCCCGGTCACGCGCGAACCGGATGGCCTCGCACTTTCCTCCAGAAATGTCTATCTTCAGCCGGACGACCGCCGCGCGGCCACAGCGCTGTCACGGTCTCTGGCAGCAGCGCGCGACGAAATCAAAAAAGGCGAGCGCGATCCCGCTCGATTGCTTGCCGCAGTCGAACGCGTGATTGGCGAAGAACCGCGCGCGGTATTGGACTACGCGGAAATCGTTAGCGCGGAAACGTTACAGCCGCTCAGCATGAGCCTGCGCGGCGCCTGCTACATCTTGATTGCGGCGAAAGTTGGCGGAACTCGGCTGATTGATAATGCCTTAATCGAGCAGGATGGAGAAAACTTCAAAGTATCCGTCTAGACTCCCCGTACCGCCCCAAGGCGCGACCATCGGGCGAAACGGACCTCATTGTTCAGATTCAATCGCAGCCAACACCTCAGCTGCGTGTCCCTTCGGCGTGACCTTGTCCCAAATCTTACGAACCCTGCCGTCAGGCCCGATCCAGAAAGTCATTCGCACGATGCCCAGAAATGACTTCCCCAAAAAGCTCTTCATTCGACGCGCGCCGTAGGCCTCGACGACGTCAAATTCCGTGTCCGCAAGCAAGGGAAACGTCAATTTGTGCTTCTGCTTGAATTTCGCCTGTGCTTCCACACTATCGCCGCTG
>CAWJGI010000031.1:0-62867 GCA_963842255.1 uncultured Acidobacteriota bacterium | reverse complement strand
CCAGCTACCCCGGCCCCGACGAACACGAGGATGACAATCGCGGCGGCCGCAATCACGCCGACGGCGATCTTGGCGTTGAGCGCAGCCAGCCAGCCCGCAAAAACGCCGAGCAGGATCGCGAACGGAGTCGCTCGGGGTGCTCGCTCCGAATGCATCGATGGGCCGGGAGGCCCGCCCTAGTCGCGGCCGACTAGCTCGACCGGTTCGTGGGCGCGGCTGTAGTAACTGCCGTAGCCGGCGTACCGGGTTCCGGTATCGCGGACCTCGTTGAGCGACACGCCGACGATGTGGCTCTGCGCCATCGCGAGGTGCTCGAGGGCCGAGCGCAACGTCGCCGACTTGGTGCGGCCGGACGTGACGATCATGAGCACCGAGTCGACCTCGGGGGCAACTAGCCTCGCGTCGCTCACGGGCAGAACCGGCGGCGTATCGATCACGACCATCGATCCCAGCTCACGCAGGCGGTGGATCGTCTGCTCGATCCGGGCGGCCATCATCTCGGTAGGACTCGGCGGGATCGGCCCACTCGTCAGCACGGAAAGGTTCTTGAACTCGCTCGGCTGGATCGCCAGCGGCTTGCCCTCGCCGACGGTCGCCATCGCCGTGGACAGACCCTCGTCATTTGGAAGATCGAAGATGACGTGCTGGCGTGGCGCCCGGAAATCGGCGTCAACGAGCAGCGTCTGGATGCCGACGCCGGCGATTGCGACGGCGAGGTTTGCGGCGACGGTCGACTTGCCCTCGCCGGCCGACGGACTGGTGATCTGGACCAGGTCGTGGTCGGAGTTCATCGAGAACTGCAGATTGGTACGCAGCGCTCGGACCGCCTCCTGCATGCGGAACAGCTCGGGGTTGTCCCAGATCAGCGAACTGCGGCCGCCGTGGCGCAACGAGCGGTTGCGGGGCAGGTAGCCCGAGGGTCGGCAGCGAGGTCGACTCGCTGACGTCCTCGACGGTCTCGATCCGATCGAACCAGCGCTCGAGCACGATCGCCAGGGCGAAGCCGAGGCCCAGGCCGAGGAACAGTCCGGCCGCGATGATCAGCGGGGGCCGCGGCGCGACCGGAGTGGTGGGGACGGTCGCCGGGTCGACGATCTCAACAACCAGCAGCTGGTTGTTGTTCTTGATCGTCGACACGAACGCCTGGCTCAGGGCGGTGGCGGCCGCGGCAGCCTCTTTCGGGTCAGTGCTCGTGGCCGAGACCTGGAGGATCCCTGTGCCGGCTGTCGTCGATGAGCTGACGCTCCGCGTCAAGCTTATGGCCCAGGATCTGAGATGCGAGGTTCTTCGTCGTCGAGGAGTCGACGATCTCGGCGTACGTCGAGAGCAGCGTGGCGAGGTCATCGGAGGCGACGAACCCCTGGCCCTTCTGGACGTTCGGCGTCATCGCGAGCGTCGCGGTCGCCTGGTACTCCTTCGTGCGCGTGTAAGCGATCACGGCCGCGACGCCGACCGCTGTCACCGCCACGAGGATCACCGTCAGCTTTCGCTTCCAGGCGATCGCGATGATGTCCTTGAGATCCATTAGGCGTGGCTATCGGTAGAAAGTGGGATCGGCTTGACCAGTCGCCGTCTTGGGCTTTGCAAAACCCCGCGTCCGTGCCCAACTCGAAGGATACTTCCCCATCGGGCAGTCACGGAGCGCCTGAAGAAACTGCGCCGGCCGCTGCAGGGAGCGGTCCTACGAGCGCGTCCGCAGCTTGCGCCTGATGAGGATAGCGGCGCCGATCAACACCACACCGGCGATCCATGTCGCGTCCAGATCGAAGCCCGTCATCGGCAGCGTGGCGCCGCTGCTCTGCGCCGTGTCGGTCGTGCTCGGAGTCGTCGACCCCGTGCTCGGCGTGGAGCTGGCCGGCGTCGTGGTCGTCGTCGGCGTGGTCGTGGTCGTCGTCGAGCTCGCCAGGACGACGATCGTCCCGTGCATCCAGGGATGGATCGTGCAGATGTAGGCGTAGGTCCCGGGCTGGGTGAACGTGTGCGATGCGCTCTGCCCCTTCTTGAGGATCCCGGTGTTGAAGCTCCCGTTACTGGCGGTCGCGGTGTGCTCGCTCGGCCCGACGTTGGTCCAGGTGATCGTGTCCCCGGCGTGGATCGTGATCGTCGCCGGCGTGAACTTGAAGTCGGAGATCGTGTCGCCGGGATCCTCGCCGGCGACGTGGGCGGCTCGGCTGCGGCGGTGGGGCGAGACCTGCAGCGCCAGGGCGGCGACTCAGGTTGGCCTTGACCCGCGCGTGATGGCGATGGCTGCTCACCGGCGCGCGGTGGTGCCGGGCGTGCGTGCGCGTGGAGTGACCCGTGAGCGAGCCGGGGGCGCGGCGGCTTTCGCCACGGCGCCCGTGGTGCGCGTGCTGCTGATCGGCAAGGGCGTTCAGCGGGACCAGAAGCGTGACCGCGGCGACGATCGCCAGCGCGGGCTTGAGTGCGGGAACGGATCAATTGATCGGAAGGACGCGGACGGCTGGATAAACCTTCCCATACTCGGGCGTAGGATGGGAGCCTGAACCGCCTCAGGAGGTCAGATATGTCCCGACTGATCAGGATGGACCAGACCGGCCACACCACGCTGGCGGAATGGACGGCCGGAGATCGGGCCAGCGAGGAGGCGGCGGTTGCCGCGTTCCGCGCCGAGCTCGACCAGGGCTACTTCGCCGTCGTGTCACACGGCGAGGGCCACGCCGAGCAGGTTCGCGAGCTGCCGCTCGAAGCCCCGGTTGTGATCCTCCGCCGCCTTGGCCAGCAGTATGGTACCGGCGCAGGTACCGAAAAACGCGCCATTCCTCGCGGCAAATTGTCTTAGCGCGTCGCAAAGGCCTTCTTCGGTCATTGCCTTCAGATGCGTCGTGCTCTCACCACCAGGCAGAATTACCCCAGACAATCCACGCAAATCCTCAGGCGTCCGCACAAAGACATACTCGACGCCCAACCGCTCAAGCATCCTGGCGTGCGCTTGGTAATCACCTTGTATGGCAAGAATTCCGATTTTCATGGGATGGAACACCCCGAAAGAACCCGACCGATAAGACCCGCCCCCACGAATTCAAACCGCGCGTGTCGTAGCTAACCACCGGCGAAAACGCGCACGTTCCGCGATCCTACCAACCTCGCGTCTGCAGCAAATCCTTCTCGTCCATCTGCCGAATATCCAACCCCTTCATCGCGTCGCCCAGTTCCTCCGACGCCTCCAGCACTACCTTCGGATCTTTGTAATGCGTGGTGGCCTTCACGATCGCCCGCGCCCGCACTGCCGGATCGCTCGACTTGAAGATTCCCGAGCCGACAAATACCGCCTCCGCGCCGAGCTGCATCACCAAAGCTGCGTCAGCCGGAGTGGCGATCCCGCCCGCCGAGAAATTCGGCACAGGCAATTTCCCGTGCTTCGCCACCCACGCTACCAATTCAAATGGCGAACCGAGTTCCTTCGATTCGTGCACCAATTCTTCTTCGCCCAACAGAGTCAGCCTTTTCATCTGGCTGACGATTGTGCGCATGTGCCGCACCGCCTCGACAATATTCCCCGACCCCGCCTCGCCCTTGGTGCGCACCATCGCCGCGCCTTCCGCAATCCGCCGCAGCGCCTCGCCCAAATTGCGCGCGCCGCAGACGAACGGCACTTTGTAGCCGTGCTTCCAGACGTGATGCTCTTCGTCGGCGGGCGTCAGCACTTCGCTCTCGTCTATGTAATCCACTTCGAGCGCTTCGCAGCACCTGCGCTTCCGCGAAATGCCCGATGCGCACCTTGGCCATCACCGGAATCGAAACCGTGTCCATGATTTCGCGAATGATCCGCGGCGCCGCCATGCGCGCCACTCCACCTTCTTTGCGAATATCCGAAGGGACGCGCTCCAGCGCCATCACCGCGCACGCTCCGGCGTCTTCGGCGATCTTGGCCTGCTCGGCGTTGGTCACGTCCATAATCACGCCGCCCTTCAACATTTCCGCCAGGCCCACTTTCACGCGCCACAAATTATTGTTCATCAGTTCCATCGAGTTTCTCCCTCGGTCTCGATCTTCGAATTTCACTTCTGGAGTGGCTTCCCTGCTAATTCTTCGGCGCCTCGTCCTTCGCGGCTTGTTTCGGAGAAATAATTACGAATCGTCCCTTGCCGCGCGCCAACACTTTACCCGAACCATCGCGAATCTCTCCCGCCAGAAACAAATTGCGCCCTTGCATCTCCACTTCGTACCCTTCGCACGACCAAATCCGCGTCCACCGGCACCGGCTTCAAATATTCGATGCTCAAGCTCGGCCGTCACCGCGCGCACTTCCGCGAAAGCGGCAGACCTTGCCCATCACTTCATCCAGCACAGTAGCTATGATACCGCCGTGAATAAATCCCGGCCCGCCCTGATATTCCGCGCCCAGCCGAAACTCGCCGCGAATCCGTTGCGCCGCATCGTCCTGCTCGAAACGTCAGCAGCATCCCGCGCGCATTCGCTCCGCCGCAGCCAAAACAAATATTCTCCGGATTAGGTTTCAGTTGCAATGTTCGCTCGATTCCAGCGCTCGCCTCCGGTTCCCCCCTAGACCAACGCCACGCGCGAACGGAATTCACTGCGCGGCCCCGCGCTGCCGCTTGCGAAACTCCGTTCTTCACCACTTCGCCGAGCGTCTCAATGCCCCGCGTGATCCGTTTCTCATCCAGACTCGCGAATCCCAGCCGCACAGTATTCGGCTGCGGATTCTGATGATAGAAATAACGCCCCGGAACATACATCACCCCGCGTTCGCGCGCGTGAATCAAAAGTTCCCCGGCATCAAATCCCGCCGGCAAACTCAACCACACAGACATCCCGCCCTCCGGCCGAGTCCACTTCGACTCCTCCGGCATAAATTTCCCCAGTGCGGATTCCATCGCATCCAACCGGCTGCGATAGACCTTGTTCATCTTCACCAAATGCCGCGACATATGCCCGCGCCGGATAAATTCCGCCAAGGTAGCCTGCGCCAGCTGGTCCGTATGCAAATCAGTGGCTTGCTTCACCAAACGCAACCGCTCGATCACGCTCTCCGGCCCGATGCACCAGCCCACGCGCAATCCCGGAAACGCAATCTTCGAGAACGCTATCAATCTGAATCACGCTCCCGTGCGATCCAAGAGCGAGCGAAGGCAGTGGCTGCGCCACGCAAGCGCAACCGCCCATAAATATAATCCTCAATCACCGGCACCTGATAACGCGCGCCATATCCAGCAAACGCCGCCGTCCGCCATCGGCAAAGCCGTCCCGGTCGGATTATGAAAATCCGGCGTCGCGAAAATAAATTTCACGCGGTTCTGCATCAACACGGATTCGAGCGCGTCAATATTCAGACCCAGCCGCCCGTTCGGCGCGTCAGTTCCGACTCCCACCGCCAGCGTGCGAACCCGCGCGGCGCCAAAAGTCGCCAGCGCTCCCGGATACGCGGGATTCTCCAGCGCCACCGCATCTCCTGGACGCAAGAACGCCTTGCATAGCAGGTCAATCGCCTGCTGGCAGCCACCGGTGATCAACAACTGCTCGCTGCGGACGTTCAACCCTTCGTCACGAAAAAAATCAATCAGCGCGGTCTTCAGCGGCTCGTATCCGTCCGATGATCCGATCTGCAGTACTTTGCGTCCGTCGTTGCGCAAAACCGCATTGCAGCAGCTGCGAAATTCCTCCAGCGGAAAATATTCTTCCGGCGGCCGCGCGGCTACGAAACCGATCGCGTCTTTAGGCACTTCCGGAGTCAGGCGGCTCAACCCATCCTCGCCGCGCTCGTCCGCAAACAACGATTCCCAGCGCACCGACCCGCCATTGCCATTCGTGCGCGGCGGCGGCGAAAATTGCCGCTCCGGCGCGCCGCAAATATATGTCCCGCGCCCCACGTGCCCCTGAATCAATCCCTCGGATTCGAGTTCCGCGTAAGCATTGGCCACGGTGGTGCGATGCACGCCTAGCTGCGTCGCCAATTCGCGGCTGGCGGGAATGCGATCGCCCGTGCGCAATTCGCCGGAATGCACCAGCGCACGCAACTGATCGCGCAACTGCACGTACAAGGGAATGTGGCTTTCAGACTGGAGATGTAGCGGCAACATTGGCTCACTCCTGCAGTCCAATATACAGGCTCAATTATACCCGTAAAGAGCCAATATGTCTTTAGCTCAGAAATTACCCCAAAGCATGCCACAGGGCCGCATCTGGCCTTCGATGAGCTACCGTTTGTTCTGCCGAAGGTTACCTTTTGAATTTGTAGCGGCCGCCCTCAAGGCGGACAAATCGCTTTCGCCTCTACACCGGGGTGCTGTTTGGCTTGGGATTATCAGGCTATCCCATCTAGGTTCTTACAGGACTTGCAATACCAGGCGACGCGCGAAACAGCGAACGGCAGCCCCAGGGCGATCGTGCCGAAAGCTAGATTCCTCATCAGATCCTTATAGGACACATCGATTGCGTCGCACTTCGGGCAACGTGGCTGCCTGAAGGTCCCAACTGCTGGCACTTCGAACTCATACAGAGGCTTTTCTTGAGCAACTGGGTGGTGGCACTTGCGTCTTCTTCCCTGACAAGAAGTTTCGCGCCACCAACGGCATTGGACCGTAGCCAATCGAGTGTGACTACGTTGAGGTCAACCAGTAGGCAATCGATCCTAGCCGAATCGAGATTGCTCTCGGCGATAGCGCTGCGCATTTTAGTTCTTGTGGATCAGCGTAGGGGTCGCAGCTCACCTGGCGAAGTATAAACCTTCGGTCAATTAGCTGGACTGGCGCAGGCGTGCTCAGCGTCTTCGCAGGAACGCGTTTAGGTGATGACTTCGGCGGTTCCGCCGTCAAGTTCGAGGATGCTTCCAGGCGAACTATGCTCGCGGCGCACATACCCCATGCCGATGGCGGTGCCTGCCGCGGGCGAAAACGCCGAACTGGTAACGATCCCCACTTCCTTAGCCTCGGCATCTTTTGTACGCAAGCGGGTCAAAGCCACCGGCGGCTCGGCAAACGAAAATTTCAAACGTGTGCGCCGCCGATTCACCTGCCCGCGCGACCTCACGCGCTCGACAATCTCCTGCCCGGTATAACAACCCTTATTAAAACTAATGTGGGTATCTTCCAGCGCAGCTTCCTGCGGAATCACCGTGTCGTTGAAATCATCGGGAAACCACGGCACCCCAGCCTCCAGGCGGAGCGCATTTAAAGTTCGCATGCCAACGGGCAGCCCGTGCTGCGAGTGAACACTTGCATACAGGAAGTTCCATAGCAATGAAATATGGTCACGCGGAGCGACAATCTCGGCACCGGGACCGCCAAAATGCGAATGCCGAATCAAATGACATGCAACACCGGCGATCTTCACCTCAGCCAGCGCGTGCTCGGAAAAACCTTCAAGCGACAGGCCGCTTGCTTCCGCAATGATGGACCCCGCGCGAGGCCCTTCCACGCCAACCATCCCAAACCGCTCGCTAACATCGCTCAAGGTCACGTCATCCATAATGATAAATTTCTCGAGCGTGGCGACGGTGCGTTCGCGCACGGATGCGTGCGAGAAAACCAGCAACTTATCCTGCAGCGCGTACACTTCCAGTTCCGCCAGAATATGCCCCTGCGGATTCAGCAGCAGCGCGAGCGTGCCGAACTCCTCACCCAGTTTCTTGATATCGTTCGAGACGATCGCGTTCAGGTAACGCACGCGATCCGGGCCTGTAAGCTCCACCATGGCGTGCCAGTTGGTATCAAAAATCGCCACGCGTTCACGAGCCGCACGGTATTCAGCGTCAAAGCTCGAGAAAACATCCGGAAGGCGGCAGCCGTGAAAATCCATGTGGCGGGCGCTTAGATTCTGTTCTTCTTTCAGGAGTGGCGTGTCCACGAGGTCTTAGGCCTTTTGAGCTGATTGCGGTGTGCAGCACTTTTATATTAGCAGATGAGATGGACTGGGGAGAGTACGGAAGAATTACCGCAGAGAGTAATCAACAGCGAGCGCGCTTCGTTCACAAAACACCGGCCCATTAGCACTTCCCTTTCTCTGCGCGCTCTGCGGTGACATTTTGACCACGGTGCGCACTCTGCTAAAAAGCCGGCTCGATGGTGTTCGTCGAGTCGGTAGATATACGGCGCGATTTCGTGCGCCAGACCGGCCACTACAAAGTCTCCAGAACTCAGACGATCGTCCGCAGCTACAAACAAACGTCTTGGTACGGGCATCGCCTGGACGCAATTGATTGCATCGTGTGAGAATGACGCGAAACTCGAAGGAGAGCTCCCTATGAAAGAGCCGCGCGTTGAAGCGATGGTCGGCGAACTCTCGGACGGCCGCACAGATTTGGTGTTCGACCTGTTGGCAGCGGGTCACGCGGCGACTCTCAAAGACGAAAATGGGCTCCCTCTAATTCGCCATTGCGCCTACTACGGAGATGGCAGTGCCATAAAGTTTTTACTTGCCCATGGCGAGTCGCTGAACTCACTTGGAGAGAATTTCCGCCTGGATGCAGCCTCGTTTCACGGACATTGGCGCCTCTGCCAGTTTCTGCTGGAACAGGGAGCGAACGTCAATCAACCGTTGCCCGACACCGGAGAAACCCCGCTGCACCTGGCGTTGTGCAAGACCGACCGAATGCTCTACGACCGAGTTCTGAAGGTGCTCCTGGCAGCGGGCGCGAATCCGAATGTTGCTGCCAGGCGAGCGGTCGAGACAGGCGCATTCATGCGGGATTGCCGGACAAAAGGCGAGACTCCACTCCATCGTGCGGCGGCGTTCGGTGAAAGTGAAACCATCAAACTGTTGCTCGACGCGGGAGCAATAATTGACGCAAGAGACACGAACGGTGACACGCCCCTAGCCTGGGCAAGTTGGTATTTACGGCCCACTCCAATCCTTCGCCAGCTTTGCTACGGCAACCACCGAATCCACCCGGAACACCAGGAGATGAGGGCCAATTTGTTGGGTAATCCCCACTTGTAATCCTTTGCGATCATGCACTTGCCAATAGGGATATCCTCGGATAGGGGCGTGTTGTCCGCGGCGTGAGTGCAATTGGACTGCCGCAGCCGAATAGCACACCGATTGAATCAGCTTGCTATACTTACAAGGTGAACGAAGAACTCATTCACGAAATCATCCCGGTGGGAATGCTGCAGTGCAACTGCTCGATTCTAGGCGATCCTGTGGGGCGTGAAGCAATCGTCATCGATCCGGGCGACGAGACCGAACGAATCCTGGGGATCCTGCGAGCGCACAAACTAAACGTGCGCGCCATCCTGAGTACTCACACCCATATCGATCACGTAGGTGGTCTCGCGGCTTTGCATCGCGCAACAAGCGCCCCGGTTTTAATCCACGAAGCCGATCTCGAACTGTACAAGCATTTGGACATGCAGGCGCAATTCCTGGGTGTAAGAACACCGGAAACCACGCGCATCGAGGATTTCCTGAAAGAAGACGACACAGTTGGCTGGGGCGACTACAGTGTTCGCGTCATTCACACGCCCGGCCATACGCCCGGAAGCATCAGCTTGCTGGTTGAAAAAGGAAGCCATGCGGCTACATCACCGGCCGGGGAAGGCACGCAAAAATCCGGCAAAACTTCCAGCCACAATCAGCACGGCGCGAACGCTCCCATGCATTCCTATACCCACGCGGATAGCGGCGCACGTCTGATTGCAGGCGACACGCTGTTTCAAGGCAGTATCGGCCGCACGGATCTTTGGGGCGGCTCAATGAAAGACATCCTGAATTCGATCCGCGAAAAGCTTCTGGTACTGCCCGACGAGACGCTCGTCATCCCCGGACACGGCGACTCCACAACAATCGGCGCGGAACGCTCAGAAAACCCCTTCCTTCGCTAAGCCCACGCTGCCGGCACTGCTTGCTGGCTCGTAACCGCCGACCACACAAAAACTTCAGCTTACGGAATCCGCCTCAAAACTTGACATCCTTGATATGTGTGGCGAAAGACCAATAATTCCCAAAAGCATCTTCCACGGTAGCGGCGCGATCGCCATAAGGCTCATCCTTTGGCGGACGCAACGACTTTGCGCCGGCACGCAGAGCGCCCTCGTATACAGCGTCGGTGTTAGGCACATACATATGCAGATGGAACGGCATCGCCTGCACCCTGTGAGCTTCGCCCACTGCAATCATCGAATTGCCGATGCGAATGCGCCCGTGAATCACAGCGCCCCCGGAAGATTTGTGCATGAACGCTTCTTCCGCAGCAAAGGCTTGCCTGGTAAATTCCACGAACTTTGCCACGCCGTGCGCGCTGAAGCCGGGCACAATGTCTGGCGTGTCGGGAGTAACGTGTTCGCTGACGCGCCGCGCGGTGACGTACCAGTGATTCCCGTCGGGATCCTTAACCCCACCTTCGCGGTCACCGTAAGGCTGTTCGACGGGTTCGAAGATCGACGAACCGCCGGCTGCCAGCGCGCGTTGATAGGTCGCGTCAATGTCATCGACGTACAGGATATGCATCGCCGGCCGGGGCGGAAATTCCTCGCTGCCATCGCTCAGTTCCAGCATAGAATCGCCGATGCGCAACTCGGCATGTATGATTCTGTCGCCCGAAGGGGCCACTCGGAAGTGTTCTTCAGCGGCGAATGCCTGCTTCAAAAAATCAATCAGCCGGGCCCCGTTCGAAGCCAAAAGATAAGGCGTAAGCGTGTGGAAGCCCTCGCGAATATATTTCACCGGAGCCGATGATTTTTCAGCCTCCGCCGCCGAAGGTTTAATCTTCGGCTCGCCCAGGTACGTCGCGATGTACCACTGATTTCCAAATGGATCGCTGACGGCCCCGACGCGATCGCCGTACGGCATGTCCGCGGGCTCGCTGATCGATGAGCCACCCGCTTTCAGCGCTCGCATGTAAAACGAATCCGCGTCTTCGACATACAAATAAAAAGTGGTGGGCATGGGGTGATAGGGACCGTGCGCGTCACTCATCTCCAAGGTCGAATCGCCGATTCTCACCGTGCTATGCAGGTTCGCCCCTTCCGGCGAAGTGGCTCTCCCCAGCTCTTGAGCATCAAATGCATCCTTCAAGAAATCAATCAGCGGCACCGACCGCAGCGGGTGCAGATATGCCTGCACGGTCTGAACGCGATCGGGATCGTAATGCGCATCGCCCAGATATGTCGGGAACGCAATGTACCATGCGTTTCCGGCAGCATCCTTCACCGAGGCCGAACGTTCGCCGTAAGGCTGATCGACCGGCGCTCCCATGGATATCGCCCCAGCCTGCAACGCCCGCCCATACGCGGCGTCGCAGTCCGCAACGTAGATATGCAGCGCCGTAGGACGCGCTTCACCGTTCCAGGATGTCGCCGCACCTCCGCCGCCCACCATCACCATGGAATTACCGACACGCAACTCGCAGTGGATGCCGCCTGCCGATCCCGTACGTCGGAAAACCTCTTCCGCATCGAAGGTCTGCTTCAGGAAGTCAATCAACTGAGCGGCATCCGCAACAGTGATATACGGCGTGATCGTGCGGTAGCCCTCGCGCATATAGCGGGGCCGCGCTTTCGCCTCTTGCTGACCGAGCTGCTGCGTCACTGTTTCATCTTTTGCCTGTTCCGGCTTTGTTGCTGGTTTGCTAGCCATCGTTTCGCTCCCTTCAAGCTCAGTCTTCAGACGCTGCTTGAAATCCGTTCGCGGCAAACCGCGTAACTGTTCTACAACGGCGGCAAGCTCGGCAATCTTAGCATCGCGCGCGGCGCCATCGCGTCCAGTCAGCGCGGCGCCAGGCTCCAGAATTGCCTGCACCACGCGATCGAGTTGTTCGTTCAAACTCAGCTTACGCATTTGCTTCACCACACTTTTTCTTGGCCGGCTTCCCCGCTTCGGCGCGCAAGGCCTGAATGCCCCGGAACTGAAGTTGCTTCACGGCGCCTTCTGTACGCCCCAAGGCAACCGCAATTTCGCGAATACTTTTCTCTCCGGCGAAGCGCATCTCGATTACGCGCCGCTGTTCGGAAGGCAATCCGCGCACGAGCCGAAAAAGCTGCGCGCGAAGTTCGATTTCTTCAGCATTAGGGGCGTCATCCGCGGGTTCATCGACCAGCGCCTCCGGGCGTTCTCTGGTGGCACGTCGCCACCGGTCCGCAATGGCATTGGAGGCGATACGCATCAGCCATGCCCCGAAGGGCGCCCCGCGCCACTCGAAACTCTTCAGATTTGCCAAGGCCTGATGAAACACCTCGGAGGTCACGTCCTGCGCGGCATCACGATCGCCCAGCCGCCGCGAAACATACGCATACACACGGTCAAAATGAAGCTCGTAAAGCTCCCCGAACCGGCCGGAATCCTGCTGTGCCGCCTCGATGAGTTGCCGCTCCCCGGCTTCCTTGACAGACCTCAAGGATATCTCCGCACGCTGCTTCCGTAGTTTACAACGGGCGAAACAAGAAAAGGTTACGCCGGCAAGTCAAATAATTGACCGTTCTTTTGCGCGCTCTCTACCTAGCTGCTCGGAGTATTGACCTCATCTCTGGACAGAGCGAAGGCTCTCTCCGCTTCCGCCCCCTCCCGTCCGCTCAAACGCAGACATTGGATGTAACGCCGGGATGCCGTCGGCCCGGGGTAAAGGAGTTAACCATATAGTTGACGATGACAACTAAATATGTGACGATAGCAACGACTCCATAGCGACTGCAGGAGGACGCCATGGCCGCAGCCCGCCGCATCGATCGAAGAATAGCCGCAGTCCGCCAATTCAACCGCTTCTACACCCGCCAAATCGGCGTCCTGACCGAAAACTTCCTCGGAAGCAAACTCTCTCTGGCCGAAGGCCGCGTCCTCTACGAACTAAAACACCGTGACCGGCCTACCGCCGCAGTAGTGGGCACGGAACTGGGTCTTGACCCCGGGTACTTGAGCCGCATCCTGCGTACGTTCAAAAAGGCGCGCCTGATTCAAACCCGCCGCTCGCCGAAGGACGCCCGCGCAACTCTGCTCTCGCTCAGCGCACGCGGCCGAAATGCAATCGCAACGCTCGACGCCCGCGCGAACAAGGAAGTCGCATCACGCCTGCAAAGCGTCCCCGAGACCGAAAGACAGCGTCTTGTCGCCGCAATGGGTATGATCGAGCGGATCCTGGCGCCCGGCGCCGCACAGAATGAGCCCTATATTCTCCGCCCCCACCGAGTAGGCGATATGGGCTGGGTCGCCCACCGCCAGGGCCTGCTGTACGCTCAGGAATACGGGTGGGATGAACAATTCGAAGCGCTGGCCGCGAAGATTGTGGCGGAATTTATCGAAAACTACGACGCCAAGCGCGAGCGCTGCTGGATCGCAGAACGAAACGGCGAAATCGTAGGCTCCGTATTTCTGGTGAAGCATTCGAAAACGATAGCCCAGCTACGTTTGCTGCTAGTCGAACCCTCGGCGCGAGGCTTGGGAATCGGCAGCAGGCTCGTGGGCGAGTGCCTTCGTTTCGCGGGGCAGGCCGGATACAAGAAAATTACGCTGTGGACACAAAGCAATCTGACCGCAGCGCGAAACATCTACAAACGCGCTGGTTTTCGCCTGGTCGCAAAGAAACCGCATCACAGTTTCGGTAACGATCTCGTAGCGGAAACCTGGGATTTGAAACTGTAGCCGCGATTGGGACTCCGCGAACCGCGCAAACGCCGATGAGTAACGATGGCGCGGCGAGCTACGGTTTCAGTTTCTCCTCACGCGCAAGCCTCAATTGTTCCATCACGCTCTGAATCAGTTCCTTGGCCTTGCCGATTTCCGCCTGAATCACACGAATATCCATTACCGGGACGTCCCGATCACGGTTGCTGTGGCAATACACGCCATGCTGCCCAACCAGCACCAGCGCGTTCGTCAGCAAATCCAAAGTCACAGCCAGCCGCCCGCGCGAAGCCCCCATCATCATTTCGTAATGTTCAAGTTCGTCTTTATGTTCATCGAAAGCAGGCATTCCTGAACTCCCATTTTGACGCGTCATTCACCGATTATCGCGGTCACAGTAACACCGAATAACGGCGAGGAAGTAAAAACCGCCACCTGAAAAACGCCGATGGATGGTTCCGGCGGTCAGCTGATTCCTTTCGCGCCGGCAGCTCCTGTGCCCCGCACGGTAGTAAGGCTAGAGACTTGCGAATTCTGACAGCCCGGGCGAGGAGAAAAATCCCAGAGAGTTTGTTGTCAGACTTGGGTTAAACAGGTGAGGGCTGAGCCCAAACCCTAAGGCATTATAATTTGCAACCGAAGGGATGTTAAGGTCGTCCTATTCTAAAGGAGGCGTCCACAATGAGGACCTCAAGCGAAATTATGAGCATTCAAACTTACCATCGCGCCTCAGCGACTTCTAAGGTTTCTTGGCATGCGCCTCGCGGTAAACGCGGGCAAAATTCACGGCCGCATGCTTTGTCGGCGCAATCCTCGTGGAGCACGAAAATCTTGGCATCGCTGCTGGCAGTTGCTCTTCTCTTTGTGACCTTGCCGCAGGGTGTATTGGCCGAAGGCAATCAGGATGCCCAGAATCAGCAGCCGCAGGGCACGCAAACACCGCAGTATTCGCAAAAGACCCCGGACCAGTTGCAGCAGCTGGTCGCGCCGATCGCGCTGTATCCCGATTCATTGGTGGCGCAGATCCTGGCAGGATCGACCTTTCCGGCACAGCTGGTCGAGGCCGATCGATTTTTGCAAGACCATCCGGACCTAAAAGGCGACGCGCTGGCCCAAGCCGTGGATCAGAAGGACTGGGATCCCAGCGTTAAAGCGCTGACGGCATTTCCCTCCGTGCTGGGGAATATGGACAAGAACATTTCCTGGACGTCATCGTTGGGCGACGCTTACTACAACCAGCAGCAGGACGTCATGGACGCTATTCAGGTGATGCGTCAGAAGGCGCAGAAAGCCGGCAATTTGAAAACGACCCCGCAACAGGTGGTGACGAACCAGGGGTCAACCGTAGTCATTCAGCCCGCGAATCCCCAGGTTGTGTATGTTCCGGCCTACGACCCATGGGTGGTTTATGGATATCCGGTCGCGCCTTGGCCTTATTGGTATCCGTACCCCGGTATATGGTTCGGAGGCGGACCATTTCTCTCCTTCGGAGTCGGATTTGGAATCGGTTTCTTTGGCGGGTTCGGGTGGGGATGGGGTCACTGGGGTGCTGACTGGCGCGGCCACGGAATTACGTATGGCGGCCACCGCTACTACTCGCGCAGCAACACGTTCTACAACCGCAACAATTACTACCGCGGTGGCGGTTACCACGGCGTGGCTAACAATGTCCGCGGCGGGGGCGCATACCACGGCGGTAGCGCCTACCATGGCGCCCAGGGAGCCCGGCCGTTCAACGGCAACACGCATGCCGCGCGAGGTTACGGTGAAGCGCGCGGGCAAAGCGGCATGCATTCCGGCGCATTCAGCGGCTACAACCACGGGGGCGAAACCCGAAGTTATTCCTCGCGCGGCAGCAGCAGTTTTGGCGGATCGCACGGCGGTGGTGGCTTTCACGGTGGTGGAGGTGGACACGGCGGCGGTCACCGCTAACTCGCGGTGAATGAAAGATGGTGTGTCTGTCTAGCGACCACGCCTTTTTCGCCTGGGGCAAGAAGACAGGCGGGCAGAGCGGCGGCAACAGCGCACCAGGCGAAGCGTCCGCCGCACCTCAAAGGAATTCTAACTTAAACCCCAACCGCAAATTGCAATGGAGATAAAAGCTATGGTTCGGATGGATGTAAGAGCTGCAAATTCTCATCGCCTCAATCCTAATCGCCCCGTCTTTTCAAAACTCATCGGGTCAGCGGCCTTGGCGGTAACGATCTTGGTTCTTTATCCCTCGAGCCCGCTTGCCCAACAACAAGGCCAGAAGACTTTCGCGTCCGCGGAAGATGCAAGCCAAGCCCTTTTTAGCGCGGCCCAGAGCGCCGACCAGAACGCCATGCTCGACGTGCTGGGACCCGACGGACGGGACATCATCTCGTCAGGTGATCCGGCCGAAGACGAAACTAACCGCACCAATTTCGTCCAACGATTCCAGGTATTGCATCGCTTGGTAACAGAGCCTGACGGAACTACCACCTTATATGTTGGCGCCGAGAATTGGCCGACGCCGATACCGCTGGTGACCGACAAGGGCGGCCGGTGGTATTTCGATACTCCCTCCGGGAAGCAGGAAATTCTGTACCGCCGTGTGGGTCAGAATGAATTGTCCGCGATCCGCGTTTGCCAGGAGCTCGTCTCCGCAGAGAAGGATTACTTTTCGAAGCAGAACAGTGAGTACGCATCGAAATTTGTGAGCGAGGAAGGCAAGCACAACGGCTTGTACTGGCTCGATACCAACAATCAGTTCGAAAGCCCCATCGGACCGTTAGTAGCCAATGCCGGCAGCGAAGGCGGACTGGCCAAGAATCTGCAATCGGGCCCGGTCCCATTTCGCGGCTATTTGTTCCGCATACTCGATCGGCAGGGCAAACACGCTCCAGGCGGCGCCATGGCCTACATCGTCGATGGCAAGATGACTAAGGGCTTCGCGTTCGTCGCATATCCCGCGGCTTACCGCGATTCCGGCGTGATGACCTTCATCGTCGGCCAAGACGGAGTGGTATACGAAAAAGATCTGGGCAAGGAAACAGAAGAGCGCGCCAAGGGCATGACCACCTTCGACCCGGATTCGAGTTGGAAGAAGTCCGCGTTGCCGGAGCAATCTGCCGATAACCAGACAGCTCATTAACGTTGCGCTAAAGACCCGCGGGATTATTTGCGACGCCGGTTCGCGCGGGTGGCTAGCAACATACCAGCACCCCGGCAAGTATGTTCGCCAGCCCAGGAGGCTCGCGGCAAAAAGCGGAGCGAAGGTCATCTCTGAGCGAGGGGTCTCCTCTTCGTCTCTGCCGTTGCATTTGTTTTCCCGCGCCCGAATGCAATCCTGTGGGGGCCTTGCTTTAGGTGCCTTCCGTTGCAATCAAGTCCGCAAAGAAGGACAATGCTGTTTCGCGAGAACCGTGTAGGGTCTCAGCGCATTTCGCGACCGGGGACGAGCGATAACCTATGAGTGTTGAACTGGCAAAAGGTGTAACGCTGGAAGCGCCGGGCCAGGACGCCAATTTCCTAAAGGATGAAGGGATCTTGTTTGCGTCGCTGGACAAGGTCGTGAACTGGGCGCGGCGAAGTTCGATCTGGCCAATGTCATTCGGCCTGGCCTGCTGCGCGATCGAGATGATGTCCATGGCTTCCTCGCGCTACGACATAGCGCGGTTCGGCGCCGAAGTTTTTCGCGGATCGCCGCGCCAGTCGGATTTAATGATTATCGCCGGGCGCGTCTCGGTAAAAATGGCCCCGGTGATCAAGCAACTCTACGAACAAATGCCGGAGCCCAAGTGGGCGATCTCGATGGGCGCCTGCGCCACCTCAGGCGGCGTGTTCAATAATTATGCGGTGGTGCAAGGCGTGAACCAGGTGATTCCGATCGACGTATACGTTCCGGGATGCCCCCCGCGTCCGGAAGCATTGCTCTACGCGATTTTCCAGCTGCAAAAGAAAATCGACAATGACCGTGGCAGTTTCATGCGATCGATGAACTTCGGTCACAACAGCCCGGCAAAAGCTACCAATTCATAATCTGTTTCTGTCGCCCGCACATTTCGCAATTTCGTTCTCACTGTGATCGCAGCAAGTAGCGCTGGATTTTGCCCGTCGCAGTTTTAGGCAGCGTCGGCACGAACCGAAATTCGTGCGGACACTTAAACCCTGGAAGCCGCGTGCGCAGCCAGCCGTTGATTTCACTATCGAGCCCGCCCGCAGGATTGCCCACCGTGCGTCGCAGCACGATGTAAGCCACAGGCCGGACCAACCCAACCGAGTCCGCATGTCCCACCACCGCGCACTCTTCAATGGCCGGATGCGCCAGCAAAGCATTTTCCACTTCTAAGGGAGCGACCCACATGCCAGACACTTTCATCATGTCGTCAGCACGCCCGGAATAATGATAAAAGCCCTCCGCATCGCGCGAGAATTTGTCACCGGTGCTGACCCATCCATCGCGTTTGGTCAGCGCGGTAAGCTCAGGAATCCTCCAATACTCCGTGAAGGCGCTGTCGCCCTTCACCCATAAACTCCCAATTTCGCCGTCGGACACAGGCGCACCGTGTTCGTCCAGGATCCGCGCCTGGTAGCCCGGAACTTCATAGCCGCACGTTCCTGCGCGCGCTTCGCCCGGTCGCGGCGACAGGAAAATGTGCAGCATCTCGGTGGATCCGATTCCATCCAGGATTTCGACACCGAAGCGGGTGCAGAATTGTTCGAAAATTTCCGGTGGCAAAGACTCTCCCGCCGAAACCGCAAGCCGCACCGAGGAGAAATCGATGGTGAGCCCCCGCTCGGCTTCGCGCAGCATCGCAGCGTAAAAGGTCGGCACGGAAAAAAATATTGTGGGGCGATGCCGTGAAACCAGCGAAGCAATTTCATCCGGTCGCGGACGTTCCGGATGCAGGATCGTGGTGGCTCCGAAATACAGTGGAAAATACATGCCGTTGCCCAGGCCGTAGGCGAAATAGAGCTTTGATACCGAGAACAGGCGATCGTCGGGGCGAATTCCCAGTACTCCCTGCGCGTAATTTCGCGCAGCCACAACCATGTCATTGTGACCATGCATCACCGCCTTGGGCCTTCCGCCGCTGCCGGAGGTATAAAGAAAAAACGCAGCTTCAGAAGATGGCGGAAGGTTCGTCATGCCCTCGGCTTTCTGCGGCAGCCAGCCATCCCACGCGAGCACTCGCCGCGCGACACGCTCGACACTCTGCGTACCAGCGGTTTGACCGCACACCACCAGAAGATCGAGAGCGCACTCGGTAGCGCCAGCGGCAAATTCACCAAGAATCGATGCGTCGGCCAGTGCCAATCGCGCGCCCGAATTTTCAAGGTAATGCCGGTAATCGGCCGACCGCGCCATCGGATTTACTGGGACAGCAATCGCTCCCATCCGAGCGGCGCCGAAAAAAACAGCGACGAATTCCGGCGAATCCTGCAAGGCGATGAGCACCCGGTCGCCAATCTGGCAACCAGATTCGCGCAACGCCTGCGCGACGCGATTTACCTGAGATTCCAGCTGAGCGTAAGTGATGGGACCGGCGGCGCCAATGATCGCGACTTTATGCGGATACTGGCGTGCCGGTTGCGTCACAAATTCGTCGGCAATATTAACGAATCTCGAAGATGGAGACGCGAAAGTCGACGAAGGTACCGCCTCGGTCATGCTGGCATTCTACTCTAGAACCAATCGCCAAGACTGTCACGGCAGCTGCGTCAATTGTTTTGTGACTCTGAGCGCCAACTAGGGAAATCCGCCCGCCGGAGGGCGGAAGCTTAAGATTCAAATGCAAGAGCGGTGGTTCGCCGATTATTCGGCGGTGGACGGATGGCAACACCGACATGGCCGCAAAGCTTCGCAGGTAGCGATGGACTTTGGGCTGATCTTCAAGCGGGCGGCTTTCCGACGCGGCTGCTAGGGGTGTGCGGTTTCGCGGGGGGGCAGGTCATCGCCGCTCTACTGCGTCGCGGATTTCTCGCCCAAGCGTCTCATGCGTTCTTGCAGTTTCTTGCGCAAGGCTGCGGGCGCGTTGGGATTGAATGCCACCAGGTACCACAATGGCTGCGAGCGATCCTTGCTCAATCGCGACAGCGTAGACGCGTCGCTATTCGGGTGCCGCGCGATATTTTCGCGAATGGCCGAATAGGGGTGATGCGAAAGCCGTCCCAAGGTCTTGGCGGAAACCTTAGGATGTTCGCTGATCAGCCGCAGCAAATAAAAATCCTCTTTGGGAGCCTGCCGCGAAAGCGTATCCAGAGTTTCCGGTTTCACTTCGGCGCTCAACACCACGCCAACTTTCTCGTCCCAATTCTGGTTGATGCGATTCAATTCCTGAGTTCGCGCATGGATCAATTGTTCGATCACGCGGCGCTCCTGCTCAAGACGCGCCGCCGGAAGCGCGCTACGTTCCACCGAATCGAGCACGCGCAGAAGGTGCTGGCGCTCGCCAAATACAATTTGGGAAGTGCGCACCGTCTTGCCCTTCGCCGCGTTGCGTACCAAGTCTGAACGTCTCATCGTTCGCTCACCTCGCAAATACGAAGATCTGCGTTTCGACCCGAAGGCAGCCATCGGTCACAGCAAAAAAAGGTCCCGGAATAAATCGCGCCCGCATTTCTGCGCCCTGCACACACTGACCGTTCGACCTAATCTCTACTCACAAACACACACTCGGGGCTACTCACCGATGATCTCTCAGCCGAATATCACCATGAAGACTGGTGGCGTAACGTGCCAGATTATCCAGCCTCACCCCCGTAGAGTAAAGCAAACTGGACGTTTATGTTCCATAGTTCTCAATAGAGGGTCCCCAGGGCGACGCTGTTGGTTTAGGGTACCGGTTTGAGAATTTGTCGTCATCCTGCCCGCCCTGACGCCGGAAGGGGGCGCAGCGGAGGACCTCTGTTGGTTTCTTCAAGCTAGCCATTCAAATCCGCCGCCTCCAAAAAACGCGGCGGCCGCCGCGCCTTCGTCGCCTGCTCGAACGCAAACCCAAACCTAATCAAAACCGGCTCGCTCCAAGCTCTCCCAAAAAACGAAATACCCACGGGCATCCCCATCACCAATCCCGCTGGTACGCTAACGCTTGGATAACCGGCCACCGCGGCAGCAGTCGAACTCTGCCCGCCGGCATTATCGCCATCGATCAAATCGGTGAGCCAGGCCGGCCCGCCAGTCGGCGCAATCAACGCATGCAAATTGAACTTATCCATCGTCGCGTCAATTCCCTCTTGCCGTGCCAGCCGCAAGTTATTTTCAAGTGCGTCGCGATATTCCTTAGTAGTAAGCGGCCCCTTGGCCTCCGCCTTCAAAAACATGTCCTGCCCGAAGTAAGGCATCTCATCTTCGCGATGGCGCTCATTGAATTCAATCACGTCCTGCAAAGAATGCACCGGGGCACCAGGCTTGAGCCGCGCGAGGTAGGCATTCAAATCCTCCTTCAACTCATACAGCAAAACAATTTCTTCGTTCTCACCGGTCTTACCAATGGTGGTGATGTTCGCTGGATCAACGACAGTCGCACCCTGCTTCTTCAACACCTCAATGGCCCGCTCCATCAAAACATCCACCCCTTCATTGAACCCGAAATATTTGCGCACCACGCCAATACGCGCCCCGCGCAACCCATTCGCGTCGAGAAATTGCGCGTAATCCCTAAACGACTTCCCCTGGCTGGCTGGAGTCGCGCTGTCGTCGGCATCCACTCCGGTCAAAGCCCCCAGCAGAATCGCCGCATCGCGCACCGTCCGGCACATCGGCCCAGCCCCATCCTGCGTATGCGAAATGGGAATAATCCCGCCGCGGCTCACAAGCCCCACCGTCGGCTTGATTCCCACGATCCCATTCCCCGACGAAGGACACACGATCGACCCGTCCGTCTCGGTGCCGATTGCCGCGGCGCACAGGTTGGCCGCAACCCCAGCGCCAGAACCAGAACTCGACCCGCAAGGATTACGATTGAGGGCGTAAGGATTCCGGGTCAGCCCGCCGCGCCCGCTCCATCCGCTGGTGGAATGGCTCGATCGAATATTGGCCCACTCGCTTGGATTTGTTTTTCCTAGGATCACAGCGCCCGATTCGCGCAATCTGTGCGCGACGAAAGAATCCTTGGGCGGCTTAGCCCCCATAAGCGCCAGGGACCCAGCGGTAGTCATCATGCGATCTGCGGTATCAATGTTGTCCTTCAACAGCACAGGAACGCCGTGCAAAGGTCCGCGCGCGCCCGTTTCTTTGCGCTCCTTATCGAGTGTATCGGCAATTGCCAGCGCATCCGGGTTCACCTCAATCACGCTGTTAATCTCTGGCCCGTTCTTATCGATCGTCTCAATGCGCGCCAGATAGAGTTCCACAAGCGACCGCGCCGTAAACTTCCCGGACTTCATCCCCTCTTGCAATTCCCCCATCGTAATTTCATCCAATTCAAAACGTTTCACTTCATCAGCGCTGTAGCCACCACGCAAGCGATTTCCGCTCGGTGGCGCGCTTCCGTGCGCAACCCGCGCATGGTCCGTCGTTAGCGAGTTCTGGTGCACTTCGATCCCCGCTGCACGCCAAGCCGGTCCCAGCGCGGCAGCCGCTCCGGTGATCGCTCCAGCCTTCAGGAATTTCCGCCGTTCTCGTCCGCGCTGCTCCGCTGGTTTTTGGTCTGCACTCAAAGTTTGATTGCCTTCGGTGGCGTTAGAAGCGATGCACATGGTACGCCAAATCAAGGCCCGTTCACCCCGCCAAACTGCGGCAGCGCCGGCACCCCGCCGGGTTGCAGAATTCAAGGTTGTACCTACCTGAGGACTATTTCACTTCAATCGTAAGCGTAGCGGTCTTACTGTTGCCCTTCCCATCGTCAGCGGTAAGCGTATAGGTAGTCGTTTTCTTCGGCGACACTTGCATGCAGCGGTCCGCCGAGGGCCACACATTGGCATCCGGCGGATCGAGCTTCACCGACTTCGCGTTCGATACGCCGTAACACATCTGCACGGTATCCCCGCGATGAATCAATCCCGGCGTCGCATAAAAACCCATGATCTTGAACTCATTCCCGCCGAGATTATCAAACGCTTTCTGCGCCTCATCCCGCCGCTCTTCACTCTGCTCCGCCTTCTGCTTGGCAGCCAGGTCCGAATTTTCTTCCCAGCGCGCCCAAAATGTATAAGCCGTGTACAGCGCCACAATCGCGACGACCGCGCCAAAAACAAGCCACATATTGCGAAGCGTGTGAAGCGTTTTCTGTTCCGGCTGTGGTGGTTGTTCAAACATCGCTCTCCGGCTCCTGCAGTCTTGCCCTCCGGGTCCGAGTTCAAGACACCGTCAAAACAATCTTGCCAAACTGCTCGCGCGACTCCAAGCGTCGATGCCCGTCCGCGCATTTTTCCAGAGGCAACACCACATCGATCACCGGCTTCAGTAATCCTCGCCGCAAGAGTTCCAGCGCCGAAAACAACTCCGCCTTGCTTCCCATGAAAGAGCCAAGAATCGTAAGATGACGCACAAACAAATAATTGATATCAATCGCCACATCAGCCCCGGTAGTGGCGCCGCAGGTAACCAGCCTCCCGCCGACGGCCAGGCTTCGGATACTGTCCTTCCAGGTAGCCTGCCCCACATGCTCGAACACGACATTCACACCGCGACGTTTGGTAAGCTGCTTCACCGCATCAGCAATCTTCTGCGTCGAATGATTGACCACGTCATCCGCGCCAAGCTCCCGCGCCTTGGCCAATTTTTCATCCGACCCCGCAGTGGCAATCACGCGCGCGCCGGCGGCCTTGGCGATCTGGATCGCGGCGCTGCCCACTCCGCTGCCGCCGCCAAGAATCAATACGGTCTCCGCAGGTTTCAGGTGCGCGCGAGTGATCAGCATGTGCCAGGCGGTAAGCGACACCAGCGGAAACGCCGCAGCCTGCTCGTAACTTAAATTTTCAGGAATCGGCACACAATTCACAGCAGGCGACTTCACAAATTCTGCGCAACCGCCGTCAACCATCCGTCCAAACAAGGTATAAGCCGGGCACAAATTATCATCACCAGCCAGACAGCTTTCGCACTGCCCGCAGGAAATACCCGGCTGCAACATTACCCGGTCGCCAACCTTAAGGTTGGCCACCTTGTCGCCGACACGGGCCACATCACCGGCAATATCGCTGCCAGGAATATGCGGCAAAGGGACGTGAACACCCGGCATTCCGCGCCGCAACCAAAGATCCAAATGATTGAGCGCACAAGCCCGCACACGCACCAGAACTTCATAGGCCGAAATCTGCGGCTCGGGCACGTCACTGAACCGCAAAACCTCAGGCCCGCCATGCTCGGCATACACAATCGCCTTCATTCACCTCTCCTCGCACACGTCAGTCAACAGTGTTAGCAGCCGCGGCCAAATACAGTCAAGCGGAAGAGCAAAACCGCTTCGATGTCGTACTCGGCGGCTTCTGCGTCTCTGCGGTGAAAAACACCACCGACCCCTACTGGCGGGGATACACACGGCGGTCACAATGAAATTATGTTCGCGATGTGCTACCGTACCCGAATGACAGCTAGCGCGGCTACCGCGCCCTCACGGCCGGCGCCACTCACGTCGAGGATGCCAAGCTACAGGTTTTCTGCCCAAAGCAAATGCAGCGACACCTACCAGCACCACGGAAACAAAAGACGGCGCGAAAATGGACATATTTGAAGAAGTAGTGAGGATGCGCCAAGCAGGCGAGCGAGGCGCGCTGGCCACCATCGTGCACACCAACGGCTCAATCCCCAGCTACGAAAGCTCGCGGATGCTGGTGCGCGACGACGGTTCGATCTTAGGAACGGTCGGTGGCGGCTGCGTAGAAGCCGAAGTCTGGGCCGCTGCGAAAGAAGTGATCGTCGCCGAACAGCCGCGCAAACTCACATTCAATCTGAATCACGACGCCGCATACGACGCGGGCCTGATCTGCGGCGGCACGCTGGAAATTTTTGTGGAACCGATTCTGCCGCAACCCATGCTCTATATTTTTGGTGGTGGCCACGTTTCAACGGCAGTAGCCAAGGTCGCACATCAGGCAGGTTTCAAAATCGCAGTCGTCGACGACCGCGAAGCCTTCGCCAACAAAGACCGATTCCCCATGGCGAGTGCGCTGTACGCTTCGTACGCGGATGCCTTCGAAAAAATCCAGCCGAATTCTTCTGCGTATCTGCTTATCGTAACGCGCGGCCATACCGGCGACATGCGCGTGCTAGCCTGGGCTCTCGCAACGGAAGCACGCGGCTTCGTGCCGCGCTACATCGGGATGATGGGCAGCAAACGCAAAGTAATCGCGGTTTACAAAGCTCTGCAGAAGGAAGGTTACACGCAAGCACAATTCGATCGCGTAAACGCCCCGGTCGGTCTCGACATCGGCGCGCTAACGCCCGAAGAAATCGCAGTGAGCATCACCGCGGAACTGATCGCCGTCCGCCGCAACGCGCAAAATCTTCCGAACAAATCCGTCCGTCTTTCAGAAATCGCCCACCTGCTGCAAGAATAAGAATCATGCTAGCCGCTGCGATCCTTGCCGCCGGAGAATCTCGGCGCATGGGCCAACCGAAGGCGCTGGTCGATCTGCAAGGTTCCACCTTCGTCGAACATTTAATTTCCGCCACACGTCACCCACGCGTCGGACTAACGCAAATTGTGCTGGGAGCAAATGCCGACGCTATTCGCGCCAAGCTCAACCCTGTTTCCGCAAAGATCATTTTGAATCCGGACTGGCCCCAAGGTCAGCTGTCATCGATTCAATCAGCCATCCGAAACCTGCCGCAAAACGCAACCGAAGGCCTAATCATCTGCCCGGTCGATCATCCGCTAGTCTCGGCGGATTTAGTGGCACAGCTTATTCGCGCATTCGACGAAAGCGCCAAGCTCATAATCCTGCCGAAATATCACGGACGCCGCGGCCACCCGGTGATTTTCCGCGCCTCGCTCTACGACGAACTACTCGCCGCCCCGCCCGACGTCGGAGCGCGTCAGGTAGTGTGGGACAACGCTACCGAAGTTGCGGAAGCAGAAACGGAGGAAGAAGGCGTGATCTTAAATCTGAATGATCCAGAGACGCTCAGCAAGGCGCTCGAACATTTCAAATGACACATCTAGGAGATTCCCTTGAGCAGCGCGGCAAGCGCATCGGTGCAAAGCTGAGCGGCGTGAAAGGTAGCAGGAGGAAGCCCGCCGAGCGCATCGGAAATTTGCCGAGGCTGCAACGAGCGCAGTTCAGCAGCGGATTTCCCGGCAATCATGTCGGTGAGAACCGAACTCGCAGCAATGGCAGCGACGCAACCCTGCGTTTTGAAGCGAGCCGCGAAAACGCACCCGTCATCAAACCGCACCGCAAGCCGCAAAACATCGCCGCAAACAGGATTGCTCACTTCCACAATGGCGTTGGCATCGGCCAGATCGCCAGCGTTATGCGGGCTGCGAAAATGTTCCAGAATGGCGTCGCTGAACAAGAATTCCTCACCACCATTAAAACCAGGTTAGAAACTCACAAGAAAACTACTAGCCGTACTGGCCGCCCGTTTCAGTATAATGCGCCGGGCGTGGCCTTAATAGTTGATAACGCGATGTGCAAGGCAGTTTCCCAAATTGTTCGCTTCGGGGTTCAAACTGATTGACAGGAGTGGGCTTAGTGTATAACTTAGCAGTCCCAGCTAGCGCTTTCCCGAAATAGGGCGCGGAAAAGCGGTCAACTAACTCGCCTACAGGAAGATTGGAGACAGAAAGATGCGACGAATCGGAAAGATCTTCGCGCTCGCACTGGTGATCGGTTTGGCCGCTACCGCCAGCTTTGCGCAAGATGGGAAGCTGAAGATCAAAGTGACACCTCCTCAGGCGTACGTCTTCGTAGACGGCAATGCTATTAATGACGGGAGCCACGCGATTAAGTTAGCCGCCGGCAAGCACACCGTGGTGGTCGTGAACTACGGGTACAGAATTTCGACGCAGGACGTCAACATCGAAGCCGGCAAGTCCACGGATCTTAATGTTGCGCTCGAGCCCTACGGCGACAAGGTCGCCGGCCCATGGGGCCGCGTCTACATTACGGGCACCGATGTGCGCGCCGCGGTTCTCTCGAATGGAAAGACGCCGGGCTATTTCGTCGGCCACGTGGACGAATTCAACAACGATTTCTGGATTTGGAAGCAGGAGCTGCTGCTTCCTCCCGGCACGCATCATTTGACGATCACTCGTGGAGGCAAAGAGCTCTGGTCTGGCGACGTGAATGTGGAAGCGGGTAAGAAAGTTTCGATCAATGTGGGCAAGAATAAGCAAGACGCCGCAGACTGGTCGAAGCGTCAGGCAGAACTGCAGAAGAAAGCACCGCTGCCCCGCTTCCATGCCGGCATCGCCAGCGCGACGGTCGTGATCGCGCCAGTGAAGGCCGCGGTTATGAATTCCTCTGCAAACATCAAGTGCGGCGAGAACACCAATCTGGAATGGCAAACGACCGATGCCGTCGACGTGAGCATCGACAACGGCGTCGGCAACGTGGACGCAGCGGCTCGAAGGCCGTATCGCCGCATGCGACCACCACCTACACGCTGACTGCCACTGGTCCCGGCGGAAAGGTAACCAGCACCGAAACGGTCAACGTAAACACCAAGGCCATCGCCAACATCAGCGCGAATCCGCCGGAAGTAAAATATCGCAAGATCGGCGACAAAATGATCAACGAGGATTCTTCCACGATCACTTGGACCACCTCGAATGCCGATTCGGCGAACCTCAACAGCAGCAAGGTTGATCTGAACGGGAGCCAGACCGTCAAGGCGCAGCCCAAGGACGATTCGCAGGTTCCAGAAGGCGGCCAGCCGCGCACCATCGACGAAAACAATCAGTACTCTCTAACGGCCACAAACGTTTGCGGCGGATCAGCTACGGCCGAAGCGAACGTTCACGTTACCGGTTCGGTCGAACCGATTCCCACCGTCGTGCTGCAGAGCGTGTTCTATCCGACGGATTATCCAGACAAGAAGAATCCGCAGGTGGGCTTGGTCAAGAGCCAGCAGCTTGATCTCGCAACTCTCGCCGCCGGATTCAAGAAGTATCTGGAATATGATCCGGACGCGAAACTGTCGGTTGAAGCCTACGCCGACGTGCGTGGCTCAAAACCTCATAACCAGGACTTGAGTGAACGCCGCGTCGAGCGCATCAAGCAGTACCTGGTTGATCAGGGCATCTCGGGAGACAAGATTCAGACGGCGGCCTACGGCAAGGAGCGGCCGATGGATCGCAAGGAAGTGAAGGACCTGGAATCGACAAACCCGAACACGCCACCCAAGGCGCGCCTGCGCAACGTCACCGGCGACTGGTACGCGTACAACCGCCGCGCGGACATCATCCTGCTGCCGTCCGGAAAGAAGTCGACGCAGTTCTACCCGCACAATGCCGACGATTCCGGAGTCATGTGGCAGATACCGAAGCCGGCGCTAAAGAAGGTGGAAGCAGCGCAGTAGTTCGGCTCGCACCAACAACCTCGAGACTGAAGCGCCGGAGAGCGATCCTCTCCGGCGCTTTTTTTGCTCGCGCCTCGACTTTTTCAAACCGTGCGTTCCCTTCCGTGATTTTGTGCAGAGCCAAAAACAAGCGTTTCGCCATGAGCGAGGGCGAAGGATCTCTTTTCCTGGTGGGCACGGTCATTCGTAAATTGCACTCCGCAGAAGTAGAATCGTTCGCAGAATGCCGCCGAACACTTCTGAGGGAATGCGAATCGTATCGCTTGCCCCGAACGTCACATCGATTCTGCTTGCGCTCGGAGCCGGCCGCGAATTAGTCGGCGTGAGCCGTTGGTGCAAGGACGTTGCCAACGTAGGGCCGCGTCCAACAGTAGGCGACTGCTGGAAACTGGACGTTCGCGAGGTGATGAAGCTGCGGCCGACATTATTGATCGGCTCGGTCCCCTTCCGACCGCAGACTGTCGCCAGCATTCTGGAACAGCCCGTCGCATTTCTGGCAATCAATCCACGGTCACTCGCCGATATCGAAATTGAAATCCGCACGCTGGGGCGTTTTGTCAATCGCGTGCAACGAGCGGAACAATTAATCCGCCGAATGCGCAACGCATTCGAACGGGCCGCGGCACAAAGTGAACGTAACTCCCGAAAGCGTCAGCGACGACCGCGGGTTTATTGCGAAGCGTGGCCGAAGCCGCGAATCAGTTCCCCTCGATGGGTTGCGGAACTAGTGGAAATCGCCGGCGGCGAAATGGTGCTCCAGCCGGGAGCACGAGTCAGCGATGAGAATGTGGCGGAGTCGAAGCCGGATCTGATCATCCTGGCGTGGGCCGCGACCGGAGATCGCGCAAAGACCTCCTCAGCCTTGCGAAATCCTGCATGGCGAAATGTTCCGGCAGTGAGGAATGGAAATGTCGTCACGATCCGCGACGAATTGCTGAACACTCCGGGACCACCGCTGATGCAGGGCGTCCAGGAACTGGCGCGGGCAATTAAGCAATGCGAAGCAACCAGCGAGGACTGCGGATGTTGACCGTTGCGGCGGCATTGATTGAATCGGACGGAAAACTGCTGGTGTGCCAACGCCGACGCGGAACCGCCTTCGAACTGATGTGGGAATTCCCGGGCGGCAAACTGCAAACCGGAGAAACGCCTGCCCAAGCTTTGGCACGCGAACTGCGCGAAGAGCTGGGGGTCGAAGCCGAAATCGGCGCCGAAGCGTACCGCACTCGGCACAAATACGCACAATTGGCCGAACCCATCGAGGTGATTTTCCTCGCTGCCCAGACCAACACCCAGAGAATTCAAAACATTATATTCGAGCGCATCGAGTGGCGTGAGCCGCATAGGCTGACGGAACTCAACTTTCTACCGGCAGACCGCGAATTTGTAGCGATACTCGCCCAACAGAACCTCGACGCCAAGTGGCGCAGCTCCGGGTAACTAACGCTGCGCTTGACACCGCAATACGCCGGCAGAAAAACGTTATGCTTCTGAATATACGCGATCCCGCGATGAGGTGTATTCTAACGGTATCGAAAACTCATGAGGCTCGCGGCTTGGGACACGGCGGCTTTCGCATCCCGGCGGATGAAAGGGCCAGGCTATGGAAAACGAAATCAGTGCACCGTTGCAAGGGTTGGATCCCTCTGAGATTCAAGAGTGGCTTGAATCGCTCGATTCAGTCCTGCAGTCGAGCGGTCCCGATGTGGCTTCCTATATCCTCGAGCGCTTGCGGGCACACGCCAAGGTGGTGGGGATCGAGATTCCCTTCACCGCAAACACGCCCTACGTCAATACCATTCCCCGCGAATTACAGCCCGCATTCCCCGGCGATCAATTGCTCGAGCGGCGGATCAAAAGCCTGGTGCGTTGGAACGCAATCGCCATGGTGGTCCGCGCCAATCGCGAAGAACACAACATCGGCGGCCACATTTCCACATATGCTTCGGCTGCCACGCTTTATGAAGTCGGCTTCAACCATTTCTTCCGCGCGCGCACGCCGGAATTCGAAGGTGACACCATTTATTTCCAAGGCCACGCGGCGCCCGGAATCTATGCGCGCGCTTTTCTGGAGGGGCGGCTGACAGCGGAAAAGGTTGCCAATTTCCGCCGCGAGCTGAAGCCCGGCGGCGGTCTGTCTTCCTATCCCCATCCTTGGCTGATGCCCGACTTCTGGGAATTCCCAACCGTATCGATGGGCCTGAGCCCGCTGATGGCAATTTACCAGGCGCGATACAACCGCTATCTCGAAGATCGCGGGCTGAAACCGGTGACGGACGCGAAAGTGTGGGCGTTCCTTGGAGACGGCGAGACCGATGAGCCGGAATCTCTGGGCGCAATCACGCTGGCGGCGCGGGAGAAACTAGACAATCTGATATTTGTCGTCAATTGTAACTTGCAGCGGCTGGACGGTCCGGTGCGTGGCAACGGCCAGATCATTCAGGAACTGGAATCGGCCTTCCGCGGAGCAGGATGGAACGTTATCAAAGTTCTTTGGGGCAGCGAGTGGGATCCGATTCTCGCGCGCGATACAGAAGGCCTGCTGGTCAAGCGCATGGGCGAACTGGTGGATGGCGAATACCAAAAGCTTGTCGTTTCATCGGGCGCGTATGTGCGCGAACATTTCTTTGGTTCCGATCCAAGGTTGCTGAACCTGGTTGAGCCGCTGTCGGACGAGGAACTTCGCCGGTTGCGGTTAGGCGGGCACGATCCGCGCAAGGTGTATGCCGCTTACAAGGCAGCGACGGAACACAAGGGCGCGCCGACGGTAATCCTGGCGCGGACCATTAAGGGATACGGACTTGGTGAAGCGGGCGAAGGCAAAAACGTCACTCATCAGCAGAAAAAGCTCAACGAAGAGGAATTGCGCGAATTCCGCTCACGCTTCGATATTCCGATGAGCGACGAGCAGTGCGCGGAAGTTCCCTTTTATCGGCCGGCTGAAAATTCTGAAGAAATTCAGTACCTGCGAGCGCGAAGGCAGGAGTTGGGCGGCTATGTGCCGCAGCGGCGCGTGCGTTCTGAACCGCTGGTCGCGGACCACGACGAACTGTTCGCGGAATTCCTAAACGGCAGCGAAGGCCGGGAGGTTTCCACCACCATGGCTTTCGTTAGCATGTTGCGCAAAATGCTGCGCGATCCGGAAATGGGCAAACTGATTGTGCCCATCGTACCCGACGAGGCCCGGACCTTTGGTATGGAATCGCTTTTCCGCACGGTGGGCATTTATTCAAGTGTGGGCCAGCGTTACGAACCGGTCGACGTAAACACTCTGCTTTATTACAACGAGACCAAAGACGGGCAAATTCTGGAAGAAGGCATCACCGAAGCCGGCTCGATGGCGTCGTTCATCGCCGCCGGAACGGCCTACGCCACGCATGGCATCAATACCATTCCGTTTTTTATCTACTATTCGATGTTTGGATTTCAGCGCATCGCTGACTTCATCTGGGCGGCCGCCGATATGCGCGTCCGCGGTTTCATGCTGGGTGGGACTTCCGGACGCACAACGCTCGCCGGAGAAGGTTTGCAGCACCAGGACGGAAACAGCCAGGTACTGGCGCTTCCGGTGCCGAACCTGCGCGCTTACGATCCGGCCTACGCCTACGAAGTGGCAGTGATCATCCAGGATGGTATTCGCCGCATGTACAAGGACGGCGAAAGCATCTTTTACTACATCACAGTCATGAACGAGCCATATGCGATGCCGGAGATGCCAGGTGACGTTCGCCAAGGCATTTTGAAAGGCATGTACAGATTCCGAACGGCCACGATTGATTCGCCGCTGCGCGCCCAATTATTCGGCAGCGGTGCGATCTTGAACGAAGCGTTGCAGGCGCAGGAAGTATTGGCGCAGAAATACAATGTAGCCGCGGACGTATGGAGCGTGACCAGTTACAAGTCACTGTATAGCGACGGCATCGAGACGGAGCGCTGGAACCGCTTGCACCCCGGCGAAAAGCCCCGAGTGCCCTACCTGAGCGAGTGCCTGAAAGACGCGCCGGGAGTGTTTGTCGCGGCAACGGATTATCTGAAAACTCTGCCGAACATGATCAGTCAATGGGTTCCGCGACGTCTGGCTTCCCTGGGCACCGACGGGTTCGGGCGCAGCGAGATTCGCTCTTCGTTGCGTGATTTCTTCGAAGTGGACGCGCGCTTCATCACCCTGGCTGCCCTCGATGAACTTCTCCTGGAAGGCAAAATCGAGCGCAGCGTCGTCGAAAAGGCGATGGTCGATCTCGGAATTAACGCCGACAAGCCCAACCCCGTTACTTGCTAAGCGTTCGGCCTTTGAAGCTCCGAGATCCCGCCTCGAGCGATGCCCTGCCGCTATATCAGAGCGCGGCCGCCATCGACCACGAGAACTTGACCAGTAACAAAATCCGCGGTCGCCAGGTAAGCCACCGCTTGCGCGATATCATCGCCACTCCCGGTGCGGTGCAAGGGCACTCGCCGAATGTACTCTTCGTCGGGCGGCTCGCCCGGAAATTGAATCGTGCCAGGCGCGACGCTATTGACCAGGATCTCAGGCGCGAGGGCGCGGGCCAGGCAGCGCGTCAGCATGATCGAACCGGCTTTTGAAACGCAATAATGGGTGAAGGCGGGCCACGGGAGTATGCCGCCCAGAGATGAAAGATTGATGATGCGGCCGCGGCCCTGGCGTTTCATGATCGGCGCGGCCGATTGCGCGCACAGAAACTGGGATTTCAGATTTACGTTAAGAATTCGATCCCACTGCTCTTCGGTCAGCTCTTCGAACTTCGCGGCGAAAAATGTCCCGGCATTGTTCACCAGGATATCGAGCCGCCCGAACTCACCTTCCACAGCTGAGAACATTTTCTGAACATCGCCGCGGTGAGAAACGTCTGCCTGAACGGCGATGGCGCGGCGGCCTGTCGATTTGATTTCATTGACCAGCGACTTTGCCTCCGATACCGAACTGTCGTAGTTAATGGCGATGTGCGCGCCGTCCGCAGCCAGGCGCTGAGCGATGCTACGCCCAATGCGTTTCGCTGCACCGGTGATGAGGGCGACTTGACCTTCGAGCGGCTTCGCGGACGTGGCAGTGCCCTCCTTGAGGACCCTCACTGTAACATTTTGCCCAGGTGGCGCGAAATCGGCTTGAGATTGGGCTTCAGGCAATTCAAGAATGCTCGAAGATCCTTGTCTGGGTATCCGCCAGCGCCCCCGCGCCCCTGAGCCTGCTAGAATCTTGTTGGTACCTGGGAGGACGCATGACGATTGATTTGTTGTCCATCGCTGCACATCCCGATGATGTCGAACTGACCAGCGGTGGAACGATGCTGAAGATGGCGCAAGAGGGCTACCGCACCGGAATTCTGGACCTGACGCGCGGCGAGACAGGCTCGCGTGGAACTGCGGAAACACGCCGCCGCGAAGCGGCGAAAGCGGGCAACATACTGCGCGCGGCGATACGCCGCAATTTGGGCCTTCCCGATGCGCGGCTGGAGTTTCGCGAAGATTACAAGATAGCAATCGCGGAAATAATCCGCGAACTGCAGCCGCATATCGTGATCCTTCCCTACTGGGAGGGGCGGCACCCGGATCACTACACCGCGGCGAAGCTCGGTTACGAGGCATGCTTTATAGCCGGCCTGAAGAATTATCCGCTCAGCGGAGAACCGTTCAGGCCATTTAAGATCTTGTACGCTGCGGCATATGACTATATTCGGCCTACCTTCTGCATTGACATCACTAAACATTTTGCGCGCAGGAAGAAAGCAATCCTTGCCTATGCGTCGCAATTTGCTCCGCCGAAGAAGGATCGTCGGTCGCAGGTGTTTTTACCGTTGGACGAGCTTGAGGGCCGCATGAACTCAATCGCAGAATACTACGGGCGGCTTATCGGGGTGAAATACGCCGAAGGCTTCGTGGTGAAGGAAGTGATGCAGGTGGATGACTTGATGAAGCTGCAAGTGCGGTCAATCTAAAGTTTTAGCCGCCCGCCGCCAGCAGATGCCTAGGGCCGCCGCAACCCGAACTTTGGTGCGGGATTGAGTCGGAGCAATTGCACTTGTAGAGGCCGCTCTAGCGTATCTCAGGCGAGACCGGGCACTGCAGCGCTCGCCCGGATCGATCTTAGAAGTCGTCTGATCCCTGGGTGTAGGTGAAACCGGGCAATTCGGTAACCGGACCGCGGCGATCGAGCTTCACCTTCTCCGGCCGTTCACTTTCCGCTCCAGCCTTGCGAAGTATCGCGAACGTGGCCAGCGCTTCATTGTAAATCTTAGTAATCAAATAGGATTCGCCGGTATCCGTTTTCTTCCACACTTGGCCGACCTGGATTTTGCTCGGGGACACTGTATGAATGTAGCAGAATCGAATAGCGCGTCAATACGGCAGTGCAACCGGCGTGGTCTAGAGGGATTTTGGGCAGCGATGGCCGGGGCAGCGCGCAGCGCTCGGTGATGCGCCGTAAATGCGCTTTCCGCCTTTATCAAAACGCTTGCTTTCGAGCGCATGCTCCGGGATCACGTCACAGTGGAAGGTGTATCTTTCGAGGCGAGCCAACCGTTATCGCCAGCTTGCCATCCTAACAATTCAGCAGTGGAACCTGCCGCAGGGGTGTATAATCCGGGCAGAATCCGCCGGAGGTTGTTATGAGAATGAATTTGGCGGCGCAGTTGGGTGCCATCCTTGTCGCGTCATCGCTGATCACGTCCACCGGCGTCGCGAACGCGCAACAGGGCCAGCAGCAATCAACAGCTCAGTCGTCCTCACCTCAATCGCAGCAGCAAACCCAACAACCGAACGCGCAGCAATCTAGCAGCCAGCAATCCGGTACCCAGCAGCCGGACTCACAGCAGCCCAGCGCCCAGCAGCCCGACCCGCAGCAACAGGGTGACGTGCAGCAGGCGGATCAAAAGGCCCAAGGCCCGGCGCCCGTCGATCAGCCCACGGACCCCAATGTGAAGCCCGGCACCAAGGCTGACGTCAATGCCATCGGCAACCGGAACGTGGGGCATGGCCTGAATTTTTATTCGCTGGAGCATGAGATTGCGCTCGGAAAACAGCTTTCGGCGGAAGTCGAGCGCCAAGCGAAGTTTATCAACGACCCGGTCGTAAATGAGTATGTCAACCGCGTAGGACAGAACTTGGTCCGCAACTCCGACGCGCAAGTCCCGTTCACAATCAAAGTGATCGATTCCGACGTAGTGAATGCTTTCGCGCTGCCCGGCGGGTTTTTCTACGTGAACAGCGGATTGATTCTGCATGCCGATGAGGAGTCCGAACTGGCAGGGGTGATGGCCCACGAGATCGCGCACGTTTGCGCGCGCCACGGCACGAAACAAGCGACCAAGGGCGAGATTACGCAGCTGGCCATGATTCCGGCGATGATTTTCATTCCCTATACCTGGGCTGGCTACGCGATTTACCAAGGCATGCAGTTTGCGATTCCGATGGCCTTCCTGCAATTCACGCGTACCGATGAACGCGAAGCGGATTACCTAGGCCTTCAATATATGTACAAGGCCGGATACGATCCAAATGCCTTCGTGTCGTTCTTTGAGAAAGTAGCTGCGGATGAAAAGAAGCAGCCCGGCACGGTACCCAAGATCTTCTCGACGCATCCGCCCACGCCGGACAGAATTGAAGCTTCGCAGAAGGAAATCGCGACGATTCTGCCGCAGCGCGACGATTACATCGTAACTACCTCGGAGTTCGATCAAGTCAAGAAGCGGCTGCAGTTGATCGAAATGAATGTGAAGGTAAACGACAAGAATCCGAACAAGCCCACGTTGCGCAAGAAGACCGCTCAGAACAAGCCCGGCGACGGCACCTCGACTACGTCGGGTTCGGATCCCAACTCGGATCCGAACTCGGATCCGGATTGGCCGACTTTGCAGCGTAGACCGGACCCGAATCAGCAACCGTAAGTTTTCATTTTCGAAACTGCAAAATCAATTGAGGGAAATAAATGCGCCCGGTTCGATGCCGGGAGTTTTTATGGGATGCCGTTTTTATTTGAATTAGAAGCTGGGACGGTTAGCGGGCTGAACTTCGGCAATGCCCATGCGCTTCAGGCCTTCTGCGTAATATTTGCGATAGAGGATGTCCCACTCTTCGCTGCCTTCAAGTATTTCCTTCTTTTGCGATGCGATCTTGGCGCGCACTTCGGCGTCCACCTGCTCTTCGACCTTCAAGAGCGAAGTGATGATGTTCACAACTTCCTGGCGGATGGTGTCGCGGTCTTCGACGAAATCGACCTCCGGGCTGGCAACCAGGAAATCGATGATTTTGTGGGAGAGGCGTACCGTTTTCTCGCGGCTCAGTCGCATGTCAGCGGAGAATTAGCTTCCTTTCGCGGGCGATCTGGCCCTTCACTTTCTTGAACATTTCCTGGTAAGACACGCCGGAAGTACGCATCTCCTCCGAATATTTTGCCAGGATCTCGCGGACCTCTTCGTTCACGCGATCTTCGATGGTGACCTCCTCGGCCATCACCTGGCGCACCTGCTGCGTGGTAGTTTCGGCGTTCTTCACTTCGATCATCTTGCCGGCCACAAGGCGTTTGACCATTTCCTTAGCCATGTACCCGACATAATCCCGGGAAAGAAGCATTCAGAGTGACTCCGCACTGTCGAGCGAGCATTTCAGTCTAATGGCAGGTTGCGCGAAGTGTCAAGGCAAGGCAAGAACCTGCGAAAATTGCCCTGCGCTTAACCGCACCTATTGAAAGTGCCAAGAAAAGCCCATGAGCATGATTGTTTGCGGCAATCACGGGACAGCGATGTATCTGCTATTCTGGGCTGTCCACAGAATTGCTGGTTCGTATTGCATGGCTGAATGACGATTTGGAAAGGAGTTCACAAGTGACGACCCCCAGCATGATCGAACACCACCTGGGACGTGGTGCCGCCAATTTCAACGCGGGGCCTGGCGCGCTGCCCTTGCCGGTCCTGGAACGCATCCGGGCTGAACTGCTCGATTATCGCGGCACCGGAATGTCCGTGATGGAAATGAGCCACCGGTCTCCAGAATTCGAGGAAATCATTGGCCGCACCGAGCAGAATCTTCGCAGGCTCATGCATGTTCCCGACGACTACGCCGTGATATTCGTGCAGGGCGGAGGGAGTGCGCAGTTCACCATGGCGCCTATGAACCTTTGCCTAGCGGGAAAGCCGGTGGACGTCCTGCACACCGGAATGTGGACCGGGAAAGCCATCGCGGAATTCAAAAAGGGAGTTCCCTACCGGCTGGCGGCTTCGACCGAGCACGTGCAATTCACGCGCGTTCCACGGGCCGACGAGATACAGTTCGCGCCGGACACCTCATTCGTCTACATGTGTAGTAACAATACCATCGAGGGGTCGCAGTGGCCCGTGCCGCCGGACGCGGGAGAAATTCCGCTGGTTGCCGATATGTCCTCAGACATTATGTCGCGGCTTGTGGATGTGCGGCGTTTTGGATTGATATTTGCCGGGGCGCAGAAGAACCTTGGGCCGTCCGGCGTGACAGTAGTGATCGTCCGGAGAGATTTAGCCGAACGTGCGGACAAGAATCTGCCCACCGTGCTGCAATATCGCACTCATATCAAAGAGCGGTCGCTCTATCACACGCCTCCGACCTTCGCCATTTACGTTGTGGGATTGGTGCTCGAATGGATTGAAAGCGAAGGCGGCGTTGCAGCGATCGAAAAGCGCAACAACGCTAAAGCTAAGCTGCTTTATGATGCCATTGACGGTAGCGGCGGCTACTACACATGTCCTATCGAAAGAGATTCGCGCTCGAAAATGAATATTACATTTCGAGTTGCGCAAGGCAGTGAGCAAGTGGAAAAGGAATTCGCGAAATCCGCAAGTGCCGCGAAGCTGATCGGACTTGCCGGTCACCGCTCTGTTGGCGGGATGCGGGCGTCGCTCTACAACGCTGTGCCAGTTGATGCGGTAACTGAGCTGATCAGATTCATGCGCGAATACCAGCGCAAGCAGGACTAATCGCCAGCAACGTGCAAGAGAGCCACACCGGTGTGGCAATTCCACAACACATAGCTTGACACGCCGAACTTGGGCCGCTATCTTAGGTTTTTCATGCCAAACTGGCTTAATTCGCCGATTTTGGGACGTCAACGAAACGTGGCGCGCCCGCGGGGCTGCGGCTTTTTAGGCCATCGGTTAGGTCGGCACCGCCGAATGCCGATGGCATTTTTCACACTTTTGTTTGAGAGTATCCCTTCCCCCCTCGAGGAAGGCCTTTGATGGCCGGGCCATCCAAACGGAAGCGGCGGGTTTGGCTAAGTATCGGCGGAGTTGTGCTCGCCGTGCTGATGGCGGCCGTTTTCACCGTCGGCTCCCTCAATGTGCGTATGCATTCCGAACACGGGAATGCGTTTGTACTATTTGCAATCTCGGTCCTGCTATTCGCCGCGCTCCTCGTGTTTGGGCTTATTTTAGGTCGCAGCCTGGTCCGGCTGTGGTCCGAGCCTCGACCCGGACAGATGGGATCGCGGTTCAGAGTGAAAATGGTGGCGGGAGCAATGGGCGTCTCACTGCTGCCAATCGTGTTTCTTTTCTTTTTCAGTTACGCCCTCGTGAACCGCACGCTAAATACCTGGTTTCCCCGCCCACTTGAAATTGCCAGCGAACAAAGCCAACGTCTATTGGCCGACATGGGCCGGTCGAACATGGATCACCTGAACGCGATCGCTGCCAAGGCTGCCGCCAGCAGCAAGGCGGACCAATCACTGCTCGGTCTGGCTTGGTCGGTGGATGCTTCCTGGATCGCGCATTCCGGCAATGTTGCTGATGACGGCGTAGCCTATGTCAAACCTGCGCAAGGAGCGGATGAATCACCCGTCCCGGAGATGGAAACGATTGCGCCAGAACTTGTGCACACTCTTCCGAGTGGCGCTGAAATCTGGCAGACCAACGACCATCTGTACATTGCGGGCAGCGCACCTCTGGGCAGGGGTAGATTGTATGTCGCAAGGATCCTGCCCAAGGATTTCCTATCGCGCTATTCAGAGATTCAGACGCAAACCGAAACATACGCGCAGCAGAAACAGCACCTTCGCGCCTACAAGCGTGAAATTCTTCTTGCTCTAATGCTGATGACTTTGTTGCTCGTTTTCGCCACCACCTGGGTGGCGCTGTTTTTGTCCAAGCAAGTAACAGTTCCTATTCAGGCGCTGGCGGAGGCTACGCGGGAAATATCTCGCGGCAATTTCGATCACCAGATCGATGTGCGGGCGCAAGACGAGCTGGGAATGTTGGTTCAGTCATTTAATCGCATGACTGAGCAGCTTGGCGAAGGACGCCGGCAAATAAACGAGTTCACGCAAAGTCTGGAACAAGCCATCGAAGAGCGTGAACGACGCCGGAAGCTGATGGAAGCGATTCTTGAGAATATTCCCACGGGTGTCATTTCGCTGAATTCGACCGGCGAAGTCGCACGGCTGAATTCAGCGGTTCCGGCGATCCTTGGGACCGCCGCTCGGGAGGCGCGCACGTTACCGGAACTGCTGGGTGAGGAGGCGGCTCGCGCGGTGATGCACCTGATGCGTCAATCGCTGCGAATGGGCGCGGCTTCGCGTGAAATCGAGATACCAACGGCGGGGCGGCTGGTGCGCGCCGCAGTCACGGTCAGCTCGCTCGGACCTCGGCGTTCGAATCCTGGGTTTGTGGTCGTGATTGACGACCTTACTGATCTTCTCCGCGCACAAAAAGCGGCGGCGTGGCAGGAAGTCGCACAGCGCATTGCGCACGAGATCAAAAATCCGCTGACGCCGATTCAGCTCTCAGCCCAAAGAATGCTGCGCTATTTGGACCGCGTGCGAGTGCAGAGTCCCGACGGAGCGCGCTCGGAATTCGAGAAACTCGCCGCGGAATGCGCCGGGTTGATCGAACGCGAGGTCCATACGCTCGAATCGCTGGTGGATGCGTTCTCGCAATTCGCGCGTTTCCCCGCGGCGCGCCTGGCAGCAGAGGACCTGAATACGATCGTCTCGAGCGCGCTCGATTTATTTCAAGGACGCCTCGAAGGCGTAACCGTGCGAACCGACCTGGCAGCAGCTTTGCCGCCGGTAAAAGCTGATCGCGAATTGCTGCGGCGCGTGCTGGCGAATTTGATTGATAATGCCGCGGAAGCAATGGAAGGCTCGGCAATCCGGCGCATGCGCGTGGCAACCCGAGTCGAAGGCGATGGTGACGCTGTCGAGATCGAAATCTCCGATAGCGGCCACGGAATTTCTCCTACGGACAAGCAGCGCTTGTTCTTGCCGCATTTTTCGACCAAGGAGCGAGGGACCGGGTTGGGTCTGGCCATTGCCAGCCGCATCATTGCCGAGCACAATGGAACCATTCGGGTAGAAGACAATCTGCCAACCGGCACGAAATTCGTGATTCGCTTCCCCGCGGCGGAGGTTCCCGCGACGCCAGCACCGGCAGGCAGTCCCGCCGCTTGATCGATTCGCGCGGACACCAGTCGCCTTTTGCGGAGGCTCTGAGTGCGGAGGTCACGGTAACAAGCTTCGAACCGCTTTGAAGTTGCTGCCCTGATTTTTGGCGGCAGGCTGAGCCGATGCCACCATCCATTCTCATCGTTGACGACGAGCGCGGGATCCGCGAATCCCTGGGCGCATTACTGCGCGACGACGGCTACGACGTGGAAGCTCTGGAATCAGGCGAAGAGTGCCTTGAGCAATTGGGCCGGGGAAACTTCGATTTGATCTTGCTCGACGTGTGGCTGAAGAAAATGGATGGGCTCGAGACACTCGAGCGCATTCAAGCCCAGGATAGCGCGCCTATGGTCGTGATGATCTCGGGCCACGGAAATATTGAGACTGCGGTGCGTGCCACCAAGCTCGGTGCATTCGATTTTATCGAAAAACCTTTGTCGCTGGAAAAAGTGGTGCTGGTGGTGCGAAACGCACTGGAGTATCTGCGGCTGGAGACTGAAAACCGGCGGCTTCGTGCAGAGCTCGAACAGAAGCACCAGATATTAGGGAGCAGCGTGCCGATGAAGGCATTGCGCCAACAGATTGCCTTGACCGCGCCTACAAATGGACGCGTGCTGATCTACGGCGAAAGCGGGACCGGCAAGGAACTTGTGGCCCGGGCCCTTCATGCCAGTAGCCTACGAAGCTCGATGCAATTTGTGGAAGTAAACTGCGCCGCGATCCCGGAGGAATTAATCGAGTCTGAGATGTTCGGACACCGCAAGGGCAGTTTCACTGGCGCGACCGACGATAAGGTCGGAAAGTTTCAGAAAGCGGATGGCGGCACATTGTTTCTTGATGAAGTTGGTGACATGAGCTTGAAAACGCAGTCGAAAGTTCTGCGCGTGCTGGAAGAACAGCGCGTCGAGCCGTTGGGTTCAAATCAGACCGCCACGGTGGACGTGCGCGTAATCGCGGCAACGAACAAAAAACTGGAAGAAGAGATCGCGCGCAACGCTTTCCGCGAGGATCTGTTTTACCGCCTTAACGTGATTCCGTTTTATGTTCCAGCTTTGCGCGAACGCGTGGAGGACATTCCGGTTCTCGCCGCACATTTTCTGGCGGCGTTTTGCCAGGAATACGGGAAAAAGCCGAAAGAATTCAGTTCCGCCGCCGTGGACGTGCTGTTGAATTATCCCTGGCCAGGGAATGTGCGGGAACTGAAAAACCTGGTGGAGCGGCTGGTAATCATTTGCCCATCGCCACGCATTGAGCCGCATCATTTGCCACCTGAGATATTTCGAGGCGCTTCGAAGAGTCCACAGAAGCCCTATGAGAGTTTGCAAGAAGCGCGATCGGCTTACGAACGGGAATTCGTGCTGCGTAAATTAGAAGAAAATCGCTGGAACATGACCAAAGCAGCGCAAGCGCTGGGGCTCGAGCGCAGCCATTTGTATCGCAAGATGCGGTCGCTTGGAATCGCGCCGACCCGAGCGGATTGAATCTAACCGCAACGGGCTGCTTGCTGCGCCCCAGCTTGGCAATAACAATGGGAACCATGCCCCGTCATTTTTCCTCCTCCCTTGTCGCGTGACTCACGGATTACTCGGTTTCCTGAGAGATGGCGAGTTGTTCCAGTTGATGGTGCCAATCCAGTTGGCGGACAACCTCGGGATTCTCGCGCCAGTTAGGCTGAACTTTTACGAATAGCTCCAGGAAGATTTTGGCGCCCAGGATGGATTCGAGCTCCTTGCGCGCGGCCGTGCCGATTTTCTTAATCGCTTCCCCGCCCTTGCCGATCAGAATTCCCTTTTGGCCTTCGCGTTCCACGTAGATGGTCGCGCGTATGCGCAGGAGCTTTGGCGTTTCTTCAAAATGATCGATGAGCACGGCCAGGGCGTGCGGCACTTCATGATGCGTGGCGAGTATGGCCTTTTCGCGCACGATTTCTGCCGCAAGAAAACGCTCGGGCTGATCGGTACATTGCTCCTGCGGGAAATGCGCCGCAGCTTCGGGTAGACGCGTGAGCCAGGAATTCACCAGGTCCAAACAGCCTGCGCCGGTAAGCGCCGAGATCGGGAAGATTTCGGCAAAGTCGAATTCCTTGCTGTAACGCTCGATCATGGGAAGCAGCAGCGGCTTGGCGAGGCGGTCTACTTTGTTCAACAGCAGATAAACCGGCCCATGGAAACGCCGGATCCATTGAATGGAAAATTTATCGCCTGAGCCGAAATTGGCCGTTGCGTCGAGCATGAGGCAAAGGATGTCGATGCCTTCAAGTGCCTGTTGCAGCTCGTCCATCATCATGCGGCTTAGTGCGCTTTCCGGCCGGTGGATTCCCGGGGTGTCGACCAGAACAATTTGTGCATCGTCGCGATTGAGGATGCCCTGAATGCGGTTGCGCGTGGTTTGCGGCTTAGGCGAAACGATCGCGACCTTCTGGCCGACCAGGGTATTGACGAGCGTTGATTTCCCCGCGTTGGGGCGGCCGATAATCGCTACAAAACCGGATTTGAACGCCATGAATATGAGAATTGTACGCCAATTCGGTGCTGGCGGCGCGGCAACCCCTGTTTCCAGGCAGCCGGCGACATCGTTCCGCAACCTGAACGGAAAATGCCGCGGATTGACGGCTAAGATTGAAATGTAGCGCGGCGGCGGCTAGCGCGCCGTTCAGCCATAACCCCCATTCGCGGCTCGGCATCAAGCTGTGAACTTACGACTGGCCGTGGCGTGCTTCAGCAAGCTCGCGATTTCTTGACTTGTCCATTTCTCGTTGTAAAATTCTGTTCGGTTGCAGTGTGCAAGTTACCTAGTCCCTGAGCGAGACCACCACACTGCACGTCAAGGTATAAAAGTCACAAGGAGGCCTTTTATGGCACAGGCAGTACGACCGATTCCTGAGGGATATCATTCGATCAGTCCGTCACTCACCTGCAAGAACGCGGCCCAGGCGATCGATTTTTACAAGAGCGCTTTTGGCGCCAAAGAGCTCATGCGATCACTCACGCCGGATTCAAAGATATCCCACGCAGAACTCAAGATCGGCGACTCGATTATATTTGTGAACGATGAGCTCGGACCAATGACGAAAACTGGTTCCCTCACACCGGCGATGTCCTTGTTCCTTTATGTCGAGGATGTGGACAAAACATTCGATGCTGCTGTAACTGCGGGCGCGAAAGTAGATATGAAGCTCGAGAACCAATTTTGGGGAGACCGGTTCGGCAAGATAACCGACCCCTATGGACACCAGTGGGGGATCGCAACGCACGTCGAAGATCTGACGCCTGAAGAAATCGGCAAGCGCGCTCAAGCGTTTTTCGCGAAAGCCGCCGGCCAGAATTAACCTCGATCGGCCGCGAACTGCTTGCAACTCAAAACCCGGCGCTGGGCCTGTCCACGAGCAGGCCCAGCTATTTCAGGCCGGCGATTCATTGCGGCCTGGCGGACGCCGCAGCAGCGGGTAGTGGTTTGACGCGGACGCGCAGAACTTTGCGCTGGTTCGCTTCCAGAACTTCAAAGCGCAAGCCATCCGCGTCAACGCTTTCACCTGTTCGGGGAATGTGCCCCGCGACGCTATTGAGCAAGCCGGCAATCGTAGTAGCGGCCGAATGCTGCATGGTGGCGTCGAGCTGAACGCCAAAAAGCTCGTTAATTTTATCGAGTTGAACGCTGCCACGAATCACCAGCGCTCCGCTAGCCTCGCGCACAACGTCCGGCACAGGCGTGCGATCCTCCTCCCCAATTTCGCCCACGATTTCTTCGACCAGGTCTTCCACCGTGACCAGGCCCGCCATTAAGCCGTATTCATCAATCACAATGGCCATTTGCTGGTTTTTTCGCTGCATCTCCTTCAGCAATTCGGATCCGAACTTGGTTTCCGGAACGAACAACGCAGGACGGACGAATTCGCGGACAGTGCGATGCGCGGCTTCGCTGTCAGCAACTTCCAGCATATCCCGCGCCATGACGATGCCGGCGATGTCGTCGAGCGATTTCTCGTACACCGGCAGGCGTGAGAATTTTGTTTTTACGATCAGACCCTGCAATTCCTCGAGGGATGCAGAGGCGCGGATCGCGACAACATCAGGACGCGGAGTCATTACGTCTCGCACTCTTTTATCGCCGAACTCGACGACCGATTCGATCAGGCGCGCTTCGTCCTGCTCGATAATTCCCTCTTCCGTTGCGGCATCGACGAACGCCTCAATGGCTTCCTGCTCCGATTCCGGGGTTCGAACCTCGCTCTCTTCGGACAGGTGCAATATCGAGGTCAGAAGCGCGAGAATCGCCTGCACCGGCCAGAAAACGAACAGCAACACGCGGACAATCGGAACGAAGGGCAGTACCCAGTTGCCGGGTGCCCGCGCAAGCAGCAGCGCGGGGAAAAACTGCATGGCGATGACAACTTCGGCGCCGAGGAAAAAAATCATCTCAACCGCGGCTTCCCATATACCGGGAACAAAGAAGAGCACGCCGCGCGCGGTGATCGCGGCGACCAACACAAGCCAGAGACGCACCAGCAGGCTGAAAGCCAGAGCCGCGCGGTCGCGCTCCATATGAAAACGGGGCTGAACTTCTGATTCAAATGTTTCGAGGTGCGTCCGAATTCGAGCGGCATGGACGTGCCCAAGTTCGCGGTATACACGGTCCAGATAGGAAAGCACTACCAGGCCAGCGGTCAGAAGCACCACTCCTGCAGCGTAGAGGAATACGGGCATGGTCAGGCCAATCCTAGTTTGCGGCGCAACTGCGTTTCGCGGCGATCCATTTCACCCGTGTCGGTTTCATGATTGTAGCCCAGCAGGTGCAGAACACCGTGAAGGATCAGGATTCGCATTTCTGCATCGAAGGTTCGGCCGAAGCGAACTGCGTTGCGGCGAGCCACGGCCGGCGCGATGGCAATATCGCCCAGATAGGAAGACGAATTTGAACTATTGCTTTTCGCCGGTCGCGACATGAGCCGCGGCGTCTTAGCGCCAACTGCTCGGCGCGAATTTTTCGGACGCAAGCCGTCCGCCGGAAAGGACAATACATCGGTAGGCTTTTTCTTGCCACGGTAAGCGGCGTTCCAGCGGACGATCTGCTGCTCGGTAACCAGAGCCACGGTGAGTGAATCAGCAGGAAGCCGTAAATGCTTGCGGGCAGCGGCCAGAAATCCATTGAGTGATGCTATAGAAACACGGACCCGCCCTTGACGATTAACAATCATGCGAAAAATTAATCCCGAGGATTCTTCGCGCTGGAGTTTCCAGCGTTGGCACCGCGGCTATTGTGACTGGGATGCGTGGCGGCATGTTCATCGTAGGCTTTGATGATGCGCTGAACCAGATTGTGGCGCACGACATCCCGTTCATCGAAATAGATCAAGGAGATGCCCTCGATCTTCCCCACAATTTCAATGGCCTCGATCAGACCGGAGCGACGCGATTCCGGCAAGTCGATTTGCGTCACGTCGCCAGTGATAACGGCTTTGGAATTGAAACCCAGGCGCGTCAGGAACATTTTCATTTGCTCGCTGGTGGTGTTCTGCGCTTCGTCGAGGATAACGAACGAATCGTTCAGCGTGCGGCCTCGCATAAAAGCCAGCGGAGCGACTTCGATAATGCCCTTTTCCAGAAAATTTTCGAGCTTGTCGGCTTCAAGAAGGTCGTGCAGCGCGTCGTATAGCGGACGCATGTACGGATCGACCTTTTCCTGAAGCGTTCCAGGCAAAAACCCTAGGCGCTCGCCCGCCTCGACAGCCGGGCGGGCGAGAATGATCCGGTTCACTTGTTTTGAGAGCAGCGCCGTGACGGCCATCGCCACGGCGAGGTAAGTCTTGCCCGTGCCTCCAGGCCCAATGGCGAATACCATATCGTAGGCTTCCAGCGCTTCGATGTAGTGTTTTTGGTTAGCGCTCTTGGGAACAATGGTCTTTTTGCCGAGCGAACGAGTATGAGCGGCAGAAAACGCGCTGCGGATGGTTGGGGCGGTCGCCGCAGCATGGTCGGCCGTAGCGATGCGCAACAGCGCCTTCACTTCCTGGCTGTCCGGTATGCTGCCATCGCGGATGCGCTGGTTGTATTCGCCGAGGATCTGGGCGGCGCGCGCCACCTGAGGGGCCGAGCCCTCGATTTCAAGGTCATGATCGCGCAAGTGAGTTCTGACGTGAAGGGCGGACTCAAAAAGTTTAAGGTTTTCGTCGAGGGTGCCAAAAAGTTCGTTAATACCACCAGTTAGCCGGACGGTTTGTTTCATCAAGTTTCGCGGACGCGATATCTCCAGGACAGAGCTTCCACCACCCTACCGATAGCCTAGCGCGGGAATAGAGGGTGGTCAAGGCGAGCGCGCCAGGATTCACCGAAATGTCACATTCGCCTCAGTTATCGCAACAATTAAGACGTTACCGAAAGGGAGAGCGCGGCTTTAAAGTTTCCCCTTTTCAGGTCCAATTGTTTCACTATGGAAGAGCCTTCGGATTGTGAATGATGCGACTCAGGCTGGAAACACGTTTGCGATGAAAGGGAGACCGGTATGACGAACGGGAAGAATCCGTCGGGCCCCAGCGCAGCGGGCCAGAATTACACCAAACTGCGACGGACCCAACGGGTTCATATCCTAATGGCGGTGATCGTTCGCGGCACGAACGACGGTCAGTCATTCGTCGAGGAAACCAAGACCATGACTGTCAATGCCCACGGCTGCTTGCTGACCATGGCAACGCCACTCAAGCGCGGCCAGCGCGTCTCCATCGTCAATCCTAAAACCGCCGAAGAAGTTCTTTGCAGTGTGGTTTACTTGAGCGAGAACAAGGGCGGCAAGGCAGAAATTGGACTGGAATTCACCGAAGCATCGCCACTTTTCTGGCGCATTGGATTCCCGCCGGAAGACTGGATCGATTCAAGTGACCGTAAGCGAGTCGGAAACTCACCGTTGCAACAACGTCCTCTCCCGGCGGTTGCCCCAGCCGGCAAGAAGTAAGCCGCAACACCCCTGAATCGTGGCACTTCAGTCCCGCGGTAACAAACGCGAGATCAACGCGGCTTTAGCGCCTTCCTCCGGTCAGGCTGCAGCCGGTTTCTCTGCTCCTCGGATGGGTCTGTGGGTTTAGCCTTTCCTCAATGCGCCACAGGCTCTTTGAGTCCCGCCGCAGCCGCACCGGGACAAATGGAGCTTCGCTGACAAATCCACACTTCAAGGTTTGGCTGCCGGAAACTCAACCGTGGGCACCTGGCGCGAAGCCGGTGACGCCTGGAAGTATGCATCGTTCGGCTTGAACCCTGCCCATGCCGCGAACATGCTGTTCGGAAATTGCCGGATGTAGGTGTTGTAGGCCTGGATGGAATCGTTGTAGCGCTTGCGCTCGACCGCAATACGGTTCTCTGTGCCGGCCAGTTCATCCTGCAGGCGCAGGAAATTCTCGTTGGATTTCAACTGCGGGTAATTCTCGCTGATCGCGAGCAATCGTCCGAGCGCACCATCTAACTGTCCGTTTGCGGCGATTTTGTCGCTGGGAGTTTTCGCGCTGAGCAAAGCTGCCCGCGCGTTGGCGATGTCGGCATAAACGGTCTCTTCATGCGCGGCGAAGCCCTTTACGGTATTAACCAGGTTCGGAATCAGGTCGGCACGGCGCTCAAGAACGACATCCACTTGCGCCCAATTCGATTTCACCTGCTCATCCATCGTCACTAATTTATTGCGCGTACTGATGTAAGCGCCCCCGACAAGGGCCACAATACCTACGATGATTGCCACGACCGCAAGCACGACTTTCATTTAAACGACCTCCGAATCGGAACGAATCGCATAGCCTTACGCGGCGTCCAGACGACGGTCGACCTCGTTAGTCACGACTTCCACGAACTCCAGGTATGCGTGCAAGGATGCCTCAACGTCCAGGTCTTTATCTTTTCGCTTTCCTTCTTTCAGGTCGAGCATGGCATGGAAGGCCGACGGGTCAGCGCCGGTAAGAGACGCCACCGCCGCAACTGCTTCGCGCTTGGTGGCCGGCGCGGGCTGCCCGATCGCTATCAGCGCGTGGCGGAATAGGACGCAAAAAGTGGACAACGATCGCGTCATGATGCCGAGATGAGTTTTCTTGTCCAATGGCGCGCCTACAACAGACTGGCGCAAGCGCAGCCAGGTCGCACGCAACACCCGTTCGACCTGCATGCGATGCAATCTCATCGGAACTTCGAAGTCGACCAGGAAGTCTTCGCCGAACAACAGTCGATGATGTTGTTTGACGTCCAGAAGCTCCATGGCGAAGACGTCCGCGGACCGGCGCAACTCATCGAGCGTGAAGATCATCGGCGCGTGGTTGCCCTGGCGAATCCACCATTCGGCCGGGGCGTGCAGGCGTTCCAAATCCGCTGCGTCAGCGTGTTCAACGATGCAGAGCGTATTCAGGTCGGAATGGCCCGCGCGGAACTCGCCTGTAACCGCGGAGCCGTAAAGGACCACGGCCTTCAGGTTTTCTTTCGCCGCGGCCTTCAACCGGTTTACAAGCTCATTTAATTTGGCTTCCATTTCCTGCCTTTGATTCCTTTTAAATAAAAAAAAATGAACCCTGACCACAAACTCTGACTTGAGTCTCACATCCGATTCTCGGCCTTACCAGCTTCCGCTGGCTCCGCCGCCCCCGAATGACCCTCCCCCTCCGCCGCTAAATCCCCCTCCTCCGCCACCGCCTCCAAAACCGCCGCCGAATCCGCCTCCACCCCAGCCGCCACCCCCCATACCGATCGTCGGTCCAATCCACCAGCTGCCGCCGCCAGGGCGTCGTGCATCGCGGCTGACCCGCATCATCAGGTAAAGCATAAAAATCAGAGCGCCCAGCACAACGAAAGTTACAAGCCCGCCGATGTCCTTCGCTGCGGGTTGCGCGGCCGGTAACGGTCGCATGCTGAGCTTGACCCCGCGATCTTGAGCGATAACGTCGGCGATTCGTCGGGTGACGAGCATGACCGCAGCGTCATAATTGCCGTTACGCAGATAGGGGAGGGCTTCACGGCCGAAACCGCCTACTTTTCCATCGGGAAGAATCGATTCCAGACCATAGCCAACCTCGACTCGATAGCGATGGTCCTGGATAGCAAACAGCAGCAAAACACCACTTGAAGTCTGTTTGGGGCCAACACCCCATTTGGTCGCGAGATTAAGCGAGAAATCTTCTATGGGCTGCCCGTTGAGCGACGTCACCGTAACGACAAAAATTTGCGCTTTGGCCTTCTGATCAACTTCCGTGCACAGCGCGGTCAGCTGAGCGCGCGCATTCGGGCTCAGCACGTTGGCATAGTCATCGACATAGCCCGTCGGCTTGGCGGGAATGGATGTCTGCGCGGATGCGGCCGTGATCGCAAAGCAGAAGGTCAGCAGAGCCAGCAGACCTTGGGCTGCCACTCGATGGCCAAAACGCAAAAAGAAGGCGCGGAAATCGGGATTGCAGGGCATGGGCATCGCGCATGTTAGTTCCAGGCCAGCGGTGTGTCAACTGAGCGAGAAGTGCTCGAGAAGTGCTGAGCGAGAAGTGTGCTGAGCGAGAAGTGTGATGGGCAGCTGTGATCGATTGGAGCGCACAAAAACTGTCAGCATGTGTTGCATGCGATTGTCATCAACAAGGTGCGATGCTAAACTTCGCGCCGCGCATCATGTTCGGGCACGCACGGTACTGTCCGAAAATGAACGCCTGACGCTGACTAATTTCCCGTTTAATCGTCTAAATTCAAGCGGATAGGCATGGCCGCGGTTTTGCACCGAAAACACTCAAACTGAAACAAACAGCGCTGTTGCTGCGTTTGAGTAGGTTACAGGCTCTGCGAAACTTGGATGCTCTGTTTTGCGAGAGGAAAAACACGATGATGGCAAGGTTACATTTGCGGTGGTGCTGCTGACGGCTGCTTCGCTGATTGTGTCGCCGGCCTACGCGGAGACACAGGGGCAGCAAGACCAGCAGCAAACTCCACGCCCACTCAGTCGCAGAGTCAGCAAGCTGGCCAGGCGCAGGGTCCGGATCAGGACCATGGCCAATCACAGAGGACGCAGCCGCCGAGCCAGCCCGAGCCGCAAACGGGCTCGGCCGCGACGGAAGCCGCGCGCGACCTACGAGCGATCGAGGGGCCGGACTATTCCATGCCCAAGTCGCCTTTTCCGAATCTGATTTCGCCATACGTACCCAGAAATATTCCAGAGCCGATGCTGACGAATTCCACCGCGGCTGGATCAGCTGATTCAAGACGGCAAACTGATGTTGAGTCTGGAAGACGCGATCTCGCTGGCCCTGGAAAACAATCTGAACATCAACGTAGAGCGATTTGCTCCGTGGATTGCCGAAACGCAATTGCTTAAAGCGAAGGCGGGCGGAATTCCGCAGACCGGCAGCTACGCAGCAAGTGGTACTGGGCAATACGTCGCCGCGGTTTCCTTCGATCCGATCGTCACGCGCAAATCTCGGCTGGTCGCACGGATATTTTCCCGGTGAACAACCCGTTCACCTCCGGCACGGGTACCAGTACAATTCCCGTCGTGAACCCAGAATACGGCATTCGTTGATTTGGGCTACACGCAAGGATTTCACACCGGCACCAGCTTCTCGGTCACCTTCGATACCCGCGCGTACCACCACGAACGAGCCGGACGTGTTTTTCAATCCGGCGTTCAGCCCGGTGATGACGGCGACTTTGACCAGCCTCTGCTGAACGGTTTCGGGATTCTGCCGAATACTCGCTACATCATCGAAGCCGAAGAATTCGATCAAGGTTGCGAATTCGCTGTTCGCGCAGCAGGTGATCGCGAGCGGTGACCCAGACCTCGAACGATTACTGGGAACTGGTATACGACCGGGAAAACGTGAAAGTGCAGGAAGCCGCGGTGGGCGTTTCGCAGAAACTTTACGAAGACAACAAGAAGCAGCTGGAAATCGGCACCATGGCGCCGTTGGACGTGTTGACCGCGGAATCGCAACTGGCGACCGACCAGCAGAATTTAATTGTTGCGCAAACCACCAAGTTGCAGCAGGAAACCGTGCTGCTGAACGACATCGCCAAGAACCTGCTGGCCAAGGACGTGGCCGGCATCGAAATCATTCCGACCACTGCGATTGCGACGCCGGATCTTGTGGAAAATATTCCGTTGCAGGACGCCGTGCAGGAAGCCTGGAAAAAACGCCCCGAACTATTTCAAGCGGAACTCAACCTGAAGAATGCTGGAATCGAAGTCAAAGCGACAGCGAACGGCATGTTGCCGGTAGTCGACGCTTATGTGCAATACACCTCACAAGGCCTGAACGGAAATAGAATCAATACGATCGCGGCGCCTGGCTTTGTTGCTGATACAGCCGCTCCGCTGGTCGACGCTAACGGAAACGTTCTTTTGGTTGGCGGCGTTCCGGCCTTCGCCGGTTTGCAAAACAGTGCGACGACCATATCGCAAGGCGGACTGAGTAATGCACTCGGCAACGTGTTTGAGAATCAATATCCGGTATATGCGGTGGGCTTGAATTTAACTCTGCCCATCCGCAATCGCTCCGCTCAGGCCGACAGTGCGCGCGCGCAGCTCGACGAACGCGTTCAACGCGTGCAGTACCGCCAGACGGAAAATACAATCGTGATAAACGTGCGCAACGCGATCATTGCCTTGCAGCAGGATCGCTCGCAGGTGGCAGCTGCGGATAAGGCGCGCGCCCTGGCGCAACAAACGCTCGACGCCGAGCAGAAAAAATATCAACTGGGTTCATCCACCAGTTATCAAGTAGTGTTACGATCCCGCGACTTGACCGCCGCGCAAGGAACGGCGTTGCGCGCCCAAACCAATCTGGCGGAAGCGCTCGTAAATTTCAACCAGGCGATGGGCCGGACGCTGGAAGTGAATCACATCACCGTCGCAGGGGCGATGCGAGGTACTACGTCTCGCGATCCGTTGATTCCGGGCACTCCCGAACCTGCCAGCAGCATAGGCGCGAAGTAGGGAGTGTTTTTGACCCGAAGGCTCCGCAGCATTTAGGGCCCAAATGTAGCGCCGCGGTCTTCAGCGCGGCATTTCACTACCGGCACCCTTTCCCGCGGTAGGAATCAGAGAACTGTACTAGCTTGAGGCCGCCGCGCAAGGTCATATCGACCATGCTCGCACTGCGCTCAACGATTGGGGGGTGCGGGGACGGCGATCGCGGTCTCATTATCTACTGACAGCTGACGGCGCTACTCGCTTGTTGCCGCCGCGGTGCCCTTACACTAAAATGATTTCCAGGCGGCTTAGTTGAAGTCGGCTGCAGTCAAGCGTGTGCCTGTAAGGAGTGCCTCCCATGCCCGAAAAACCGAATGATAAATCCATCAAATCGAAGAGCGGCCAGGCTACGGCGACTCTTGAATCCGACCGCGCTGTTTCCGCCGGTGAGCGCGCGTGGGAGGAAAAAACGCTGCGTCCTACTCTGGAAAAATCGCCTGAACGCGCCGCCGACTTCACCACGGTGTCCGGTTATCCCATCCGCCGCCTATACACGCCCGCGGATTTGCCAGCATGGGATCCGGAAACCGCGCTCGGTTATCCAGGAACGCCTCCTTATACGCGTGGAATTCATTCCACCATGTATCGCGGAAAGCTTTGGACCATGCGGCAGTTTGCAGGATTCGGAACCGCGGCAGATACCAATGCGCGCTTTCGATATTTGCTTTCGCAGGGACAAACGGGACTTTCTGTCGCTTTCGATCTGCCAACGCTGATGGGTTACGACGCAGATCATCCGTTGTCGGAGGGCGAGGTCGGCAAATGCGGCGTCGCGATCAGTTCGCTCGCGGATATGGAAGTTCTGTTCGACAAGATTCCGCTGGCCGACGTCACCACTTCCATGACCATCAATTCTCCTGCCGCGGTGATCTGGGCCATGTACCTGGCCGTCGCGGAAAAGCAGGGCGCAGACTGGAAGAAAATATCCGGCACACTGCAAAACGACATCCTAAAGGAATACATCGCGCAGAAGGAATACATCTACCCGCCGGAACCATCGATGCGCCTGGTCGTAGACACACTTGAGTTCGGTGCGAAAAACACTCCGAAGTTTAATCCGATTTCGATCAGCGGCTACCACATTCGCGAAGCCGGTTCGACTGCGATTCAGGAACTTGCATTCACTTTGCGCGATGGCATCGAGTATCTCGATTGGGGCATCCGCCGCGGCATGGACGTGGATGATTTTGCGCCGCGGCTTTCGTTTTTCTTCAACGCGCACAACGATTTCTTCGAAGAAATCGCGAAATACCGTGCCGCGCGCCGAATCTGGCACCAGACGATGACCGCGCGATTTGGCGCGAAGAATCCGCGCTCCTGGGCCCTGCGTTTCCACACCCAGACAGCAGGATGCTCGTTGACCGCGCAGCAGCCCTACAACAACGTTGTTCGCACGGCGGTGCAGGCGCTCGCGGCGGTGATGGGCGGCACGCAGTCGTTGCACACCAATTCGCTCGACGAAGCTTGGGCCTTGCCTACCGAATTTGCGGCAACTTTGGCCTTGCGCACGCAGCAGATCATTGCGCACGAAAGTGGCGTGACCAATACGGCCGACCCCCTTGGTGGTTCGTATTTTGTCGAAGCACTCACGAACGAAGTGGAACAGGGTGCGTCGAATTACATCGAGAAAATCGACGCGTTGGGCGGCATGGTAGCTGCGATCGAACGGGCTTACCCGCAGCGCGAAATCGCGGAAGCGTCCTACAAATATCAGATGGCCGTGGACCGCAAGGAAAAAATCATTGTCGGGCGTCAATGACTATGTTGCCGAAGAAAAGGCCATCGAGATTCTGCAAATCGACGAAACTGTCGCGGAACGGCAGGCGCGCGCCTGCGGAAACTCCGCACGGAACGTTCTAGCGACGAAGTTGAACGGCGGCTCGATGCGCTTCGCAAGGCCGGGTCGGGCAAAGACAATCTGATGCCGTACATTTACGACGCCGTGAAGGCCTATGCCACACTCGGCGAGATTTGCGATGCCATGCGAGAAGTCTTCGGCATCTACGAAGAAGTTGCGATCACCTAAGTTCGCGAAAACTATTATCACCAATTGTTTGCAGCTGGCATTTAACGCTGTCGAAGAAGCGAAGGGAGAGATGGTCCAAAGACAGCTCAAGATTGGGCTATGCCTGTTCCTAAGCCTAATGGCGTTCGATGGGCGCACGCAGGCCAAGGACAAAAAGCCATCGGTTAAGAGTGGATATATCACCACTTCGGATGGAGTGAAGATTCATTACCTCGAGTCAGGACGCCTGGTTTCAGGTCCCAGCGCCGAAGTCGGCAATCCCCTGCCCGCAGATAAGACGCCAACCAAAGGCAATATCGCGGTTTCGCGAGCCCGGACGTCTCCGAACCTCTTATTCGTCCCGGGCTGGACCATGCCCGCGTGGATCTGGCAGGCACAGATCGATTATTTTTCGCGAGACTTCCGCGTGGTGGCGATGGACCCGCGTTCGCAAGGCCAGTCATCGCAAACCAGCGACGGTCTTTACCCAGCGGCACGTGCCCGAGACATCAAAGCTGTGGTCGATCAGCTGCATCTGGCTCCGGTCGTGATCGTGGCCTGGTCCATGGCGGTGGTGGAGACCATGGCGTACATCGATCAATTCGGAACGCGCGACCTGGCAGCGATCACGCTGGTCGATAACGATGCAGGAGGGCGCGGCGCCAGCGATGCGGACCAGGATTTTGGCCTTCTCAAGGGGGTTCTTGAAGATCGGCAGAACCAGACAAACGCCTTCGTTCGCAAACTTAATTTCAAAAAGCCGCATCCCGAAGACTACATTAACAAGGTGATTCAAGCTTCGCTGCAGACACCGACGAATTCCGCGGTGGCGCTGCTGGTTGGCTTATTCGTGGCGGATTACCGGCCGGTGCTGCCAAAAATTGACAAGCCCAGCTTAATTTGCGTGGCGAAGACGCCTTATATGGCCGCGATTGTCGATATGCAAAAGCAGATTTCCGGCTCGCAGCTTGAGATTTTCGACGGTGACGGACATGCATTGTTCGTCGACGACCCCGACAAGTTCAACGCCCTGCTCGAGGATTTTCTGCAGGATTTGAAATATTGAAACGAACGCCGCGCCCAACGAGCGCTATCGCTGCGCACGGGATTTGGGTATGCTTTGAAGTCAGTAACCGCTGTGCTATTCAAGACTTTTCGTCATCCTGCCCCCTGAGACCGTGCCAAAGACGGTTCGAAAGGAGCGCAGTGACAATCTTGTTTTTGCCGGCAAAAAGGGCCAACGCCCGCCCAAAGGCGGCCGCCAAAAAACCCCGCGCCGTGACTGCTGGCGGAGAACCGCACATTAATGGCTGAGAAAAAGATTCGTGTATTGATCGCCAAGCCCGGGCTCGACGGGCACGATCGCGGCGCTAAGATTATCGCCCGTGCGCTGCGCGATGCCGGCATGGAAGTAATTTATACGGGATTGCGCCAGACTCCGGAGATGATCGCATCTGCCGCCGCACAGGAAGATGTGGACGTGATCGGGCTTTCCATTCTTTCCGGGGCGCACAATACCCTTTGCCCTCGATTGATGGAATTGCTGCGCAGCAAGGGCATGGACGACGTGACCGTTCTTATCGGCGGGATCATTCCCGAAGCCGACATTCCGGCGCTGAAACAAAGCGGCGTCGCCGAGGTTTTTCTCCCGGGCACCACCACACAATCCATCGTCGATTTTATCCGCCATCGCCATTCCGCCACCGCGCAGGGCACCTAAGCGCTCGTGAGCTCATTCAAAGTGTCGGCACGATTTCCGTCGCAACGGCGCCTCTGGCGCACAAAAAGCAGCATGGTCATTTTCTATGAAAGCCGAGAAAGCGACCAGGCCACTTTCTAGCCAGCAAGCGTCGCGGCGGCCGCAGTCAACTAAGGCAACGCGCGCACCAGCTTTGTGCGCGTGTAGGCAACGCGAAACCCCAGACGCTCGATGTTGCGATGGGAGATGCTCCCAGGCCGCGCAAAGCTAACGGCCAGATCGCAGCTCTTCTCGAGCGCCCAGGTCAGTCGCGCCGTGAGCAGCGCCGATTGCACTCCACGGCGGCGAAACTCGGGCAGCGTGCTTGCGCCGAAAAGCCCGCCGACGCCTTGGCCCGCGAATACTCCCGCGCCACCCGCCACCACGCCATCCACCAAGGCGAGAAAAAAGCAGCCGTCGCGACGGCCGTAGAATCCCTCCATCACATCAAGAATCGCCTGAGTCACGGGATAGTGCTCAGCGAAGCCCTGCGCGACGGTCTCGGTCCAGAGCTTCGATTCATCTGGTTTCGCAGGCCGGACAGTCACCCCTGGCGGCATCGTGCCCTCAATGCTGGCCCCCGCCAGATTCTTCAGGGTCAACACATCGGTAAGCTCCAGCAGGCGATAGTTGCGCGCTGCGAATCGCTCGTACAGGCTCAGCTCAACAAGCGGACACAACTCGATTGCCGCCGGCGCGCCACGCTGTCGAAAGAAATCGCCGAGAGCGTCAAGCTCGCCGTCGCTGACGGGACCGTGCAGGCCCACTCCAATGGCCTGGGTGATGGGCGAATCCACGCCAGCAAAGACCGCGATTCCTCCAGCGATTTCCTGGACAGCTACCGCCGCATCCGGATGCATGCGATGATATGCCTCCGCGCACTGGCGGCCTGCGTTTGCTTCGGCCATCTCCAAACGGCGTGCTAGTTCGATGTCGATAAAGCGCATTAGGAAATCTCCTCGGCCTGCGTACCCAGGCAGCTTGGCAGTCTCGGGCCAAGCAGAATAATAGGAAGAAATGGTCTGAAAAATTGTGAGAACCGAACGCTTCGTTTATTGCGGCGTGCCGAAGGCGGACCTATCCATTATGTGGGCAGTGCAGGACATAGGCGCCTCCAGAAGGAGAAGTTGGCCCGCGGCGATCAGGTGATACCGCAGCCGCGAGCCATTCTAGCGCAGGCGGCGCGTAAGTCAAAACAAACGCGGGGTGATAGAATCGTCCGGTTGCGGGCTAGGAAACACCATAGTACGAAGGCCAAAGCACCGGCTGTTTTCGTTTGAGGAGACTACTGGGTGAGTGGAAGTGCTGTTAAGGGCTGGCACACGCAGAATCAAGAGGTTGGAGTTGCAGTAGTCGGCAACTGTTGGCTGCGTTTGCATGGTTGGTCGATTTTTGTGCAACGGGTGTGCAACTGTCAGCTGACCGTAGACGTTGTCCACCTAGTCACTGTGAGCATCGAATGACGGCGTATAGGGAAGTTATCTCGACCCAAGTTTGGGATCGCGGTAAGTCGTGTGCGCGTGTATGACAGACCGCCAGATACGTTTACGGCCTGCTTCCCCTCTCACTGCTTTAAGCACCGGAATCATTCAATGGCTGAAAACCGTAGGCGCGATCATTTCCTCTTGCCCGCCGCGTTCGACACGTCATAGATTACGCCTCAAGGTTTTGTTGACAAGGTAGGGCGCGGCTGCGTTGGGCCGGAATCCCCGCGCCCTGCTTACTGGCGACACCGATGGACGTAAACACCGAGTTATTGATTGCGCTGGGAGTCATCCTTTTAGTGGCGTGGTGCCTTTCCTACTTCCTTGGTGACTAACATAGCCCGCTATCGCACGCTTCGATTTTCACAATCACGACGAGTGCACGTCAAGAAAGTGAAGAGTCATGCGGCCCTGGGTTCTGATCTACGCTCCCAGAAGTCCTGAAAGCGACCACTGAGTTCGAGCAGCGAAGAGCGATGATGGCGTTCGAGCCTTGCACAGTCCAGTGCATACCGGTGCGTTTGAGGCGCGTACCGATGGCCACCTTGCATCCGGCCTCCACCACGCCGGTGGAAGTGCACAAGCCTTGGGTGTGGAACTCCGGGTAGCGCATCCGCTGGCGGTTAGTCTGGAAATAGTGGAGGCAGCGGCGCGCCTCCTCCGAACGTGGTACCTGGCGCCGGATGGCGGTGAGTAGTGCCGGGAATTTTCCGGTGTCGAGTTCTTCCTTCCGGCGTTCCGCCCATTGCGCAGCCCGTGGAGCGGTGGGACCGTAAAGGGCTTTCCCGAGATCGCTCAAGTGCTGCTTGGCGTGATAGCGATCAACGATCTGGGTGGCATCCGGAAACTGATCGTCGGCGATGTTCCAAATCCAAACGGCTCCATCCCCGAGCACCACCCTACGTGGCGCTTGGCAGAAGCGCCGGCGCGTGGCCTCCCGCCGAACGCGCTGTGCGAAAGGAGGCGTTCGGCGGCGGTATCCGATGCCGAAGCACTCTCTAGAGCGGCCGAATAAGTGACCGACCCTTCATCGCGAACAGGGATACCTTCCTCATCCCGCGATTCCGCACTCCATAGGGTGCAGAGTTTCACCTCGCCGGTCTTGGCGGATCCGTCCGCTTGCTTGCCGCTGCGGCCCACCAGTTCCTCGGCGCGCAAAGGAATTCCGGTTCCATCCATACCGAGATATAGAGTCTGCGGCAGAGGAAGAGAATCCAAAGCTTCGGTGTGCACCCGTTCATCTTCGGCGATTTCTTTTCCCAGAGCTTCTGCGGTTCTCTCCATCTGCTTGGCGTCCACGGCCACGCCGGCCAGTTCCGTTAGCAACTCGCTGCCTTCCTGGAAGCTGACCATAGCCCCCACGGTGCCCACCATACGGGTGAGGGCTGGAGAGAGCGAGGTGTTTTCTATGCCCAGATGCCCATCGCGAGGACAGAAGCCGTGGCCGCAGGAAGAGCAGTGATAGTAGGCACGCTCGAGTTGCAGGGGACCGAGTACGCTCTGCACCTGCTTGTTGCGACGTCCGACCAAGCGCGCTTCCTGCCCACAACTACAACGAGTTCGCGAGCCTCGCTCATCGCTAGTGTCGGCGTTGAGACGTTGCTCGACCGCGGCTCCCGCCAGTTGCAAGACCTGTTGCCGCACGGCGAGTTCCAGCGCTTCCAAATCCAGGTCTTCCACGGCCTGACGACCGAGGAGCGTCTCAATTTCCTGAACGACGTCGGTGGCCAGTAGATCGGCGAAGAGGTTTTTTTTACTCTCCTCGGCAACCATCGCTTCCCGCTGCTGTTGGGCATTACAGAGCTGTTCGCTGACGGCGATCAGTTCTTGCACGAGTTTGCGAAAACGACGGTATTCGGCGATCTGCGCCCGAGTACGTTCGACCGCCGGTCCTGGGGGGATGACTTGGGTGATGGTCTTTCCACCGCTGGCATAAGTCAGCGACTAGCGGGGCCATGTCCCGGGGAGTCTTTCTGTGCACAGTGGCAGTTTGGCTTGCCACACTTGCGGAATCGGGCAGTGGAGAAATCCGCGACGGAGATCGCCGATCTGCGTCAGACCGGCCTTAAGTTGCTCGCGTTTTTCGTGAAGAGCCTGTAAGGAAATGGTCATTGGGTGCCTCCTTCTGACAACATCATACGCTGTCAGATAGGGAAAGAAAATCCCACCACACCTTATCAAACTCCACTCTGAACTCTGGAGTCGTGCACCCAATCACGACCGCAGCGTGGCAGATGCGCGAGTCAGGAAGTAAAATGGCCGGCTCCGATTCTCTTCCCGCCGCGTTGCTTTTTGAGAGGTCCGGGCGACTGATCTGCCGTAATGTTTGCAGCCGTTTCGCCCATTTCTGTGCAACCCGTGTTGCAATCGTGTTAATTACTGCCTTGTAATCAGGCCTCTACGTTAGACTGCTGTTACGCTAGGACCCGTGTTCAAGTCCGCGCTTGCATCGCAATCGGCCCGCAGTAACCGCTCTGTCGCGGTCCCCAACTGATCTTGACGATAGCTTTTTCGTTCTCAGCTCTCGTGTGATAACCAGTCGGGCATTGGCTCAAGCCGGTGGAAAGTCGCAATCAGAGGTGAGGTGTGGAGATGGCGGGGAAGGATTGGAGTTCTGCCTCTCGGCCGGAGCCAAAGGAACTGATGCCAGTCGCGATGCCCACGTATGAAAGATTCATCGTGCCGGACGCAGTCACCGTGAAGGGGTAGGGAGGTATTTCGCACCGGCCCCAAAAGGACCCTCCGGTTTGACCGAGAAAAATTTCCGCTGGCAAAATATTTTTCTCGCTTGTTTTTTTGGGACTCTTACCATCGAGACGCTCACAGGCTGGCAGCCCTCAATCATTGCAGCTTGGCATATTCCGATTTGGCAGCGATCAGGATGGGAATATCGGGGTCGGCGTCTTTCCAGAGCGCAAAGAAATCTTGATAGGCACTTTTCGCGGAAGCAGCCTTTGCCTCGCGTTTAAAGCGTTCGAGCGCCTGAGCATCATGCGCCAAGTCTGGCGGCAGGAATTTTAAGGCGACAAAACGGTCCAAGCGCGTGTCTTCGGCCTTGTAAACCACACCCATGCCGCCACCACCGAGTTTTTCAACGATGCGGTAGTGGGAAATTGTACGGTTAATTAAGTCATGAGTCCGGCACGTGGCGCTCATCTTAGGTTGCGCCTGAGGTTAAGTCAACGAACGGACTATGTTTCGCTGCAAAGTTCGCCGCAGCCAGCGCACGCATCCGCTGCATTATCAGGATGAGCTCAGAATTATGGAAAGGGTCAGTCGATACGGCCCCATGAATTTTGAGTTGATTGTTGTGCGCGTGGCCCCTGAGACGGTGGACGGAACGGGCGAAGCGTTCCCGGAGGTATCGAATGTTGCGTCGGCGTCGAGAATCGGCGACGCACCGCCCTCGTCTCGCGCAAGAGTTACTGGCTTGATGGCTAGAGTAGGCTCATCCGCTTGCACTCACTGGGGCACCTCACCGACAAAGGAAAGGAAATGGCAAGTGGCCAGACTGTATCACGCTATCGCGCTGGAAGCTTGAACGATGAAAGCCGGCTCAGGAGAGACGGCACATCCGTGGCGAAATGCAACGCGCTACTGAGCAATGCCTGATTAACCCTTACCGGGCGTCTCTTCTCAATACACCGCCCAAACGCCCGGCGTAGCCACTTCGATCAAATGACGGTCGGGGTCTCGAAAGTAGAGGCTCCAGCCTCCCAATTCCCACTTACGCTTTTCTTCCACTGCGATTCCCCTCGTTTGAAGCCATGATTCCCAGTTAGCGAGTTCGTCTGCAGGAATGCGAACGCAACGTGTAATTCGCCGTCCCCGTCGTGCGGCGATTGCATCGTCCGCGAAGCTCCCTTCTTGAACAGCGTAGCACTTGGCGTGGACCGACGTGTATCGCGCAACCGCGCTCGCCGAACTCTTTCATGACGTGAAACCCAAAAGTCTCCTCGTAGAAGTGCACTGAGCGAGGCACATCGCTCACGTACAATGAGGTTTCAAGAATGCCATCGGTTTTCGGATGCATTGACCCTCCTGCCTGGGCATCCGACCATAATATAAGCGTCTTAGTAACGCCGAAACCGGACATCTCTTTCAGACCCCAATTAGTCGCCGCCCTAACTCCCCTGGAGAAAGCAAGCCTCGTACCTCAGCGACCCATCTACAACGGAAACAATAAACGTCGGGGAAATACAGAAGGCGGTTCCTATTCTGCCTTGCGGACTAGATCGCTGAGCTTCATGAAAAATCTGCACGTCGAACGTATTCAGTTTCTCCGAACTACTCGTCATCAATCTGGTCTGTTTCGTGGCTGGGCGGCGGAAGGCACAACGCTCGACGGATTCGGGCTGACAGTTGCCATAACGCGCGGCTGGGACATGAAGCACGCGGTCAACCGAGGAATTCCCAAAGGTGGAATGACGCAACCGCGGCATCCTTCGATCGGTCCACACGACGCGCCCGAAGCTGAGGAGATGATTCTCAGAATGTGACGGCAGAACTCGCTCCCGTGCGTTCATCTGTTCAGATCGAGCCTAGCGACATCCTGACGCCGCAAGAATTGGCGCAACGGTTGACGGTTTCCACATCCTGGGTTTTTGAACAAACCCGCCAAAGAGCCAAGGTGCGCGACAAGCTTCCTCTGCCTTGCATCCGGCTAGGTAAATACATTAGGTTCTCTTGGTCCCAGGTGTGCGAATGGATGGGCCAAAACAATAGTTGACACCCCAAGAATATACATGGTATAAGTAATACCAGAGGAGATTGAATGCCAAAGCGGGCAGGCAGGCCGAATGTACCTCCAAGCCAAAGACGCGACACGATTTTGCGGTTTGTGGTTACAAAGTCAGAAGCTCAGCAAATTCGCAATAAGGCAAAAACAGTGGGCTTGACGATTTCGGAATATCTGCGAAGCATGGCGATTCCCACACCCGATTAGCAGAACGGAGAAATCCTATGTCGCAAGACGGATATATTTCAAGAAGGGCGATTCATGGTTTCTGCGATACAGAGACGCGGGAAAACAGCGCTGCAAAAAACTGGCCGACGTTCCGGTTTCGCTACCGGCGCGAAAAAGATGTGCAAGCGCTGGCTGCGGAATTTCTCGCACCGCTCAACGCTGGCAAGATTAGCCGAGAGAGTTACATCTCGGTTTCAGTTTGCCGTGAATCATTGGCTTCCCTGGGCGAAGGCCAATTGCAAACCCTCCACCGTTTCTGGTTATCAGGCGTTGGGAAACTGTATCTAGGCCCGCACATGCCGAAACTGAGCCTGCGGGATTTTATTGGTTC
>CAWJGI010000030.1:0-6583 GCA_963842255.1 uncultured Acidobacteriota bacterium | reverse complement strand
TGATCAGAGTCTGCAGCGCGAGGCGGCCTTCGGTAAAACGCCCTCCTTTCAGGTCAGCTTGCGCGCGGTTTGTACAGTTTTTGTCCGGCTCGCAAGTAGTGTCGATGTGTTGCGGCAGGGTTCTCGTGCTCCTTGGCCTTTTTCTAGCCGACTCCGCCGAAGTATCGGCAGACGATTTCTTCGCATCTTTGTCCGCAGCAGTAGGAGTAGGAGGCGGCGCGTTCTCGCCACTCCCGCCACTCTGCGGCGTAGGCACCTGCGCGCCAGCGCGCGGGCTTGCTAACAAGAGTAGGGAAGCGGCCGCTGCGCCGAGTAATAACCTTCGCAGCGCCGCCCAAAATTTCGTTCCTGGAATCGTCATGAGTTTCGCTATTTCAAAAGGACCGGGATTCGTTCCCGCTGAAAAGTACAAAACGATGGGAACTTTAGCCCCTGCCGTACTTTCTAAACATAGCCAAATATCTTCTCGATAGTTTCTGCTCAAATCACAATCTCCTGAGACGATCTACGCTTTTTGGCTCAGGGCTTGGGTCGCGAGCTTTTTGAGTTGGCGTGTTGCGGCCGCCGGGTCGGCGCTGCCAAAAATGGACGTCCCTGCTACAAACGTATTGGCGCCGGCCCGCGCCAGCGTCTCTATATTTTCCGAATCGACGCCCCCATCCACTTCGATCCGGAAAGCGGCATTATACCGCGCACGCATCTGATTCAACTGCCGAATTTTCTCATAGGCATTGGCGATAAATTTCTGTCCTCCGAATCCCGGATTCACCGACATCACCAGGATGGTGTCCACCTTATCCAGCACGTCGCTCAACATCACCACCGGCGTCGCGGGATTGATCACCGCTCCCGCCTCCGCGCCATGTTCCCGAATCATCGCCAAGGCCCGGTCGAGATGCACGGTGGCTTCCTCGTGAATCAGCACGCGGTTGGCCCCCGCCCGCACAAACTCCGCGATGTATCGTTCCGGGCGGTCGATCATGAGATGCGCATCGAGCGGCAGTTTGGTTGCCTTGCGCAACGATTCCAGCACCGGGATTCCGATTGAAATGTTGGGTACGAACTGGCCGTCCATCACGTCGAAATGCAGCACGTCGGCCCCGGCGTCCTCGACGAAACGCACCTGTTCGCCAAGTTTCGCAAAGTCACAAGACAGAATCGAAGGCGCGATTTCAATGCGTGCGTAGCTCATAGTTTGTGCCGGCACAAGTATAGCCTGAAGCCGCTGCTACACTGCGCGCCTAAAGGTAGCTTACCCAGGTGGCGTCCGGCCGCCAACCGGGACTCGAAACCGCAGGGGTCAGCACTCTTGCTGTTGGGCGCAACTCCGCAAACTGCACCCTGATGTTGCGATTGGCCTCGACGCGAGCGCCCGTCCGATAGAGGGGATCCCTATCCACGGCGCGATCTAGCAGCGGCGAATCCAGATTTATTCCGCCAGTTGCAATTCGATGACGCTGTTCGCATCGATGCGTGCCCCACGCAAGGGCGCCTGCCCCACCACAGTTCCGTGCAACCCGCCCGGCACCGGCGCAATCGTCAGCTTGGCAACCTTCAATCCGGTTCCGTTGAATTTTGCCTCGGCCTCATTTAACGAAAGTCCAATCAGTTCCGGCATTACGTACGCACCAGGGCGCGCCCCAAGCGAAACCAGCAAATCCACATGCGGGCTGGTAACGTGCGAATTTCCCGGCGCAGGATCCTGCTGTAGCACAGTGTCACTTTCGTACTCCGGCAGATAGCGCTCGAAACTTCGCCGAGTTGCAATCCACCGCGCAGCACTTCGATGCGAGCCGCCCGAATACTGTGATCGGTGAGCGAGGGAATCGTAGCCTGCCGCGGCCCCAAAGAAATGACCACATGCGCAGCCTGGCCGATTTTCACTTTCATCCCCGGAGGAGGAGTCTGCCGCGCCACGGTATCTACCGGCGCAGCATCATAAAGCCGATCCTCGATCTTGATTCCAAGCCCACGCCCCTGCAACATCTGCTGCGCTTCCACAGCATTTCTTCCCACTACGTCAGGCATCGTAACCTCACGTCCCTGAATGGCAAACCGCATAGCCGTAATCGCAGAAAGAAACGCTACCGACGCCAAAATAAACGCCAGCAAAGCCATGCGCAAAATCCATTCGAGTCGTTCGCGGATCGTCATCCTGGAACCTTAGTCTTCGGCCGATGATGAATCATGGTTCAATATGGCTCATGGGTGCAAGTAATGGACCTCATGGTAAGCGAGCCTAGCACGACCGGCGGAACCCGAGGCGAGCCACAAAACAGTGGAATGCCACAGCCGTTAACGCGCATCAATGGCATTGGCACCAGAGTGAAAGTTTAAATGTAGCGGTCTTTGGCGTGGCATGCCCGCTAAGCACTCCTCACAATACCAGCGGCGAAAAATCCGTCTGTGTTCTGGGCTCCCGGCAAAGTGTGAAACTGACCCTCAGAATCGAACAGCGACTCAACAGCGACGCCCGGCATCAACTCATCGCCAAGAACGCCCGCGAGCTCGCGGGCACCCACGCGCTTCACGCCGCTCGACACGTCGCAGCACCTCTTCCACCACCAGTTCATTCTCTTCCGGTTCCAACGAGCAGGTGGAGTACACGACGCGCCCTCCTGACCCCAAACGTTCAATCGCCGACTTGAGCAGCCTGGTTTGCAGCGAATGAAACTCGCTCAATTGCTCGGCTCTCAATCTCCAACGAATCTCGGGATGTCGCGCCAAAGTCCCGGTGCCGGAACAAGGCGCATCCACAAGAATGCGATCGAAACTCAATACCGAAGGGAAGAGCGGCTGTTCCATCCAATTCCACCAGCCTCACGTCCCGCAATCGCAATCGCTTAAAATGCTCGCGCATAGCGCGCAGCCGACGCCAGTGCACATCAGCAGCCGCCACGAACCCATTGAGGCTGGCCGCGCGAACCAAAGCGGATGTCTTCCCGCCAGGAGCAGCGCACAAATCCAGCACCCGCTGGCCCGCCGCACATCAGCAGCACCGGCACGATCTGCGATGCCTCATCCTGAATCGAAATTCCCCCGCCGACGAAAGGTCCGCGTGCGACTGGGACTTCCGCCGCTCACCGCCAACGCAGACTGCAAGATTTGCCCCGGCTCGATTCGCAAGCCAGCGTCGCGCAGCTCAGCCCAAATCTGTTTCTGCCGCGTCGAATCGTGCAACCACACAACTCAATCTCGGCGCACGGTTGTTGGCCACAAGCAGCGCTGTCGTTCGCTCCTCGCCGAATCGCTCCAGCCATCGCTCGACCATCCAGGTGGGATGCGAATACAGAATCCCCAATCGTTCTGCCCGCGCAATTTGCGCCGGTAGAAATGCCGCGGGGGGAGTCTTTGCTTCTTTAGCTGCGCGGCGCAAAATGGCATTCACCAAAGCAGTGGCCGAAGCCTTTCGCGCGCGCCTCACCAGTTCGACTGATTCATTCACAGCCGCTCGAGCTGGGATGCGTTCCAGACATCGCAGCTGATATAAACCTAGCCGCAAAGCCAGCGCCACGGGCAAATCAAGCCGCGCGACGGGTTTCTTCAAGTGCCGCTCGAGCACAAAATCGAGCAACCGCCGCCAACGCAAGACTCCCAGCACCAACTCGGTGGCAAGGCTGGCATCTTCTGCTTTCACATCGGCAGCAAGCGCCGCATGCAACAGATCGCTCGCATAAGCGCCCTCGGCTTCCACGCACCGCAAAATCTCGTATGCAATCTTCCGTGCCGCACTAATGGCCATTACGTTTCGCAACCATGATCACGATCCAAAACTCTCGCCACTCGCAAGCCGCGCTCCACTCACAAATTCTCGAGCCCTAATCCGCTTCCGCCCTTCCAGCTGCACGAACTCCAACCGCAACGCGGTATCTTCGCCACAGGCAACATACACGTCGCTACCCACAACCTGAATTGTGCCGGGCGAGGCGCCCGGCGCGCTATGCAGGTTTTCTGGCGCGGGCCGTCCCCAAATCGCGCACTGTTTTCCGCGAAAAATCGTAAAGGCCCCCGGCCACGGCTGAAACCCGCGAATACGGTTGTAAATTTTCTCGGCCGCCCGAGACCAATCGATTCTTCCGTCTGCTTTTTTCAGCGGAGGCGCAAAGGTCGCCAGGGAATTATCTTGCGGCACACGCGCAATCGAACCAGCCTCAAGTCCGCGCAACGTCTCAACCACCAATGGCGCCCCAGCCCCCGCCAGCCGCTCGTACAGTTCTGGCGCAGTCTCATCCCGGCCGATATCGGTTTCATATTTGAGCAGCATCGGTCCGGTATCGAGGCCCGCATCAATACTCATAGTGGTCAAACCAGTATGCTTCTCGCCATTCGCAATGGCCCAATGAATCGGCGCTGCACCGCGATATTTTGGCAGCAACGAACCGTGCAGATTGATCCATCCGAACCGTGGAATTTCAATCAGACGCGCCGGAATAATCTGCCCGTAAGCGATAATCACCACCACATCGGGCGCCACATCCACAAAATATTCATACGCTTCGTCACTGCGGATTTTCTGCGGCTGATAGACGGGAATCTCCTCGGCGATCGCATCCTGTTTTACCGGCGAAATAGAAATCTCGCCGCCACGACCGCGCCGACGGTCAGGTTGCGTCACCACGCCTTCAATTCTGAAGTCTTGCTGCTGGATCAGTTCGCGCAGGGCAGGGATTGCAAACGCCGGCGTGCCGCAAAACACAATTCTCAACGGCGCCACGAATCTCCTACCACTCGCCGGCTTTCTTCATCTTGCGGATTTTGCGCTTGATCATGTCGCGTTTCAGCATGCTGAGGTGAGTGATAAAAAGAACGCCGTTAAGATGATCAATCTCATGGCAAAACGCTCGCGCCAGCAATCCCTCGCCCTTGCGTTCGAATTCCTTGCCTTCGCAGATCCTGCCCGCGCACCGTCACATATAGCGGCCGCTCCACGTATCCACGAAATCCCGGAATCGAAAGGCACCCTTCCTCCTCGCGCTGCTGCCCCTCCGCGTAAGTAATCTCCGGATTCGCCAGCACGATCTTCGCCTCAGGAATTTTGCCGTTCGAAACATCGATCACGGTAATCCGCAAGCCCACCCCGATCTGCGGCGCTGCCAGTCCCACTCCGGCGGCCGCGTACATCGATTCGAACATATCCGCCACCAGTTTCTGCAAGTCTTCGTCGAACTTCTCCACGCGCTTGGTGGGCGTCTCCAATACTGCATCGCCATATTTAACAATCGGATGAATCATCGTCGCTCAGTTCCTATATCCACCGCGAATCACCAATCACTGACAACAGCCACTGTCTTTAATCATTAAAACTGATCCAGCTGCCCCTGATATCCATCGAAATTCCGCCGCATCTCCCCCATCGAATCCCCGCCAAACTTTTCCACAAACGCCCCAGCTAATTCGAAAGCAACCATCGCCTCTCCCGCCACGCCTCCGGCAGGAACCACGCAAACATCGGACCGCTCGTAGGCCGCCTTCACTGCTGCCTTGCGTCTTCAAATCCGCCGTGAGCAACGGCCGCCGCAAAGTCGAAATCGGTTTCAAATGCCCGCGTACCATGACGTCGCTGCCGTTGGTGATTCCGCCTTCGAGACCGCCGGCTCGATTCGAGGAGCGCACGAATCGCTTCTGCGCACCATCGTAGCTGATCTCGTCCTGCACCTCCGACCCGTAGCTTGCGGCGTTCGCGATCGCCGCACCAAATTCCACGGCCTTTACCGCCTGGATGGACATCACCGCGCGCGCGATCCGAGCATCAAGTTTTTCATCCCACTGCGCGTGACTACCAAGCCCCGGCGGGATATTGTGAGCCACCACTTCAAACACGCCGCCCACCGAATCTCCTGCGCGCAGCACATGATCGACTTCCGCAACCATCCGCTCTTCGGCCTCACCGTCGACGCAGCGCAGCGGCGATTCCAGATTCTCGCAGACGGATTCGATCTCTTCCCAGGTCGCTGCGCGATCGGATCGCACGTGGCCCACAGCGATCGTATGGCTAAGCACGTCCGCACCGAATTCATGCAATAACAATTTCGCAAACGCACCCGCCACAACACGCGCTGCCGTTTCACGCGCCGACGCCCGCTCCAACACATAACGCGCATCGTGAAAATTAAATTTCAACGCGCCCGCAAGGTCGGCGTGTCCCGGCCGCGGCGCAGTCAGTGGACGTTGACTACCCTGCGTTGCTTCTGCAGCGCCAGAATCGGCACCTTCGGTGTCTTCCACCGGAAGTGCCTTCTCCCAATTTTTCCAGTCGCGATTTTCGATCCGCACGGTGAGTGGCGCGCCGATGGTCTTGCCGCGACGCACACCGGAGAGAATATCCGCAGTGTCCTTCTCAATGCGCTGACGCGCCCCGCGCCCGTGCCCCAGCTGCCGCCGGTGCAATTCGCGCTGAATGAATTCGCTATCGAGGGCCAGTCCAGCCGGCAATCCGGAAATCCAAGCAATCAGCGCCTGTCCGTGAGACTCTCCCGCAGTAACAAATCGCAGCATCTATAGTTGAGCCTCACGGCGCAGACACGAATGCAAGATTCTACCGGACACCTCCCATTGCGTAAAGCTATCGCCACGCCGGGGGTGT
>CAWJGI010000029.1:0-17545 GCA_963842255.1 uncultured Acidobacteriota bacterium | reverse complement strand
CACCTATCCGGACAGCGAATATCTGGCCAAAGCCAAACTTGCCGTTGCCGACTCCTATTACAAAGAGGGTGGCACCACAAATTTGACGCAATCGATTCAGGAATATAACGATTTTCAGACGTTTTTTCCGTTCCTGGATGAAGCTGCCTATGCGCAGATGCAGATCGGGCTGGCGCATTACAAAATGATGGAGAAGGCCGACCGCGACAAGACTCAAGGGGAAGCCGCTGAGGACGCGTTTCAAGCCTTTTTGTTGAAATATCCGCAAAGCCCGCTGGTGCCCAAGGCCGAACAGTATTTGCGCGATGTGCAAGAAGTGCTAGCCGACGGGCAGTATAAGGTTGCGTACTTTTACTACCGCAAATTCGACTATCGCGCCTCCGCGGCGCGCCTGGTCGAGTTGACCGACCGCTACCCGCTGTACAGCCAGAATGATGATGCGTTGTGGATGCTCGGCGATATTTACGAACGCGCCAAGCAGGCATCGAAAAACGAGGACGATAAGAATCACTGGGACGATCTGGCCGCGAAGTGTTATGCCAAGATCGTTCGCGATTATCCTCTTTCAAAGCTGGCACCGGATGCGAAGGTGCATTTGAAAGCCATGGGCAAGTCGGTTCCTTCGGCCGATCCTGACGCCGTGGTACGGATGCAAAAACAGCAGATGTACGAGAAGGAGCACCATCAAAGCGTGGTGATGAAATTGCCTTTGGGGATGATCAAGGGCAGTCCTGACGTTTCGACCGCGGCGCATACTGGAACTCCGCAGATGAATCCGCCGAATGACGTTGTGTCGGCCACCGACATTTTGCGGCCAGGTGCAGCGGGTCCGTCGTTTACCGTGGCGGGCGGAACGACCGGAGGCGGTACCAGCGATAACAGCTCCGGGAACGGCAACGAAATCGTTACACCCGAGGATGCCGCGACGGCGCCGGTAGGATCGAATAACGACCAGACCGGCGTCGGCGTTCAGATTATTTCCACTGGTGAAGAGGCTGCGCCTAAGACCAATGCCCCGCCACCTGAACCAGCAGTTCCTGAACCGGGAACAACAGTTCAGCCTGCACCGAAAGCCACTGGACCGGCAGATGCCCCGGCTGCTGCAAATGGCAGCCCTTCAGCTCCCGAGGCCATGTCTGCTGGAGCAGCCGCAGCGGGCTCTTCGAGTTCGACTGCGGCAGGGGCGACGGCTCCTGCCGGTGGTGCGGCAAATTCTTCTAAAGCGCCGCCCGGTCAACCCGTTGCCGTGGCCCCCGGGTCATCATCGACCACTGCGGCTCAGTCTTCGTCAGGTTCGGCCAAGGCGCCAGCGGTCGATTCGAGCCAAGAATCCACCAGCAAGAAAAAGAAGGGGTTAAAGAAGCTGATTCCCTGGTAAACAGCCGCAGGACGGCTGTATTTACTTCCTGCTAACAACTGTAGCACTCCTGTCCTTCGAGTTTGTTGACGCCTACGGGTTCGGGGTGCTGCAATATGCTGTATTCGCAGGGTCGGCGTGTCTCCACCCGGGCGCGCCGCCAGGGGAAAACAGTGCCCAGAATTCTGGTGGCCGACGACAACACCAACATCCAAAAAATGGTCGTGCTCGCGTTCCAAGAGCGCGGCATCGAAGTCATCACGGTCGGCAACGGCGAAGCCGCTGTACGCCGCCTGCCCGACGCTGAACCCCGACCTGGTGCTCGCCGACGTGTTCATGCCCGTGCGCAACGGCTACGAAGTTTGCGAGTTCGTCAAAGAAGGACGACGCGATTCTGCGCATGTCCCCGTCATTCTGCTGGTTGGCGCGTTTGATCCGCTCGACGAAAAAGAAGCGCGTCGCGTGGGCGCCGATGGCGTACTGAAGAAGCCGTTTCGTACCGCCTGATCCGCTGATCGCGATGGTGATGGCCGCGCTCGAAAAGAATCCGCGCGTGGCGGCGGAGATGGCTAAGGCCAAGGAAGCGGCACTCGCCGCCGCTGCGCTTGCCGCAGCTAGGCCGGAAATTCCCGCGATGGCAGAGCCCAAGCCTCTGCCTGAATTCCCCGAACCGACTCCGGAAGAAGCGGCTGTGATTTATGGCTTTGGCAAGGGCATGCGCGCTCTCGATTCCGATGATGAGATAGAAGAAGCATCACAGGCATCGGCCAAAACCAAAGAAGCGCCGGCCCCCAAAGAGCCGGTCAAGAGTTCCAGGGCGCCGAAGGAATCATCTCCGTCTATTACTCCGGTTGTTGGTGACGATGACGCGGACGAGCAGGCTTTCGATCCTGCCGCTACCGCCAGCGATTGGCGCCGCGACGCTGGCGAGTTTGAAGTGCCCGAGAATGTGGCGGCGGACCCGATCTATTCTTACGGGCGAAATTTTGAGCCGATTACATTTCCTTCCGAGCAGAAAGCGCCGCCGAAGCACGTGCAGGTTGACGTAAATATCGGTGACGAAGCGGACGCAGTGAATGCCTCGGAGGTTCCCTCTGTAGAGAATGCCGCAGCTCGAGATTCTGCGGCTGACGGCAGCGCAGCGGTGGTCAATGGCGAAGCTACACCCGAAATCTCTGCCGATGAAGCTAGCCGGGCGGCCACGGGCACCACGGATGCCGGGCCGCAAGCCGCGGACATGCGAGCGCAGCATTCTAGCTCCGGGAACGCTGCGGCACCCGAAGAACCAAAGGGTGATGATTGGGAGATTGAGTGCTTGCCGGTCGGCGAAACCGCGGCTGATACACTTGCGGCGGCGAGAGATCAAGCCGTTGACGAAAAATTCGCCGAGCCCCAATCTCGCGCTCCGGCAAGATTTTTTACGGAATCAGAACTCACAGAAGTTGCGAAGGCCCGGCGTCAAGCTGACGAAGTTCAACCCGCTGGAAATTCCCAGTCTGCAGCATGGGTAATCGAGGATGCGCACCGGGAAGACGTTTCCGAGCCCGCAATTCGCGCAGAGGAACAGCAGCCAGCTTTTGCGGCTCGCACCGATGCCCAAATCGATGCAGGACCAGAGCTGAGTGACTCGCAGTTGGACGACGTGCACCAGCTCAGTTCGGAGCCTACAGCTCGCGCCGAGGACGTCGAGCAACCCTCAGGCGTTTCCGAACCGGCCGCCCAAAGCGAGCAATTGGCCGCGCCGCCAGTCGAAAAAGTGCGCGAGCCTGCGGGTTTCCGTCATGTGCCTAGGGGTGAGGAACCGGAGCGCCCCGCCACTTCGCCGTCCGTCGTTCACACCGAGGAAACCCGCCGGGCGGGTAAATCCAGGTTTGTGGGTACCGTCGACGAACTGCGGCATAAAGACGATTCTGAGCCCGCCAAGACAGTTGGCGAAACTCACCGGCCCGTTGCCGCCCAGCCTGCCGCTCGCGTCCAGGAACCCGAACAAAACCCTGCGCGCGCTGGTTTTGTGGCGCGTGTCCGTAGTTGGATGGACATGATGACACCGTCGCGCGTTCAGGAGACTGACGATCATTGGACCGCGAGGCTGAAGGCGCCAGCGACACAACAGCAGACGGACGCACCGAGTGATGCGCAGTCGGCTGCGAAAAATTCAGAAGTCGAAGAATTGGCCAAGCGCGATGCCGAGATTCTGGCATTCAAACGCGACAGTCTGGCGAAGAAACCAGAGACGCCAAAATCTCAGCTGGCGACGCCGCCAGCCAGCCGCGAGACCCGCGCGGAATCGGATGATCATGCGATCGAGCAGCTGCGAGCGTTCGACCGTGACGCCGTCATCTCTAAACCTGAGATCGCAGCTCCTGTTGTTAGCTACGAGGCGGGCGAAGAAGTCCACGCCAGTGCCGAGGTCGAAACCCATGCGGATTCGGATGCACACGCGGGCCCCGATGCACAGGTGAATGCGAATATAGGTTCGCAGGCGACCGCCGATGCCCCGCAGGTTGGATTACCGGTCGATTCTTTGGCCCAGCTATCGGCATTTGAACCCGAGAAAGAACCCGCGGCCAGCGGCATCCCTGACCTTTCTTCGCAGCTTCTGTTTGCGCCCGCTGATGCCGCGCACAATGGCGACTTCTCGAGCGAGCATCCGCCTGCCGAACCCTTGTTGGTTGACGAAGACCATCATGAGCCCTCGGATTACTTTTCACGACCGGAACAAGCGCGCGGGTTGGAACATGGCGAGGGGGAAATGGGCGCGGAGCAGGTTCGCGCCGAAGCAGCCCCTGCGGAATTGCCGGAGCCGGCGGAGCCGTTTTGTCCTGTGACCGGGGCCGACTACTGGAATCGCGAGCCTATGACGGCGAACGTTCCGGGCCCGCTGTTTGACGGTGCGTTTGCTTCTGAGGCTTACGATTTCGACGGGCGAATGCTGACCTTGCCGCCTCCGAACCGTGAGGCATTATCTGACATTCCGTTTTTGATGCCGCCGCTGCCGTTGGCTCAGTCAGGCACGCCGTCGCAGGCAGCAACCGGTGATACTGCGATGGTCGATGAAGTTGTGCGGAAAGTTTTGGAGAAACTGCAGCCCGGGCTACGTGAACTGCTGGCGGAAAGCATGAAGCCGCTAGTCGAAAATATGCTTCAGGAAGAACTGCACAAAAAAGAGAAGTAAACCTAGCGCCAGCAAACGGGCTACTTTTTGTTGCCCGGCGCCGGTTCCTGCGATTTTTCTGCAGCAAGCACTCCTGTGGTTATCGAGTTGCGCAGCTGGGTGTAGAGATCCTGCACGGCCGAAGGTGAATGCGGCATCAGGATGGTGTTGCTGACCTGGCCGATGTCGCGAAGTGCGTCGAAGTATTGCGTCATCAGAAGCGACATGACGTCGTGGGCATCGACGCCCGAGACCCCCTTCTCGAAGTCGAGCACGGAATCGCGCAGGCCGTCCACGATTGCCTTACGTTCTCTGGCCACGCCTTGACCGGATAGCGCCTTTGCTTCCGCCTCAGCTTCCGCCTGCTTGACCATGGTAATTTTGCTGGCCTCTGCGCGAGCTTCCGTCGCCACTTTTTCACGGCGCGCCGCGTTGATGTCGTTCATGGCATTGACCACAGCGTCGGCTGGAACGATCTTGGTTACCAGCGCGTTTTCGATCGAGTAGCCGAATTTGGCCATGACGGACGAGAGGCTGTCTTTAATGCGTTCGGCGATTTTGTCTTCCTGCTTGTAGGTGTCGTCCAGATTGATTTTGGGGATATAGCTGAGGATTACGTTTTCGACGTGTGCTTTGATTTGTTTCTCCGGGTCGTCGAGTTCGTAATACGCTTCCTTCACTTTGTCGGCCAAAACGTAATACTGGACGGGCACCGGGATGGTTATGGTGGCATCGTCCATGGCCTTGGACATGACCGGCACGTCCATCAGCTGCATGCTCAGCTCTTCCACGTAAACCAGCGATTCGATGAACGGCAGCTTGAAATTGAGGCCTGGCCCGGCGATGCGATCGAATTTGCCGAGCCGTTCGACCAGACCCGCCTGCTTGGTGTGAATCGTGAAGAAGCTGCCCTTGAGAATTACCACAGCCAACACCACAAGAATCGCCAGCGTGACCAGCATCAGCGTGCTTGTTTCCATTCGGCTCTCTCCCGGAGACTATTAATGATAACCACTTGAACGCTGATGGCAACGTCATCTGCGGTCGCTGGTTAACAAGACGGACTATGCGCTGGAGGCATCTCTTGCTGACATCTCTTGCTGACGGATTGACGGGTTGCTTGTGCGCCGCTTATATTGACTGATTCACTTTTGTTCGAAATTTAGGGATGTATAGGACCTATGCCGCGAGAAATACCAAAGGCTTATGAGCCGCAGGAAATTGAACAACGCTGGGCTAAGGCCTGGTTTGAATCGAACTTATTTCGCGCGGAAAACTCTGGCTTGCCGGGAGTTCCAGGCATCGAGCAGGCGCGCTTTTCGATTGTTTTGCCGCCACCGAACGTGACCGGGTCGATTCACATCGGACACATGCTGGAACACACACAGATCGACATGCTGGTGCGTTGGCATCGCATGCGCGGGGAACGCACTTTGTGGCTGCCCGGGATGGATCACGCCGGGATTGCCACGCAATTTGTGGTGGAGCGCATGCTGGCGAAGGACGGGATTCAGCGCAAGAATTTGGGCCGTGAAGAATTCGAACGGCGCGTGTGGAAATGGAAGGCTGAGAGCGGTGGAGTTATCAGACAGCAGATGATTCGCCTGGGGGCTTCGTGCGATTGGACGCGAGAGAGATTCACTTTGGAGCCGGCGCTGTACCGGGCGGTGCTGGAAGCGTTTCTGCGATTGTATCGCGAGGGATTGATCTACCGCGGACGCTATATGGTGAACTGGTGTCCGCGTTGCCAGACCGCCATCAGCGATCTGGAAGTGGTGTACAACGAGCGCATTGGAAATTTGTGGTTCATCCGCTATCCCGTCGCTGGCTCGCCTCAGGAATTTTTGCTGGTGGCTACGACGCGTCCGGAAACGATGTTGGGCGATACCGCTGTGGCCGTACACCCGGACGATCGACGATATCAGCATTTGATTGGCAGGCGCCTGATCCTGCCCTTGAGGGACCGCGAGATTCCCATCATCGCGGATAGTTATGTGGACCGCGAGTTCGGCACTGGCGTGGTGAAAATTACTCCGGCGCACGATCCTAACGATTTTGAGATGGGCAAGCGGCACGGGCTGCCGGAAATCGATGTGATGACTGACGATGCGCACATGAACGAAGCCGCCGGGAAATATGCGGGGCTCGATCGTTTTGTGGCGCGCGCGCGCGTGATTGCGGACCTCGAAGAACTTGGCTTGATGGATCACATTTCAGAACATACCCATTCGGTGGGGACCTGCGACCGCTGCAAGGCGATTGTCGAGCCGCGCATTTCTACGCAGTGGTTCATGAAGATGAAACCGCTGGCGGCGCAGGCGCGTAAAGCAGTCACTGGCGGCTTCGGGCCGGATGCGGAAATCGAAGTGGTGCCCGACAATCAGCGGACGATCTTGCTGCAGTGGCTCGACAACATTCGCGATTGGTGCATTTCGCGGCAGCTTTGGTGGGGACACCGCATTCCCATTTGGCATTGTGCGGATTGCAAGGAAATGGTGCCGGCGACGGATTCGCGCGTTGAAATCGTGGATGGGCATGCGCGCGCAGCTGGCGTGCCTGCGAAATGCCCTACCTGCGGCGGGTCGAAGCTGACGCAAGATAAAGATGTGTTGGATACCTGGTTCAGCTCGGCGCTGTGGCCATTTTCGACTTTGGGCTGGCCTGACGATACCGAAGACTTGCGTACGTTTTATCCCACCAGCCTGCTGATCAGTGGTTACGACATTTTATTTTTCTGGGACGCACGGATGATCATGATGGGGCTGCAGCTGGCTCCGGGCGCGAGCGAAGCCGAACGAATCCCCTTCCGACGGCTCTATTTGCATTCGCTGGTGCGCACGGCGGAAGGCGCGAAGATGTCCAAGACCAAGGGCACCGGCGTGGATCCGCTGCAATTGACTGAGCAATACGGGACTGACGCGCTGCGTTACATGTTGGCTAGCATGTCTGCACCGGGGACAGACATCGCCTTAAGCGACGACCGGATTCTGGGGGCTCGGGCATTTGCCAACAAAATATGGAATGCGGCGAGATTTTTATTTGTGAATCTGGAGAAGGTGGAGGCTTCGACGGGATTCACGTTGGAGGAATTGGCGGGGCCGGAGGTGCGTGCTGCCGCGCCTTATAGGGTAAAGGGCGAAGGCGAGTTGGTGCACCGCTGGATTTTCTCCCGGCTTTCGGCGGTGGCTGGGGATGGCAGCAAGTCCCTCGATGAATTCCGATTTCACGAGGCTTGCCAGACGATCTATCAGTTCTTCTGGGGCGATTTCTGCGATTGGTACATCGAGTGGGTCAAGCCTCAACTGAGTTCGACCGATCGCGACATTGCCCTGGCCTCGTGGCGGAATATTTTTGCGGTGCTGGAAGCTGCGCTGCGATTGCTGCACCCGGTCATGCCGTTTCTCACTGAAGAGCTGTGGCACCGGCTACCGCAGCCTGCAGGAGCGCGGTCGATTGCGTTGGGTCGTTTCCCATCGCTTAGACCGGAGTGGGAGGACGCCAGCGCGGAAGGAAACATGAGGCTGATCCAGGAAATCGTTGTAGCGGCACGCAATATTCGCGCGGAAATGAAAGTCGATCCGAAGAAGAAGGTCGCTGCAGATTTCTCCGCCGCGTCGGCCTCGCTGCGCAATCTTGTCGATTCAAATCTCGAGGCGATTTTGCGGTTGGGAAATCTTGCAGGCCTTTCGATTTCTGCCGAACGGCTCGAAGCCGCGGGAGCTGCGATTCGTTCGACCGCGAATTACGACCTTCGCATCGCGTACGGCGAAGCTGCAGACAAGGAAACAGAGATAGCGCGTTTGCGAAAGGAAATCGAGCGGCTGGCCAAGGATATTGAGTCAAAGAAGTCACGACTCGCCGATCAGGCGTTTCTGAGCAAAGCTCCGACGAAGATTGTTGATGACCTGAAGGCCACTGTGGCTGGCCGCGAAGTCGAACTTCGAAAGTTGCTGGATCGTTTGAAGCAGCTTGAATAGCCGACCTTGTATCTTGAACCCATCATTGCGCAAGAAGCTGTGCGTTGTTCTAGACCCCGGGTTCGGCGAGAAGCTAGCGCTGTTGCTAGGCGGCGCTCCTGTTTAGATTGTTGACACAGCCGATAAACCGACCGCTTGCTGAGCATGTTTGGCGCGAGCGACCAGAAAAACACCACCTGCGGAAGATCCCAGCCATCACCTTCATTGATAGGCTCCTTGTTCGCGGGCCACCCGTCGCGTATGCTTTGCAATTCGCATGGGTGCTAAACGGATGGCGAATTTGCCGGGGACTACTGACCGGCGAATCGACGCGCTGCTTACTTTGCTGGCGGAGAATTCGACGATTGTCGTCAGTGGGCCGCAGATTGCTCGCGAGGTTGGGGTTTCGCGGCAGCAGGTTTGGCGTTGGGTGCAGAAGTTGCGGGAATTGGGAGTGCGCGTCAAGGGGCACTTGGCTAGCGGGTATCACATCGAGCGTGTGCCGGACATTCTGGCGCCACAGCTTTTGAGCCATCGGCTGACCGGCACTGCTTTTTCGCGGCGGATTTATCATTTTTTTAAAATCGATTCCACCAATACTGTGGCGATGAATCTAGGCGAACTAGGCGAGGCACATGGCGCAGTGGTGCTGGCCGAAGAACAGACCGCCGGGCGCGGACGCGCTGGGCGCAAGTGGCTTTCAGAGAAGTCGGCGGGGATTCATTGCACCGTGTTGGTGCGTCCAAAGATTTCTCCGGCGCAGGCAGCGCTGCTGACGCTAGTGGCTGGTTTGGCGGTGCGCGACGCAGTGATGGAGGAATTGGATGTTGCGCCGGATATTCGCTGGCCGAATGATTTGCTGGTGGGGGGGCGCAAATTCTCCGGGATATTGACCGAAATGCACGCGGAACCGGGCCGCATGCACTACGCAGTGATCGGAATCGGAATTAATGTGAACCAGAGCAAGATGCCCGCGGAGCTTACCGGCATCGCTACTTCATTGCGAATTGAGAATGGAAAAATCCATTCGCGGCTGGAGATTTTGATTCGGTTGCTGCGGTACCTGGACCGCTACTACAATCAGTTTATTGCGGAGGGCGGCGCGCCGATTCTGCGCCGGTTCGCTGAGGTTTCCAGTTATTTTCAGGGCAAGCGGGTGCAGATCACCACGGCTACGGAAGTTTTTACCGGCACCACTGCCGGGCTGGAGCCCAGCGGCGTGTTGCGCGTGTCGCGCGATGATGGTGGCGGGATCGAGACGGTGCTTTCAGGTGATGTTGCGGAGCGTTGATACCGTTGACGCTCGACCACGAGCGCTGCAGTGTGCGGAAGTTTGTTAATTTGCTGACAGCCGGCAATGATCGGCAGGATCGAGGACGGGCCTTGAATTGCGTTTGGGGGGCGGGTTGATGTTGTTGACGCTCGATGTGGGTAATACCAATACCGTGCTGGGAGTTTTTCGCGGCAAGGAGCTCGTGGCGAATTGGCGGCTTTCCACGGCGCGCGATCAAACCATCGACGAATACGGAATTCTCACGCGGGACTTATTTACTTTGGCGAATCTGGAGCCGCGCGAAATCGGCGGGATCATCATCAGTTCGGTTGTGCCGCAGCTTAATTCCCGGCTGGCAGGAATGGCCGAGCGATATTTCAGCAAGAAAGCGCTGTTCGTCGAGCCCGGAATCAAGACGGGGATGCCAGTGCAATATGACAATCCGCAGGAGGTGGGGGCGGATCGAATCGTCAACAGCGTTGCCGCGTTCGAGAAGTATGGAGGGCCGTGCATCATTGTGGATTTTGGGACCGCGATTAATTTTGACGTGGTGTCGGCCCGCGGAGAGTACCTGGGCGGTGTGCTGGCGCCGGGGATCGGGATTTCCGCGGATGCGCTTTTTGCGCGCGCGGCCCGGCTTTTTCGTGTGGAAATCAAAGACCCGGGCAAAATCATCGGGACGAATACTGCTGCTTCGATGCAGGCTGGGCTTTTTTATGGTTATACCGATATGGTGGACGGCATTCTGGATCGTATGAAAAAGGTGTTGGGTGCGAAGACGAAAGTTGTAGCGACCGGCGGCCAGGCCGCGTTGATTGGCGCCGGTTCACGGCACATTGAAACGGTGGATGAATTTTTGACTTTGGAAGGTTTGCGGATTATCTGGGAGCGGAATCAGGATGGCACGCAGAAGAAGGGTGCGCCGCCTTCGCGTCGCAGTGGTTAGCGCTGGCGGTTCCGCGAAAGCGTGAAATTGAATGGGATGGCCCGGGGCTTTCCGTCGGATTCCGCCGTTGCGGACGCATCGACTGGCCCGCGAGGCGAGCCTCGCGCAAGAAAAAGCGGCGGCAAGCCGCCACACCCAAAGAATTTTCTGCTAATGGGAATTTGTCCTGCCTCTCATGGAATCGTTTAATTACTTTAATTATTTCACGGAGATTGAGGAGTACTTCTGGCGGAAGCGCGGAGCGCATTTGCTGGTATCGCCGCTCGACTGGGCCATTCTCGAGACCTGGCAGAAGGCGGGAGTGCCGATCGAGGCGGTGCTTAAGGGGATCGATCGCGCGTTTGAGAGTTGGGCGCGGTCGCGACGCGCTGCGGGCGGAAGGCGGCTGAAGAGCTTGGCCTACTGTGTCGATGCGGTGATGGATGCGGCGGCAGAAGCCGCCGAAGCTGCCGCCGGGACCGGCCCTGAGGTTAGATCTTCGCGGTCCGCGGCTGAGCCGTTTTCACGCGAGGAATTGCGGCGATATCTTGAACGCAACGTGACGCAATTGCGCAAGGCCGCTGGGAAGCGACGCACGGCAGCGCCTGCTGGCGGCCCAGAAGGTAATGCGCTCGCGTACGGTTTGGCCACACGCTTCGAAGAGACTGCCTGGAAATTGGAACAGACATTGCCGTTGGTCGGCGCCGCGGGTGCACTGGATTTAGAGGATCTTGAGCGCCGTATGACTGTGCTGGAAGAAAAATTATCAGCTGGACTTTCAGCGGATGCCGATGAGCAGACGCTTTTGGCGATTCGACGCGAGATGGACCGTTCGCTGGCACCGTATCGGCGTAAAATGTCGGCGGAGCAATTGACGCAGCTGGAACGGCGTTATGTGCAGAAGCGTTTGTTCGAACATTTTGAGGTGCCGAGGTTGAGTTTGTTTTATTTGACGTGAGTCGGAGACTTCAGCGGCCAAAAGCCGCTGGTCTTGCGATGTCTTATGTCGTGGCTAAGCCGCGACCCACAAAGATTCACGGTGCTGCAGAGGATATCTGGTCGCGGCTGGCCGCTGCTCGCAGGGCAAATCCGCTAAATTCGTCGTTCTACCTGACCGTTGCCACAAAAAGTGGGATAGCGAGAAACGGCGTTTTTGCCCATTTCGAGCACGCCACTTTTGGAAGCCGTTGAGCGGGTCTCAAGACCGCCCCTTGCGAACTTCCGTGGGGTACATTGGGTTGTGTTTGTAGAAAATGGAGCGTCCACAAACAACTCTAGTTTCCGTGCATATTTGTTTGTGCATTTGGCCTTGTAGGCCCTGCTCCTAAACCTGCCTTTCCGTCATAGGCTGTGACAAATTAAGAGCCGTTGATAGAGGACAACCGAAGGCATGGACGTCACAATCGAAAAACTGATTTACGGTGGGGAGGGTTTGGCTCATCACGGGGGGTCTACTGTTTTTGTGCCATTTGTGCTGCCAGCCGAGAAGGTCGCTGTGACTGCGGTCGAGCAGAAGAAAAAGTTTGTGCGTGGCCGCCTGGAGCGCATTTTAGAGCCTTCCGCTGAACGCATTCCGGCTCGTTGTCCACACTTTGCGGTCTGCGGCGGGTGCGATTACCAGCACATTCCTTACGATCAGCAGCTGCATTTCAAATCTGAGATTCTGCGCGAAACCCTGCGGCGCATCGGAAAGATTGATTGGACCGGCGAGATCGTGGCACATGGTTCGCCGCCTTGGGAATACCGCAATCGTGCACAGTGGAAGATACGGCCGCCGGAACCCGGCTTGGGAGCTGCAAGTGACGGCATGGCCACGCAAAGCAAAGACAGGCTCGCTATCGGCTATTTTCGAGCTGGCTCGACGGCGCTTTGCGCCGTTGAGGATTGCTTCATCATTTCGCCTCTGCTATTAAAAACGCTTTTAGCCCTGCGGGAAGCTCTGGCTGCGGGATTACTGCCGCGAGGGTTACGCGAAATTGAAGCGTTCGTCGATGCGGCGGATTCCAAATTGCTGCTGACCGCCGCCTTCGCCGGATTCCCTTCCCGGACTGCGGAGCATGCAGAAACGTTTCGGCGCTTGGCGCCGGAAATTGCGAGTTTGCTTTTTTATGATCCGAGTCACGATCGCATGGAATTGTTTGGTCCCGGGTTTCTCGATTATCAGGCGGGTGAGGCTACGTATCGCGTCGGGCACTTTTCGTTTTTTCAGGTTAACCGGTTTTTGATCCAAGAGCTCGTGCGCGAAGTTGTGAAAAACGGCGAGGCCGGGCGGCTGGCGTTGGACCTTTTTGCTGGCGTGGGATTGTTTTCCCTTCCGCTGGCGAAGGGGTTCGAACGCTTGATTTCGGTGGAGTCGAACCCGGCTGCTTCGCGCGATCTGGAAAGTAACGTGCGCGGTAAAGGCACCGTTGAAGTGCGAACCGCAGAGGTCGAGCGTTTTCTGGCACGCAATCGAGAACGGCCCGAACTGGTGGTGCTGGACCCGCCGCGTTCCGGATTGGAGCCTGGTACCGTGGAGTCGATTGCGAAACTGGGTCCTGCTAGAATTACATACGTATCATGCGACCCACCTACACTCTCTCGCGATCTTGCCTGCTTCACCAAAGCCGGCTACGATGCCTCAGAAATACACTTATTCGATTTGTTCCCTCAGACGTTTCATATGGAGACCGTGGTTCGGCTTTGCCGGTGCTAGTTTGCAATAGCTCTGCATCGCCCGCCAGGCAAGCCTCGCTTCATCCGCAATGACGTGTGTTTCAAATTCGGCCATCGTGAATACGGCCGGAAAAAGCTACGAGCCGCTCGATTCGTCCGAGGATTCGAGATCGGAAACCGACGTATTTCCGACCTGGTATTCGGCTATGATCTTGCGAGCTTGGTCCACTTGCGACTGCGGCACTAAGATTTCTGTGTGAGGGTCTTCTGGGTTTTCCGGGATTGGAAACGGGTCAGTCGAAACCAAACCCGGAGTGAGGATGCCAGCGCTTTGCAGCAAGCTGCGTATGACCATCGCTTCTGTGGCGCTTTCCGCAGTGTAGGCGATCACCACGGTTTCGTTGGAACGTTCTTGGGTCATGCGCAAATTCTCCTGTTGGTTGATTGTGAGTACTATTGCGCGAAGTGGCAGGCCTAGTCCATACTAGGTTTGCAGTATTAGCGCCATTTATGGAAAACTTTTCAGTGGTCCGGCCCACGCAAGAAGAGATTGATGAAGAAAGCCGCCGAATTCGCAGGCTGCGCATATTGGTCCATTTAACTTTGCAGACCATCGCAGACGGCGATTTGCCTGCGGAAGATGCTGCGCAGATGATCGCCGAGACGCGGAAAGTGGCGCTGCAGATGTTTCCTGGCAAAGAACGCGCTTTCGATCTCATTTATCGCCCGCAGTTTCAGCGCATGATGCATGCGGTTTATCGATTGCAGTAGCCTGCCGGGTTTTGCCGCGCTGTAAGGCCGCTGTGATACATGTACATGTTTAGGCCTCAGTAGCCGTAGTGGCGGTGTAGCCACATCCGCAGCCAAACCAATGCCAGCGCGGCGATTGTGCCGATTAGGGCTTTGTATTCGCGGTTGCGACGATATTTCTCCCAGGAAAACGACCCTTCAGAGAGTGCTGGGTTTACCGGCTGCGCGAATCCTTCATCGAAAAAATTGGGAAAAAACAGCGGCACGCGAGACGCGTATTCGTCAAAGACTACTCCAAAACGGGAGCGTAAGTCGCATTCTTCGTTGCGCATCACTGCGTAGTAAAAGACCGCAAAATAAAGTACGACGAGAGCCGCGGCCCACCAAGAATGGCCGGCGATCGCGAACCCTGCAGCAAGAAATGCGCTACCCAGATACAGGGGGTTGCGGGTTCGGGCATAGGGCCCGCTGGTTGCCAATTCGCGATCTTTACTAAGGTGGCCTGCGGCGATAGTCCTGATAATTATGCCGAGTCCGGCAACCGCAGCGCCCATCGCAATCCAATGATGCGTTGGCCTTGCTAGAAGCCAATACAGAATCGCGACCGGATAGCCCAGGCGGACGCGCCAGCGCATCCAGAATTTTCTCGGGTGTACCGCGACGGCTTGGTTCAAGCGCAGGGCCCTAGAAGTCGCTTGATGGCTTGCATTACCTGTTCGACTGTAATCGAAAGCATGGCTGAAGAATAGGACGTTCCGCGGCGGTAGGTTGTTTCGCTGCTGCGCGGATTGCGGACGCTGATTGCGGTACCGCCGTAAGGGCCATTGCGTGCGGGATCTGTAGGACCGAACAGGCCGATGACTGACGCGCCGAGGGCAGAGGCGAGATGCAATGGCCCGGTATCCGCTGAGACTAAGAATTTGGCGCGCTGCATCAGGGCCATCAGTAGCCCGAGATTCAGCGGAATCGCGACCGGGGCTGGTTTGCCTGCTGCGGTCACCAGTTCCTGTGCAAGATTTTCCTCACCTGGGCCATAGCTGACTACGCCTCGCCATCCGAATTGCTGGTTAAGTACACGATGCAATTCTCCGTAGCGTTCGGGGGGCCAACACTTCGAGCGCCAGCCGCCTCCGGGGTTCAAGACATAAAATTCGGCAATATCGTGCTGAGTCAATTCCTGGGTTACCTGCTGAACGTCTTCAGGCGACACACACAACGGAAAGCGCGGCGGCACATCGCGCGCGCCTGCGGCGTGCACCAGCGCGAGGTTGTGATTAACTTTGTGGCCGCCGCGCGGATTCAATTTTTCGGTGTAGAGAAGCGAGGCGAGACCTTCGCGGGCGTAGCTTCTCTGGAAGCCGATGCGCCGCGGCGCGCCCGATGCGAAGGCGAGCAGCGCAGATTTGTAAAGTCCTTGAAAATCCACAGCGCAGGTGTATTTTGCGTCGCGCAAACTGCTTATGGTGGTGGCCATGCCTGCAGCACTTTTGCGGTCTGCCGAAATTATCTCATTCAAATCCGCGTTCCCTTCCAGCAGGCGTTTCCACTTGGGATCAATGGCCCAGTCGATCCGCGCCTGAGGAAACGTGTCGCGCAAGGCTGCTGCCGCGGGCAGCGCGTGAATTACGTCTCCCATCGAGCCCAAGCGTACTAACAAGAAGCGCTGGCTGGCGTTTTGGTCAGGCATGGTTGCGGGAACGCAGACGCGCCAGCAAATCGCGTGTGGAATGTTGCTTTGGGTCGCCGACGATCGCTATGCGGATGCCCAAGAGCGCGGCCAGTTCGCGTTCTGGGACAGTGTCGGGCGTGTAGTCGCTTCCTTTTGCGTGCACGTCGGGCTCGAGTTCCTTGAGCAGCGAATTTACATCCGGTTCATCGAAAATGACTACGTAATCGACGGCACGAAGTGCGGCCACCAAGGTGGCACGCGCGCGTTCGGTGAGAATCGGGCGGCACTCGCCTTTCAGTTTGCGAGTACTCGAATCGGAATTTATTCCTACCACCAGCAAATCGCCTTCGGCACGTGCCGCCTCCAAATAGCGGACGTGGCCCACGTGCAGAAGATCGAATACGCCGTTGGCGAAGACGATCTTGCGGCGAGAGCGGCGATGTTCTGCAAGGATTTCGTGCAGGCCCTGGCGAGAAACGATTTTTTCGCGCGTGTCCATTCGATTTCAGGTGATCTATTTGTGTTTTCTGGCGATTTCAGCGCTTCGTCGTGGCCTCCTGACGCAGGGCTGCCTCGAGTTCTGCGCGCGTCACGGTCGCCGTGCGGCGCTTCATTACCACGATTCCACCGGCATAATTCGCCAGATGTGCAGCTTCCATGTAAGTCGCTCCGGCGGCTAGCGCGAGGGTGAAAACAGCAATTACGGTGTCGCCTGCACCGGTGACATCCACGGGCGTGTCAGAGCCATAGATGGGAATATGGCGTGGCGCGCGGCTTCGTTCGAATACAGCCATTCCGTCTTTACCGCGCGTCACCAGTAGCGCTTCGATGTCCAGATCATGCAGGACGCGCCGGCCCAAATCGTCAAGCCTGCCGATATCCGTTCCGATGCGTTCGTGATAAGCGGCTTCGAGTTCCGGCTCATTCGGTGTCGCGGCAGTGATTCCAGCGTTGCGATATTCTAGGAGGCTGTAGCGCGAATCTAGAGTCAGACGCTTGGCCTTTAGAGTTTTTACTAGCTTGGGCCATGCTGCGCCTACGCCGTAATCAGAAACCAAAACCGCGTCGGCTCTTCGCGCGACTTGGCGTGCTTTGTGCGCGATGGCGCCTTCTACACGCTCGGAGAGGGCGGCTCGAGGCTCGCGGTCCAACCGCAGGACTTGCTGCTCCGTCGTATGGGTCCAACCTGCCAGGTAGCGTGTCTTGGTTGTGGTGGCCCAGTTGCGGGGGCGCAGAATGCCGGCGGTATTGATGTGCTTGCGGCCGAAATGATCGAGAAGGCTGCGGCCGCCTTCGTCGTCGCCCAACACGCCTACGGGCAGAACTCGCGCACCTAGATCTGCGAGGTTGATTGCCGCATTGGCTGCGCCTCCTGGATATGTTTCGGTGCGACGATGGCGCAGGATGAGGACTGGAGCTTCGCGCGAGACGCGCGAAATCTCGCCGGAAACGAATTCGTCGAGGACAAAATCCCCCACTACGCCGATGGTTTGGTGGGGAAGGCGGCTACGAGGTCGAGCAGGCCGGCAATGTCAACCGTGGCATCGGCTGCGACCTGGGACCAGGCGGGTCCCGATGCCGATCGCTTATTGATCTTGTTTTTCGCTGACGGCAAAGAATCTCGCTTTCAAGCTTGTGCGCACGGCCGATTTAATGCGGTTCCTCTCTGGTGTTGGATCGAGCTGATACTTACTTTCTGCAAAGCTGCGGCCCTTGATCTCTCAAGCACGACTCCGAACTCTCCGTGGCCGTGGCGAAACGTATCATAGGCGCTTGGTCGGGGCAATCCGAGGGGCGGCTTGGGGT
>CAWJGI010000028.1:0-44169 GCA_963842255.1 uncultured Acidobacteriota bacterium | reverse complement strand
GGGATGGAGGCCCCGCGGTCGTCGACTCCACTTTGGATTGCCCGCTCGGTCTCGACATCGATTCACTGGGCAATCTGTACGTCGCCGACACCTATAACAACGTAATCCGCAAGATCGACACCGGCTCGCCACGAATCATCACAAGGATCGCCGGTAACGGAACCAAGGGACACACGGGCAATGGCGGCCCGGCCACGAGCGCGACGCTGAATATGCCCGACAGAGTGTCAGTGAACGGCGCCGGAAATTTCTTCATCTCTGACTCTGGCAACGACGTGATCCGGCGCGTGGACGGAACGAGCAAAATTATTACGGCGTTTGCGGGAAATGGGACCTTCGGATTTTTCGGGGACGGCGGGCCGGCACTGTTTGCTGAACTTGCTACGCCAGTGGGAGTGGTCGTAGACGCTCAAGGCAACATGTATGTCGGTGACCTTTATAACAACCGCGTGCGAAACGTGCTTCTTAATCCCAACGTAAATCTCTCCAGCACGACTGTGGCGTTCGGAAATCGGCCCATCAATGCCACCGCTACGTTGCCGCTGACGGTAACGAACTCAGGCGACGCCCCTCTTACGATCTCGAACATTTCACTCAACGCAGAGGGTGGATTCTCGATCTCTGCGAATCCCTGCCCGGTAGCGCCAGCGACATTGGCGGTCGGCGCTCAGTGCGTGCTTGAAATTGCATTCTCGCCGACGCAATTTGTTTCTTACACGGCGACGATCACGATTTCACAAGAACGGACCGACCTCGGGAAGCGTGCAGACCATCGACCTTTCGGGGACGGGCGGTGCGTCTGTAACGGGTACGGTGACTGGTCCCGGAAGGGTCACAAGTTCGCCCGGGGGAATCAGTTGTCCGGAGACTTGCTCGGCAACTTTCGCTGGAGACACCCAAGTAACGCTGACCGCAACGCCGAACGCAGGCTCGATCTTCACAGGTTGGGGCGGGGATATCTGCGAAGGTACCGGCGCTTGCACGTTCACCATTACGGCTAATGACTCAGTGTCGGCAAATTTCGCCAGTGGAGGAGTTTCGCTGACCGTGACAGAAGCGGGTACGGGAACTGGCACAGTAAAGAGCGTTCCCTCAGGAATCAATTGCCCCTCCGCGTGTTCGGCAAATTTCGCCAGTGGGGGCGCAGGTCACGTTGACAGCATCAGCGGCGCAAGGCTCTACGTTCGGAGGTTGGAGCGGAGCGGGTTGCTCGGGAACTGCCACTTGTGCGGTTACGCTCAGCGCCGCTGCATCGGTGACCGCTACGTTCAATAGCAATAGTCCGGTGGTCATTAGTATTGGCCAAGGCAGTTCTTCCACGGCGAACACGACTCCAGGAGGGAATGCTACTTTTGGATTGCTGCTTACAGGTGCGCCGGGCTTTACTGGAACGGTGCAGCTGACATGCGCCAGCTCTTCGCCAAACATAACGTGCAATATCGTGCCGAGTGCGGTGACTATGACCGGAAAGACGACCGAGGTCGCCATCGTGGTCCAAACGTACTGTAAGGGTTTTGTCCCGAACTCCGCGCCGATGCCCGGTGGATTTGGAACCGGTCTGGGGCTGATGCTGACGATGTTGTCCTTGTGCGGCGCCGCAGGGACGTTCAAAAGCAACCGCGATGGGCGGTTTCGTTCGCCGCAGTGATTTTTTTGGCCGTCGGAATGTCGGCGTGCGGCAGCCTGCCAAAATCACCCAGCGGTGCGGCTACACCTGCGGGATCGTATCCACTCACCGTGACTGCTACGACGCCGAGCGGAGCGATATCGAGCATGCACCTCACGCTGAAGGTCCAGTAGCAATTCAATGTGACCTCTCATGGCCTGCCTAATATCGAGCACCATCGGCGCTAACGGGCAGCGTTGGGAGGGAACAGGAAGATGAAAGTTCGATTGATGAAATTGCTGCGGGAAAGAATTGCCCTCCGCGACGTGAAGATAGCCAGCTTGTGCCTCTTAGCTTCCTTAACATTCCCCTTCTTGTCAGCCTGGCGCAGACTGCTCCTAAATTCGCGGTTACGCCTGACGTAAGCACGATTACGTTCTTCGTGAAATCATCCGTGAATCTCGAAGGTAAGTTCAATAAGTGGAATGCCACGCTGACATTTTCCTCTCTCCTGATGTCTCAACGGGCGTCTTGGACATCAAGATTCAAGCGGCCAGCGTGGACACCGGAAGCGGCTTTAAGGATGACAAGCTGAAGAGCAAGGATTTCCGACGTCAAACAGGACCCGTTCATCACGTTTCGGTCAATGAAGATGGTGCAGACCGGACCCAACACCTTTGATGTGGCGGGTACGTTCACGATACGAGGAGTGTCTAAACCCGAGACTCTGCGGCTGACAGATAACCACAACACGACAGGCTTTCACGATATTAAAGGCGTGATGGCTTTCGATCGTAAAGACTTCGGTATGGACAGCGGGATTCCGTTTATCAGGATCGCCGACCGTGTCGAAGTTACGATTGACCTCAAGGCCAAACGGCTGAGCGGACCACCGTTGGTCTATAAGCCATAGTGCGCTTCATCCCGCGATGACTGCCGCGCAATCCCGTTATGCCGATAATGTTTATAACCATAGTTCTTATAAAAGTTCGTTGTTTGAGAACGCTCGACTCAAAGCTATCGGCCCTGCTCGTTGCGGTATCACTTGGAATAGTAACCGGCCCTGGCGTTATGACCAGATGGCGATCTTTCGCAGTGAGTTTGATGTTGTGATACTTGCCATCTGCTTCTAAGCGTGGCGGCGCATAGCCGATGCTGTATTGATTGCGTAGCGCGTCTTCGATTTCTCGTAAATTGCTTCAATGGACTGGCTTTTCGTTACTTCGTATGTGGCCCCGCCGGTTTGCTCGGCCATTCGCTGCAGGCCTTTTTTGCCGCGCTCCTTGGCTACTGCGATAATCGCACCTACTACAGGAATGTAAACTTGGGTTGGGTCGGAATAGCGGATCGAGTAGATGATGGTATTTGCGCGCTGCGCGAATCGATTGCCACTGCGATTGGGGTAGGGTCCTTGAATGCCACTCCGTCTGTGAGCGCTATGAAAGCTTTGCGCCCCGGCAGGCCTTTCATCACGTCTTGTGAAGGTTCTATCGCGCTGTAGAGCAGGGTGCCGCACTTGCGGGGACTTTCAGCCCGTTTAGCTCTGACTGCAAATGTATAACTGGCGCGGCGCTCTTCTTCCAGGACTTCAATCGGGCTGCGGCTGGTGTCAACCAGCAGTCCGATGGTGAGAGGGAGATCTGATTCTGGAGAGAGTAGGTGATCCTCTGTGGGACACCGTCTTCGAGCAATATGAAGTCGTCCTGATTCAGGTTCTTGACGACGCGGCCGTCTGCGTCGTGGACCGTCGCATAGAGCGTGACGATGTTCTCCTAGTTGAAATAGTGGGCGATTGTTGAGACCCGGCTCCAGCTGCTACCGCCAAGGTCAGAATGGCTAGGATGCTCTTTGCGAGACGCTCGAGTTGCTCCTTTGTCTGTAACATTTGAGCCCACGGCTGCCCACTTTGATGAGGCTGAACCGGCCGCTACAACTGCTAACCACTGGAGTTTAATGTGACGCTGAGTGGGACCCGGCAAGCAGCGCTCCTACGACGTGCAATCCTCGAATCACATGCGGGATGCAAAGGGCGGCCCTGCTCATAACAGATGTTAGTGCGGTTCGCTCAGCGCAACCTGGGGGCCGCTGACGTGCTTGACCTTTAGGTTGAATGTTACGTCGACGTGGTCTCCGATTCTGACGAATGGGATGCCTTTGTTCATTCCGTAGTCTTTGCGGTTGAAGTTCATTTTCCCTTCGATTTCGCCCATGTGGCCCTCTTTGTGGGAAACGATCAGCGTCAGCTTTTCTGGTTTTGTTGCGCCACGGATCGTGAAGTCTCCGTCTACCTCGATTGTGTTGGGGCTGGTTTGTACGAATTTGGTCGAGCGGAAAACGATTGTCGGGTTGTTCTCCGCGTCGAAGAAATCTTTGCCCTTTAGCTTGCCGTTCTTCATACCGCTGCCGGTGTCCACGCTGTCTGCCTGGATTTTTACTTTCAGAAGACCTGTGGTGACATCCGGGGATTGAAATGTCAGCGCGCCGTCCCATTTGTCGAATTTGCCTGCGATGGAGACAGAGGCTTTCACTGAGAACTTGATCGAACTGCGTGCCGGGGAGATTTCGAAGACCGGAACATCCGCGGGGTTTTGCGCTGGACTTACCGCGGGGAAGAAAAGCAGCGCGCAGAGGCACAGAATTGTTAATCGCATGGTGGGCAGTCTGGGACGCTTACGGCTGATTGCCAACTCCGTGCAAGCGCGCCGTGCGCGGAGTGCACCAAGAGAGGTCCTTTGCTGCTCTCGTCTTCGCCACCGGCTCCGCGGGCAAACAGGATGAGCTCAACGGCAAGAGCAGATGATCCTGCGCCACGCAGGTGGTTTCGTTGGTGAACACTAAACCTTTAGCTCAGGGTGACCTTGCCGGTGGCTAGATCGTAGACGCCGGATTCTACCTTTAGTTTGTTGGCCTTCACCGCGTCGCGGATGACCGTGGAACTTGTGCGCAGCAATTCAGCCTGAATCTTTGCGTTGGCTTCGATAGCCTTCTCGACATTGCCACCGGACTGTTCTACTGCCGGGCGAATATGCGCGTATAGCGTGCTGATCTGTCCTGGCACTGCCTCGGCTTTCATTGCCGCTTTTACTGCTCCGCAATTGCTGTGCCCTAGCACCAGGAGCGCTTTGGCTCCTAGAACTGCCACACCGTATTCGAGGCTGGCGATGATCTCTGGCGTCACGATATTTCCCGCCACTCTCGCGACGAAGAGGTGGCCGATCGTTTGGTCGAAGACCAGCTCGACCGGGACGCGCGAATCAGCGCAGGAAAGGATTGCGGCAAAGGGCTCTTGTTTAGCGACCGTGCGCTCTTTCAGCATAGTTAGATCGTGGTCGATGGATGTCAGTTGGTTTGCTGCGAAACGCTCGGTTGCCCGTCAGCAATTCTTGCAGAGCTGCGTCGGGACTTAGATCGGTTTGGGCGCTGACTCTTGTGGGGGCGGTTAACTCGAATCCGGCGTGAGCCGTGCTTGCTACGACTGCACTGGTGAAAACCGTTTGCAGAAATTGCCTCCTGCCGGAATTTGTCTGCTGGGGCTTGATTTCCATTTTGATACGACCTCCTGAGAGTTAATGCGGTTGCATGCTTCGTTTGAGAGCAGGCGTTTTGATTAGCGGCAAATTTACAACGCTTCCGATATTTCCAATACAGATCGTGGCAGAGCGTTAACAGATATGTCAGCGGAAGCGAATCTTACCTGAGACTCGTAGATTCGCCTAGGTATTTCACCAGGTATTTCACCGGGACGAGTCGTTGCCGAATGGAATGGGTGCCGAGTTCAGACATTATGGCGGAATCGGGTGCTTTCAGGTTTCGTGCGGAGCCAAGGTAAGATACCGCTCCCCCATCATGCCTAAGGATCAAAAGACCGCGGCACCAAATTAAATCTTTGATTTTGCTTGATTCTCATTCGTGGCCGAACACGGTCGTTGCCGGTGCTGTTCGGCTGCGCGACAGGCTTCTCCCGCTTCCGGACGATTTCGGAAGCGGCTGTCGAATATTCTCCTAGCAAGTGCCTGTGGCACGGAGACTTAAGCTCGGGCGCGTTCGGAAGTGAACTTGCGACCGGCCTTGCAAGTTCCGCCGAGGTGTGTCGATGCATACGCTGTGGCAAGACTTGCGCTATGCGCTGCGAATGCTGGTCAAGGCACCGGGCTTTACTTCTGTCGCGATATTGACCCTCGCTCTAGGCATTGGAGCCAATGTCGCTACTTTTAGCGTGGTGTACGGCGTTCTGCTGAAGCCGCTGCCTTTTCCGCATCCTGAGCAGCTTGTGCGCGTCTTTGACGATCAACCAGGCACGAATGAAAAGGATATAGGAATGTCCGCTCCGGAACTTTGGGATTTGCAGGATCGCTCCGGCGTGTTTCAGGAAATTTCGGCGGTGATATCGAGTAATTCGGCGGTGGGCGGCGGAGATCGAACCGTGCGCGCGGAGAGCCTGGTCACCAGTCCTGATTACTTTACCCTGCTGGGAGCGAGGCCGGAACGCGGGCGGGTCTACAGCACACAAGACGCCGCGCCAGGAATCATGGAACCTGTCGTTATCAGCGACGGATTTTGGCGCAGCTACTACGGAGCGGATCCGAAAATCGTCGGCCGGAAAATGCGGCTCGATAATGACATGTACACGATTGTGGGAGTAATGCCTGCGGGCTTCCGGCATCCGGGGCCTACGCTCGACACCGATGTGGACGTGTGGATGGCTACCGGCTTCAACGGTCTTCCGTTTCCTGTGCCGCCTGTCAGGTCCCAGCGCTTTATTAACGGGGCCATTGGACGTTTGAAGCCTGGCCTGGCCGTTGCGGAGGCGCAAGCGCGGCTCGATGCTTACATATCGCAACTCAGCCGGCAGTATGCCGTCGATTATCCTGCTGCCTCCGCGTGGACCGTGAGGATTGTTCCGGTGAAAGAAGATCTCGTCGGGCCTCAGCGCACCGAATTATTTCTGATTTTGGGAGCCGTGGGATTCGTCCTGCTGATCGCGTGCGTGAACATTGCCAATCTTCTTTTTGCTCGCTCGTCTGGACGGCGCCGCGAGATTGCGATTCGCTTGGCGATGGGTGCGAGTCGTGCGCGGCTGGTGAGCCAAATGCTGACCGAGAGTACACTGTTGTCTTTAGTTTCCGGTCTAGTGGCTCTGGTTACGGTTCTGTTTTTGAAGAATGTGATCTTAGGGCTGGCCCCCGCCGATATTCCACGGCTGAACGAAGTTGAAATCAGCGCCGGTGTGCTTTTTTTCGCTTTCCTGGTGTCGATAGTTACGGGCTTTCTCTTCGGCCTGGTGCCCGCGCTGCAGGCCGCGAACGCTGAACAGATTGAGAATTTGAGAGAAGGCAGCCGCGGATTCTGGAATCGGCCGGCGGCATACCCGCGTTTCGCGGGTGCTAGTGGTTTCGGAAGTGGCCCTGTCGATCATTTTGCTCTCTGGCGCGGGGCTGTTGCTTCGCAGTTTCTGGCGAGTTCTTGAAGTGCGTCCTGGATTCAATCCTGACCATCTGACTACCGTGCAAATCTGGATTCCGCAATCTAATGATCCTGCGAAGGACCCTTATAGCGTCGAGGAAAAGCGCGCTGATTTCCTTCTCGAGGTCTATCGCCGCGTGTCCGCTTTGCCCGGAGTGCAACGGGCTTCGATTTCGGGGAACGATACTTTGCCCATGAATTCCGGGAGGAACTTTTCTCCGTTTTCCATTCAAGGGCGCGCAACAGAATCAGAGCGCGGACCGATTGCGGATATTGCTGTAGTCGATTCTCAATATTTTCGCACCATGGAAGTTCCTTTGATCGCGGGACGCAATTTCAGCGCTCTTGACATCTATAAGACACGGCCGGTCGCCGTGATCGACCAGACCCTTGCTCGGCAGTATTGGCCGGGCGCGGATCCGATTGGACAGGAGATCAAGTTTGGATTTGGACGAGGCTTGCAGGGACTGACGATTGTCGGCGTCGTTGGCGATATTAAGTCGGATGGTTTTGAGGCTCCCAGCGTGCCGCACATTTATGTTGCTTTGGGGCAGTTCGCGCCGGTCAACGCCGTCGTTTTTCTCCGAAGCAGGGGTGGGGATGTCGAGCGACTCGGCGAGGCGGTGCGCCATGAGGTGGAAACCATCGACCCCAATGTTCCGGTGCACAGCATCAGTTCCATGGATCAGATTATTGTTCGGTCTACGGCCGACCGGCGCTTTGCGCTCGAGCTTCTTGGTGTTTTTGCTTCCGTGGCACTTTTGCTTGCCGCCGTCGGAATTTATGGGGTGATGTCTTATTCCTTTAGCCAGCGTACCCATGAACTGGGAATTCGCATGGCGCTGGGCGCTCAGCGTACGGATATTCTTCGCATGGCCGTGGGTGAAGGTATGCAATTGGTTGTCATTGGGCTCGGGTCTGGGTTGATTGGAGCTGCGATGGTGACGCGATTTTTCCGGTCTATGCTTTTCAACGTGCCGCCTAACGACCCGCTCACGTTTTTGGTGATGTCTGCGCTCCTTGCCGCTGTGGCGCTTTTCGCATGCCTTATTCCGGCGCGGCGCGCTATGCGCGTGGACCCGATGGTTGCGATGCGATACGAGTAGGGCACGGCTGCAGTGTGTCGGAGTGATGCTAACGGTCGACCCCTCGCCGTGTGCTATCGGGCGCGGTCGTGAGTGAGGAAAGATGCCGCGCTCAAGGCCGGCGATACACTTAGACCTTTGTGCTGGTTCCGGTTTGCGTCACGTCTCTTTGGGCATTTGCACTTCGCGCAGGCGGCGCTCGAGATATCTGCGTTCGCTCTCATTTGTAACCAGTGTTAAAGCTTGCTGGTAACTCTTGCTCGCTTGCTGGTGTTTGCCCAGACGGCGCAGCAGGTCGGCGCGGGCGGCATGCAGGAGATGATAATTATCGAGGTCGTTTTCGGCTGCCAGCCCTTCAATCAGCGCCAGGCCGGCTTGCGGGCCTTCCATCATCGCTACTGCTACGGCGCGGTTCAATGAGATGACGGGAGTGGGCTGGGCTTCTTGCAAAAGATCATAGAGTCTTACGATTTCGGGCCAGTCTGTATCGTCCGCGCTCGCGGCGCGGCAATGGACCGCAGCGATTGCTGCTTGTAGTGCAATAGGTCCTGGACCGGCCTTTCGCGTTTTCGGGTCGCGGACGTTTTTCAGCGGTTTTGGTCCGGGCGCGCGTTGCACCACTTCTTCTACCAGAGTTAACGCTTCGGCGATCTGCTTCCGGTTCCAATGGCTGCGATCTTGATCTTCTAAGACCACAAGTTCTCCTGTCTGGTCGAAACGCGCTTCGCGGCGCGCGTCGTGGAGGAGCATCAGGGCCAGAAGAGCTTTCGCTTCCGCCGGGGGTTGCGGGGCCATCAATGCTACGACGAGGCGCGCGAGGCGGATGGCTTCGAGGCACAGGTCCGTTCTTACCAGAGAATTGCCGCGTGTGGCCGCGTAGCCTTCGTTGAAGACCAGGTAGATTGTCTTGAGAACTGCCTCTAAGCGGGCCGCTACGTCGCCTGTCTCGGGAACGACGTATGGGATACCTGCATCGCGTATTTTTCTTTTGGCACGTACCAGGCGCTGCGCCATCGTGGTTGGCGACGCTAGGAACGCTCGAGCAATTTCGTCGGTTTCGAGGCCGCAGAGCGTGCGTAGCGTAAGGGCCACTTGTGCTTCCAGGGCCAGGGCTGGATGGCAGCAGGTGAAAATCAGGCGCAGGCGGTCGTCGGGAATTTCGTCTGAGTGGTAATCCGGCTCTTCGCTGGTGCGCATGAACCCGGAAACGGTGTAGGACTCGAGCTTTTCCTGGTAGCGGCCTTTGCGCCGAATTCGGTCGATAGCCTTATGACGGGCTGTCTGTATTATCCACGCTCGCGGGAATTCCGGGATGCCGGAGGCCGGCCATTGCTCGACCGCTGCCGTGAAGGCTTCCTGGGCGCACTCTTCGGCCAGGTCAAAATCGCCGACCATGCCGATCAGCGTGGCTACGATGCGGCCCCAATCGTCGCGATAAACTGTTTCGACCGTCGTAGTAGGGTCTGCGAGCATGGCTTATTGTAAGTATTTCTCAGCGACCTTGTCGATCTGGGGTTTTGCCGTTCGACTCACTTGTAGTATGAAGGTACGTCTATGAAATACATGTTGCTCATTTATCTTGATGAAAATGGGTTAAGCGCGGCTGAACGCGAACAGTGTTATGGCGAATCTGCCCAGTTTGCGCAACAGCTATCGACCCGCGGGCAATATCTGGGGGCCTCGCCGCTTCATCCTACCTCAATGGCGACCAGCGTGCGTATGCGCGACGGGGAACAGCTTATTACCGATGGGCCGTTCGCTGAGACGCGCGAACAACTTGGCGGGTACTTTTTGGTTGACGCCAAGAATCTAGATGAGGCGATTCATATTGCATCGAAAATCCCGGCTGGGAAGGGGGGGACTGTTGAAATCCGGCCGGTAATGGAAATTCAAGGGTTGCCGGCGGATTAGCGCATTCGGTTGTCGATTTAACGCGTTCTTGTTCGATCTACTGGCAGAGAGGCGGTTCAAACGAGCTTAGCCCTAAATCATATAGAAGGTAAAAGGAGAGGAAAGATCATGGAAACGAAACCTACGCACGAGCAGGCGCAACTTCAATTGGAGGTTTACGATCAGAGGCGCGAGTCACGTTTGCGCCAGGCACGCGATTGGTTCTTTAGGAACTATTTCGTGGAAACTCTGGAGGATGCCCAGCGGATCGCCCCCATGGGCAGCGAACAGGGGGCTTTTGCCATGATGGTGCTCACTTATTGGGACCAGGCTTGCGCCCTTCTGAATTATGGATTGCTCCACGAAGATCTGTTCTTTGAAACTAACGGCGAGTTTTTTGGAGTTTGGGAACGAGCCAAGACGATCGTCCCGAAGTTCCGGGAACTCTTCTTGAACAAGAATTTCCTGGGGCATTTGGAAAAGGCTGCGCAGCGTTATGAAGGGTGGAGCGAGAAACGCAATCCTGGAAGCGTTGCCGCAATGCGGAAATTGATGAAGCAGATGGAACAACAGCTGGCCTCGGCGGCGAAGGCATAAATTCGATGGCTTGAAAAGGCTCGCGGATTGGAATGGCTAACCTGCGGGCGGCGATCCTCCACGGTGAATTTCGCCGCCCGCGATTTTGTTCTTAGGGCTTACCCGCTGGCGCTAAAGCGCAGGATCAAATCGAAAGTTTTCCCGGCGCCGGCTCGCACCACGAAAAGAGCTCCTTCGTTCCGCTCCCTTCGCATCGGGTTCAGAGCAGGCAGGACGACGACTAAGGTCAAATCCTCACCAAACTTCGTACCACCCTCGAGGTTCGGCTTTTCCACACTGGATCCACAGGTCGGAGATCTCTAAAGTATTCATTGTATTGCACATTAGTTTCAACCGTCTGGAATAGAAGCAGGGAGTGTGGTTCCTCAACGAGCCAGCGGCAGACCACAGGTGAAAATCGCGCGTCTGCGGCGCCATACCGGTTGCAAGTGAGCTACAGGATTGCACGCCCCGGCTGGGTGAGCAATTGCAAGAGGTGTTGCAGTGAGTAAGAGCGGCGTTGACGCCGGTACGTTGCGATTGGCGTTTGCCGGCGATCGTGACATTGCTGTGTGGGTTCTGGATTTCACATGTTGAACACGTAGAGCAGAAGCCGAGTCAGGAACAAATCCACGATCAGGACGGCTACTGATGACACGACGAATGCCATGATTGTGGCGCGGCCGACCCCCGCTGTTCCTCCTTCAACACGCAGGCCCTCGTAACAGCCTACCGTGGAGATTATGAACCCGAAGATGATTGGCTTGGAAAAGCCCATGAAGAGGTCGCCGAATGCGAGGGCGTGAATGGCGCGTGTCCAGAATTGTTCTGCGTCAATGTGAAGTGTGACGATTGCCACCGCAAATCCGCCGAGCAATCCTGCGAGATCGCCCACGGTCACCAGCAGCGGCAGCACTAATATGGTTGCGAGGACGCGAGGCGTCATCAGTTTGCGGATGGGATCGATGCCGAGGCCTCGTATCGCGTCCACTTGCTCGGTGACGACCATGGAGCCGAGCTCGGACGCCATTGCGGTCGCGTTGCGGCCTGCGACCAGCAGCGCGGTGAAAACCGGACCGAGTTCACGGAGGAGTGCGATCGAAACGGCGTCGCCTGTCAGAACCGTGGCGCCGAAACGACTGAATTGGGAGGCTGAGTTCATTACCACTACACCGCCGACGCAAACCAGGGCAATCACTACAATCAGCAACGAACCTACGCCGATCAGATCCATCTGCTGTAACAAGTCGGTGGCGTAACGCGTGGTGATGAAGATGTTGCGAACCGACTGAAAGGCCAGCAAAGAATAATCCTGGAGTGAGAATGCACTGGTCTTCAATCCGTTCTCGATGTGTGAGGAAAACGACGATGAGCTCAAAGTCATACCCCCTGTGGTTAAGGATTGCGTGGCTCTGACTTAAAACCAAGGTGAACCTTGTGAAGTTCGAGTGCTTGTAACGATCTAACAACTACTGGTGATTCATCAAGACATGGCCCGGATCAGAGCTCTGACGGAAATCAAATGGAGTGACAGTATCAAAAACTGAAGTGAACATGAAACTGTGGTCAGGTCGCCTATAACCGCCGCAGCAGGCAGGGCCCTACGGTTTGGCTGCTCGCGGTGGGCTCCGGTGGCCTTATTTGCGGTAGATGACGCCGGCTTTCATTACGAATGTGACTTTTTGCAGAGCGGAGATGTCGTCTAGCGGGTTGCCCGGAACCGCTACTATGTCGGCCGCATATCCGGGCTTTAGTGCACCGATTTGATCCTGCCACTCTAGTAATTTTGCGCCGTTTATCGTGCCGGCTTGGATCGCGGCCAGCGGCGTCATTCCGTATTTCACCATTAGCATGAATTCGCGGGCCTGCGTGCCGTGCGGGAAATGGGCCGACGTCTGAGCCCATGGCGATGGGGACGCCTGCGGCTAACTGCTTTTTGAATTCGGTGGCGTGCAGATCGAGCATTGGCGCTCGCGAGTTGCGGCAGCTCGGAGTCGCGGCGTGGTCCGCAAAATATTCTGCGATGGTGAATGTGGGGACGGCGAAAATCTGCTTTTCGCGCATGATGCGCATGGTTTCGTCGCTTAGCTGGTAGGCGTGGTCAACGGATTCGACTCCGGCGCGGGCGGCGTAGAGAGTGCCGGGTTCGCCGGTGGCGTGGACGGCGACGCGGTGGCCGGTGCGGGCGGCTTCGCGGACTGCGGCGGTGAGTTCTTCTTCGGTGTATTGATATGGAGTTTCGAGATCTTCCGTTCACCAGCTTGATCGGCGCCCGTTTCGTAAATTTTGATAAAGTCCGCACCTTCTTTTAATTGTTCGCGAATTACGGTGACCAGTTCCGCGGCGTTGTTGGCGTAGGTGGCGTTGGGAAGCACGTGCTGCTCGGGGTTGTAGCCGATGGCGTCTTCATGGCCGCCGAGAATGTTGACGGCGTTGCCGCTGATGCGCAGGCGAGGACCGGGAATTTGGCCCTGATTGATGGCGTCGCGGACCGCCGTGTCGGCTGAGCCTGCGCCTTCGGTGCCCATGTCCCGCTCTGCGGTGAAGCCGGCCATCAGATCGTCGCGAGCCGCGATTGTGGCCGTGATAGTGCGCTGCGGAACCGATTCCTGAACGGTTTGCAAATCTTCCGCGCCGGGGTGGAGGAACAAATGCACGTGCGCGTCAATCAGGCCGGGGAGAAGAGTGGTGTCGCCGAGATCGATGATTTCGGCGTCGTGGGGGCGAGTCAGTTTCGCGCCGACTTCTTTTATCGCGTTGCCTTCGACCAGGATTTCGCCGGGGGTGGTGATGCGGCCGGATTCGACGTCGAGCAGGCGAGCGGCGTGGAGAACGATGGTGTGCGCGGGTGATGATTGCGCTGATGCCGTTGATTGCGCCGCTAGCGGCGTGCAGGTGAGCAGCGAGACGGCGAAGATCAGGAGGCTGCAAGAGGTCTTCATTGTTCGCGAGATATTAGCATGCGGTGTGTGATCGTGGGTGACCGAGTGATTGCGAGCGGCGCCGGCTATGAGACCAACAGAGGTCCTCCCCTCGCTCTCTTCGCTATTGCCCAAGGCAGGATGACCGCGAAAGAACAGAAGCAGGAGCCTACATGATTTGCGCTTACATTGGATTTATAGTTCGTTGGCGGGGGTCTACGCTTTTGAAGCCGTAGGTTTCGTATCGCCACGTGATTTTTCCGTTCGTGTAGGCTGACGATCGTGTGTAGCCCTCGGGGAAATGCCAGGCGCGGACCGTGCCACCAATTGCCGCAGACGGCGCCGCAACAGGCGTACTGGCAATTCCTGTAGTGCACGAACTCGTTGATGTGGAGGTGGCCCTGCAAGACCACGAGGATATTGTGCTGCGCGAAGAGCGAAGTTACGTCCGAGGAATTTGCGACCGATACTGTGTCATGGCGCAGCGTGCCATCAGGCTTGGGACCGTACGCGAGGTAGCCTGTGATTAGCGGAACATGCGTGATGACCACTACGGCGCGTGCGCGGATCTGTTGCAGCGAGATCGTGCACCAGCCAGTGGAGTTGTGCGGCGTCGATGCGGCCTTCCCATTGGCGATCGGGTGTGGGTGCCACCGAATCCAGCACGATAAAGTGGTAGCCCTTGTGATCGAACGAATAGTAGGTTTGCGCGCCGAAGCGGTCTTCATACATTTTCTTGCCGTAGTGCGGGATCACCGGGCTCAATTCCGCTGATCGAGAGAATGCCAAACAGATCGTGATTGCCAATGGTGTGGTGCAGTGGCATTTTCAGGCTATCTTCAGTGCGCTGGTAGAGATCGAAGAGCATGTCCGCGCGAGCACGTCCGGTTCCCATCGCGTCGAAAACCAGGTCGCCGCCGCAGATGGCGAAATCCGCGTTTGATTTGGCGATTTTTGCGAAGGCCATGGCGCAGCCGTGCGCGGCGTCAAGTTCGGGTTGAATGTGCGTGTCGGTGAAGAAAATGAAATCGAAGTTGCCGGCGGGTGGAGGCTCGGATTGAGCCCCGCGAATATCGAGAAGCCTGGCGCCTGGCAGGACTGCTGCGGCGCTCGCGGTTGCGAGCGACTTCAGAAATTTTCTGCGATCGAAATTCATTCGGTTTTCCCGGCGGGCAGTCGACGTTTACGCGGCGATTCCGCACAGCGCTGACATGCGATGATTCCCCGCGAATTACAGCAATTAAATTCTACAACCTTGTGTACGCGGCGCGAAACCTTCTCACTGAAGGATCTTCAGGATCGCAATAGTCTTCGAATGAAATTTCTTTCAGGCCTGCACGAGTGAACTCATCGAATTGTTCTCGCATTAATGGCCAGGGCATTTCGCCCTCGGGATCTGCCGTATCGCGGCCTCGGGCAATTGCCAGCAGCACACCACTTCGGCGCAGGAATTCTGCAATTTTGTGAACCGCTTGCGGTCGTAGTTTTGCGGGAAGCACCTGGAGCGTGTAAATCTCAACGACGAAATCAAAACTCTGCTTCCAATCCGCAGGGGCGGCAAAGAGATCTGCGGTGATGTAATCAACTGCGGTTGCCGGAAATCGTTCACGAGCGGCTTTGATCGCGGCGGGGGAAATGTCAAAGGCGGTGGTGTGATATCCCCAAGCAGCGAGCTGCTCGGCGTCATCACCCAGGCCACAACCGACCGCCAGAGCCGATTTTCCCCCTATCTCCAGCGGATGGGCGCACCAGAAATCGAGGAGGTTGCGATTGGGACGCAGGTCGGCCCACGGAACTTCCGCTGTGCCCGATTCTGCTTCGCGGTAGAGCGCCTCGAACCATCCCGTAGGATCGCCTCTGAGAATGAAATCCGCTGCGATTTCGCGCGCTCGACTCCGGTTGGGTGATTGTTTCGTCATCGGTTTGCTATGGGACCACGGCCTCTGCCACGAATTCAGGGAGCCGGCAAGCCCAGGCTACGACGGTGGCGATTCGTTTAATGCAGCTGCTTCAGGATTTCGCGCGCGGCATTGTGTCCGGCGATTCCGGTGACTCCATTGCCTGGGTGCGTGCCGTTGCCGCACAGAAACAGACCTGTCACCGGAGTCGCATAACGCGCCCAGCCTAGGATCGGGCGCATGGTGAAAATCTGGTCGAGGGCCAGTTCGCCGTGGAATGGATGGCCGCCGGTGAGACCGTAGGTGGATTCGAGGTCTTTGGGCGTGATTGTTTCCGCCGCGATAATTTTCGAAGGTATATCGGGAGCGTATTCCGCGAGCGTTTTTATGATTACATCCCGCAGAGAATCGCGTTTTTGGGCCCAGGTGACATCTTTCAGTTTGTAAGGGGCAAATTGCATGTAAATAGACATGACGTGCTTGCCCGGCGGCGCCAGAGAATTATCCAAAATTGATGGGATGCAAATATCGAGGTATGGCGCACGGGAAAACTCGCCGTACTTGGAATCGTCGAAGGCGCGTTCGAGATAGTCGATGCCCGGGCCGATATGGATGCGGCCGGCTAGTGCGGCATTGGCTTCGCCTGAATTCTTCAGCGCGCTGAAATTTGGAAGCGAGTCGAGCGCGAGATTCAATTTCGCAGCGGTGCCGTTGCAGCGATAATTCTGCATCTTCACTACAAAACTGGGCGGCAGGTGCACGGGATCGAGCAGTCCCAGGAGTGTTCGGCGAGGATCGGCTCCGGAAACCACGGCTTTCGCGGGGATTTCTTCGCCGCTGGCGAGAGCGACGCCGGTTACGTGGCCGTGTTTGACCAAAATTCTGACGACTTCCGCTTCGGTGCGGATTTCAGCGCCCGCTTCTTTCGCGGCTGCGGCCATCGCGGCAGTGAGCGCGCCCATGCCGCCGCGCGGGTAGGCTGAGTTCCCTACCGGGTACGGATCGGATGCGGCGCGCAGGAGCAGAAGCGCGGTGGAACCAGCGGACCATGGACCTAGCGCAGACCCGAAAATTCCGCGGGCGGCGATAGCGCCGCGCAACAGGTCGGTTTCGAAAAACTCAGCGACGAAATCCGCTACGGCCATCGGGCCCCAGCGAATCAGGCGCATCATTTCTTTTTTGCCCAAGCCGCGCACTTTGCGGCCAATTTTCAGCAGCTTCCAGATGTCTTCTTTGGAGGGCTTTTCGATTACTGGCGGCGTTAGCTTAAGCAATTGCGCTGCGATTCCAGCGAGGCGCGCGATACTCTGCTGGAACTCGACGTACTGTGCGGCGTCCTTGGGCGAAAATCTCTCTACTTCCTTGGCGCTGAGTTTGGCGTCGCTGTAAAGCGTGAGCGCGCGGCCGTCAGGTGACGGCGCAAAAATCCGCACGGGCGCTTCGAGTTTTTGCAGGCCGTGGCGAGCGAGCTGCATGTCTTTCAGGATGGCGGCGAGCGGCGGACCGCCGGCATGCGCGAGAGTGGAACACTTGAAGCCGGGAAAAAACTCTTCCGTGATCGCGGCGCCGCCTACAACATTGCGCCGCTCGAGAACCAGCGGACGGTGGCCAGCTTTCGCGAGGTAAAAAGCCGTGACCAGCGCGTTGTGTCCGGCGCCGAGAATGATTATGTCGCGCTTTGCCGCCACGCCTAGGCTCTCCAGGAATCTTTCAGGATTTCAAGAGCCGCGAGCCTGCCCGGCGCGCCCATGATTCCCCCGCCCGGGTGCGTGGCGGACCCGCACATGTAAAGTTTTTTGATTGGCGTGCGGTAGCGGGCCCAGCCGGCGGCGGGACGCAGAAAAAACAATTGCTCGAGGGACAACTCCCCCTGAAAAATATTGCCTTCGCTGAGGCCGGTCTGGCGCTCGATATCCAGGGGAGTTATGAACTGTTTGCCGATGATCAGGCTCTTCAGGTTTGGCGCGTACTGCGAAATCGTGTCGATTACAGTGTTGCCGAAGGCTTCGCGCTGCTCGTCCCAGCTGCCGTGACTCAATTTGTAGGGGGCGTATTGAACGAAGCAGGATAGGATGTGTTTTCCGGGCGGTGCGACAGAGGGATCCGTGAGTGATGGAATCACCATATCAATATAGGGACGGCGCGAAAATTCGCCGTACTTGGCCTGATCGTAGGCACGCTCCATATATTCCATCGAAGGTGAAATGGAAATCGCCCCGCGGAGATGCTTGCCCGGGCCCGGCAAGCAAGTGAAATCGGGGAGACCGTCGAGCGCAAGATTCACTTTGCCGGAAGAGCCGCGATATTTGTATCGGCGGACGTCTTCCAGGAAATCGCCGGGCAGTTCGCGCTCGTCGATGAATTTCAGGAAGGTGAGATTCGGATCGACGCTGGAGGAAATGATATCCGCGTAAATTTCTTCGCCGCCTTCAAGAGCTACACCACTGGCCTTTCCATTCTTGACGATAATTTTCGAAACCGCTGCCTCTTTGCGGATTTCAACTCCTGCTTCGAGCGCAGCGTCGCCGATCGCGTTGGAAATTGCGCCAGTGCCGCCGCGGCTGAACCCCCAGGACCGGAACGCGCCGTCAATTTCGCCCATGTAATGATGAAGCAGGACGTAGGCCGTGCCCGGTGAACGGATGCCAAGAAAAGTGCCGATGATTCCGGATGCGGACATGGTAGCTTTCAGCACGTCCGTCTCGAACCACTGGTCGAGGAAATCGGCGGCGCTCATAGTCATGAGCTGAACGAGGTTGTATTTGTCCTCGGAGTCGAGAGTCTGAAAGCGTTTGCCGAGGAATGCTAGTTTCTTGAGGTCGCGCGGGTTGAGGGACGTTGGGTCCGGCGGGATCATCCCCAGGATTGGCTTGACGAAGCGGCACATCGCGACCATGGATTTGCCGAATTCTTCGTAGGCTTCGGCGTCTAGTCTCGAATGGCGCTCAAGTTCGCGGCGCGTTTTGCCGTGATCGTTCTGGCGCCAGAGGTAATCGCCGTTGGTCATCGGCGTCAAAGTGCCGTCGAGGGGTAAAATTTCCAGGCCGTGACGCGGAAGATCGAGATCACGAATGATTTCCGGACGCAACAGCGAGACTACGTAAGAAAAAACAGAGAATTTGAAACCGGGAATGATTTCTTCCGTGACTGCCGCGCCGCCGAGCACATAGCGTTTTTCCAGGACCAGGACTTTCTTGCCAGCTTTTGCAAGATATGCAGCATTTACGAGGCCGTTGTGGCCTCCTCCTATAACGATGACGTCGTATTTTTTGGACATGAAATATTTTTGGGTGACCAGGCGGTTCGATGGCTGAACGCGAGGCCGATGCATTCTACAAGTGCGGACGCAACGCTACAAGAAGGAAGCGCGCTTGCGTTTGGACCTGAGGTCAAGGATGGGGTTGCTGGTGGAATTTGCGGCGAGTGACCAAGAACAAGCTTAAAAGCACGTGTTTGTGGACGCCCTGAACAACACTTTTCGCGGGGCCGATCAGATGCGCCAGGGCTGGAAGGCCTGTTTCGCGTGGTTTCCCGACTACGCCATGGAAGTAACCGACGAATTCCGCCGTGGCGAGATTGTCGGAATGTTCGGAAAAGCGCGAGGAACTTTCGCCGTCAATGGCAAGCTGCCCAGGGAACATTCCTGGGAAATTCCTGCGGCGTGGCGCGCTGTGGTGAAAGACGGACGCGTGGCCGAATGGCGGGTCTATTGCGACAACGATCTAGCGCGGAAGATAATGGCCGCCAACGCGCCTGCGAAGGCCAGCCCCTAACCCCCGCCGACTAAATGCACAATTTCGAAGCTGTCGTTTGGCTCAACCTGCGTTTTGTTCCAATCGGCGCGCGACAGAATATTCAGATTACGTTCGATTGCAACGCGGTCTACCACCATGCCAAGATGCTCAAGCATCGCGGCCACACTAATGCTTTCTGGAACTTCGCGGCGCTCGCCATTGATCTTCACTAACATTGCGCCGGGCTGGAATCCGGAGTCGTAGCGCGCGTACGCATCGCAAATCGAATTTCATCGTGGCCGGAGTCCGCTTGCGCGCTGATTACCAGCGCCAGATCCCCTTTACCCAGGGGCGGAAGTGAAAATTGCACCCGCGCGCGCCCCTGCTCGTCACTCGTGCCGGAATGGTTGCTGCCGTCGAGCGCTCCTTCGATTTTGGCTTTCACCAGAGCTCCTGCTTGAGGCTGCTTGTCCGCTCGCCTTGAAACTTCGATCTCAAGCGATACTTTCCCGGCCGTGAGCCACGAACCCTGATTCAGAAGTTGCACCTGGATGCCGCCGGCACGGTTTGCTTTCATGGCTTCCTCAGCCGCGGCAAATTCGGCGTCAAGAGCACCCGACCGAATCGCTTCCATCACCGCGCGATGCTGCTCCGCTACTTGGCGGCTGAGGCCTTCCGAACTGGATAGCGACAAACCGCCTTCCCGCTGGTAGCTTGAGGTGCGGCGATGGAGGATGTGCCCCTCCCGGTACACAGTCGTGTCGATGACTGTATTGCCGGGCCCGCGGTCTTCGGTCTGAACGTGGAAGACGCGATCGCCTATTTTGACGTCCGTGTTGAACCCGGAACTCATTCGTGTGAGCTTCTTACTCATCTCAGCCAAAATGAAACAGGCGAGAATTGAAGTCTTTGAGACTTCATTTGACCGGCTGCACTCTGCCCGTTATTATAACAAGCGCACAGAAATGAACGCTAATTACCTCGACACCTACGGTCCTTTACTGCTGATGTTTGTGCTGTCCTGCGGTCTTGCGGGCGTTCTGATTGCAATGTCCACGATCATAGGCCGGCACAAGCGATCGCGCGAGAAAGATCAGCCTTATGAGTGTGGTATCCGGCCTACAGGCGACGCGAGAGAGCCAATTTCGGTTCAGTTTTACATGGTTGCGTTGCTTTTCATTTTATTCGATATCGAGGCTATTTTTTTGTATCCCTGGGCGCTCATTTACAGTGACCTGAAGGTTTTCGGCTTCGTGGAGATGCTGCTCTACATTTTGATTTTGCTGGCCGGTTACCTATTCCTCTGGAAGAAGGGTGCGCTCGACTGGAGCCGTTGAGCAACCGCCCCTCGGAAGTCGAATCCAAAAAATGCAATCCCAGGACGTCGATAAAAACCCGGTAATCCAAAAACTCAGAGAATGGGACGCTGAGGCCGTGGCCGAAGTGCTGGAATTTCGCGGCGAAATTACCGTAGTTGTCCCCCGCGAGCGTTTGAAGCGGGTGGCCGAATTTTTGGCGTCGGATCCGTCGCTGCGGTTTTCGTTTTTATCGGACATTACACCTGTCGACCGGTTTCCATTGGAACCGCGGTTTGAGGTGAATTATCACCTTGCTTCGATAGACCGCCGCGAGCGATTGCGGTTGAAAGTCAAGCTCGGCGGGAGCGACCCGTCCATAGCGTCAGTCACGGGAGTTTGGCCTACTGCGAACTGGCACGAGCGAGAGGCCTACGATCTGTTTGGGATTCGATTTGAAGGGCATCCCGATTTGCGCCGTATCCTGATGCCGGATGACTGGGAAGGCTACCCTCTGCGAAAGGATTATCCGACCGAGGGATATCGCTAACGTGTCATTCATGGTTATGGTCGACCATAGCTGAACAATGAGCAGCACCACTATTACGACGCCAACTGGCATCGCACGAACCATGGTCCTGAATATGGGGCCGCAGCACCCGTCTACCCATGGGGTGCTGCGCGTGATTCTGGAGCTGGACGGCGAAATCGTGGTGAAGGCTCAGCCGGTGATTGGTTATCTGCATACCGGTATCGAGAAATCCTGCGAAGCCAAGACCTACTCCCAAGCGATTACGCTGACTGACCGCATCGATTATCTTGCGCCGCTTTCGAATAATCTGGGCTACTGCCTCGCCGTGGAAAAACTGCTTGGGCTCGAAGTGCCCAAGCGCGCGCAATACATCCGGGTGCTTCTGACCGAGCTAACGCGTTGCGCTTCGCACCTGGTCTGGCTCGGAACGCACGCGATCGATCTAGGCGCGATGACAGTTTTCCTGTACACGTTTCGCGAGCGCGAAGAAATTCTGAAAATTTTCGAATACGTGTCTGGCCAGCGGATGATGACCAGTTATTTCCGCGTTGGCGGCCTGGCTTTAGAGCCGCCCCCGGACTGGCTGGATCAAGTGCGCCGCGTACTCGATTCACTGCCCGGGCACATCGACGAATATGAGGATCTGCTTACCAAAAACAAGATTTGGCTCGGTCGCACGAAGGGCGTCGGAATTATCAGCGCTGCCGATGCGATTGCTATGGGCTGCTCCGGGCCCATGCTTCGCGGCAGCGGCGTCTCCTACGACGTGCGCAAAGCGTTCCCTTATTCGAGTTACGAAGAATTCGATTTCGACCTGCCAACGCAAACTGCGGGCGATTGCTACGCACGGTACCAGGTGCGCGTCGCGGAAATCCGCGAGAGTCTCAAGATCGTGAAGCAAGCAATGCATAAACCGATCGCTGAAGGACCCTTCCGATCGGAGATGCCGGGAATTCTTCCTCCGTCGCGCGAAGAGATGAAGACTTCCATTGAAGGGCTGATTTACCACTTCAAGATTTTCACTGAGGGATTTGCACCGCCTCCCGGCGAGGTTTACCAGGCGATTGAATCGCCGCGCGGAGAGCTGGGAGTCTTTGTTGCCAGCGATGGTTCGGCGAAACCCTATCGCGTTAAATTCCGAGCGCCTTCTTTTGTGAATTTGCAATCGCTGCCGAAACTGGCCGAGGGCCGGCTGATCGCCGACGTAGTGGCCTGCATTGGCACAACCGATATCGTTCTGGGGGAAGTAGACCGCTAACTTTCAGCAGACACAACCGACTATGGAACTGCCGCCAGCATTAGAGCAAAAATTTACGACGCTTCTCAGTCGTTATCCGGTCAAGCGCTCTGCGCTGATTCCGATGATGATGTACGCGCAGGATTATTTCGGATTTTTAAGCGATGAGCTGCTTGCCGATATCGCGCGACGGCTAGATTTGAACATAACCGAGGTGACCGAGACGCTTGCGTACTATTCCATGCTGCGGCGCAAGCCGGTCGGACGCTATCACATTCAGGTTTGTACCAACATTTCCTGCATGCTGCGCGGTGGGAATGAGCTTTTCGAGCACGTTCAGAAACGCCTGGGCATCGGAAACAAGCAAGTCTCTGAGAGCGGCACATTTTCGCTGGAAGAGGTCGAATGCATCGGCGCCTGTACTGGCGCGCCTGCCATGCAAGTGAATTTCGACTACTACGAGAATCTGGACCCCGAAAAAGTCGATGTGATTTTCGAGCAGCTTCAGGACGGCAAGAAGCCTAAGCCTGTGCCGGTGATTTCCGGTGCGCTGCACGAGCGAAACTCGAACGAAGTTCCGGTCATCAGCAAAAACTTTGGAATTCCCAATTCCCGATCGATCGAGGTCTATTTGCAGCACGAGGGCTATCAAGCGCTCAGAAAAGCTCTGACCGCGATGACGCCCGACCAGATTATCGATGAAATGAAGAAATCGAATCTGCGCGGACGCGGGGGCGCTGGTTTTCCCGCTGGGGTGAAATGGAGCTTTGTTCCCAAGGACATCCCCAAGCCGAAATACATTCTTGCAAATGGCGACGAAAGCGAGCCTGGAACCTCGAAAGACCGCCCGCTGCTCGAGATGGATCCGCATCAATTGATCGAAGGAGTGGTGATTGCCGGCCGGGCGATCGGTTCGAATCAAGGTTACGTTTACATTCGCGGCGAGTATCGCTACATCATCGACATCATGGAAACGGCCATCGCCGAAGCCTACGCCAGTGGCTTCCTGGGCAAAAATATTCAGGGCAGCGGCTTCGATTTCGACCTTGCCGCGCACACCGGCGCCGGCGCGTATGAATGCGGCGAAGAATCCGCGTTGATGGAATCGCTTGAAGGCAAGCGGGGCTATCCGCGCATCAAGCCGCCATTCCCGGCCGTGGTGGGTTTGTATGGGTGCCCAACCGTGATCAATAACGTCGAGACACTGAGCACTGTGCCAGCCATCATTCGCGGAGGTGGCGAATGGTACGCGGGACTGGGCACGCCGAAAAATGGCGGGACGCGCTTATATTCAATTTCCGGGCACGTCAATAAGCCTGGAATCTACGAGCTGCCCCTCGGCTTTCCTTTACGCAAACTAATCGAAGACGTGGCCGGTGGAGTGCGTGGCGGCAAAAAGCTAAAAGCGGTGATACCGGGCGGCAGTTCGTGTCCACTGCTCAGCGCCGACGAAATTGACGTAAACATGGACTACGACGCCGTGGCAAAAATCGGCTCGATGCTGGGCTCCGGCGGCACCGTGATCATTGACGAAGAAACCTGCATGGTGGATCTGGCGCGGCGCATCATGCATTTCTACGCGCACGAATCTTGCGGCTGGTGCATTCCTTGCCGCGAAGGTACCACATGGTTGCGCAAGATGCTCGATCGCTTCCACCAAGGTGGCGGGCGCGCTCAAGACATACCTCTGATAGAGGAGCTTTCGAAAAATATGCTGGGGCGCACGTTCTGTCCGCTGGGCGATGCTGCGGCGCTGCCCACGATTAGCATCGTGAACAAATGGCGAAACGAATTTGAAGATCACCTCAACGGCAGGTGCGCGCACAAGCCTGCCGAGATGATTCTGGGAACTCACTAGGAAACGCATGGCCGAACAAAGGCAGGTCACGTTCACGCTTAACGGAAGGCAGATTAAGACGTCCGCCGGCACGCTGGTCATCGAAGCGGCCAAGATCCAGGGCGTCGAAGTCCCGTCGTTCTGCTATTACCCCGGGGTGACGCCCGCGTCCGTGGCGGCGTGCCGCATGTGCCTGGTTGAAGTGGAAAAAATGCCGAAGCTCCAGACGGCTTGCACTCTGGTCGCCACCGAAGGCATGGTAGTGAAGTCCGACACGCCGCAAGTGCACAAGGCGCGGAAGGACATGCTCGAATTTCTACTTTCGAATCATCCCCTCGATTGCCCGGTCTGCGACAAGGGCGGCGAGTGCGAATTGCAGGACATGACTTTTCGTTACGGTTTGGATCACAGCCGGTTCACCGAAGAAAAATTGCATCACCCCGAAGAAAAATGGTCGCCGCTGGTTTATTACGACGCGCCGCGCTGCATCATGTGTTTCCGTTGCGTGCGAGTCTGCGATGAGGGCATGGACGTGAAGGCTCTTGGCGTTGGGGCGCGCGGCGTGCAGTCTGTGATCATTCCCAACCAACCCGGCGAACTAGCCTGCGAAGAGTGCGGCATGTGCATCGACATTTGCCCGGTGGGAGCGCTGACCAGCGGGACCTACCGATATCAGACGCGCCCTTGGGAAATGCAGTATGTGCCCAATCCGTGCACGCATTGCTCGAATGGCTGCAAGACTACTTTAAGCGTGCGCAACAACGAAATTCTGCGCGCCAATAATCGCGACCCTTCCGGCATCAACGGCGAATTTCTGTGCGGCAAAGGACGTTTTGGTTTTGACTTTACCCACCACGCGGAGCGAATCCGCCAGCCGCTGGTTCGGCGCAATGGCAAGCTTGAACCCGCAAGCTGGGAAGATGCGTTCGAGGAAATAGCCCGACGGCTGAAACAAGTGCATGACCAGCACGGGCCGGCCGCAATCGGAGTAATCGGCTCAAATCACACCACCAACGAAGAAAACTACATTTTGAATCGCTTTGCACGGGCCACGCTGGGCACCAACAATATCGACCATCACCGCACGGCTGACTACGCCGGTCTTGCTGCCGCGCTCGGACCCAATGCCAAGAATTGCTTGGCGACGATGGCTGATGTTTACACGGCACCTGCCGTTCTGCTCATCGGCAACGACGTCAGCAACCAGAATCCTCTGGTGGCCTGGCAGATTCGCAGCGGGGTGCGGCATCACAACACCCGGCTGTACGTGATCAACGGACAGGACAGCAAGATTCATCGCAAGGCTGTGCAGGTCCTTCAAACGCCAAAAGGCGGCGAGCGCGCGGCACTGCGCTGGCTGGCCCACGAGGAGGGTCATTTCGATCCCGCTATCGCTGACGCGCTGGCGCAGCTAAAGACAAAGCTCGAAGCCGAGCAGGATGTAGTGATTCTTTTCGGCGCTGACATCCAAGGTCCTGCGATTCGCGATCTGGTTTCGGTCGCAGCGCGATCCGGCGGGCAATCCAAATTCATGGCGCTGGGCGATTACTCGAATTCGCGCGGCGCCGCTGATATGGGTCTTCTGCCGGACCGCCTGCCGGGTTATGCGCAAATTGCCGACGCGTCGGATCGCGCCCGGTTCGCGAAGATCTGGGGCGCGGAGATTCCCACTACCGCTGGACTGTCAGCGCGCAAAATGCTCGATGCTGCGGTGTCCGGCAAACTGAAGGCGCTTTATGTGGTCGGTGCCAATCCCCTAAAAACGTTTGGCGTCGCTCAACCTGACAAAGTCGCGGGTCTCGAATTGCTGGTCGTTCACGAAATGTTCTTGACCGAAACGGCTCAACGCGCCGACGTGGTACTGCCCGCGGCATCGTCCTACGAAAAAGACGGCACGCTAACCAACACGGCGGGCGAAGTGCAAATGACACACCGCGCGGTCGATCCGCAAGGGCCGCGCAGCGACTTCGACTTGATCCGCATCCTGTCGCATCAACTTGGAATGCTGGGTCTTGGCGCGCCGATTCGTTTGCGCACGCCGGAGGCTGCTTTCGAGGAAATTCGGCAGAACCTGCCGGGATATGATCTTTCGGTCGTGAATCTGCTGGCCGGCCGCACCGAAGCTTCGTCGGCGACCTGCCGCTCGCAAGAAGCAACGTACGATGTGCCCTCTGGCAACATTTTCTCGTCGCACGATTTTCTCTTTACCAGCGGCTCCCTGGGACGTTACTGTTCCAAGCTCACTTCTAGCAAAGAGGCAAAAGATACACCGTGGATTTCATCGCCCAACATCCAGTCCTGGTGGTATCGCTAGTTAAGATCGTCGGTTTGATGTTTTTGCTGATGACGACGCTGGCGTACCTGTCCTGGTTTGAGCGCAAGGTCATCGCGCACATCCAATCGCGATGGGGACCGTACTATGTTGGCACGCACGGTTTGCTCCAGCCGCTTGCCGACGGAGTCAAATTCCTATTTAAAGAAGATCTCACGCCACCGGGAGCGGACCGTTTTGTGTATATTCTCGCGCCTTTTTTGGCGCTTTCGCTGGCGATGACCACCCTGGCGTTGATTCCTTTCGGACCACCCAGCGTACGATGGCTCGGGCAGTCTACCCTGGTCGTGGCCGATGTGAATATTGGCTTGATGTTTGTTTTTGCCATCACTTCGATGGGTGTCTACGGAGTGGCTCTCGCTGGATGGTCTTCGAACAGCAAGTATCCGCTGCTCGGTGGCCTGCGTAGCTCCGCACAGATGATCAGCTACGAAGTCTCGCTCACGCTTTCGGTGGTAGGCGTGGTGCTGACAGCCGGCACGCTGAATTTCAACGAAATGATTGCGCGGCAGTCTGGTTATTTCTGGCACTGGAACATTTTCTATGTGGGACGCGAGTCGTTTCCACAGATCATTGGCTTTCTGTGCTATTTTGCCGCGGCAGTTGCCGAAACCAATCGCGCTCCGTTTGATCTTCCTGAAGGCGAGACCGAACTGGTCGGCGGATTCCACACTGAATATTCCAGCTTCAAATTCGCGATGTTTTTTATGGCTGAATACGCCAACATGCTTACGGTTTCTTGCCTCGCTACGATCCTCTTCCTTGGCGGCTGGCTGTCACCGTTTCCCGAGAGTTGGATCTTCATGCAGTATTTGCCTGCGGTAGGTCTGCTAGCGCTGGCTCTTTACTTGGGTTACGACGCCATGGTTGTGGCCCGCGGAATTGCGCGCATCCAGCTGACAGTGATTACGCTGGGGCTGCTGGTGCTCGGGCTGGCTTGCCTGCTTCCGGTGGTTATGGCCGTCATTCAAGGGCCGTTCTGGTTCCTTCTGAAAATGGGTTTCATCATGTTTGTGTACGTGTGGATGCGCGGGACCCTGCCGCGTTTCCGCTATGACCAGCTGATGTCCTTCGGATGGAAGTTTCTGCTGCCGGTCTCGCTTGCCAACCTGGTGGTGACAGCCTTCGTGAAGATTTGGCCCCTGCTGGTGAGCCGCGGATGAGCCTTCCCCTTATTGTATTCTTGGTGTGCGCGGTAATCGCCGTCGGCGGAGCGCTTCTGCTGATTCTGGCGCGGGAACCAATTCACAGCGCTCTTTCACTGGTGCTGGTGATGAGCGCTCTGGCGGTGCTCTACCTGCTGCTCGGCGCCGAATTCATCGCCGCGGTGCAAATCATCGTCTATGCCGGCGCGATTATGGTTCTGTTCGTTTTTGTGATCATGTTGCTGAATGCCGGAGTCGAGGAGCGCACCGATTACAGCAAACTTGCGAAATATGCGGGTTTGCCGCTAGGGATGTTCCTGCTGCTCGAACTTGCGCATTGGATGGCACATTCCAGTATCGGCAGGACAATTGCTAACGGTGGGGAAGCAGCAAACACCGCGGCCTCCACTCGCGATCTTTCCGCCCAGCTATTTCAGAAGTATTTGTTCCCGTTTGAAGCCACATCGATTCTGATTTTGATCGCCATTTTAGGCGCGCTGGTTCTGGCGAAGAAGGAAGAATAGCGTGGTTCCCATTTCTTACTACCTGGTGCTGAGCGCAATTCTTTTCGGACTGGGCGTCGTCGCGTTTGTATTTAAACGCAACACCATCACCATCTTCATGTCGATCGAGCTGATGCTGAACGCCGTGAATCTGGCGTTCGTGGCTTTCGCGCGCGCGCATAACCAGCTCGATGGGCTTGTCTTTGTGTTTTTCGTGATTGTGGTCGCCGCGGCCGAAGCGGCCGTGGGGCTCGCCATCGTCATCACCGTCTACCAGAATCGCCAATCGCTGAACATCGAACGGATCAACTTGCTCAAATTCTGATGCCCGTACTTAATTATCTGTGGATCATTCTGGCGCTGCCGTTGCTGGGTTCGGCGATCAACGGGCTATTGGGCAAGAATTTCTCGAAGCCGGTCGTAAATGCCGTCGGTATCGGCTCGGTTTCGCTTGCATTTCTTGCCGTGCTCGAACTCGCGCGCGAATTTGCGCAGCTTCCTGCTAGCCAGGTCCCTTGGATAAAAGATTATTTCATTTGGATCACGGCCGGTCAGTTCAAGGTGGATTTTTCCCTTCAAATCGATCAGCTGACGATGGTCATGCTCTTCGTCGTTACTTTTGTGAGCCTTCTGGTTCACATCTATTCCACCGGCTACATGGCGCACGAAGAGGGCTACCATCGCTTCTTCTCCTACCTGAACTTGTTCGTTTTTTTCATGCTGACTCTGGTCCTGGCCGCGAACGTGGTGCTGATGTTTGTCGGCTGGGAAGGTGTCGGCCTGTGTAGCTACCTGCTGATCGGATTCTGGTTCTTGAAACAATCCGCAATCAGCGCGGGCAAAAAAGCCTTCATCACTACACGCATCGGAGATTTCGGCTTCACCATCGGAATCCTGCTTTTGTTCTGGACTTTCAGGTCTGTGGACTTTATCCCTGTTTTCAAGCAGGCCGCGAGCATGCCGGCAGAGGCCTTTGCGCCGGGCGGCGTGCTGACCGTAATTTGCATGCTGCTGTTCACCGGCGCGATCGGCAAATCCGCGCAGTTACCTCTGTACGTGTGGCTGCCTGACGCCATGGAAGGTCCGACGCCAGTAAGCGCGCTCATCCACGCGGCTACGATGGTCACCGCTGGCGTGTACATGGTTGCGCGCATGAATCCACTGTTCGCGCGCGCTCCGTTTGCGCTGTTTATCGTCGCCCTAGTCGGGGCGCTTACAGCATTTTATGCCGCCACGATTGGCCTGCTGCAAACCGACATCAAGAAGGTCCTTGCCTACTCCACCATTTCGCAGCTTGGCTACATGTTTTTAGGACTTGGAGTGGGAGCCTATGCCGCCGGCGTATTTCACCTGATGACTCACGCGTTCTTCAAAGGTCTGCTGTTTCTCGCGGCCGGCAGTGTGATTCACGCGATGGGCGGCGAACAAGACATGCTCAAGATGGGCGGCCTGCGCAAGCAGATACCCGTCACTTACTGGACGATGTTTATCGCCACTCTGGCCATCGCGGGAATTCCTGGGTTTGCGGGATTTTTCAGCAAGGACGAAATCCTGGATGCGGCGGGTTCAGGACCGCACGCCAATATCTGGCTCTGGCTGCTGGGATTGATCGGCGCGGGACTCACTTCCTTCTACATGTTCCGGCTGATTTTCCTGACGTTTTTCGACAAGCCGCGTTTCGACGAACATAAAGTGCACGTCCACGAGTCTCCCAAAAACATGACGGTGCCGCTCATGATCTTGGCTTTCCTTTCCATCTTTGGCGGGTGGTTTGCCGCGCCACATCTTCTCGGAGGGACGGATTATTTCGAAAAGTTCTTGCATCCGATATTTTCCACATATGCCGTTCCTGCCGGGGTCGAACAGCATGCTTCGCTGGCTGGAGCGGCGGGCAGCGCGGGCGAGATAGCGCGAAGCCCGATCATGGAATTGATCCATTCCTTGACTGGGCCGCCCGTAATCGTCGCGCTGGCAGGATTGCTGCTGGCCTGGTGGTTTTACATCAAGAGCCCGGAAATTCCGGAGCGCCTCGAGCAGCGTGCTCGCGGTCTGTACACTTTGATATTCCACAAATATTACGTGGACGAGATTTACGCCGCGCTTATCGTCAACCCTTTGCTATGGATTTCGACCAATGTGCTGTGGCACGGCGTCGACGAAACCTTGATCGACGGCACGGTGAACGGTGCCGCGCGTGTGGCGCGTGAATCTGGCAGCCAGTTGCGCGAGATTCAGTCTGGCAACGCGCGCTCGTATGCCAGCTGGGTGGTGATTGGCGCGGTGGGAGTGACTGTATTGATGCTGGGACTCTGGGGCATGGTGCGTTAGCGTGGAAATTCAATCTCATTTGCTGACTGTGATCACCTTTCTCCCGCTGCTGGGAGTTCCGGCGTTGCTTTTGCTGCGCTCGGACGATCACACCTGGATTCGACGCATCGCGCTCGCGGTTGCACTGGCCGAATTCGTCATATCGCTTTTCTTGCTGCCTGGGTTCGATTCTGCAAATCCTTCGTATCAGTTCGTCGAGAATCACGCATGGATCGGCCAGGCCATTCAATATCACATCGGAGTTGACGGAGTCAGTCTGTTCCTGGTGCTGCTGACCACGTTCCTTACCCCACTGGCTATTTTGTGTTCGTGGCAATCGATCCACGACTACGTGAAAGGTTTTTTTATCGCGCTTCTGGTGATCGAGACAGCGATGATCGGCGTTTTCGTGGCGCTGGACCTGTTCCTGTTCTTCCTATTCTGGGAATTGACGCTGATTCCGATGTATTTCTTGATCGGCATATGGGGCCACACCCGGCGAATTTACGCGGCGGTGAAATTTATTCTGTATACCATGTTCGGCTCGATCCTGATGCTGGTCGCGATTCTGTGGCTCTACAACGTCAGCGGCACGCCGGAACTGATTCGCACCTTCGATCTGCCGGAACTCACCGCGCGCTTGCAACGCGGCTTCATCCATCTGCCTCCGCACACCGAGCTGTTGATGTTTGGGGCCTTTTTCCTGGCGTTCGCCATCAAAGTGCCGCTGTTTCCGCTGCACACCTGGCTGCCCGACGCCCACACCGAAGCTCCCACCGCGGGCTCCGTGATTTTGGCTGGCGTGATGCTGAAGCTAGGCACTTATGGCATGCTGCGCTTCTGCCTGCCACTGTTCCCGGACTCCGCGCATCGCATGGCCCCTTTGATTGGTGTGCTGGCGATTATTGGCATTGTGTACGGAGCGCTGGTGGCGACAGTTCAGCCGAATTACAAACGCCTGATTGCTTACACTTCCGTCAGCCACCTCGGTTTCGTGGTGCTCGGGATTTTTTCATTCACGACGATTTCGATTCAGGGTGCGATTTATCAGATGGTGAATCACGGTATCTCCACCGGCGCGCTCTTCCTCGGCCTGGGCATGATTTACGACCGCCGACACACCTACGAGATCAAGGAACTGGGCGGTCTGGTAAATCCGATGCCGGTACTCATGTCATTCTTCCTGTTCATTTGTCTTTCGTCGCTGGCGCTGCCGCCACTCAACGGCTTCATTGGTGAATTTCTGATTCTGATTGGAGTCTTCCAAGGTCATCATGCCTGGGCATCCTGGGCTGCCAGCGGCGGGGTATTGTCGGCGATCTATTTGCTGTGGTCCTATCAGCGTGTCGCGCTGGGCGAGGTGACAGTCGAGAAGAATCGCACGCTGCCTGATGCCTCAAGACGCGAGCGCGTGATTCTGGTCGCCGTGGCAATCGCCATTTTGTTCCTTGGTGTTGCGTCTCCCTTGCTTACCCGGCGCATGGAATCCTCAACGAATAGCCTCGTGAATCTCCTCGATGGCCATCCGCAGAACGCCGCGCAGCCTGTGACTCGTTCGAACAGCCACGACGTGACGCCTCGCAGTCAGGATGCAACCCTGACCACGATTTCAGAAAAGCAGGTGAAGCAGTAATGCACTTCCCTGCCGAACAAATTTCGAACTTGCACCGCCTGGCGCCTGAAATCATCCTTTGTTTCTTCGGCATTTCGATCATGGTGGTCGACCCATTTTTAGGCGCGGCGCGACAGCGCGCTCTTGGATGGTTGGCGTTCGCAGGCACGCTCCTGGCGCTCGGCGGCGTATGGATCGCAGCACAAGACCAGGGACCAGCCTATAGCGATGTCATACGCGCGGATGCCTTCAGCATTTTTATGCACGTTGTGGTGATTGTGGCGGCAGCAATGGCGATTCTCGGATCGATCGATTACCTCGATCAGGAAGGGATCCAGCGCGGTGAGTATTATGCGCTGGTGTTATTTGCCACAGCCGGAATGGGGATCCTGGCGGGCGCTAACGAACTAGTGACGGCTTTCGTCGGCTTGGAGATGAGTTCCATCTCCACCTATATCCTTGCGGGATTTCGCCGCCGCGCGATCAAATCGAACGAAGCGGGACTGAAATATTTCATCCTGGGGTCGTTCGCCACGGCATTCTTCCTTTACGGAATCGCCATGACCTATGGCGCTACCGGCAGCACGCGAATCGATCTGGTGCAGACCGCTCTGGAACAGACGCTCGCTCAACAAGGACGCCTGGAATCGCTCGCGATTGTCGGTCTCGCGCTGATGTTTGTAGGCCTCGGTTTTAAAGTCGTGGCGGCGCCTTTTCAGATTTACGGCCCTGACGTTTACGAGGGCGCACCCACCCCGGTAACAGCACTGCTAGCCTCCGGACCGAAGGCAGCGACATTTGCGTTGATGCTGCGGATTTTCTACGTAGCGTTTGGCACCGCCGGCAACTTCTGGTTCTGGGCCGTCTGGATTTCGGCTTTGCTGACAATGTGCATGGGCAATTTTGCGGCGCTGGTGCAAACCAACGTGAAGCGCATGCTTGCATATTCATCGATCGCGCATGCTGGATACATCCTTGTGGCTTTCGCAGCGTCCAGCGTTTACGGCGTCGCCGCCGTGCTTTTTTATCTCGCCGCTTACGCGCTGATGAAGGTGGGAGCCTTTCTGGTGGTCGCACATCTTGGCCAGCGCGATGAAAGGCGCCTGGATATAACCGATTACGCAGGCTTGGCTAGCAGACAACCGGTGCTCGCGGCCTGTTTCACGCTATTCCTGCTTTCGCTGTTGGGATTGCCTGCTACCGGAGGCTTCCTGGGCAAATTCTTTGCGTTTCAGGCTGCGCTCGATTCACGCATCGTTTGGCTGGTGGTCATCGCAGCTATCAACAGCGTGATTGGTGCTTACTACTATCTGCGCGTAATCATCGCCATGTATTTCTGGGAGCCGTCAAAGGATTACACCTCGTCGAAGGTCGCGCCCGCGGTTGTCTTCGCCCTCATCATTGGCGCAGCTGGCACCCTGTACCTTGGCATCCTGCCTTCAAGAGTGCTCGATTACGCCAAAGCTGCAGCCGATTCTCTGTCCCTGCATTAATCCGCGTCAACTCTGTCGTTTGTTTGCGCCTCTCTATCGCATCTCTGCCGTTTCTCCTCGCCTGGCGGCCCTCCAGTCATTCTGCTGTGAGCCCGGGTGCGAAGACCAGGGCCGGTTTGAGATCCGCCCCTGTAGAAACTCCAACGCCGCGGGTCGCGACGCGCCGGCGGATCTGAATGCGGGAGCGGCGAAGCCGAAAGGCCTGCTCTTGCTCACAGCGGCTCAGAATCAAACGTCGCCGCAAACAAAAAAGCCCGGGGTCTGACGTCGCCGCCAATCCCCGGGCCCTCAATTTCTAATTAAATCCTACTTTACTTTCAAGAACACGATAGCGAACGTATACAGCGCCATCGATTCAATCAGCACCAGCGCCAAAATCAGCGCAAAGCGTATCGCCGCCGCAGCTCCAGGATTACGTGCCAATCCTTCGCAAGCCGCCGCCGTAGCCTTGGCCTGGGCGTAACCTCCCGCCGCAGAAGCAATGGCCATGGCGAAGCCGGAGGTAATGGCGACCCAATTCGTCGCCGCAGCTCCGCCCGCTGCTTCCTGCGCAAACGCTGCAGGGGCAAAAACAATCACTACCACCACACCCAGCAGAAACAACGCGTACCTTCTCATCGTGTTCTCCTCGTTATGAATTTGCCGCCAGGAGGTGGCTCCCGTCATCCTCAAGCAGCCGGGATCACACTAACGGCGATGATGCCGAGAAATAGGAACCTGATATAAATGCAGGTATTAGTGTTCTTCTGCCACAGCTCCCGCAACGTAAATAACAGGAAGAATCGTGAATACGAAAGCCTGCAAAACCGCGACGAAAATATGCAGAAGTATGAAAGGAACGGGGCCAATCAAAGGAATGATTGCGCCGATATATCCTAATTTTCCGAGGTGCCCGAGGAAGAGATACATCTCCAGCATCAAACCAAGAAACAAAACATAGAGCGTCTCGCTGACCAGCATATTGACCCAGAGACGCACAGTGAGCGAAAGCAGACGGGCCAGATTGCTGACAATTTCAATCGGCAACATTATTGGCGACATCGCCAGCACCGGGCCGAGGAAATGCTTGCCGTGTCCAACAAGCCCGTGCTTGACGATGCCGGTCCAGTTGTAATAAATGAAGACGACGATTGCACAGCCGAGTGGCACCGAAACTTCGGCCGTCGGCGACATAAACGTAGGAAACAGCCCGAGCAAATTGCAGATCAGCACGAAGATGCCAATGCTACCGAGCATGGCCACATATTTCTGCCCGTCGTGGCCGACGTTATCGTCGAGAAGATCCCGAATGCCCACGCCCATCGAGTTCGTCAGCAGCGCTTCCATGCACTGCTGAGTCCCACCGGGATGATCCACAGAAATCCGAGTTCGCAACCAGAAGAAGAAAATCGCGGCAAGAACGAAGACCACAATTTCGAAAGCAACCTGGTTCGGTATGGGAAATTCGGGATGGGAAGGTTTGATGTGAAGCACGGTCAGCAGTGCGAGAACCGGCTTGCCGAACCAAGCATTCAGGAGCTTCGTGACCCAGTGTAATCCTTCGCCCATTTCCACCCTTCAGGAGTCCGCCGGAGGGAGCCTGCTGCCACGGAAAAGCAGCCCCACCATTTCCATCAAAACCGCGGCTATAACTGTAAAAAAGCCGGCCAGCAGGCTCGCCGCCGGAGGTTTGAAGCCCCGAAGAATAGCATAGGCCGCAACGATCAGCAACGCATAGCGTCCAATGAACTTAAGATACACTGAAGGCGGGACTTGGGCTTTTTCGGATCCAGATTGGGCAACTGAAAGTCTGGCTAGAGCCGCGACTGCCTGCTTCATCCAACGGTAGTTGATCCAGGAAAGTAACGCACCTGATGCTAATCCGGCGGCGGCTCTGCCGCCCCAAATGAAACCGGTAACGGCCGTTCCTGCGGCACCGATCGCCAAGGCGAGATATTCGATGCGTCGCAGAACTTCAGCGTAAAAGGCTTCATCCGCCGCCATTGCCGCTGCCATCGGCGTTTTCCGACCGCGAGAGACGCCGGATGATGTCCCAGACTCCAGCGCCAAATCCAAGGAAACCAAGAATCAGGGTCAAAATCGGCGAGGTGTGCAGCCAGCGATCCAGCAAATAACCCGCGCCTCCAGCGATTACGATGCTCGCAATCATGATAACCGGCAGCTCCATGGCCATGGCCACCTGTGTGGCGCTGCTGCCGGGCTTACGCGGCGAGGAATTTGGCGAAGCCATTATGGGTACCGTTTCACTGCCCGAGCGGCGTAAGGACGGAATAGGTCGCCAAACGCAGGAACTGTTCGGGGAAAATTCCCGCCGCTAGCGTGACGATCACCATGGCCGCGAGCGCGAACTTCTGCGCCCATGAAATCACCGGCGTCACCGTATCGCTTGATTCGCGCACCCACATCGCCGCAACCATTCGGAAATAGTAATACACGGCGGGAAGAATGTAGAGGACGGCCACAACCGCAAGAACCGTGTGCTTGGTCTCAATGAGCGCCCAAAAAATCAAGAGTTTCGCGACAAACCCCGCCGTCGGCGGAACCCCTGCCAGCGAAAGCAAAAAAATCAGCATCAGAATGGCCGCGCCAGGATTGCGCTGCATCAGGCCGTTCAAATCTTCGATATCGTCACCGATCACACCTCTGCGCCGCAGCAGGATCACCACCGCAAACGCGCCGGTATTGAAAAAAGCATACACGAAGAGATAAAACGCCATGGCTTGCAAGCCGCGTTCGTGTGGCGTGCCGTCAGGATTCATCGCAGCGACAAAACCGAGCAGAATGTATCCAACCTGCGCGATGGAAGAATAAGCAAGCAGGCGCTTGATATTCGATTGCGTGATCGCCGCCAGCGTTCCGATGGTGAGCGACAGAACGCCGACCGCCGCCATGATGGTCACCCAATCCAGATTTACGGGCCAGAAAACGGTCAGGAACAGCCGCAGCAAAAGAGCGAAGCTCGCAGCTTTCGATGCTACGCTGACGTAGGCGGTGATGGAAGTGGGCGCGCCTTCATATACATCTGGGGCCCACTGATGAAATGGCACAGCGGCAATTTTGAAGAATACGCCGGCGGCTACGGTTCCGAGCGCAAGAAAGGTCAAAAAATCGGTACCTGGATAGTGCGTGTGGCGGCGCTCGATAGCCAGCTGAATGAATTCAAGATTCGTCGAGCCCGCGATGCCGTACAAAATGGAAAACCCATACGCCAGGATTCCGGAGCTGAAGGCTCCCATCAGCATGTACTTCATCGCGGCTTCGTTCGATTTGCGCTCGCGGCGCAAAAAGCCTGAAAGAACGTAAAAGCTGAGCGCCATCGTCTCCAGCGCGACAAACAACACCACCAAATCGTTCCCGCACGCCAGAAACATCATCCCCACGGTCGCGAACAGAATCAGCGCGTAATACTCGCCGTGCTGTTCCTGTTCGATTTCCATGTACCGGACGGAAAACAAAATCACCAGCGCCGTGGATGCAAGAAAAAGGAAACCGAAAAAGATAAAAAATCGATCGATCACCAGTGAATTCTCAAAGCCGCCTGCCGGGCCGTACGGAGGACCCGCATAGTTCCGCAGCATCCAGATCGAAATGGCGCTGAAAATCACGCCAATCATTGCGGTAAAAGCATTCCAGGACTTCTGTGGCGGCGTCAGCAAGAAATCAGTGAGCAGAATTGCCAGGCCGAAAAATGCCAGCATCGCTTCCGGAAGAATAAAGATGAAATCCCGGCGCGTGGCTTCGAAAATCGCTCCCCAGTGCATTACCGGGCCTCGACTTCGGCGGCGGCCAGTGCTGGCAAACGCCTCGCTGTTGCGCTTGGCGGAATTGTAGTGCTGGAGGAAGAATTCCCGGATAGCGGCGGCGCTTGGGGAGCTGCGTAATAACCGGGATGCACGGCCTCAACCAAGCGGTGTACCGGCTGATCTAGGATGCGAAACAGAGGCGCGGGGTAAATCCCAATCCAGAACGCCAGAAGGACCAGTGGAATCAGCGTCGCGTACTCGCGCGCGTTTAGGTCCGGTAAGTGCTCGTTCGCTGGATTGGTCACGCTGCCGAACATGACGCGCTGATACAGCCACAGTAAGTACGCCGCTCCTAAAATCACGCCCAACACGCCCCAGGCCGCCCATTGCCAGCGCACTTCAAAAGCTCCGCGGAGAATCGTAAACTCACCTATGAAGCCGTTCAGCAGCGGCATGCCTAAGGAGCTGAGCGTGATAATCAGATAGACGATCGCAAAATTCGGCATCGGCGTCGAAAGCCCGCCGAATTCCGAAATTAAACGCGTGTGCCGTCGCTCGTACAAAACGCCAACTAGCAAAAACAGCGCGCCGGTTGAAATACCGTGATTGATTTGTTGAATAATGCTGCCGGAAAGCCCCAGCGGCGTGAGCGCGAAAATTCCCAGCGTGCAAAAGCCCATGTGGCTCACTGACGAATAGGCAATGAGTTTTTTCATGTCTTTCTGCATCATGCAAACCAGTGCGCCATAAATAATGCCGATCAACGACAGTACCACGATGATTCCGCGATACCGTACGGTTGCGTCCGGGAACATCGGCACTGAAAACCGCAGAAAACCGTATGTGCCCATTTTCAGCAGAACGCCGGCCAGAATCACCGAGCCAGCCGTTGGCGCCTCTGTGTGCGCATCGGGCAACCAGGTGTGGAAGGGAAACATGGGCACTTTGATCGCGAAGGCGAAGAAGAAGCCCCAGAACAGCCATTTTTGCAGGGTTCCGAATTGTGTTGTGAATGGATGCATCACAACCTCGCGAATGTCGAATGTCTGGCGGTAATAATAAATCGCAAGGATCGCGAGCAGCATCAGCACCGAACCAGCCAGCGTATAGAGGAAGAATTTGATTGCCGCGTACAGCCGCCGTTCGCTGCCCCAGACGCCGATCAGGAAATACATCGGGACCAGCATTACTTCCCAGAAAACGTAAAACAGCACGAAATCAAGAGACATGAAAACGCCGAGCATGCCCGTCTGCAAAAGCAGAAGCAGGATGTAATATTCCTTTTCGCGTTTGTGAATCGCGGACCAAGACGAAAGAATCGCAATCGCGCCCAGAAGCGTCGTCAACATCACCAACAGGTAGCTAAGACCGTCGATTCCAAGGGTGAAGTGCGCCCCGATCGATGGAATCCAGTTCGCATTTTCCACGAACTGAAATTGTGGCGCGTCCGCGCTAGAATTAAATCGCCAGATCAGAGGCAGCGAGACGAGCAAGCCGAGGAAACCGAAAATATTGCCCATCGACCGATGCAAGTCGGGCCGGTCGCCCGGGACGAACAGCATCAGGATCGCCCCAACCAGCGGCGTGAACAGAATCGTGCTTAAGATGTGGCTATCGGAAAAGAGCATCCGTTCCCTCGCCTTCTAACGATTTCCGTCAATTCCCGGCGCGAAAAACACAACAAGCCCCGCCGCAGCGGGGTGAGAGTGAAAAGCAATGGATCCATGTGTTCAATGCATCGAATGATGCGCCAGATAAAAGTAATAACCCATGAAACCGATTAGGCCGATTACAATAAAAAGCATGTAACTCTGCACCAATCCGGCCTGAACCAGTCGCACCGGAAAACTCAGCGCCCAGACGATGCGGGCGCCAAGCTTCACCGAGCCATCCACGATCCAGGTATCCCACCATATCGAAAGCCGTGAGGCAAAACGCGTCATCCATCCCGCGCCATTCACGCCCAAGCCATCGATCACATTGGTATCGAATGAGCCCAGCGCCAAACCAAGGTCCTTCGCGCGATTCACGAACAATGCGTCGTACATTTCGTCCACATAATATTTGTTGCAGACCAGCCGGTAAAAGCCGCCAAAGCCTTTTGCAATCTTTGCCGGCAATTCCGTCCGTTTGATGTAGAGATACCAGGCGGACAGGATTCCCAGCACGACCAGTCCTTCCGACAACAGCATCAAGTAAATTTCGCCCATACGCGAGCCGGGGCCGTGTGCAGGTTCGGGCCGCAATTCATGTGCGACGCCTACGACCGGCTCCAGAAAATGCACGAAGTGACTATTGCCGCCGAGAATTTCCGGCCAGCTTATCCAGCCTCCCATAATGGAAAGAGCGGCAAGAATCACAAGCGGCGCCAGCATCGACCTCGGCGATTCATGAATGTGATGTTCCACCTCGTGGTCCACGCGCGAGGTGCCGTGAAAGGTCATGAAAATCAGCCGAAACATGTAAAACGCAGTCATGCCTGCGGTGAAATATCCGATCGCCCAAAGTGTTACGTCTTTTTCATACGTTTTGCCAAGGATCAGGTCCTTGCTCAGGAATCCCGCGAACGGAAATATTCCGGCGATCGCTAGTGTTGCTATCAGCATAGTCCAATAGGTAATTGGAATTTTTTTCGATAGCGCGCCCATCTTGCGCATGTCCTGCTCGCCGGAAAGGGCGTGGATCACGCTGCCGGCCGCGAGGAACAGTAATCCTTTGAAAAACGCGTGGGTCATCAGATGGAAAATGCCCGCGGTGAACGCGCCCACGCCGCAGGCCAAAAACATGTAGCCCAGCTGCGACACTGTAGAGTAAGCGAGAACTTTCTTGATATCGTTCTGCAGCAACCCAATCGAGGCCGCGAAAAGTGCTGTGACAGCGCCAATCATGGCGACCACCGCCATGGCTTTTGGCGCCAACTGATATATCGCGTTTGTGCGCGTGACCATGTACACGCCCGCAGTCACCATCGTAGCCGCATGAATCAGCGCGCTGACCGGCGTGGGACCTTCCATCGCGTCCGGCAGCCAGACGTATAACGGAATTTGCGCCGACTTTCCTGTCGCGCCAACGAAAAATAGCAGCGCGATCGTCGTCAGCAATGGATCGCCCATCTGGAAATGTCCGGCTTGCAGGGCGGGCCCCAGATCCACGAACCTTACAGTGCCCAGTAGTGCAGAGGTAAGAAAAATCCCCAGCAGAAATCCCGCATCGCCAACCCGGTTTACGATGAAAGCCTTTTTCCCAGCGTCCGAGGCCGACTTACGGTGGAAATAAAATCCGATGAGCAAGTAACTGCAGGTGCCGACGCCTTCCCAACCCACAAAGAGCAGCAACAAATTATTCGCCAGCACCAAAATCAGCATCGCGAACATGAAAAGATTTAAATAACCGAAGAAACGGTAGTAACCGCCTTCGTGTGCCATGTAGCCGGTGGAATATACGTGAATCAAGAAGCCGACGCCCGTGACTACCAGAATCATCACTGCCGAGAGCGGATCGATTTGAAATCCCCAGTCGGCGACAAACTGCGCAAGCCGCCCGTCCAGCATGTGATAAGGACCGGCAGGAATCCATTCGAACAGAATTTTGGTAGCCAGCCGTTCGCCTTGCGGCTTAGCAATCAGCTGAAAGAACGCGCCCACGGAAAAAATGAACGAAACAAAGACGCTGCCGACGCACAGCGCGTTGATGACGTTGTGCGCCATACGCCGCCCGAAAAAAAGCATCAGTGCCGCGGTCAGCAGCGGGAACATCGGGATCAGCCAGATGTGGTCGAGGAAAAATGGCTGCGGCGCGTTCATTCGGCGGCACTCACCATTTCAAAATGTCCATTTCATCGGCAAGGACCGTCTCGCGATTGCGGAAAAACGCGAGAATGATTCCAAGCCCCACAGCCGCTTCAGCGGCCGCGTCAGTAATGATGAAAATTGCAAATACTTGCCCATCCACCGACCCCCACATGCGCGAAAACGCCATCAGGTTGATGTTCACAGCGTTCAGAATCAGTTCGATCGACATCAGCATGATGATCACATTGCGCCGGGTCAGCACGCCGATAACGCCTATGGTGAACAGCCCCAGACTCAGAAATAAGTAGTGATCCACCGGGATCATCTATATCCTCCTCTTGGCCATCACTACTGCGCCTATCATCGCCACCAGCAGCAAAATCGATGCAATTTCAAACGGCAACATGAAGCGGCTAAAAAGCGCGTCGCCCACAGCTTCGGTATTTTTCGGCGCAATGTTGGCGGCCATCTCCGGCAACCTCAGCGCCGCGCGACCGGCCCAAATCGCGAATAAAATCTGCGCGCCCAGCACCAGCGACAGCACGCCGGCCACAAACCAATGCCGGTTAAATTGCACCAATCGCATAGAAACGTCGAGGTTCACCAGCATGATCACGAACACGAACAGCACCATGATCCCGCCCACATACAGGATCACCTGCACGATAAAAAGGAACTCGGCCTGAAGCTGAAGAAAAATTCCCGCCGTCGCCAGCAGCGTAGTGATTAGAAAAACGGCGCTATGAACGATGTTGCGGCGCGTAACCATCAAAATGGCGGACGCGATCGCGAGCGTGGAGAAAAAGTAAAATAGAATGTTATTCAGCGCCTGCATCTATTCTCCGTCCGCGGTCTGCACTGTCGCTATCGGTGGATCATCCTTCGTGAGCCAGATGGCCACGCCTAAGGTAGCCAAAGTCGTCGGCACCAGCGACACAAACGGACTCCAACCCCACTGCTGCCGCAACACGATGGCAACGCCCACGGCGATAACGTTGACCAGCGCCAGCGGAATCAGAAACCGCCAGCCGAGGCGCATCAACTGGTCGAAACGATAACGCGGAAACGTAAACCGGAACCAAAGGAACGCGTAGAGGTATGCAAATACTTTGGCCATGAACCAGAACGCGCCGTGGATTCCCTGCATTACGCCCACGGACGCGAATAGCACCGCGAGCAGTGCAATCGCAATGATGAAGCAGAGGCTGGCTACAGCGAGCATGACCAGTTTCTGAATTTTCACCGGCTGCTTTGGCGCAAGCTTAAGGCAGTACAGAGCCACTGCTAGCGTGAGCAGCGACGGAAACGCATCCAGCAACTCGATCGACGTGCCAGGAAAATGCTCATGAAAGCTAGCCAGCGGCCGCAGCCAACCGCCAAGGAATACCGTCGTCGCGATTCCGGCCACGATCACCATGTTGGCGTATTCCGCCAGGAAATAGAGCGACCAGCGAAAGCCGCTATACTCCGTCATATAGCCGGCAACGAGTTCCGATTCCGCCTCCGGCAAATCGAATGGCGCGCGGTTGGTTTCGGCGATCGATCCGACCATGTAAATGAAAAATCCAATCGGCACGGCGAAAATGAACCAGACGCCCTGATCGAGTTGCGCCTGCACGATTTCCTTCATCGAAAGCGAGCCGGCGAGCAACAGCACGGAGACAAGACCCAGTCCAGCCGCTGTCTCATAGCTCACCAGTTGTGCCGCACTGCGCAACGCTCCCAGCAGCGAGTAATGGCTATTCGAAGCCCAACCGCCCAGCACGATGCCGTAAATTCCAAGTGAGCTGACCGCCAAGATAAAAAGCAAGCCGATGTCTAAGTCCGCGATCTGAAACGCCGGGCCGATGGCCAGCGCAGAATAGGCCAGCAAAGCCATGGTCACGCTCAACAGCGGGGCGAGCCAAAACATCAGCCGGTCTGCGTCCGCAGGGATGATGTCTTCTTTCAGCAGCAGTTTCACGGCGTCAGCAATCGGCTGTAACAAACCATGCGGCCCCACGCGCATCGGCCCCAGGCGCGCTTGCATGTCTGCCATCACCTTGCGCTCCATTAACACGATGTAACCTGCCAGCAGCGGCAACACCAGCACGATGACCACAGCGTAGAGCACCGGCAAAACATACGGTTGAACCCATTGTGGAATCAGGTGACCCATGATTTATCGATCCACTTCCCCCAGCACAATATCAATCGTTCCAATGATCGCCACCACGTCAGCGATCAGTGAGCCACGCGCCATTTTGTCGAACGCCTGCAAATTTATAAAAGACGGCGGTCGCACACGCACGCGATAAGGCTGAGTCGTCCCATCGCTGACGATGTAATACCCCAGTTCACCCTTGGGTGCTTCGATCGAGTGATAGACCTCGCCAGGCGGCGGCTTCAGGACTTTTCCGATGCGCGCCATGATCGGCCCGCTTGGGATATTTTCGATCGCTTGCAGGCAAATCAGCCGCGACTGGCGCATTTCTTCCATGCGCACCACGTAACGGTCGTAGGTATCGCCGGTCGGCCGCGTCGGAATTTCAAATTTGTATTGCTCGTAGGCGGCATACGGCTGCGCTCTGCGCAAATCCCATTGCACGCCGCTGGCCCGCAACACTGGACCGGTCACGCCCAGCGCAATGGCATCCGGGGCCGTTAAGATGCCCACGCCTTTTGTGCGTCCTACCCAAATGCGGTTTTCCGTCAGCAGCGTTTCGTATTCATCAATCCTGCGGCTGAAATCATCGCAGAAGCGTTTCACATCCTGCTCGAAACCGTCATATGTCTCATACTGCAAACCGCCAATTCGAAACGCGTGCGTGGTCAGGCGCGCTCCGCAGTACTTCTCGAAGATTTTCAGGATTTCTTCGCGTTCGCGGAAGCAGTAAAAGACCGGCGTCAATGCTCCGATATCGAGGGCATGGGTTCCGAGCCAAAGCAAGTGGCTCGCGATGCGCTGCAATTCCGTCAGAATGGTGCGCACCACTTGCGCTCGCCGCGGCGCCTCGGTTCCCAGCAACTTTTCGACCGCCTCGCAATATCCCAGTCCATTCGAGACCGCTGCCACGTAATCCATACGGTCGACGTACGGCGCGAATTGCTGGTAGCTGCGGTGTTCGGCGATTTTTTCCACGCCGCGATGCAGATAGCCGATGATGCATTCGGAGCCGATCACCCGTTC
>CAWJGI010000027.1:0-28568 GCA_963842255.1 uncultured Acidobacteriota bacterium | reverse complement strand
TCAATCGGCAGCTGCGATGAATCGCGTGCCGTAGTCCCCCGCCGCGCGCGAAACGTTCGACCCGGCGGTCTCCAGCAGACGCGCAGCGTAGTAGCAAACGCCCGAGGCCGCGTCCGCGAGAAATCCAAGCGTGCCGAAAAGATCGCCGGAATGCGGAGCGAATATGTTTCCGCGGAGCACGGCGCCCGTAATCGCCAAACCTGCAACCGCAATCAGAAACCCGAGCGCTCTGCCCCAGCGGCCAAGCATCAAGTGCCCGGCGCCCGGCACGATCCACGCGGCAAGCACCGCCACGGGAGCGAGAACGTCGCGTTTCGCGACGCTTCTGGCGCTGCCCTCTGTGGGCCTGCCGGTTACAGTAGGGGCTGATCTCACGGGAATTACCGGCGTGTGTTGCACAGTCACATTGTTCACGGGCGCATCGTTGGCGGGCGTGTTGTTGACAGACGTACCGTTAGCGGGCGATTCGTTCACATTCACCTAGGCCAGCAGCGGCAGAATTTCTTCCTGAATCACGCCGGTGACGCGCGCTTCGTTCTCGCCGACGTACATATTTACTTCGCTGCGCACGCCAAATTCCGGCATGTAGATTCCCGGCTCGATCGAAAAACACGTACGCGGCGCGATCTTGCGGTCGTCACGAGTTTCGAGGCCATCCATATTCGCGCCGTTGCCATGAACTTCCTGGCCGATGCTGTGTCCAGTGCGATGGACAAAATATTTTCCGTAGCCCGCCTTGCGGATCGTCTCGCGCGTCACGCGATCCACTTCCCAACCGTGAATGGTGCGCTTCTTGGCGACAGATTCTTTAACGAAATCAATGGCGGTGTTGCGTGCGTTCTTCACGATGCGGAAAATCTTGGCGTACGAGTCGGGCACCCGCTCGCCGAGATAACCCATCCAGGTAATGTCGTAATACACGCTTCCAGACCGATTCATTTTGCCCCAGACGTCGAGTAGCAGCAGATCCCCGGCGCGAACCTGATGCGATGAGCCCGCTTTCGGCTCGTAATGAGGATTGCCGTTATTCGGTTGAACCGCTACGATCGGCGGTTCGGCGGCGCTGACTCCGCTCTGACGAAATTGGTCCACTATCCACTGTTGTAGTTCTGCTTCGGCCAGCGGCTTGCCTTCGCGTACAAATGACGCAGCGCGCCGGAAGGCTTCGCGGGTGACCTGATCGACAATCGCGCCAGCTTCCAGGTGACTTTCAAGTTGCTCAGGCGACCAGCTTGCTTCGAATTTCTGCACCAGGTCCGCCGAACTCACCACTTTCTTCTTCATTTTACGGATCAGCTCAACAGTCCCGGCATCCACCAATCCGATATACGGAATATTATTTTCCGGCGAATACTGCATGGCGACGGTTTTGCAACCTGAGAGCAGCTTCGGCAATTGCTTGTGCAACTCTTCCCAGCCAGCATAGAGTGCTTTCTTGCCTTCCAGCGAATCGAGCGAGATCTGCTCGATTTTGTGGACCAGCTTGCGAGGCTCGCCTTTCGCCGGGATGAAGTAAAACCAGCGGCGCGTAATCATCGCGTGGCTGTTGAGTCCAAGAATATTTCCAGCGATGGGATCGCGATGGTGATGATCGTAAAACAGCCAACCGTCGATTTTATTCGCGCGTAATTCGGATTGGATGGCCTTGATGTCCGGCATAGTGTTTAATCCTTCATTTTCTTTTTCGCGACCGGCGCCGGCGCTAAAAGTTCCAGCATCTGCGCAGGCGCGACGCTCGCGATGGAAACGCGTTTGTTGCGGCCCTTTTCGCCCCAAGCGATTCTAACAGCCGCAACCGGGACGTTCAAACGCTCGGCCAGCAAGCGCCGTAACGATTCGTTGGCGCGGCCCTCGACCGGGGGCGCGGTGAGCCGGACTCTCAAAGCGCCGGCATGCTCGCCTTCGATGGCGTCGCGGCTCGCTCAAGGCTGTGCTCTAACATGAAGCGACACGGCGCTGGCGATCACGGTTATTACCAGTTCGTTTTTTTATGTTTCGCGTGTCAGCCAGATAAGTGAACCTGCACACAAATGCCTATATTAGATTAGAGCAAGGCGAGATCGTAAATAAGGAGGCTTCAAATCATGTCTGCAACTGGCTTCGCTTTCGCTAATCCCCGGCCGTCGCCCGATGATTTCGACACGTTCAACCCCCAGGATGTTTACGCCGATTCGGCGGTTGAAACCACGCCGGTGACCGAAGCGATTCCTGCCCCGTGGAAAAACCCACCGGTGATGCAGCTCGCCGATGTTCTCGGGAGTTCCGCAGTTCAGGATATCCAGAACTCCGGGCAAATCGTATTTCATTCAGCTGGCGACACCGGAGGAGTCAAAGAGCCTTCGCACCAATTCGCGGTGGCTGACGCGATGACCGACGACCTCACGGGAAAAAGCTATGCCAGCGGGCTGCCGGCGTTCCTTTTTCATTTGGGAGACGTAGTCTACTTTTTCGGGCAGGAACGTTACTACTACGATCAGTTTTACGATCCGTATCGCGATTATGCCGGGCCGATATTCGGGATTCCCGGAAATCATGATGGAGTCTTATTTCAAGGCGAGCCAGTGCCCTATTCTCTGCAGCCGTTTTATGAAAACTTCTGCAGCAAGCAGCCTTCGAATGATCCTGCAGCCAAGGGATTTGCGCGCACAACGATGACGCAGCCGGGCGTCTATTTCACTCTGAACGCACCATTCATTAAGATCATCGGCTTGTATTCCAATACCAGCGAGACGACCGGCGTTTTAAGCGGTGGAGTCGTCGGTACGGCGCAATCCAGCTTCTTGCTCGCGCAACTGCGGGCCGCCGCCGCGCAGCGCAATCAAAAAGGAAGCGATCCCTTCGCGCTGATTCTTGCGGTTCATCACCCGCCATTTACGATCAGCCTTGACCATTTCCCCAGTCCGCAGATGTTGCAAGAAATTGACAATGCCTGCACCACAGCCGGTATTTGGCCTGATTTGGTGCTCTCCGGGCATGCTCATCTCTACGAACGTTACACGCGGGTGATGAAAACCGACGGACGCCAAATCCCATACCTGGTTGCTGGAAATGGCGGGTACTTTGATTTAAGTAAGCCCAAGACTGGCAAAAACGGCGCACTGCCGAAAACGGGTGTCGCCGGAAATGATGGCAAGGGGAATGAACTGACGCTCGCTGCATACAATGACAATGTTTTTGGCTTCTTGCGCATTGCGGTCGACCCTCGATCGATTCAATGCGAATCATTGGGAGTGGACGAAACAACGCGTCTCAGTTCAGTGATGGATCAATTTACGCTGGATCTGAGTAAACACACCGTTGGTAGCACAACGCCTAGCAAAAGAGCTCGTAAGAAGACGAAGGCGGTCACTGTGACGAAAAAGAAAGTCCCTCCTCCTGGTTTTCATTCGCGAATGCGTAGGAAAAAATAAGATGCCGTGGATTTCCTCCCTGGCCGGCCCGCTGAGGGCCCCTGGACTCCCCTGTGACTTTTCGAAACGTCCCGCGCCAGTTTCTACCCGGACCTGTTGCATCCTCTGAAAAAATAGAAATCCCCGTGACTCACTCAGCATCGCCAGTCGCGCCTCTAACCATCCTTCCTACCTTCGAACGCGGGCCAAACAGAGCCGTGCCAACGCGGATTTCGGTAGCGCCTTCTTCGATCGCAGTCTCAAAATCGTGGCTCATGCCCATGGATAGAACTGGAAACGCACGGCTGAGACGCTGGGTCAATCCGTCTCGCAGTTCGCGAAGCTTGCGGAAATAAGGACGCGCACGTTCAGGATCGTCGAAAAACGGCGGAATGACCATCAATCCGACCAGTTCCAGATGCACGAAGGGAGCGATGCTCGCGGCCAAAGTCGACAAATCAGCTTCCGCGACTCCGCTTTTTGTCTCCTCGCCGCCCATGTGTACCTCGATCAATACCGGAAGGCACTTTCCTTCTGCTTCCGCCGCTGCATGCAGTTTTTTCGCGAGCGCAAGATCGTCGACTGTATCTACGCGCCGGAAGAGGTACGCCGCGCGGCGGGCTTTATTGCTCTGCAGGTGGCCGACCAGGTGCCAGGTCGCGTCCAGGTCTGCAACTTTCGGCTGCTTCGATTCCCACTCCTGCACGCGATTCTCACCGAAGTGCCGAATTCCCGACTCGTAGGCCGCGCGAATCGCTTCGACTGGATGAGTCTTCGAAACCGCAACCAAGATAATCTCGTCGGCGCGACGCCCCGCTCTCTCTGCGGCGCGCCTAATGCGCTCGCGAATCTTCGCCAAATTCGCGGGAATTGTTTGGCTCTGGTTCTCCATCGGCGCGATTCTAGCATGTGCGAACGGGATGGGATCGGCCGGAAAGTCAGCGGCTCTGCGATTGAACAAGCGAGGCGCATAAGTTAGGTGCTAGACCGCTATGCTAGACTGGAACGCAATTCGATGTCGACGCGCGGAAAATTCATAGCTCTGGAAGGAATTGACGGTTCCGGCAAAGGCACGCAACTGGAAATGCTTGCGCGCGCTTTTGAGTCTCGGGGAATCGCGTTCCACCGCGCCAGTTTTCCGCACTACGTCGGGTTCTTCGGCAAGCTGGTCGCGAACTTTTTGAACGGCGAATTCGGGCCGCTCGAAACAGTGGACCCTCACTTTTCCGCCATGCTATATGCCGGAGACCGCTGGGAAGCGCTGCCCATGCTCGAGGCCGACCTCGATCGCGGGCGTGCCGTACTTGCGGACCGCTATATCGCTTCGAATTTGGCCCATCAAGGAGCACGTGTAGCGCGAGAAAAGCGACGGGAATTTCTCGCATGGCTCAAGGAACTGGAATATCGTATCTACGCACTCCCGGCCGAGGACTTGGTGCTTTACCTTCGTGTTCCAGCGCAAGAAGCGCAGAGGCTCGTCGGCGAAAAGGCGAAACGCGATTACACGAAATTGCAACGCGACCTGCTGGAATCGAATCTGCACCACTTGCAGACGGCGTCCGAAGTTTACGACGAGCTGGCGCGTCAGCCCAATTGGGTCGTGATTGAATGTTACGACGCGGCGGCGCGCACACTGCGCGCGGCGGAAGAAATTCACCAGGAGATTCTAACGGCGATCGAAGAGCGGCTGTTCCCCACGCTCGAAGCGCGCCGTTAATGTGATGGGCTTCGAGGAATTCCTCGGCAACGAACGCATCGTCACCGCTCTTCGCGGCATGCTCCGGCGCGATCGTGTGCCTAGCGCGTTGCTTTTCACCGGACCTCGCGGAATCGGCAAGTACACGCTGGCGCGGATGTTCGCGCAGGCTGCGAATTGCGAGCGGCTCAAAGACGACTTTTGCGGGGAATGTGATTCCTGCAGGCGCATGGCCCCGCTAGCGAATCCCACTCCGCTGGTAACAGCTGGCCTGACGGAGCGCGGCGAAAGCGCGGACCCTGCGGCCGTCGAGCGCATGCCGCTCATCATCGAAACGCATCCGGATGTGTGGCTGTTGGTCCCCGATCCGGTGCGCAGGCTAGCGCCCGTGGCACGTCCTATGATTCGCGTGGGCCAACTGCGAGCCGTGCAGCGAGCTGCTTACTTCAGGCCCCAAGGTCGCCGTCGCATATTCATCCTGGACGATGCACACACCATGCGCTGGAATGATGCGGATGTCTTCCTGAAAATCCTGGAAGAGCCACCGGAATACGCAACGCTAATATTGCTCGCTGCAACGCCTGACTCCCTACTGCAAACGATCCGTTCGCGCTGCCTGCAGTTTCATTTCGCACCCGTCCCCGCCGAGCAGATTGAAACGTTTCTAAAGGAGCGCACGGAGGCGAAGGCTGCAGACGGAAAAAGGGCAGCGCAGCTTTCTTGTGGCAGTCCTGGCATGGCCCTTGCCATTGACTTGAAAGAATCCGAGAGATTGCGCCGCAGCGTCCTGAGCCTGCTAGCAAAAGCGATCGACGGCGGCAAATCGGCCGAAATTTTTGCGGCCACGGCGCAGCTGGCCAAGCAGGAGAAGGAATCGTTTGAAAATATCCTGACGCTGTTTTATAGTTTGCTCACAGACCTTCTCGAACTATCCCAAAGTCCGAAGAACAGTCTCTCTCGAAATCCCGATTTGTGGCATGAACTGGAAGCTCTCAGCAAAAAGATAAATCTCGAGTGGGTTTCGAAAGCGACGCGGGGTTTGGACCTTCTGGAAAGCCGTCTGAAACGCAACGTAAGCCGCCAGTTGGGGCTCGATGCGCTTTTGCTTTCATTGAGCAATCGCTGAGCCGGAAGCGATCTAATAAATTTTAAAATTACTGCAACCCAAACCCTTTTCAGACAGTCATAAGAGGTAGCAGATCGAAGGAGTACTCATGGTAAACCGTAAGCTTTTTCGTCCTACTCTCACGGACGTGAAGGAACAATTCCCTGTCCGTGCTCCCCAGCCCGTTGCGCAGGCATCCGGCCCGCAACGCAAGAAGCCCGCGCCTCCAGAACAGACACACGCAGAAAACTTCTACTATGTGAAGCAGATGCAGTCGCGAATACCGGTAGCCGTGGTGCTGACCGATGGCGAAGTGCTGCGCGGAAGTGTGGAATGGTACGACCGCGATTGCATCAAACTCACTCGCTATGGCAGCCCGAACCTGCTTGTTTACAAACACTGCATCAAGTACCTATATAAAGAAGGCGAGGACACCGCGCAGGGCGGGGTGAGCGGCTCAAACGGGTCGAACGGTTCAGACGAACACTAAGAATGTAAAGGTCGCGTGATACTGTGAAGCGTGGTGGGCGGGTGTGTCCTCAGTTGCGTTTGCTGTTCCGCCTTTTGGGGAAAGGTCCGACAAAAAAAGTCATTAGGGCTTTGCTGACAAGCAGGCCAGCACCGTCGTGCAGATCGCAATCGACGACTGCGATGTGCCGTCCGATTCGCACCAGCTTGGCTTCGGCGATGACGTAACCACCTTCTACCGCCTCCAGATAATTGATTTTCATCTCAATCGTCGCTACGCGAGTACCGTGTGGACACGCCATGTGGGTGGCAAGGCCGCCCGCAGTATCAGCCAACGCCGCCAGTACGCCACCGTGCACGACTCCATGCACCTGCAAATGCCGCTCATTCACGTTCATCCGCAGGACAACTTTGCCGCGTTGCGCCTCGACCAGCACAAATCCGAATTGTTTGGCGGTGTTGCTCTCCTGGAGACGCGAACGCATCTCCTCGGCTGTAAGCTGTTCGATGGATTCCGGTTTGCGCGATACGGCCATATCAGTAAGCGGTCAAGCCTCCATCGATCGCGTAAGCTGCGCCGGTGATCCAGGAAGCGTCATCCGACGCAAGATACACGGCCATCAGCGCAACATCCTCGGGCTTGCCCATACGGCCAATCGGTATTTCGGCAATTCGCCTTTGAACCTCTGCCTCGCCGTCTGGTGACTTGCGGATCGATTGCATTCCCAGCTCGGTCTCGACAATCGTCGGACAAATGCAATTCACGCGTATCTTTTCGTGCGCGTGATCGAGCGCCATTGCCTTGGTCAGTCCGGTCACACCCGCCTTGGCCGCGCAATATGCCGCCCTTTGTTTGCGTGCGACAAGGCCCAATACTGAACCGATATTGATGATGGAACCGCCGCCAGCTCTTCTCAACGGCTGCAAAGCTGCCCGCGATACCAGGAACGTTCCGGTGAGGTTCACCGCTATGACCTTTTGCCACTCTTCCTCCGAAGTGTGTTCAGCGGTCGCTACAACCACGGCTCCGGCATTGTTGATAATGGTGTCAAGCCGGCCGAAACGTTGCTCTGTTTGAGATAACGCCGCGTCCACCGATGCACCCTGGCTGACGTCGCATGTCACTACGAATGCCTTGCCGCGCGAACCCTCGATTTCCCGCCCTACCTCGTCGAGTGGCTGCTTTCGGCGTCCGGAAATGGCCACTTGCGCTCCCTCGCGGGCGAACGCCAGGGCGCAGGCACGTCCAATGCCCGTACCTCCCCCCGTTATAAACGCTGTTTTCCCTGTAAGTCGTGGCATCGAGAATGCCCCCTGGCCCGTCTAATGCGAAGGCGCAATCTAGCATCCGCTCCCCGTGGCGCGCAACCGGAGTATGCCAGGGCTAACCGCTGCAGGCGGGTTAAAGCTTCAGCCTGTTAGTCTCACCAGAGGCCTCATGAAAATTGGGATCACATGTTACCCGACCTATGGCGGTTCCGGAGTGGTAGCTACCGAACTGGGCATCGAACTTGCGGCACGCGGTCACGAAATCCACTTCATCAGCTATGCCATGCCCATCCGCCTTAGTTCCACCAGCGAACGACTCTATTTTCATGAGGTGGAGGTCACTTCCTACCCGCTGTTTGACCATCCGCCCTACACGCTAGCCCTCGCCACCAAGATGCTCGAAGTGGCCGAGCAGCATGCTCTCGACCTGCTTCACGTGCACTACGCTATTCCGCATTCGGTGAGCGCCTTATTGGCGCGCTTGATGGCGCAACCGAAAGTACTTCCCTTTATCACCACTCTGCACGGCACGGACATCACCCTGGTTGGAAACGATCGAAGTTATCTGCCAATAACGAAATTTTCCATCGAACAAAGCGACGGAGTGACTTCCATATCGAATTATTTGCGCGAGCGTACCATTCGCGAATTCGAAATCAAGCGCCCCATCGAAGTGATCCCCAATTTTGTGAATTGCGATTTGTACAAACGCTGCGAGGACCAATCCGCGCGCAAACAGTGGGCGAAGCACGGCGAACCGGTCCTGATGCACCTTTCAAATTTCCGGCCGGTGAAACGAATCACGGACGTGGTGGAGATATTCGCGCTGGTGCGCGAACAGATGCCGGCGAAACTAGTGATGATGGGCGACGGTCCGGATCGCGGCGCAGCGGAATACATCGTGCGAAAGAAGTGTCTTTCGCAGGATGTGTTTTTTATCGGCAAACAGGATTCGGTGCAGGAAAAATTGGGGCTTGCTGACTTATTTCTGTTGCCCAGCGATGAAGAATCATTCGGCCTGGCGGCCCTTGAAGCGATGGCCTGCGAGGTTCCGGTGGTGGCTTCAAATGTCGGAGGCTTGCCGGAGGTGGTCACAAACGGAGTTGATGGATACTTGATGACGCCACGAGACCTCAACGAGGGTGCAAAGTATGCCCTGCAAATTCTTGGCAGTCCTGATCGTGGTCGAGCCATGGGGCAACGGGCGCGCGTTAACGCTAAAGCAAAATACTGCGCGAATGACGTAATTCCTCAATATGAGAATTACTATGTGAAGGTTCTCAACAGACGCGCTCTGGCGAATCCTGTATCCGCACCTTAGGTGTTTATACAGACGGTTACAGGCGCGTGGAGAATTCGGGTAAATTTTTTCCATCATTGGGCAGATTAGCCACCTACAGGAATGCCTGCATCCCCGCAAACTCACTAATTATCAATAGGATGGCGCCCTGGGTGTGGCAACGCGCATGCTACTCACCTTGAGGTCCAAAACGCCCTCAAACGGAGAGAGCATGAAAAAGTCATTTGCGGTCACTTTTATGGGGTTTCTACTATTGGCTGGGATCCCAGCCGCCGGCCCAAATCTGTCTGCTGCGCCGCAGCAAGCTGACTCTAAATCACAAGCCCCTCAAAAATTTGTTGGAGTGATCGTATCCAAAAACGGCCAGATGTTCGTCCTGAGAGATGACACCAATAATGTTTGGTATCACCTCGACGACCAGGAAAAGGCCGGAAAATTTATCGGCAAGCGCGTGGGCGTGACTGGCGTTCTCGATGGCCGCGTGGACGAAATTCGCATCAAGACCATCGAAGAGGAAAAGAGTTAACACTCGAAGAGGCGGTCACGGTCTCAGGGGCGGTCCGCGAAAGGAACCGGCTGCAAGGTTTCGACGACACCGTCGATGTCGCCCTGCGTCAGTCTTCCGCTTGAACCGGCCGCGGTTGCAAAGATAAATCGGAACTGCCGGTCGCGATCATTGAATACTCGCACGGCGACCGGGCGTTGTTTGGCCGGATCGCCGAACTGAAACCCTCGAACCTTCCCCCGGTCAAAGGAATAAAACTGTCCGTCAGTGGGAAGGTCGAAGCCGAACGACAGCTTCCAGAGCAAGAGTACGTTCCCTCGCAGCGCCTCACGCGCAGACATAAAAGGTGAAAACTGCGCGGGAGCAGCGTCGTACACAGCCTGGTACAACTCGAAATTCGAATTCAGCGGTTTTTCCGAAAATACCGCCGCGAATTTCTGATATTCCGCGGGATTCGAAGCCTTCATCGAGCCTAGCGTATCCAGTTGCGATTCCGGATCGTAGAACACGATCACTGGGCCGGTATCGTAACGGAACTGCACGTAAGTGGCCGACGGAACGATTTTCGGACTTCCGGGCCATGGCGAATTGAATTCGTAATCAAAAGCTTTCACCTCAGAGGGTTTCTGCTGCGCTGCCGGGGCCGCTGGCGCGGGCAAAGGCTGCGGTACAGCAGCGATCCAGGGATTGTCTGGCGTCCAGAGCTTGGCTTCAATCCAGGTGAGAGTCTGCAATCCGAACTTCAGGCTGAAAGCTGCTATTAAAATAACCAAAATTAGTAAAATGATTGCGGGCCGTGCACTGTCTTTTTCTGTGTCTTCACTCATTTCACTCATTCGCCGCCTTGGCTGCAGTCAAGTGTCACGATTCTACGCTATCCGGCTCGTACATGCGGGTAACAACCGTTAGAGTTCCCCAAAGGGTTCAGCAGTTGCCAGCTCCGGAATTTCAATGTGAATCTGGGTTCCTTGCCCTTCCCTGCTGCGTATGTCCATCTTGAACTGATCGCCGTAGAGCAGGCGGAGGCGCTCGTGCACGTTGCTAATGCCAATTCCTCCGCCGTAAACGTCCGCGAGGCGCTCCGGCGAAATACCCATCCCATTGTCGGAAATTTCTATCAAAAGCCTTCCGTCAGAGTGGCGCGTGCGCAGATAGATTTGTCCGCCCTCTAGCTTGGGCGCCAGGCCGTGCTTAATCGAATTCTCCACCATTGGCTGCAACAGCATGCTGGGCACGAACGTTTCCAGGGTTTCGTCGTCAATTTCCTTGAAAATCTGCAGTTTGTCGCGGCCGAAGCGAATCACCTCGATATCCAGATAATTGTCGATGAATTCCAGCTCTTCGCGCAGCGGCACGAAGGTTTCGTGCTTGCGCAATAATCGGCGCAGAATATTGGAAAGTTTCAGGACTACACCACGTGCCATATCCGGATCGAAACGAATCAATGAGGAAACCGTGTTCAGCGTGTTGAACAGAAAATGCGGATTGATCTGGCTGGTGAGCGCGTCCATGCGCGCTCTCAGCGGCAGTTGCTGATTCTGCTCCAGGTTCATCTCGATGCGGGTGTTGTTCCATATCTTGATGGCCATGGCCACGCACATCATCGAAGACATCACGATCAGCAACGCGTAGCCCCAGTTGCTTGGGCGATAGGAGAAGAGCCACCGGTCTGGCACTGCCAGAGCCAACTCAATTTGTCCTACGGTGACCGCCACGCAGGCAAACAGAGGCAGCATCGCCCAGTTGCCCTTACGGGAACGCAGGAATTTCCAGATCCATTCGGGAATGCTCAGAAACAGAAAAGGCCCGAAGTGCCATATGTCTTCTTTCTCGGGCATGATTTCGCGTACGCAGCCCGCCAGCAGCCCTACCAGTGCGGCCATCGGACTGGACAGCCACTCGTGATTGCCGAACGCCGCAGGCTGATCAATGATCCGCCGAGCAGACCGACAATTCGTCCGCCAATCAAACCCATCAAGAATGAGCCTTCCAGCGTGAGATCGAAGAAACGATAGCCGACGAGTCGCAGCAGAACGCCGATTGCCAGCGGCGGGGTGAGGAAAAGAAGCAGCATTACCTTCTGATCGGAATCGCGGTTTTCGGTGTACAGCAGGTTGCGGAAGGAACGAAAACGCACCAGCAAGGCCGCCAATGAGGCCGCGAATCCGACCTTCAGCACCAGGGCAAACAACAACTCTTGAGTGCCTACCAGTGTGTTCATTGTGCTTGCAGCAGCTTACGCGTCGCGATCAGTCCTTGAGCTAAGTTAGCCAAAGCTGGCAGCGATGTAAAGGGACGGGCGAGCGGTTCGCTAAAAGATCACAACGCTCGGTCATTCTGACGGATAGTCGTCGGAATAGCGAGAGGCACACGGACTGTCAATCCCCCCAAGGACGGCTTGCGCGCGCCCGACCGCGAAGTCCGGATCATTTCACTAGGCCTGCTATAATCAGGAATCCAATGAAATCCCGTAAACAATCGGCGAAGCCTAGCAAAGCTCGTGTGGTCGCGACCGCGCAGTTGCCGACAGGCTTCGTTCCTTTCCGAGTTCTCGGCATCGAAGGCCGCGCAGCGAATGAGGAAGCCGTCGCAATTCAACACGGTGCCGTAAATGGATCGGGAAATCGCGGCAAGAACAGAGGTAAGGCGCCGCTGGTACGCATCCATTCGCAGTGCCTTACGGGCGATGTTTTCAGGTCCGAACGTTGCGATTGCCGGGCGCAGTTGGAATTCTCACTGCGCAAGATTGCCAAAGAGCGTTCCGGGGTTTTGTTGTATTTGCCTCAGGAAGGCCGCGGAATTGGCCTCATCAATAAACTGAAAGCGTATGAACTTCAAGATGCCGGTCTGGATACGGTCGAGGCCAATCGCCGCCTCGGTTTTGCCGACGATGCCCGCAACTACGAGTTCGCTGCCGAAGCCCTGAAGGCACTGGGCATTCGTGCGGTCCGCCTGCTCTCGAATAACCCCGACAAAGTGGAACAGCTCGAACGCGCTGGCGTTCGCGTCGTCGAGCGCATTCCCTGTCGTCCGCGCCTCAGCCAGCACTCAGCTTCTTATATGCGCACCAAGAAGGATAAGCTCGGACATATTCTCGCGGGTCTCTGACAGCGTGCAGCTGCTTGCTGTGCTCGGTTTTGCGTCAGGGAGACGACGGTCGGTGCGTGAAAATGTCGAAGAGCTTTCCTGCGGGGCAAAAGCCCCATTCCAGCCTTTTTGAAACGACTCTGCTGATTAGGTTGCGCTAGAACCTTGCTTGCGGTGCGCGCGATGCGGGAACTATAATCCTGCGCCGGGATTTGGCGATTCTTGGTATAGGAGCATTTGTGCCGATTGGAACTGCGGTTCATGACCGGACTTCGAAGCTCTGCGAAAGCATGAATTATCGCGAGTGGTCTGGCTATTACGCCGTGAGCGTATACGAGATGCACCACGAGCACGAGTACAACGCCATCCGCAACGCTTGCGCGCTGATTGACGTAACGCCGCTGTACAAGTACCGCATCACCGGGAAGGATGCGACCAAGTTCGTGAATCGCGTGATCACGCGAGATATCAATAAAGTCGCGGTCGGGCAGGTAATTTACTGCTGCTGGTGCGATGAGCAAGGCAAAGTGATCGACGACGGGACCATTTCGCGGTTGGGCGAAAACTCCTATCGCTGGACCGCCGCCGATCCCAGCATTCGCTGGTTTCATCAGAATGCGCTGGGGCTGGATGTGCAGATTGAGGATATTTCGAGCGACTTGGCTGCGCTGGCTTTGCAAGGGCCTACTTCCGGGCGTTTGCTGAAGCAGATCGCTGAAGCGGATATTGCTAATTTGAGATATTTTCGTTTTATACCTGGAAAAATTGCTGGGGTGAACGTGGATATCTCGCGCACCGGATACACCGGCGACCTCGGTTACGAAATCTGGATTCCATGGAACGATGCGCCGCGGGTTTGGGATGCGTTGATGGACAAGGGGCGGCAATTCGATGTGCATCCAGCAGGCATGCTGGCGTTGGACGTGGCGCGTATCGAGGCCGGGTTGATTTTGATCGAAGTGGATTATTTCAGCAGCAAGCGGGCGTTAATAGAGTCGCAGAAATACTCCCCTTACGAAATTGGATTGGGAAGAATGGTGGATCTGAAGAAAGAATATTTTATCGGGCGTGATGCGCTGGCCGCGGAACATCAGCGTAGGGCCAAGCGGCTTTTAATGGGACTCGACATTCATTGGGAGGACGTCGAGCGGCTTTACGATGCCGTGGGGTTGGGGCCTCAGGTGCCGAGCACGGCGTCGCGCAGCGCGGTTCCCGTGTATCGCGGCGGTTTGCAGATCGGTAAAGCGACTTCGACAACCTGGTCGCCTACGTTGAAAAAAATGATCGCACTGGCTAGTTTGAATCGCGAGCACGCCGCGGCTGGAACGGAATTGCAGATGGAACTGACAGTGGAAGCGGTACGTCACAAGGTTCGGGCAACCACGAAGGAATTGCCGTTTTTCAATCCTCCGAGAAAGATGGCCACGCCGGTTACCTAGCGCGCGGGTTGGGCGTTGACGGCAGCGCTCGGCTGAGCGCATCGGCGCGAGTGCGGACGCGGCTCAAAATCGAAGGTAGTTCGGACTCGAGGCTGAGTTTGAAGAAGAGAGCAACGGCGAAAAAAACTGAATTTCAAGTAGCCCGCCTAATATTCTTACTTTCATTTTTGAGTTTCATTGTAAGTGTGCCGACTGTGAACGCGCAGAATGCCAAATTGAAATGTCCGCCTACATCCCGTGTAGATGATGTGAAGGAGACGCTTCACGGCGTGGTCGTGAACGATCCTTACCGCTGGCTGGAAGATCAAAACAGCCCGGAAACGCGTGCCTGGATCGATGCGCAGAATGCTTGCACGCAATCGGTTTTGAGCGCAATTCCGGGGCAAGATGCGGTCTCGAAGCGATTGGGGGAATTGATTAAGGTTGACACCATCAATCTGCCTACGGAACGCGGCGGACGATATTTTTATGCGAGGCGTGCGGCAGGGGCTGATTTGTTTGTCTTGTATATGCGCCGTGGTGCGACCGCTGCGGAGGAAGTTCTAGTTGATCCGGCTTCGATGAGTGCGGATCACTCTACCAGCGTGAGTTTTGAGGGGTTCGCGAACGACGGGAGCCTTGTCGCTTTTGGGGTGCGCAAAGGCGGCGAGGACGAAATTGCCATTCATATTCTGGATACAAATACGCGCAAGGAACTTGCCGATGTGCTGCCACGCGCGCGTTATCTTTCGGGGCCTGCCTTCAAAGCCGATAAGAGTGGATTCTACTATTCGAAACTGCTGGATCAAGGACCGCGCGTTTATTACCACCCGATGGGGACCGATACGGCGCAGGATGTGAGGATTTTCGGCGACGCCTACACTGTCGACAAAATTCTCAGCGTGTCGGTTTCTGACGATGGGCGCTATTTGTTGTTGATTGCGTTCTATGGCTCCGCGTGCGATCGATCGGAAGTTTATTTCCAGGACTTGAAGGCTGGCGGGCCGATCGTTCCGGTCGTGACATCGCTCGATGGGTGTTTTCAGGGCGATATTGCCGACGACACGCTGTATCTCGCGACAAATTTCAAGGCTCCCAAATGGAAAGTGATCGCTGTGCCGCTCGGTACTCCTGCACAGGAACATTGGAAGGAAGTTATTCCGGAGGGTGAATCGCGGCTGGAGGATTTTCGGCTCGCAGGCGGAAAGCTTGTGACCCAGTATTCACATAATGCGGCTGCCGAGATGAAGATTTTCGGACCGAATGGCGCCCCGGCGGGCGAGATCGCGCTGCCTCAATTAGGAAGCATCGAAGGTTTCACCGCGCGCTGGAGCGGAAACCAAGTGTTCGTTTCATTTCAATCGTTTGCCATCCCTACGACGATTTACCAGTACGATGTGGCGACGCGGAAGCTGGACACTTGGGCGGAACCGAATGTTCCGATTGATGCCAATGCATTTGAGGTGAAGCAGGTCTGGTACGAATCGAAGGACAAGACGCGTGTGCCCATGTTTTTGTTCTACAAGAAGGGCTTGAAACTGGATGGTGCCAATCCTACCTTGATGACCGCTTACGGCGGGTTCGACGTGAGCGAGACTCCGCAGCTACCGCGATGATGCCGTGCTGTGGGTGGAGCGCGGCGGCGTGTTTGCGCTGCCGAATTTGCGCGGTGGCGGCGAATTTGGCGAAGCGTGGCACCACGCCGGGATGCTGGAGAAGAAGCACAACGTGTTCGACGATTTTTTCGCGGCTGCGCAGTGGCTGATCGCGAATCATTACACCCGGCCCGATAAACTGGCGATTACCGGGCGGAGCAACGGCGGTTTGCTGATGGGCGTGGCGATGACCGCAGCGTCCTGATCTTTTTGGCGCAATCGTGTGCGGATATCCGCTGCTCGATATGCTGCGGTACCAGAAATTTTTGGTGGCGAACTATCTGGGTGCCGGAGTACGGGTCGTCGGATGACGCCGCGCAATTCCCTGTTCTGTTTGCCTACTCGCCTTACCACCACGTGGTGGCGGGGTCGAAAGTATCCGGCTGTTCTTTTTTTGACCGGGGACAGCGATACGCGGGTAGCGCCTTTGCATGCGCGGAAAATGACGGCGGCAGTGCAGGCGGCGCAGGGCGGCGATAAACCGATTTTGCTTTTGTACGACACGAAGCTGGGGCATAGCGAAGGTCGTCCGGTGAGCAAGATTATCGAGGAGGATACGCAGGTTCTGGGCTTTTCTCATGTGGCAGGTCGGCGCGGCCCAGAATCACTGACGTCGGATCTCTAGAGCGCGGCAAAGGTTCGTATTGTTAATTCGCAGCCATTTTCAAAGCGCTGTCGCTGAAGAAGTCGATCCTACCGAAGGCTCAACTTAATAGTTTTGATGCGTGAATTCTAGGAGGCTTGGATGCGAGGCACTGATCGGCAAGGAGCGATGTGATGGCAATGCGCTGTTGGTGCCGGCATTGCGCTGGCGAAGGTGGCTCAGGGCTGCGCTGAGGCGCAGGTTTCCTAGTGCCGATACGGTTGATAGTGGACGCGTCGCAGGCGCCGCAGAAAATTTTGCACGCGCATATGGAGATTCCGGTGTCGGCTGGGCCGCTTGACTTTATATTACCCGGAGTGGATTCCGGGCGAACACATGCCGGACGGGCCGATCATTCAGGTGGCGGGAATGAAATTCAGCGGCGGCGGGAAGACGATTCCGTGGCGGCGTGATCTGGTGGAAATGTTTTCGATCCATGTGGACGTGCCAGCGGGAGTGAGATCGCTTGAGGCGGATTTGGATTTTCTGCTTTCGGGGCCGTCATCGGATTTTCGGCTGGCGCTTCGGCGACGGCCGTCGCTGGACGTACTGAGCTGGAACCAGGTGCTGCTGTATCCGAAGGGCACTGCCCGCGAAGGAGATTATACTTTTGCGCAAGTTTGCGGCTGCCGGCGGATTGGAAATTTGGTACGGCGCTGCCGATTGCGAAGCAGGATGGCGCGACGATCGAGTTTGCACCGGTGGCGTTGACGACACTGGTGGATTCGCCGGTGATTTCGGGCCGCTACTACCGAGCGATTCAACTGACGCCGGGCGAGAAGCCTTCGCACGAAATTGATATTGCAGCGGACAGCGCGGCGGCGCTGGCGATGACGCCCGACACGCAACTGGCAGTTGCACAACCTGGTGACGGAAGCTGACGCGCTTTTTGGCGTGCGGCACTATCGCGATTACCATTTTCTGCTGACGCTTAGCGACGACGTGGCGCACTTTGGACTGGAGCATCACGAATCGAGCGATGACCGGACGGCAGAGCGCAGTTTGATTGATGAGGCGGAACGGATCGAATTCGCGTACGCTGCTGCCGCATGAATACGTGCATTCGTGGAACGGCAAATACCGGCGGCCAGCTGGTCTCGCGACTCCGAATTATCAGCAGCCCATGAAGGATGACTTGCTGTGGGTTTACGAGGGGCTGACCGAATATCTTGGGCGAGGTGTTGACGGCGCGCAGCGGGCTGCAAACGCCGGAGCAGTGGCGCGAGGATTTTGCGGGATTGGTGGCGCAGTACGAACACCGGCCGGGTCGCGACTGGCGTCCTTTGCAGGATACGGCGGATGCGGCGCCATTTCTTTACGACGCGACCAATGATTGGTCGAACTGGCGCAGCGGAACGGATTTTTACGAAGAGGGCGAGTTGCTGTGGATGGACGTGGATGAAACCCTGCGATCGATTACGAAGGATAAGAAATCAATCGACGACTTCTGCCGGATTTTTCACGGCGGACGCGGGCGGACAGCCAGAGTTGAAGACGTACGACTTCGAAGATGTGGTGGCGACGCTGAACGGGCTGGTCGCCTACGACTGGACTGGATTTTTGCGTTCGCGTCTCGATGGCGTTGCCACCAAGACGCCCGAAGAGGCAGTAACCAAGGAGCGGATGGAAATTGATTTATAGCGAGCAGCCTAACGACACCTTGCTGTTGACAGAAGAGCTCACCGGCGCACGGATTTCGTTGGACCGTGGGAATGGTCGGCCTCCGAGGAGGGTTCCGTGAGAGACGTAATTCACGACGGGCCCGCGTACAACGCAGGGATTGGCCCGGGGATGAAGATTGTGGCTGTGAATGGAGCGCAGTACGGCCCGGATGTGATGCGGGAAGCAATCAACACCGCGAAAACAGCGACGCAGCCGATTCAATTGATTGTTTCAAATGGCGCGCAGTTTCGGTTGTGCAGGGTGGATTATCACGGTGGGTTGCAGTATCCGCACGTCGTGCGTGATGCCAGCCGGCCTGATTACCTCGGCGAGATTTCGCATCCGATGACGCAGTAGCGGCGGAGAAGTCCTGATGTTGTGCGCGCAGTTGGGCGTATATTGGAATCAATGTACAAATTTCATCCGATTGCGATTGTGGGGATTTTGCTGCTGGCAGCGGGCATCGCCGCGCTAATACATCCACAAGTGGGCATGCCTTCGCACAAGCAGGAAATTCAGATCGCTCAAGGCAAAGCAATCATTGAGACACAGAGAATTGTTACGTTCCCGCGGCCTTTCAGCGTGCTGCTGATTCTGGCCGGCGCGGGGCAGATATTCCTCACTTGCCGTGTGCGATCCAGGATCTAGATGGATTGCGTGCTGCGGCCCCGGATGCTTGTCCTAATTCCGAGTAATGTTCCCGCTGTGAAGAAAACCTTTTGATTTTCTTTGGGGTCTAAGTGTGTGCTTGAAGCGGCAAATTGAATTTTATGCGTGGTGAAATCCATGACGATGAAACGCACCGGCGATTCCTGGAGGGCTGCTGACGATTATGGGCGCACGCTTCCCTTCTTTACGGTGAACTTGCTGGTGCGCAATTTATCGCGATCGCTGGCGTTCTATAAGGATGTGCTGGGCGCTGATGTGATCTACTCGGATGAGGATTTTGCTGCGCTGCGGTTGAAGGGTTTGGAATTCATGCTGCATGCCGATCATGCCTACGATCACCATGCGTGGTTTGCGGATTTGCAGCGTGGCGAACGGCGTGGTCTGGGGGTGGAGTTGAGATTGTTTCAGACTGATGCGGATTCGATCGAGGCGCGGGCGCGGAAATTCGGGGCGGCGATTTTGCAGCCCGCGCAAGATATGCCGCATGGATGGCGCGATGTGATCGTGGCCGATCCGGATGGCTACACCTGGGCCGTCGGAACAGCCCAGGTAGCGCAGTGCCCACATGGAAAGATAGGATAAGGCACTGAGTTTGCAAACCCCCCGGGCACATTTGTTTCCGGCGCGTTTGAAATTGCAGAGCGGGTCCTAGACCCGCCCTTGCTCTCGTCGTTGCGAGATTTCACCAATTAATACTTCAAGTTGTCAGTAACTTTCGTGGCTCTCGGTCTCGCCTACATGAATCTTGCCGGTAGGTTCTCGTGCTGCTTGGCCAGGACGTGATACGCGCCGATAGCAGCCATGGTAAAGCATCCGGTCTGCACCGCGCCGATCATGGTGTGCGCGTATTGCCAGATGCCCCACGGATTCAAAACAAGCGCCCAGTAGCTTTGCAGATCGAATGAGCCATTAGGACCGAGCTTGTAGCCGACTGGATGTTGCATCCAGGCGTCGGTGAGAACGATCAGGTAACCGGAGAGCCAGCTGCCCAGAAACATCATCAGCGAGGAAACCCAATGCAGGCGAGGACCCAGGCGCTTTTCACCGAACAGAAACAGGCCGAGGAAAGTGGATTCAAGGAAGAACGAAAATACTCCTTCCATGGCCAGCGTCTGACCGATCACGCCTCCGGCTGATCGGGAGAATTGCGACCAGTTCGTTCCAAACTGAAATTCCATGGGGATTCCGGTGACCACGCCCAGCGCGAAGCTGATTCCGAAAATTTTGCCCCAGAAGCGCGCGGCTTGGGCCCAGATGCCGGTGCGCAGTGCCAGCGTTTTCAAAATGAGTATGAGCAGCGCCAGGCCCATGGTCAGCTGCGGGAAAATGTCATGGAACGTGACCGTAAACGCGAAGTGAAGACGATGGGCTGTGAGGGCTTCTTCCATGGCATCTATTTTCCCGGCGCTGATTCTCGCTATCTGCGAATCAAAACAAAAAGCCACGCAAGCATCGGGTGGACCGAGCCGCAATCGGTCTCAAAATTCCAGGAGGCGTCAGGTTACCTCTTGGAAATGAAAACTGGAAGTGTGATGATCACACGTTTTGTGCCTAGGACATATTCATAATATCGGAACATTGGGAGGAACCATGAGGGATCGGAAGCCGAAGGCCACAGGGGCGGTGCTGGTGCTGTTGATTGCAGGATTGGCGGCAGGCTCGCACGCCCAAACCATACCGCAGCAGATGGCACAAAAGCGTCCGATCACGTTTGCGGATTTGATCTCAATGCACCGGCTAAGCGAGCCGCAAATTTCGCCCGACGGAAAATGGATCGTCTACAGTGTGTCTACGCCGGATTTAGAAAAGAACCATGCGGTGCGTGACATCTGGGTAGCTCCGCTGAGCGGTGCTGAGACTGCTCGGCAATTGACGCGAGGCGGCAGCGATATGCGGGCGCGTTGGTCTCCCGACGGCAAGAGGATTGCATTTATTTCCGAACGAGGCGGCACGCCGCAGGTCTATTTCGTAACGCTGGAAGGCGGCGAAGCGACGCGCATGACTTCCCTTTCCACCGGCGCGGACAACGAACTGTGGTCGCCGGACGGCAAAACGATCGCGTTCGTTTCGTCGGTATATCCAGATTGCAAGGATGATGCCTGCAACGCGCAGCGTGACGCCGCAAAAGAGAAGAGCAAAGTGAAGGCTCGGATTTACGAAAAATTACTCTACCGGCATTGGAACGGCTGGCGGGACGGCAAACGCAGCCATCTATTCATTCAGTCGGTGGATGGCGGTTCATCGGCGCGCGATTTGACTCCCGGCGCCAATTACGATGTGCCGCCGTTCAATCTGGAAGAACCGGAGGCGGTTGGCTTTTCGCCGGACGGCAGCGAGCTATGCTTCACGGCGAATACCGACAAGGATGAAGCGCGTAGCACCAACGGGGACCTTTTTACAGTGCCCGTCTCGGGCGCGAGCGAACCGAAACGAATTACGACGAATCCCGGTAACGATTGGGGGGCTGTTTACTCTCCCGATGGGAAGTGGATTGCTTATCGCGCGCAGATGCAGGGTGGATACGAATCGGACCGCTGGCTTCTGATGCTCTACGATCGTCAAGCTGGCAGGCGCATTAACCTAACCGAAGATTTCGACCAGAACGTGGAAGCTTACGCGTGGTCTCCGGATAGCAAGCAAATTTATTTCCAGTCTGAGCAGAAAGCCGAGATGCCTATTTATTCGATTGCGGCGACAGCAGGTGGCACGCCCAAGGTGGTGATCGATGGTTTCAACGCTGATTTTAATTTGAGCCTCGACGGGCGCATGCTGGCGCTGGCTCGAACAAGCCTAACTATGCCCGCGGAAATTTTTGCTGCGACCACAGATGGAGAAAATTTGCGGCAGGTTACTCATCAAAATGACGCGTTGCTTGAGCGGCTCGATTTGCCCTCGGCTGAACCTTTCTGGTTTGAGGGCGCGGAGAACACGAAGGTGGAAGGGTTCGTGATCCGTCCTCCGAATTTCGACGCAACGAAAAAATACCCCACACTGCTTTTGATTCATGGCGGACCACAAAGTCCCTGGACGGATGCCTGGGGATATCGCTGGAACCAGCAAGTCATGGCCGCGCCGGGATACGTGGTGCTGTTTATTAATCCGCGAGGCTCGATTGGTTACGGGCAGAAGTTTGTCGCGGAAGTGAGTCGCGATTGGGGCGGACGGGTTTATGAAGATTTGATGAAGGGAACCGATGCTGCCGTGGCGAAGTATCCATTTATTGACGGCTCGAATATCTGCGCGGCTGGCGGGTCGTACGGCGGATCCATGGTCGATTGGATCGCAACGCACACTGGCCGATTCAAATGCCTAATCAGCCACGCGGGAACCTACGACGAAGTAAGCATGTACGGATCAACGGAAGAGTTGTGGTTCATGGATTGGGAATTTGGCGGGCCGCCCTGGGAGCATCCTGAGTTATATAAGAAATGGTCTCCGAATGAATATGCTGCGGAACTGGCAAAATATAAGACGCCGACTTTGGTGATTGGCGGCGAACTTGATTTCCGTGTTCCGTACAATCAGAATCTGGAATTCTTCACGGCGCTGCAAGTACAAAACGTGCCGTCGAAGCTGATGATTTTCCCCGATGAAGGGCATTGGATTTTGAAGCCGCAGAATAGCCAGCTTTGGTACAAGACGTTTCTGGATTGGCTTGCAAAATATTTGAAGTAGCGCGATCTGGAAAAGGAAAGAGGCGGATGTCAGTCCGCCCCCTGTATTTTATTTTGAATCTGCGGATGATCAGCGAATTTCAACGGCTTTGGCTTTGCCGCCGAAATCTATCTGTACGATCTGGTTCTGCTTCAGTTCGACCTCTGTCTGCGAGGCTTTTCGGGAGAGATCGATCCATTGGCAGGGAACCGTGGCAATTGTTTTGCCGTCATCATTGCGAACCACCCTGATTTGGCTGTCGCCATCATTGGCCTCGAGCTTGTAGTCTCCCGGGCCTAGCTGTTGGTTACCGATCGTGACCGTCTGGTCGACGTGAAGAGGTGCCGATTCGGTCCGAGCCCAAATTGGTAGTGACAAACCGAGCATGGCGATTGCTGCTATATAGCTTTTCCTGCGGACCTTCATTTTTCCTCCATTTTAGCGCGCATTCACCAAGAAAACCGAGGAGCGTGGGCCTCGATCTTTTTGGCTAGCGAGAGCAGGCACGGCAAAAAGAAGCCGGACTGCCCTACCCACTACAGATGCGCGAACTTCCAGCCTAGGTTCGGTTTTTTTTATTAGATAACCTATTGATTTTAGTTCATTTTCACATCCGCGCCGGACCTTAGGCGCTAAACCTGTCTCAATCGTGCGCGCCGCTCCGTTTCACTCTGACTGTGCCGGCGGGTATTTTCACAAGCCGCACACCGTCTTCGCGGCACCACTCGATCATTTCCATGATGCTGCGAATTTCAAAGGATGGTTACTCCGCACAGCAGGTGTCGATTACCCGAAGGTACCCTTGCGGTCGCGGTGACGGCATTTGGTTACGGCCTTGCCAACGAGCCCGGCAGAGAGAGAGCTGACTACGGAATCGCGTGATAGCCCGGGCCTCTGAGCGGGCGCCCTGCCTTGGCTTCCGTTACTGCCCCGTGATCGAATTCTAACTGGCCGTTCACGATTACGTAGTCTATACCTCGCGAGAGTTTGGTGGGTTCCGCGTATGTGGCGTCGTCGCTGATCGTCGTAGGGTCAAACACGGTGATGTCGGCATAGTAGCCAGTTTGAAGCAGGCCGCGGCCGGTGAGGTGTTCGCGCTGCGCTGGCATGGATGTGATTTTGCGGATGGCTTGTGGCAACGGCATTAATTTTTCGTCGCGCACATAGTGGCCCAAAAATCTCGGCACGGAGCCGAAGGCTCGCGGATGCGTGTGCGGCTCGTACAGAGGTCCGTCGAGCGACAGCTCGTTCGCATCGAGGCCGATTGATGTCCATTCCTGTTTCAGGGCGTAGGTCACGTCCTGCTCGCTGGCCATGAAATAAAGCGCGCCTGTTTGGGCGTTATCGGCAATGATGAAATCGAACAGAGCGTCGAGCTCCGGCTTGTTTTCGGGTTTGGCCATCTGCGCGACCGTGCCGCCGTCATATTTCTTCAAGGCAGGATTGAAGACTCCGGAGATCATCACGCCCGATCCGCCACCGCTATCGAGATAGAGATTTTCCCAATCTTTGTGCTCTATTGGCATTTCAGCCTTGAGGCGTTCACGGGTCGCAGGATCGTGCAGGCGCTCGAGCAGCTTCGCGGTGCCGCCGTCGGCCACCCACGGTGGAAGCGATGATGCCAGTGCGGTGGCGCCCGCGATGTACGGATACTGATCGGCACGAATGTCCAGACCTGAATCGCGTGCAGCCTGAATTCTTTCCACAACCCGCGACATGGAGCCCCACCGGGATTTGCCACTGACCTTGAGATGGAAAATTTCGACGGGGATTCCGGCTTCGCGGCCGATCCGTATGGCTTCGTCGAGCGCGCCCATTTCGCTGACACCTTCGCTGCGCATGTGCGTGGCATAAATGCCGCCGTAACGCGCGGCCACTTTCGACAGTTCGATCAATTCGTCGGTTTTCGCGTAATGCCCTGGCGGATAAATCAGCGCCGTCGAAATTCCTAGCGCGCCGTCTTGCATGGCTTGTGCTACCAGCACCTTCATCTGCCCGAGCTCGGCGGGGGTAGGCGCGCGATCATTGTCTCCGATCACAGCTTCACGAACCTGTGCTGCACCGACGTAGGTGCCGAGGTTTATGGGCGTGCCATTTTTTTCCAGCCGCTGAAAGTAACCCTCAAGCGTGGTCCAATCGATCATCAAGTGATAGTGATCGAGATAGGGTTTAAGTGGCTCCAGCGTTTTTCCGTTTTGCGGCGAAATGGAACCTCCTTCACCGGTAATCTCTGTGGTTATTCCCTGTGAAAGCTTGCTGAGCGAACGATTGTCGATCAGCAGCGCGGTTTCGGATTGGCCGAGCATGTCGATGAACCCGGGCGCGACCATGCGACCGGTCGCGTCAATCACCTTGGCTGCCTTGGCGTCCTGAAGATTGCCGATCTTTGCGATACGATCGCCCCGAATTCCGACATCCGCTGCGTACCAGGGACCCCCGTTGCCGTCGAGCAGGTGTCCATTCTTGATGATCACGTCGAATGATTCCATCTGCGTGACAGGGGCGGAATAAATTACGGATGCAATTTCGCCCAGCGCCTCGCCGGCGATTTTCTGCGGACCGTCGGGATCGTCCAGCGGGAGCGAAACTCGGTTGACATAGATCGCAAACGCAAGATTGTGGCCGTCAGGTGTAGTGGTGTAGCCCGCAAGGCCCTTGCCCGTCAGCATCAGCTTTTTGTTCAGAGCGTCGAAAGTGCCGTAGGTCCCGGTCTTGGCGAAAACGTGACCGGCTGCAGGAGAATCCACCTGGATATTCCACAGAGTGCCGTCGCGGCCGAGGACCGGCAACGCATTCTTGAATACCGGAAAGTCTTTCTGGCGTGACATGAACGCCAGGTAACGCACCATAAAGTCCGGGGTGAAGAATGCGGACTCGGCGCCGCCGGCTCCATCGCCTTGAGATGCTCCGGAGAGATCGAGGCCGGCGTTCTGCAGGAATTGGCGTTCGAGGTCGAATCCGGCCTGATCGAAGTCCTTGGTGTTATGTGTTCGGAGCGCTCCGAGGATAAACGGAGTCATGCTTGCGTGAAGATTCTGGCTCACTTTCAATGTGACTTTGATTTCTTCGGAAAGCGGCGGTGAGGTATGTTCGGCAACGAGATTCTCCGCAATGTAAGAGGGAGTCAGCGCGCTGAAGTCGATCTTTTCCGCAGAGGCGGATACAGACGCAGTGATTCCCTGCTCGCGAAGTGCTTGAGCTAGAGTCGCTTGGGCAAAGCGGCTCGGCGCCGGAACGTCGTACGCGTAAAGAATGGCCGGTTTGTCGAGCGGAAACGAGCCGTTGATGATTACGGTATCAGTTCCTTCCGAATTTGTGGCTGCGGGGGCGAACTGAATGTGCGGCTTCGAATTGGCCTCGCCGGTGCTGGCATGGTTCACAAACGTGATGTAAGCGGTCGCTGGGGAAACACTAACAGAAACTGGCGCCCCTTCGCTTGCCCCGGGCGAGATGGTGACGTCGATGATGTTATCATTCACGGCGATTGGTGAAATTACGACTTGCGTGCCGTCTTCACGGGCGCCTTCCGGAAAAAGCGTGCCGTCGACCAGAACCCGGCCGGAGATGTGCTTGATTCCTTTCGCCGCAACCTGCGCCGCCAATTCGCGGATCACGAGGAGAGGATCGCCTGCGACTGCTTTTGTGTCCAGGCTGCCATCGTAGGAATGATCTTCATTTTGAAATGCCAGGCTTCCATCAGATTGAATTCGCCCCGACAGATTGGGATCACCAGACCCAACCAGGATCAGATCTCCATTTAACCTGCCGTCAGACGTTATCGGACCGGTGCGGTAAACGCGTGTATGAAATCGGTAGCCTGCACCGAGAAATTCCAGCGCCGCGCCCTCGGTTAGCAGCTTAGTCGTGGAGGCGGGAGTGAAAAGCTGCTGAGGATTGAAAGCATAGAGAACTTTGTCGTCATCAAGCGAATAGACTTCGATGCCGAAGCTGGCATGTTTGTATTCGGGGCGGCTGGTAATTTCCCGGATGCGTGCGGCGAGCGCTGAATCAGTCTGAGCGGGAGAGGTTCCGGCCCATCCCAGCAATATGCCGATCACAATCAGGACAGTGGAAATTGCCGCAATCGCGCATTTGGGTTTTGTCATTCTTAAATTGTACCTTCTGTCGTAAGAGCGCACGCTGCGCACTTCCGCACAGTCCTGCGAATCATAGCCGGCTGCCGAATGCGTAGGCGCGGCGCAAATACGCGTCGAGTTCCGGCACACGAAATATTTTCAGCAGGACGCCAAGGAGCAGGATGCCTGCGGAGGTCACCATTACCAAAAGAAGCAATGCGCCTCCCATGCGTTGCCAGGCTATCAGATTTTCCAGCCAGCCGGCGAGGCGATAGCATGCGAAACCCGCGACACACGACGCCACCGACATTTTCAGGAAAAATACCAGCAGTCCCCCTTCTTCGGGATTTCTGGTGCGCCGGCAGAGCAGGACGAAGAGAATTATTGTATAGGCAATGATGCCAAGCGTGCTGGCGAGGGCCAGGCCAAGATAGTCCAGGCGGCGCACAAGAAGCCAATACACCGGGAGGCTCAGAAGCGTAGTCAAAGTGCCGACGACCGCAGGGGTGATCGTGTCTCGCGTGGCGTAAAACCCGCGGGCAAGAATATTCTGCGCGCCCCAGGCGAATAAGCCAATCGAGAAAAATGCCAGCGCCGAGGCCGTTGCCGCAAGGTCAGGACCATGCAAGCGAGTGTGCGAAAATACTAGATATACCAGCGGCAAGCTCTGCGCAATGATTAGGGCGGAGATGGGCAGCAGCAGGAAGACCAGCGCTTTAAAGGTCGAGTTGAGGATGCGATTGAGATCTTCGAATTTGTTTTCCGAATAAAGCTGCGCAAGTATCGGGAATGACGCTACGCCAATCGCCTGGCCCACCAGACCCAACGGGACGCGCATCAAAGTTTTCCCGTAGCTCAGCCAGGTAATCGAGGCCGGCTGCAGGTAGGACCCGAACCAGCGGATGATCCAATCGTCTACGAATGATAGTGAAAGCGCGAGCATGATGGGAATGGAGAGTTTCAGGAACATCCAGAAGCCGGGGTGCCGGACGTTGAAGTTTGGGAAGAAATTTGCTCCCGCGCGATGCGCTCCATAAATCTGCAGCAGGAAGTTCCCCGCAATCGCGCCGCCTAGCACCCCTACGGCAAAACCTGTGATTCCGATACGCGGCGAGAGCGCAACGCCGCCGATGATGATTCCGATGTTGTAGACGATGGGCGCCAGCGAAGGGATGACGAACTGGCCTTTCGCATATTGCACCGCGCTCAGAATGCTGCCTTCGTAGAAGCAAATCTGTGCGGGGAGCATCAGGCGCGTGAGAAAAATTGTTTGTTGCAACTCGGCGGGCTTGAAACCCGGCGCGATGTATTTCACCAAGTGCGCCGCGAAGATTTCGCCTACCAACACCAGGGTGATTAGAACGAAACCCATCACCGTTACGACTGTGGAGAAGACCCGCCAGCCTTCGTCTTCGCGGCGGTCGGCTACATATTTGGCGAATACGGGGATGAACGTGATGCTAAGTGAGCCTCCGGCGATCAGATAATTCAGGAAATCGGGCAGGGTGAAGGCTGTGTAATAGGCGCTAGTGGAAGCGTTGGCACCGATTTGATGCGCAACCGTCCAGTCGCGAAAAAAACCCAGGATGCGGCTGAGCAGGACGCTCGCCATCACGATGCCCGTCGCTGAGGCGATGCGGCGGTTCAAGTGCTCAGTCGTCACAAACGTAATGGTAGATGGTTTGGCGGGCGCGGACTAGGGTGTTTGGAGCTGGTGTTTCGATGGGTTGAACAGTTGCTAGAGGTTTGCCAGGGACGAGCCAGCGCCGACTGGTACACGCTTGCGGCCGAAAGGGCTTTGACAAGCTTTATAGAAACCAGAATGGGAGGTATCCATGGTCTGGGACTTCTTGCAGAAATGCCGGGTTGCGCTTCGCGCCTCGTGGTTAAAAAAGGTTCGTGGCACTGCACTCAAGTCTTGGAGGTTTTCTTTGAAATGACCACTCATTCGGGGCCTCCTGCTGCAATAGGC
>CAWJGI010000026.1:0-41084 GCA_963842255.1 uncultured Acidobacteriota bacterium | reverse complement strand
TTGCTCGCACGCGTGCGGGTTTCCATGATCGACAAAACCTCATCTACGGCCTTGGCAGCCGATGAGGAAACGCCACCAAGATTTTGATGTAGCGCCTTCCTGCCCTGAGGCACGGAGGGTAGCGCGGCAGACTTCGACAGCGCACAGGACGCACAAAGCAGAACAATCGCTCGGACTATGGTAGGGGTGCGGACTACAGAATGTCAATTTGACGAAGACCGAGCGCGCAACCGAACTACCCGAAACAGGCTACTGCTGCGACTGCTTTAGCAGCGGCTCGGAAAACTGGATGGGAATGCCGAAGTTCGAGCCCCCGAATCCTTTCAGCACGGCATAGGTAACGCCGATGACCCTTCCCTGCCGGTTGAAAAGCGGTCCGCCCGAGCCTCCGGAAGTCGTCTGCGCGTCAAAGACAATTTTATCCGGCAGGATGTCGCCGATATGCCCCTGGGTAATGAGCGGGCGGATTAGATTGCGCTTGGCGAGTTCGTTGAGCACCTGCGAAACGTCATTCCCGCTCTTCTTAAGGATTTCCTGCGCAGAATCTTCGTCGGTGCGCGCTAAAATCGCCGCCAGGCCCGTGGCATAACCCATCAAAATGATGGGCTGACCGCTCATGGCTGGATTGGCGGCCTTCTCAATCGCCAGCACGGGACGCTTCAGGCCCTGCATGTCAACGCGCATCGATGCCAGGTCCGTTTGTTGCGAAATTTCCTGAATCTCGGCGTGAAAAGCGCGAGCGTCACCGGGGAAATAGGCGCGAATCGCGGAGATTTGCGGCTGCACGCCCTTGCTGACGATGTCGTTTAGCTCGTCATCTTTCCACCAGGGCTCGGCGACATGGCGGTTGGTGATCACCGTTCCGTTGGGACCAGCCACAAATCCGGTGCCAAAGACATCGAGCTTTACTTCTGGGCCGCTTCCTTCAAGCGTCAAGATTGGATTGCCGTCGCTATCCTGCAGCGGGTCGCCATCTTGGTTTAATCCGCCGTAACGCAGCCTGCGGCCGGAATCTTTATCATTGAACGCCACCGCCACATGCAGAAGGCAAACCGACTGCACGTCCGCGGGAATTATGCTTTGGGCTGCTTCTCCCTGCGCCTCCAGGCGCTGCAGCCGGCTGTTGGTTTCTTCCAACTGTTTACGCAAGGTCACCGCGTCGTCGGGACTAGCGGTGGCCATTTTCTGCTTCAGATCGCTCGCTTGCTTCTTCAAATCATCTTTGGCGGCGGGAGCGATATCGGCAGTTGCCTGCTGGTCCCGCAGCTTGCGCGCCTGCGCAATCAAATCTTGCTGCCGCAGGATGCCGCCATCGAGCCGCGCGATGATGCTATTCGAGCGCTGCGTCACTTTCTGCGCGCTGCGCGCAAAGAGGAAATAAATTCCCGCCATTACGATCGCTACGGCGAATACGGCAGCGAATCCGGTCTTGAGCCTGCGATCGAGCGAGACCGCGTCGTTCGCCATCTTTTCCGTGACCGCGAGCGCTTCAAAAGCAGTATGCGCGATCTGCTGGCCTTCCTCCGCGATGCGCATTTTGTCGCGGAGCTGATTTTCTGCTCGCTGCACGCGCAATCTGGCGCGGACCCGTGCCAGCAGTTCCTTGGTGTCGTAAGGCCGCGAAATCGCATCATTTGCGCCCAGATCGAGGGCCGCTGCGCGCTCTCCCGCACCTTCGCCGACCAGGAGCACAACGCGCATTGTCGCGGTTTGTACTGAGCCGCGGATTGTCGCGAGCGCCTCACGCGCACCGGACTCGTCTAAGGTCGTGTCGATCAGAAGCAGGTCGGCGCCATTTTGGTGGATGGCGTCGAGGGCTTCGCGGACGGTAGGGTATCCGGCGACGTCGTACCCCGCCGTCTGCAGCGCAACACTGACATCCTTGCGACTGCGGGGATCGGCGTCGAGAACGACAATCTTTTCAGGCGTGATTTCCATGGTGTTTTGGGTGACTTGCATATTACGCTACGAAGACATCCTTTCCCGAGGCGGCCTTGAAACCTCATGGAGTAGACGTCCGCCGACCTCGCCGGGATTCATGGTAGCTTTCAATTAGAGTCTTACATTGACTGGTTTGGATCAATTAAATCAGGAAATAATTCACTGCCGCAAGTGTCCGCGCCTGGTGCGCTACCGGGAACAGGTCGCGCAGACCAAGCGGCGCTCTTTTCGCGAATGGGATTATTGGGGCAAACCTGTTCCCGGCTTCGGAGATCCTGGCGCGGAGCTCCTGATTTTGGGTCTTGCTCCCGCGGCGCATGGCGGCAATCGCACCGGGCGTGTGTTCACCGGCGATCGTTCGGGAGATTTTTTGTATAAGGCGCTGTTCCGCGCCGGGTTCGCGAATCAACCAACTTCGACGCACCGCGGGGACGGGCTCCTGCTGCAGAATGCCTATGTTGCAGCCGCTTTGCGATGTGCACCGCCCGCGAACAAACCGTTGCCGTCGGAACTGGCGAATTGCCGGCCGTACTTGGAACGCGAACTCGAACTCCACCGGATTCGCGCGGTTTTGGCTCTTGGCAGCATTGCGATGCGGGTGTATCTGGGTCTGCTCAAGGACGAGAGACGGATTCCGAGCCTGGCCACGTTTCCGTTTCGCCATGGGGCAAGCTACAAACTTCCGGAAGGCTTACCCCGTCTGTTCGCTTCCTACCATCCAAGCCAGCAAAATACTTTCACCGGCAAGCTTACTAACGCAATGATGCTGAAAGTTTTGCGCGATATACAGAAATTTCTAAGCACTCGGGTTTAGTGAAGGCCACCGGAGGAACCGCAGAGGACGCGCCAGAAGACGGCTTGCATTTCGGGCGGTCCTTCGCCTCTCTAGGCCAGCCCTCCACTGTGATCAGGAATGTTGCGGCTTGGGCATCAGCAATAAATACACAAAAAACGAAACTGCAAAGCCCACGAACCATGCGTACGGGTACAAACCGTGTAAGGCGGGAATCTCCAAGCCACTCAGCGCTACCAGGATTCCTCCGACGAGCGCGGCGATGGCACGCCAGTTGAACCCGCGCGAAAATTCATAAATGCCATTGCGCTCGAATAAATCGTCGGTTGCAATCACTCGTTTCCGCACCAAGTAATAATCTGCAATCATCACGCCGGCTATTGGTCCGAGGAAACTTGAATAGCCCACGAGCCAGCCCATCACGTAGCTGCCGTGGCTTGAAAGCCAGCGCCAGGGCTGCATCAGCAATCCGATGAAGCAGGTTATGACTCCCCCGATTTTGAAGCTGATCTTGCGCGGATACAGATTCGAGAAATCATTGGCGGGCGACACCACATTCGCGGCGACATTCACATTGAGCGTTGCCAATAAGAGCGCCAACATTGCCACTACCACCGCGAACGGATTCCCCAAGTGACTGAGCACCGAGACCGGATCCCAAATGGCGTGTCCGAAAACAATTACTGTCGCGGACGTTACCGCTATGCCGATGAATGAGTAAAACGTCATGGTCGTTGGCAGGCCTAGCGCCTGCCCGAGCATCTGCTGGCGCTGCCCTTTTGCATAGCGCGTGAAATCCGGAATATTCAGCGCGACAGTGGCCCAGAATGCGACAACACCTGTCAGCGACGGAATGAAGAAGGCGAAAAACTCGTGGAATGTATGAAATTGCGAGGGCGTCGAAAGCATGGGGCCCAGGCCGCCCGCCTTGCTGTAAGCCCAGCCAAGCATCGCGATACCCAGAATCAGGAGCAGTGGCGCGGTGATGCCCTGTAGAAAACGAATCGTCTCGATGCCGTGCAGGATTACGGCTAAATTCAATAGCCAAAATCCGAAAAAGCACACCCACGGATGGTCCCAGCCTGGCTTCACCGCGGCCATCAGCGTATTAATCGCTTCGCCGCCGATCCAGGTTTGAATCCCAAACCAGCCGCACGCCACCAGCGCTCGCAACACAGCTGGCACGTTCGCCCCCAGCAGCCCAAAGGAAGAACGCGCGAAAACTGGAAACGGAATGCCGTACTCGGCACCTGCATGTGCATTGAGCAGCATTGGAATCAGCACAATTACGTTGCCAAGAAAGACGGTGAAAATCGCCTGTTTCCAGTTCATTCCGCCGGCGATCATGGCGCTCGCCAACATATAAGTGGGGATGTTTACGCTCATCGCCACCCACAGCGCGGCGTAGTTGTAGGTTCCCCAGGTGCGCCGATCGCTAGGAATGGGCGCGAGGTCTTCGTTCCACAACCCGCTTGAGGCAGCAGCGGGCCTGGAAACGCGCTTTGCACCATCGCTGGCAGACTCTCGTGCGTTCAATGCGAATTCACTTTCGGCGGCATTCTGGATTTGGACCCATCGGGCATGGCGGCTGGTCGAGTAACAATTCTCCGCTGGATTTGCGCTGCGTTATACCCTGTGCCACTCCTTTTGGGCAAGAGCTTTCGAGCAAGTCACGGGCGGGTCTCCAGACCCGTCCCTCTACAGAAGTTACCGGCTCGGGCAGTAGGCCAGGCGGCTTGGTTTGACATGTCCAATAAGTACTTGTTAGCCTCGCTTGCGCACGCGCCTTTCTCCTTCGCGCCGCGTCCATCGATGCTCCACGAAAATCGGACGAATCCCGCTCCCAACAACCAAACTGCTATCGAATTCCGCAATGCGGGCTTCCGGCTGGCCGATGGCCGGGCGTTACTGAGCGGCCTGAATCTAACCGTACAAAGTGGCGAAACTCTAGCAATGGTAGGCCGCAGCGGAGCCGGCAAATCGACGGCGCTGAAACTGATCAATCGAATGTTGGAACCCAGCGAGGGTGAAATTCTCGTGAATGGGCAATCCACGACAAATTCGGATCCGATCGCGCTCCGGCGCCATATCGGATACGTGATACAGGAAATTGGCCTGTTCCCGCATTACACCGTGGAGCAGAACGTAGCTCTGGTACCACAACTCGAACACTGGCCCGAAGAACGGACACGCGCGCGGGTAGCAGAATTACTACAAATGGTGGGGCTCGATTCTGGACAATATCTGCGGCGCTATCCGCACGAGCTCTCTGGCGGACAGCGCCAGCGTGTCGGAATAGCACGCGCGCTGGCAGCCGATCCTCCCATTCTACTGATGGACGAGCCCTTCGGCGCGCTCGACTCGCTAACGCGGTCGGAAGTGCTGCGCGAATTCCAGAACCTGGAGAAAAATCTGAGGAAAACAATCGTTCTGGTCACTCACCGAATCGGCGAAGCGCTTCTCCTCGGCTCGCGAATCGCAGTTCTCGACGCCGGAAAATTAACAGCAGTCTACACACCGAAGGAATTCCTCGCTGCTACAGAGCCGCTTGCAGTCGAGTACCTAAAGAATCTGCGGATGTACGAAGAAGCGGAGAACCGACAATGAACCTGCTGGAATTTTTTGCCCGTCACCGCAGCGACATTTTTCAGAGCACGCTCGAGCACGTCTGGCTGGTGGGCATTGCCATGCTGCTTGCCGTAGCAATAGGAATTCCACTGGGGATACTGGTAGCGCGCCATCCCTGGCTGGCAACACCCATTGTGGGCAGCGCAAATATCGCCGAGACCATCCCAAGCTTGGCGCTGTTCGGCTTTTTGTTGGCCATCCCGTGGCTGGGGGCTCGAGCCGACAGGCTCGCGATCACCGCACTTGCTCTCTACGCGCTTTCTGCCCCATAATTCGCAACACCGCAGCGGGAATTTCGGGGGTGGACCCGCCGGTTCGTCAAGCCGCCCGAGGCATGGGCATGACCGACGGCCAGATACTTTTTCGTGTTGAGCTGCCTCTCGCGTTCTCAACAATCCTAGCAGGTGTGCGAGTGGCTACTGTGCTCACCATCGGCATTGCGACCATCGCCGCGGCCGTAGGCGCGGGAGGTCTAGGCGAATTCATTTTCCGCGGATTAGCCATGGTCAATAATCAGCTCATCCTGGCGGGCGCGGTTCCTGCCGCGCTTCTGGCTCTCGGCGCCGACTTTTTTCTCGGCCTCTTGGAGCGCCGGCTGCGGCCCGTGCGCGCATGAAACGGAGCGCCATACTTTTTGGCATACTCCTTCTTGGCATCGTTGTTTTCCTTTTCTCTTATAGTCCAAACCGTCATAGCGCAATCGTCGTTGGCTCGAAGAACTTCTCGGAATCATCGCTGCTGGGAGAAATCCTCGCGCAGCATCTCGAAGCGCGCCTGCACCAGCCGGTCGAGCGCAGGTTTTACCTCGCGGGTTCCTATATTTGCCAACAGGCGATCCTAGCCGGCCGCATTGACACCTATGTCGAATACACCGGCACGGCACTGACCGCCATTCTGCGCGACCCACGTGAATCAAATGCAGCGGCGGTGTTTTCCCGCGTACAGATTGAATACAAACAGCGTTTCGGGCTGGAAGTGCTGCGGTCTCTCGGGTTCAATAATACGTTTGCAATCGTGGTGCGCGGCGAAGACGCCCGCCGCTTGAATCTGAAAACGATCTCCGATGCCGCTCCCTACACTCCTACATGGCGAGCTGGTTTTGGCTACGAATTTATGGAACGTCCAGACGGATTCAAGGGCTTGGCTGAGACATACGGACTCCGGTTCGCCGGACCGCCGCGCGTCCTCGATTTGGGCCTGCTTTATCGCGCGCTACTCGACAAACAAGCGGATATAGTTGCGGGCAATTCTACCGACGGCCTGCTCTCCGCCCGCGATTTAGTCGTGCTCGAAGACAACCAGCATTATTTCCCGCCGTACGAAGCCGTACCCGTCGTCCGCCCGGACACGCTGGCAAAATATCCGCAGGCGCGTGCAGCTTTGCTGGAATTAGGCGACAAAATCAATGACACGGAAATGCGCAAGATGAATTACGAAGTAGATGGGGAACATCGCGACATCTCAGACGTAGCGCATGAATTCCTGCACGCCAAGGGATTACGGTGACGTTGCGGCAGCGGGATTTGATCTGGCACTCCCAACCTTCGGCGCGGCAGCGTCAGCGCAAATGTATGCATCTCATCGGTTGCGAAACGGTGGGATCAGGCGCGTCCAACGGTATCGAGCGCGTCAACCTGGGATTCTTTTTCGCCCGCCCGCATCTGCGCGGCAAGGGATGAAAATCTCTGCATGATCTCGTTGATACGCAGCGACATTTCATGAATCGCCTGTACCTGATGGCGTGCTTCGGCAGAGAGCTGTCCGGGGTCCAGCAGCAACAAGTCGGCATTGCCCAGGACCGAGGTCAGCGCATTATTCAGGCTGGGTCGCATCTCAAGCACGTACCGTCCCAGAGTCGCGTCGCGCTGGCTCTCGATCACCATGCGTTCCGCGCGTTGGGCACGGGTCACAGCTTCGGTGCGCCGTAAGGCTTCGCTGCTAACGAGAATTAATGTTCCAATCCAGTCGTCTTCACGCGGCATCACCAGCGGGTAGGGATATTCGGTAGAAAGCGTGGAGACTTCCCGCGCGTCGTCGCAAACACAAATCACCGCTGTGCCGGTGTTCGAAGAAAGCGCGGAAAGTATCGCCGAAATTTTGCCTACTTGCACCGGCCCAACGATAACCAGGTCAAACCCGCCGGCTGAAGCTGCCTGCCAGACGTCACTGGTGGTCAGCGTCATTTCCGGAATGCGCCGCTGTGCCTGCCAACGTGCGGCAACGGTGCGCGCAAAATCGGTGTCGTCCGACACAATCAGGACGCTGGCGTGGCTCAAAAGATGACTCCCAACTTTGCGCGTTTAGGGCTGAAGTTTTTCTGCTTCTTCGACAAATGAAAGCAAGCGCTTGGTGCTAATTCCCAGGTTCACGGCCGCTTCTGTGTTCTTGGCCTTTTTGGCTAGTTCAATGCGCCACTGGAAATAAGCGATTTCTGACTTCGCGATGGTGAGCGCTGATGCCAGTTGATTCCAGTCGCCAGAACGCTTTCGCTGATCCGTTGCTACCGCAAGCAGAGCGCGAGCCACTACAGCGCGGCGCAGATCGTCCGCTTCCTGATCGCCGTCGGCCATGAATGCCGCCACTTCCCACGAAGACAGCAGAACCTTGCTGTCCTGCAGCAGGACCGTGGCCATCGAATACGGCTTGGAGGGGGGAGTGGCAGTCAACTGATCCCAGATCGCTTCCAGACACCGTTCGGTTCCCGCCGGACCCGTCGGCTTCAACTTGTCGCGAGATGTTTTCTTTACCCTGTTCGCCGCGGATTCGGTGACAAGCTCGGTCAGGTCTGGGGCGGTTGAGAGCAGAGGGCCATCGGTTTTCTGAGGCGAAGCGGCGGTCGCATTGGACCGAGTTGCTTCCACCGAAGCCGCCGCCAGGGCGCTCGCCGAGACTGGCCCCGCAACATTCTTGCTATCTGCAAAGGGAGTCGCCAGCGAACGAGTGCGCCCTACGGCTTCTTCGAGGTCGGCGCGCAATGCAAGAAGCTGCTCGAAAACCCGGTTAACCGACGATGCCGTGTAATCCTTGTGAAAAGGCTGCTTCCAGTTTTCCGTGTAATACCGCACCTGCGAAGTCTTTTCCGCGGCGGAGAATCCTGCGCGGCGGCAGTCCACAGTTCTTACCCCAGCAACCTCAAGCGTTGCAACTGCATGCCGAACGGCGCTCAGGTCCGCATGCAGCAGCCGAATGAACGCACGCCGCAGCAAAAAGTTGAAACGGCAGAAGGCCACCAGCGCGGCTGGATCGTAGAACATTGCGCCCGCGGATTCTTTCAGCAGTCGCCCCTGCTCTAGGAGGCCGCCTTCCATCATGTCCCGCAAGCTTTCGCAATGCGCGATTTTATTCAGAATTTGATCGAGCGGCGCGCACCATTCGAGCGGCGTGGCATCCTCGCCGTGCAATACCGGCCGCAGTACGGTGGCAACGTCCTTGAGGTGGATTTCCTTTCGGTATAATTCCTCCGGCGCGCACAAAGCAAAATATTGGACCAGGAGCAGATCGATCTTGTCGCGGTCCGCTGTGGTCTTATCCGGGCGACGCAACTGCCTTTGCAGAAACGCGCGCAAGCCCTGTTCGCTGGCGTTCAGAGTTTCGGGCGGCAGCTGACGAATTTGGAAGGCGCGAACTCTTTCGTCAATGTCGTCAAGCCATCGTAAATCGCTCCGCAAAATTTCGGGAGTGGGCTCGTCCGGAGGCAATACACCCGGGGAGTGCGGCAACGGGCCCAAGTCGAATTGCGTCGCGAGAGCCGCGTACAGAGGGTAGGCATCGAGCGCTTCCGACCAGTGAGCCACGATGTCTTCAGGTGATATTTCCGAACCAAAAGGCGGCTTTAAGGTACTCAGGTCTGATTTTGGGCTCATCTTTTTATGATCCAATTGCCCACTTCACCAACAAAACGGGCAGCGACGGCTTTGCGTCCTTTGTGGTATCGCACGGCCACCACAGTTGCACGGGCGTCGAAGGAGCCGTCCGAATTCACCACACGCACGCCGTCTTCAAACTCCAATGGCAAAGTCGAGGAAAACAGGACTTCCTGCTCCGTGCCAAACTCAATCACCGTCTGTTCCTGCAACTCTCTGCGAGCGGTGGCGAGGGTCATCACCCGCACGGCGATTCGCGTAGGCGAAGCGCTGGGGAAAAGTTGCGCCAGCTTCTCGATGCATGATGGCGATGCTTCAGGTGAGGCGACTTCCGCAGTTCCACTGAACATGGGCCCAACCCTTTTCCCTATCCACAAGCCCCCGCTGAGGACCCTAGGATGGCAAACATGAAATTCCAACAACAGACACAAAGAGACATCCCCGGAGTGTTTTGCACGAAAGCGGCCAAAAACACGCTGCTCGCACCGCGATTAGACAGAACAAAATGTTGGGGTTAAAGCCGGACTGCGACAGCAGATTCTTGGCGACAGTCTCATCGTGATACGGCTCGTCTCAAGAATGAGCACGCTGACCCGGAAAGGGACGGGCTTCTGGAGGCTATTTCTACGATGCCATTTTCACGTCGTGCTTGTGAACCGGCCTCAAAGGAATATTGTAAAGCTTCAGTTTGCGATAGAGAGTGGCGCGGCTAATACCGAGCATTTTCCCCGCCAGGGCTTTGTCCCCGCCCGCCTTTTCAAATACGCGCAGGATGGTCATGCGCTCCAAATCTGCGAGGGCGGTGATTGAAATTGCGGCGGAATTCGGGCTGGTTCCTTCATTCTCCGGAACTGCCCGAATCGCGGGCGGAAGGTCTTCTACATCAATCGTATGATGATTTCCTAAAGCTACCGCTCGCGCGATGCAGTTTTCGAGTTCGCGCACATTCCCGGGCCACTCATATTGCAAGAAGCTTTTCATGGCCGCGGGCGTTACCTGGATCGTTTCACCCGGCGCGTACCGGTCTAAAAAGTAATGCGTGAGTTGCGGAATGTCCGAGCGTCGCTCGCGCAGCGCCGGCACGTGTATGGTGACGACATTCAACCGGAAATAGAGATCCTTGCGAAATGTTCCGCCGCGATAAGAGACTTCCAAATCGCGATTGGTGGCCGCGATTACGCGCACGTCCACGGGCACTTTTTCGTTGCTGCCTACAGGCCGTACTTCTTTCTCCTGCAGCACACGCAGCAACTTTGCTTGCAATTCCAGCGGCAATTCGCCGATTTCGTCCAAAAATATTGTCCCGCCGTTGGCGGCCTGAAACAGGCCCGCTTTCGATTTTACTGCGCCCGTGAACGATCCTTTCTCATGGCCGAACAACTCGCTTTCCATTAACGTCGGCACCAACGCACCGCAATCCACCGCGACAAAAGGCATGGCTGCGAGCGAACCTCGAAAATGAATCGCGCGGGCTACAAGTTCCTTTCCTGTTCCACTCTCACCGGTTATCAGCACGGGTGTCCGAGTCTGTTTGAGCCTGGAAATCATTCTCATTACGTCTTGAATTTTCATCGAGGTACCGACGATTCCATCGAGTTGCGTCTCCGTGTCGACGCGTTCCCGCAGGAACTGATTCTCCGTTACCAGGCGCACCTTTTCAGCCATGCGCTGCAAAAGTTGGCGCAATCGCTCCACTCGAAATGGCTTTTCAATGTAATCGTAGGCGCCCTGCCGCATCGCATCCACCGCGGTTTCAACCGAGCCGTGGCCGGTCATGATGGCAACTTCAGTGCGCGGCGCGATCTCCTTCACTTTTCGCAGCAGCTCAACTCCCGACAGACTCGGCAATTTTAAGTCCGTCACCAACAGGTCCGGCGGGCTCACTTCCAACGTTTCCAGCGCGGCCTCGGCGGTTTCTGCCTCCGCGCACTGATAGCCCAGTCCTTGACCGACAGTGATGCAAAGGCGGCGAATGCTTTGCTCGTCATCCACAATCAAGAAGCGAAGTTTCAATTCATCTGTCATAGTGGTTTGCCGATGGTTTTCTCAACTGCCTCCAACAGTTGTTGAATCCGAAATGGCTTTTCGACGCATGGTGTTCCAGCCATCGTCAGCAACGCGATGGTTTCGTCGCTGGCAATATCGCCCGTGATGAAAATAATGCGCGAAGCCATGGCAGGCCGGTGACGTGCAAGCCAATCGTGCACGTCTGATCCAGTAATCCCGCCGGGCGTGCGAAAATCGGAAATCACGCCGCGGAAATCCTCTATAGCAAGCAGGCGCAGGCCCTCGACCGCGGATGAACATGACGTCACTTCGTAGCCATGACGCTCCAGGGCCATGCGCAGAAACGCCGCTACGGCGGGCTCGTCTTCAATGATCAAAATGCGCGACGTGGAGCTGGTGACAACGTCCGGGGCGCTGGTCATTCCGTTCCTCCCGCTGCAGACATCTCCGCGGCCTTTTGCGCGATCGGCAACCGGACCAGGAAGGTGGACCCTTGGCCGTCGGAATTGTTGTGCGCAATGATTTCGCCGCGATGGGCGCGAATAATGCCGTAACAGATGCTGAGGCCCAGTCCGGTGCCCTTGCCGACTTCTTTGGTGGTGAAGAAAGGATCGAAAATGCGGTCGATCTGCGAAATTCCTGGGCCATTGTCACGAAGTGCGACTTCGATCTGATTTCCCTGGCGTGAAGTTCGAATTTCGATCTTCCCGGCGCGGCGCGTTTCCAGCACAGCGTCGTATGCGTTGTTTACGATGTTGAGAAACACCTGCTGCAGTTGGTGCGGATCGCCGATGATCGCAGGCAAGTCTTCGTCATACTTTTCAATCAGTTCGACACCATGATTCGAGAAATCGTAGGCGCGCAGCTTGATGGTTTGCCGCAACACGGTGTTCACCAGCACCGGCTCGCGCTGGGCCGGCATCTGCCGCGCAAAACTCAGCAGGTTTTGAACGATCACCCGGGTGCGTTGAGCTTCCTGCAAAATTACCTTGAGTTCCTCTTTGGCATCTTCCGGAACCTGGGCGTTTTCGAGCAGAAGATCGGCAAAACCGACGATGGCAGCGAGCGGATTATTAACTTCATGTGCGACCCCGGAAACAAGTTGGCCCAATGCAGCCATTTTTTCGGTGTGCATCAATTTGGCCTGCAAATCCGCTGCGTCGGTGACGTCCGTCATCACCACAACCATGCTGTTGATATCCCCGTGCTCGTCGCGCATCGGGCTAAGGCTGATGGAAAATTGCCCGGTACTGCCGTTGCCACGAAACAGCGGGATTTCCAGATTGTCGAGCGCGGCCCCCTGCAACGTTCGTTCGAGAGCTTCTGTAAATTGCGGACGACGCGCCGGCGGGACCAGTCCAATCAGCGCCTGTCCCAATAAATCCTGCTCGCGGTAACCGGCCTCGAAACAGCGGCGATTCGCGTAGCTCACCAGCCCGGCGGTATCGAGAACCAGGATCATGCTCTGGGTGTTGTTGAGAATATTCTTGTTGAAATCGCGCTCGCGACGATAGCGCCGCTCCGCCAGGCGGCGGTCCGTAATGTCTTTCATCACGTGAACAGTGCGCAGATCGTTGGTCGGCATATTTTTTATGCGCGAAGCGGATATCAAGAATGTGCGCATTCCCGATTCGTAGATGAATTCTTCGTGGGCCAGCGTCGGGTTCCGGCAAAAAGGGCAGTTCCCTTCCTTACCGGGAGCAGCAAGTATGTCGAGCTGATCGATTCGGCGCCCAATCGCTTCTGTCGGCCTGAGTTCCAAAGCGTCCGCGAGGACTCGATTCAAGCGCAAAACCCTATTGCCCGCATCATGCACCAGGATGTAATCGGAGATCGCATCGAAATCCTCAACCCACTGCTTGCGCGACAGTTCCACTTTCGAAAATAGCCTGACATTCTCGAGCGCCACTGCCGCATGGCCCGCCAAAGCTTCCAGCAATTGAAATTCGGTCTCTGACAGCTCTCCCGGCAGATCGGCAATGCACAGCACACCCAGCAGTTCGCCTTCGCTCCCAGAGAGGCGTGCGACCACCAGCTCGTTCCAACCGAGAGCTTCGGCCAATCCTCGTCCCAGAAGAAACGCTGCCGATCCCGGTCGCAATTCCGATCCCGGAACGTCGGCTTGTTCCGCAAGCAGCGTGGCCAGTCGGTTCTGGGTCATAGGGTCCCAACGCTGCGCCGGACCGCTCAACGCGGCGATCTGCCAATCATGCTCATGACCCAAAACCAGAGTGGCAGCGCGCGCTCCGAGCATCTGCGCTGCTCTGCTGGTAAGACGCCTTGAGAATTCGCTGGTTCCCAGCGAAGGGTTCAGTTCCAGGGTTGTTGCGGAGAACTGCGCAAGCAAGCTCTCGAATGAGCCCGTGAGACGCGGAGACACTTCACGATTTTTCTTTAGTGCACGCATGGAGGATCAGGGGCCGTGCGCACGCTCGCCTATGCAAGATAAAGACGTTACGGTTTGATCTCAATTTGAGTCAAGGAAACTGCCGCGCTTGTTGCCCTAAGAGGAATCATTTGCGTCGCAGGATGAGACGCGCCCGCCAGGCTATAGCCGGGGTTTGAGACGAACGCGCAGCGGTCTTCGAGCGCCGGCGAGCCATGCCACCAACATAAGTCACTGCTGCTCAGTTGTTTACATCCGGTGTTTACGGATTGATTTCCACTACAACAACTGTTTCAGGGTGGCACCGTCCTTGCTTTTCCGCACTGGGGTCCTGTCCCCTTGAATGGAGAAGGTGTGCTGAGGAAAGACAGATTTCGCGTAGCACTTCTAACTTTGCTGCTGATCCTGGGGGGATGGGCGCCTGCGGCACTCAGCACGGCGGCGCAGGAAACGCCAACTGAAACCGCGAAGAGAAAAGTCCGGAGCAAAGTGATGCCGGATTATCCGGAACTCGCAAAACAGCTCAATGTCACCGGAAAAGTGAAAGTCGAGGCCACTGTCGCGCCCGACGGCCATGTGACGGGGACGCGAATTCTGGGCGGCAGCCCAACTCTTGTCAGTTGCGCAGCCGAGGCACTGAAAAAATGGCGTTACGAACCGGGGCCAAAAGAAACGACTGAAGTCGTCGAATTCACTTTTTCAGTAGAAGATGACGACTAGCCAGCGCGAATCGGGGGCTGGCGGCTTTTCAAATGGGAGTGGAGGCGTTTGCAATGACGATTAGCAAGAAACTTTACCTGGGCTTCGGCGGAATTCTCGCGATCATGTTCATTCTGTTTCTCACCAACCTGGCGACCATGCGCCGCGAATACGTCGCACGGGAAAACGTCCGCACCACGCTTCTCGTCGTGCAAACCATCGAGAACGTGCGCTTCCAGATGATGGAAAATCGCTTGTACTTGGGAAATTACCTGCTCAGCGGCGATCTGCGCGACGAAGACAAAACCAACAAGGGCGTTGCCGATCTGCTGGTGACGCTTAGGCAAGGCGAGAACAGAACGGCCGATGACGCACTGCGGTTCGCGCTACAACAGGTAGGCGATACCGAGAGCAACTGGTCTGAGAATTTCGCGAAACAAATGATGGCCAAACGCCACCAGGTGGATTCCGGCGACGCCACGGTTTCAGACCTGCAGGTTTATTACCTGCAGCATGATCCCGGCGGATGGGTAACGAAGTCCACGGCGGTGCTGGACGATGCTAATCGCGCGGTACGCAAATCGCTCGACGAATCGAACGCGTCGGCTGCAGCGGCAACTTCTCTCAGCGCCTGGGTTACTTCTCTGGGAACCCTAGGCGCCATTCTGTTTGGCGGATGCATCGCTTTTTATACCGCCAAATCCATCAAGGAACCAATTCACCATCTCATCGACGTTGCGCATCGAATCGGCGAAACCGGAAATCTCGAGCAATCCATCGACATACACCGCGACGATGAAGTCGGGCTCCTGGCTGAAAACTTCAACAAGATGATCGTTCACCTGAAGGAAATGGCCGCCGTATCCGCGGCCATAGCCGAAGGTCAGCTGTCTGTCTCCGTCCAGCCGCGATCCGAACAGGACACGATGGCCAAAGCATTCGCACAGATGACTCGCGGGCTTCGTGATCTGGTTCGCCAGGTACGCGACAGCGCCGCCCAGGTCGCCAGCGGCTCCGGGCAAATGGCCAGCGCATCCGAGGAATCCGCCAAAGTAAGCGTCCAAGCGGCTTCGGCGATCGATGAAGTCACCAGCACAATGCATGAAATGAGCATCAACGTCCAGAACGTGGTCAAGAACACTCAGGTGCAGGCTTCCAGCGTGGCCGAGACCTCCGCTTCGATCGATCAGATGGTTACATCGATCCAGCGAGTTGCGGACACGGCACGGCTTCTTGTCGATATTTCGCACCGTTCTCGCGAGGAAGCGCAGACCGGCATGGTCACCATGGAAAAGGCCACCGAAGGCCTCAACCGCACGAGTCACGCGATTCAGTCCAGCGCGGAAATCATCGACGTGCTGGGCAAGCGTGCGGACGACATCGGCAAAATCATTGAGGTCATCGATGACCTCGCGGAACAGACCAACCTTCTCGCTCTCAACGCCGCTATCGAGGCCGCACGAGCCGGAGAACATGGCTTGGGCTTCGCAGTCGTAGCCGAGGAAGTCCGCAAGCTGGCGGAAAAATCCACCCAATCGACCAAGGAAATTTCCGAGCTCATCCAGGGCATTCAGAAGGAAGCGCGCCAAGCGGTGGACAACATGGAAAAGAGCACGGCCATGGTCCAGGAAGGCCTGGTCCTGAATAAGGATTTGAGCTTCGCGCTCGAAAAAATTTCCGACGTGGTGTCCGAAGTTTACAAATTCTCTCAGGAGATCGGGGCCGCCACTACCGAGCAATCCAGCGGTTCGTCGCAAATCGCCAAGGCCACCAATCGCCTCACCGAAATCACGCAGGAAATCAATTCCTCGGTCGAGGAGCAAGCGTCCGGATCGCAGGCGGTGGTGCGAGCCATGGAAAAAATGCGCGAACTGGTGCAGCAATCCACATCCAGCTCCACTGAGTTGGCGGCGGCGGCGGATCAAATGTCGAAGCTTTCGCGCGCTCTGATGGATTCCATGGATCGTTTCGCGATCGAGGACAGCAACGGGGAGAGTCGCCGTCCGTTGGTGCGACGGCAGAAATCCGGCGGCTCGCCCTCGCGTCACCCCGCCGGTAATCGAGAAGCGGATGCCGAATTTGTGGAAGTTGGCCGGGCTTAGAGTTAGCCGACATGGAAAAAGAACTGCAAATCGTCGGTTTCAGAATCGGTCGCGAAACATTCGGATTGCCTATCTCGATCGTGCGCGAAATTGTGCGGGTCCCGGAAATTACTTCCATTCCCAACGCACCCGACTATATTGAGGGCGTCATCAATCTTCGCGGCCGAATCATTCCGGTAGTGGATTTACGCAAGCGGTTCGGTGAAGTTGTGATTAACTCCGACAAACGAAACCGGATCATCGTAGTCGAACTGGAGAGCCGCAACATCGGCCTGATCGTCAATTCCGCTTCCGAGGTACTGAAAATCCCGCCATCGGACATCGAAGCCCCGCATGCCGTTTTTCAGGAAGGCGAGTTGAATTACATCACCGGGGTCGGGAAATTGCGCGGGCGACTGGTGATGCTGCTGGACCTTGGAAAAATTCTGCAGCGTGGCGAACTGCGGCGTCTTGAGGACGCCGCCGAATCCGCTGGCGCAGCCGTTACGGTTGGCGCGGAGCGGGAATACCAGGCCACGCGCCGATAGAGCGAGCTTGAGGAGCGAATGTCTACACTCACGGTGCCGGTTCCACTGACAGATTCCGAAATGAGGCTGCTGCAAACCCTGGTGTACCAAGAGTGCGGGATGTTTTTCGACGAGCGCCGCACGCATTTCCTGCGCGACAGGTTGCAGCGCCGCCTGAAGATGTGCCAGATCGATTCGTTCTACCGTTACTATCGCCTGCTCACAAGCAAAGAGGGAAAACAAGAACTCGGCGCGTTACTTGAAAATCTCACCGTCAACGAAACCAGTTTTTTCAGGATTCGGCCGCAACTTGAATTGTTCCAGAAATTCGTGCTGGAAGACCTGCTGAGACGGAAGCAGGAGCGTCGCGATTGGTCCATTCGAATTTGGAGCGCGGGCTGCTCCACCGGCCAGGAACCGTATACCCTGGCTATGCTGATTTGCGACGCGCTGGCCTACTACTACCTGCGGAACCCGCTGCCATTCGATATGCCGACTCCGAAACCGCTGATACCTCCTCCATGGAAGGTAGAGATCATAGCGTCGGACATCAGCTATTCGGCTTTACTCACTGCGCAGCAGGGAGTTTACAGCGAAGCGCAAATGGAAACCGTCGACTACACATGCCGGCTGCGTTACTTCGATAAAGTCGGCGATAAATACGCGATTAAGCCGGCGCTGAAGAATCTGATTCAGTTTGATTTTCACAATCTGAAAACTGAGTACTTGCCTCAGCGCAATGACGCGATCTTCTGCCGCAACGTCATGATCTATTTCGACGAAGCCGAGCAAAAGCGCGTGATCGACAAGTTCCATCGCTGCCTGATTTCCGACGGATACTTGTTCGTCGGCCACGCCGAAAGCCTTTTCGGGCTTTCGACCCGTTACCACATGATTCACAAGAACAACGCAACCGTCTATCAGCGAATCGAGGCGGCTCAGTGACGTTTCTTCCCGATGATCGGGCCTCGGAGCTGCGCGATCTTTTCTTCGAGAGCGCCGAGGAAATCCTCCAGGCATTGAACGATGCCGGTCTAGCGCTCGAGGAACGTCCGGGCGATAACGAGAGCCTTCGTAGCGTAAGGCGCGCCGTACACACATTAAAAGGCGATTCGGCCGCTTGCGGCTATCGCGAGCTGAGTGAACTGGCACATGAGCTCGAGGATGTTCTGACTCCGGAACTGGCCAAGCAGCACGCAGCGCTGATCCCGGAAGTGGTTCTCACCGCGGCCGACACGTTCCATGAAATTCTGGCAGCTTATAAAAATAATCTCACCCCGCCGATCGGAGCAGCGCTTCGCGAGCATATTCAGCGTTTGCTTCGCAAACCCGCCAGCAGCGCGGTTTTGCAGGAGTTGAAACACGAACCTGCTGCCGCCAAATTCAACTGGACGGAGTACGAGCGTTTACTAATCTCTGAATCGTTCAGGCGCGGCGAAAGCGTTTATCAAGTCGCGCTGCATCTGGCGACAGACGGCCTGCTGCCGGCGGCCGCTTTTGAGCTCGGCAAAAAAGCGCTGGAACGTGCCGGCAAGATTCTCGCTCTTCGTCCGGAGAAGAGTTCTGAAGTCAGCAGTGGCGGTATCATCGAAGCCGCGCTTTCGAGTAACAAAACTCCGGACTGGATTCGCACACACTGTCAGGTGCCGTCCGTGGTCGCCCAAATCTCGGTGGAACGCGTTCCTCTCCTCAACACTCCTCCGCGGGACGTGCTGGACATTCTGGTCGAGGCCGAAGCAGCCGCCGTTGCCGCAGAGGTTGCCGCGGAAACGGCAGGTTACAGCGAAACGCGAGACGAAGGATCACACGCCGCTCCCGGGCCGAGCGGGTTGGCGCAGGCCGTTACCGAAAATACCTTGCGCGTCGATGCTGGCAGGATCGACACGGTAATGAACCTGGTCGGCGAACTGATCATCGGCAAATCGATGCTGCAACGCACTATCGCCGAATTCGAGCGCAAATTCGCAAAGGATCCGCTCCGCGGGAAATTTTCCGATGCGCTGGCTTTCCAGTCGCGCATTCTGAACGAGTTGCAAAAGTCGGTGATGAAAATCCGCATGGTCCCGGTGGACCAGCTGTTCCGGCGGTTTCCAAGGGTGGTTCGTGACGTGGCCAAACAATGCCACAAAGAAATCTCGCTCGAAATCGCGGGTCAGAATACGGATCTCGATAAGAGCATTCTCGACGCACTCGCCGAACCGCTAGCGCACTTGATTCGCAACGCCGCAGATCACGGGGTTGAGAGTTCCGCAGAACGCGCGGCCGCGGACAAACCCGCCAATGGCACAATCCGCTTGGATGCCTACCACGAAGGCGACCAAGTCATCATCGAAGTTTCCGACGATGGCCGCGGGGTCGACCGTGAACGGGTTCTCGATCGCGCTATTGAACGCGGTGTCGTCAAGCCTGAAGACGGCGCACGGTTAAGCGATTCCGAAATTTACGATCTGATTTTCACGCCGGGATTCAGCACTGCCCGAGAAGTGACTGAAATATCCGGCCGCGGAGTGGGCCTTGACGTAGTAAAAGCCGCGCTCGAAGACCTGAAGGGATCGGTCGAAATCGAAAGCGAGTCAGGCAAAGGCACGACTTTTCGACTGAAGGTCCCGCTCACGCTTGCCAGCATTCAAGCGCTTATGTTCCACGTTGGCGGCCGCCTCTACGCTGTCCCACTGGCTTCGGTAATCGAAATCGCGCGCATCACAGAAGGCGAAATTCATCGCGTCGACGATCACGAGGTATTTCAACTGCGGCAGCAGGTCCTCACGCTAGTACGGCTGAATCGCCTGGAATCCCAGCGAGTCTGTGCGGTCAGCAAACGCATCTTTGTGGTCGTCATCGGCTCAGGAAGCCGTCGCTTTGGGCTAGCCGTCGACAATCTGGTAGGCGAAGAAGAGCTGGTTATCAAAGCGCTCGAAGATAAGTTGGTGAGCTCTCCCCTGGTAAGCGGTGCTTCGATACTGGGAGATGGCACAGTGGTCCTGATTCTGAATATTGCGGCGGTGATTTTGCATCTCGCGCGTATTCCGGCGCTCGGAGCCATCGCATGAGCGACGAAAAGATCCGAGTGCTCGTGGTGGACGATTCAGCGCTGATGCGAAAACTGATACCACAAGTGTTGCAGCGCGATGGGTCGATCGAGGTAATCGGCACAGCGATGGACGGCGAGATGGGTTTGAGAAAAATTGCCGAACTTCGCCCTAACGTCGTGACGCTCGATCTGGACATGCCGCGGATGGACGGCATCGAGATGCTTCGCCAGATCACCCGCAAACACAGGGTTCCGGTAATCGTCTTCAGCGCACAAACAGAGCGTGGGGCTTCGATCACGCTTAAAGCCCTGTCTCTCGGGGCCTTCGATTTCGTCACCAAGCCTCCGGATGCAGCCTCCGGCCGCATCGAACAGATCGCTTCCGAGCTGGCACTCAAGATCAAAGTCGCGGCGGCTTCGGGCGCGCCTAAATTGATCATCCCCACGCCTGCGCCAAAACGGAAAGAGCCACGTCGCGCCTCGATGCCGCACTGGCCCACTGCAATCGTTGCGATTGGCATCTCCACCGGCGGCCCGAATGCGCTGCAATACGTTTTCTCGCAACTACCAGCGGATTTTCCCGGCTGCATCATTGCGGTTCAGCATATGCCAGAAGGTTTCACGGAGATGTTTGCGCACCGGCTGGATGAATCATCGATGATCGAAGTGAAGGAAGCACAATCCGGGGATTTGTTGCTGGCGGGCCGTGCCTTAATCTGTCCCGGCAACCGGCACATAAAAGTTCGCCGCATGGAACACGGTAATGTAGCGATCCTGGTCGATCAGCCGCGCGTCAATGGCCACCGGCCATCCTGCGACGTTCTGTTCCATTCCGTCGCCCAGGAATTCGGACCCAATGCAGTCGGCGTGTTGATGACCGGAATGGGAGACGATGGTGCAGCCGGCCTGGGCGCCATTCAAGCTGCCGGAGGAACCACCATCGCGCAAAGTCCGGATACGTGCGTGGTGGATAGCATGCCGCGATCCGCTATCACACGCGGTTTCGCCGGGCGTGTCGTTTCGCTTCCCAATATAGCGAGTGTCTTGCAGGCAAGGTGCTCTTCCGAGCGGCCGCGCACGGATACAACTTCTGAAAGTCCGGCTGCGGAAATTATTGCCGGTGAGCCAGGACCACGAAGGAGATCGTCATGAAACAGTTTGAAGCACTGACCCGAAAAAAGGACAGTCAGGCCGTCCGCTACCTGATCGTGGACGACTCCGTTTTCGCCCGCAAGAGTTTGGCGAAGATGGTCGAATCCTTCGGGGGTACGGTGGTGGGAGAGGCCGGCGATGGTCTGACCGCTATTACCGAATACTCACGCACTCTGCCGGACCTCGTACTGATGGACATCACCATGCCGCAAATGGAAGGCATCGAAGCCGTCGAACGTATCGTGCAGGAACATCCCGACGCACGCGTCGTCATGGTTTCCTCGGTTGGTTACCAGGACAACATCCTGGCGGCACTGCAGAAGGGCGCTCGTCACTTCGTGCAAAAACCGGTTAAGGCGGATTCACTGTACGAAATCATACGTTACGTGCTCAATGACGATGGCGTTACGGCCGCAGTCGGCGCCGAACAGGAGACCTCTCGATGAGGATGGACTTGATTCAACCTTTCATCGGCTCGTTGGATTCCGTGCTGGCCGAGATGATGAATGTTCCCGCGAAGATCGTGGATCTCACCATGGAAGAGGAAGGCTACAGGCGAAAGGGAACAGCGGCAGCCGTCTGTTTCAAAGGCCAAATCGAAGGCCGAGTGATCCTGGATATGGAACCGCGCGCCGCAGCTCAGGTCGCCGGCTACCTGGCAGGCGGACAAGTGGATCCAGGCGCCGCGATCGTTTCGGAAACGGTCTGTGAACTGGCAAACATGGTCATCGGAAACGCTGTCACCCAGCTTAACGACGCAGGCTTTCAGTTCAAAGTGTTACCGCCGGAGGTTCTTTCCCAGGAGCAATGCGAAAAAGCAGGTCACGATTCAGAAGCGACAATCTTGTGCTTCGAAACTCCCGCCGGCAACGTGCATCTCAACATTGCCATGCACTACCTGCACCGCCGCAGCGGGGATGAAGCGCCGGTCGCGGTCCACTAAAGTTTCTAATGCTATGTTTGAGGAGGCGCGGGTTTCAAATACTCGACTCCATGGCGGAACATGCCAGCCCTGGGAATTTCTTCGCTGTAAATCACCCGCGCCTGAAGGAAAATATTAGCTGCCTGCGGTGAATAGGGCACGGCCACGCTAAGCGCGGATTTCGCATCATAACGGCGCTTGCTTCGAAAACACATTCCCACCGGCGAAATGTCCTCGCAAATTGCCAATTCGTCGTCCGTCGCTGGTTGGCGGATGCACGCTGTCAGTCTGGTTTTCAAACGCAAGCGCTGTCGCTCTCTTTGTTCGCCGCCGGTGGGGATTTCTCCTGCAGTAGGCTGGCCGCGGCGGCCGCGAGCAGCTCGCGTCGCAATTTTCTTTTCGTCTTCGTGCGTCGCTTGCGCCCAGATAGTGGGCACGCCGCATGACTTGCAGTGGCGCGCGATGCCGCGTGTCGATTCGAATCCGCGAAGCTCTAGTTGATTGAGGTACATCACCTCTTTTCCGCGGCAGTAGGTGCATTCCAACAACATCCGCGCTACGGCTTCGTCGTCTGGAATTTCCGGAAAATTGATCCCCCAAACATCGTTATCCGGCTGCAGAAGCTCGATGGAATAAGCGTTCCCGTCATCCTGCTTTCCCAACTGGTCTACGATTCTCCCCTCGCTCCCCCGGTGCGCCTCATTCGGAGCCTTCCGCCTGATCTGAATCGTCTGGCCGGACCGCAATGCCCGGGCCAGCACGATAACCGCACCAGCCTGATTGATCTGAAGCGTACGGGCGGGCAAGGTGAACTGTTCGCCATTGACGTCTTTTCCCGAAGCTTCCAGCAGCAAAGTCAGCGAAACTCGATCCGTTCGCCGTTGCGGAGCCGTCGCCATGCTCTATCTCTCCTGAAGGGCACCTACGCCTGCTAATTATACCGGGCATTAAGGGCTGCCGTAAGCACACCCGGCGTGGTTCTGGCGTCCGATCGATTTGAATGGGTTATGATGCTCGTGCTTGAGTCACCCTTAAGAAGCGTTCGAATCGAAGGGAGAGTTTTTGCTAACCCGTCAGCAGCGCTACGTTCGCTCCGCTCAAGTTCTCGTGGCTTTGCTGTTCCTTTTCTTCTTCTTGGCACTCGGCTCCGCTTGCGCGCAATCGGCAACCGTCCAAGGCGATGTGCGCGATTCCAGTGGTGCGTCTGTTCCCGGAGCGCAAGTCGAACTGCACGCCAAGTCGTTCTCGGCGTCAACAGTGACGGATACGTCTGGCGCATTTAGCTTTGAAAATGTTCCGGAAACATCAGGGACTCTGGTCATTGCTGCAAAAGGCTTCAAACCCGTCACTGCGCAATGGAACGCTTCCGCGTCGGCGCCTGCCCACCTCGAGATCACGCTTACAGCTTCGACTCTGAATCAGCAAGTGGAAGTCACCTCCCATCGTGCCGCCACGCTTATGACCGATGTGCCCGTCAGCGACGTGCAAATCACGCGGGAAGATTTGCAGGAGACTCCCGCGCTGACGCTTGATGATCAGCTCCGCCAGGTGCCGGGCTTCAGTCTTTATCGCCGCTCGGGCAGCCGCGTGGCGAACCCAACAACCCAAGGCGTGTCGTTGCGAGGTCTCGGAGCGAATGGTGCAAGCCGCGCACTGGTTCTGCAAGATGGAATTCCGCTCAACGATCCGTTCGGCGGATGGGTTTACTGGGACCGTGTGCCCGCCGACTCCGTAGCAGATGTGGAGATCGCACAGGAGGGCGCGTCCAGCCTCTATGGCAGCGATGCGCTCGGCGGAGTTGTGCAATTTATTTCGCGTCCGGCGGAGCCCGCGGGAATTTCGCTGGAAACTTCCTACGGCAACCAGAAAACCCCGGACTTGTCGCTCTGGGCCGGCGGCCAGAAAGGCAAATGGGAATCCACATTTGGCGGTGAAGTATTTCACACCGATGGCTACGTGCTCACGCCGGAAGCCGATCGTGGTCCTGTCGATACCAAAGCCGGGTCCGAACACGGCACTGCCGACTTAATGGTCGGCCGCAAAATCGGCGACGGAAGCGAAATCTTTGCCCGCGGCTGGTACCTCGACGAAACTCGGGGAAACGGCACGGTGCTGCAGAGGAATGACACGAAACTGGGTCAGGGCGCTCTCGGCGCGAACCTGCAGCTCGGAGATTTCGGTGCGCTCACGCTTCGTTTCTATGCGGACGTTCAAACATATCACCAAACTTTTTCCTCGGTGACGTCTGTGGTTACTCAACGTGACACCGAAACGCTAACCGATCTGCAGACGGTTCCATCGCAGGGCGTGGGGGGGTCGGCGCTGTGGTCACGGCAGTTGGGACAGCGTCAGACCCTGGTTGCCGGCTTTGATGACCGTGAAGAAATCGGCGCCAGCCACGACATACTTCTGGCCAAAGGGAAGCCTTCAGCGGACCAATCGTCGGGCGGTCGCCAGCGCGCCCTGGGATTCTTCGGCGAAGACTTGATACAGATCACGCCCCGCTGGATGCTATCGCTTAGCGCTCGCGTGGATCACTGGAGCAACTTCGACGCGTCCATCGTGCACATACCGCTCTCAACTGGAATTCCGGCGCAGACCGTGTTCGACGATCGTTCGCCAAAATGCATTTAGTCCGCGAGCGACGCTGCATCACCAAGATCAATTCCGAATTTCCTGGGATGCTTCCGTGTATCGCGCGTTCCGCGCTCCGACGTTGAACGAACTGTACGATCATTCCGCCAGGGCAACACCACTACCCAGGCGAACGCAGACTTGCGCGCAGAGCACTTGACTGGCGGAGACACTGGAATTTCGCTGAACGATTTAACCGCCATCTCGAGATTCGCGGAACGTTTTTCTACAACCAGATTGTCGATCCGGTAGCCAACGTCACCTGCATGCCGCCACCAAAGGCGCTTCCGGGCTGCCCAGTCCCACTCCCAACGTGATCGCACGCATCCGTGAGAACCTGGGACGAACCAGTGCGCCTGGATTCGAGGCCGGAGCCACGGCACACATCACCGGCGAGTTCGATTTGTCCGCGGGCTACCAGTTTGTAAACTCAAGGGTAGTCAGTTTTCCGGGCAGCACCGCGACTACATCTCTCGTGGGTCTGTGGGTGGCGCAAGTCCCTCACAACTCGTTCACATTCCAGGCCCGCTATACCAACCCCCGAATCGTGTTCATATCGGTCGATGGACGCTTTATTGGCAAACAATTCGACGACGATCTAAACCAGTTTCCGCTTGGAAACTTTTTTGTATTGGATGCAATGGCTTCACGCGCGATTGGCCGGGGCATCCAAATCTTCGGCGCAGGCGAAAACCTGTTCAACGAAAAATATTCCACGGCCGCTACTCCGATTCCTCAGCTGGGCTTGCCGATCGTTGCGCGCATCGGCCTGCGCTATCGATTTCCCAAACCGTTAGAATCAGTAGATTCGAAATGGCTGAAATGTAGCGGCCGTCAGCGCGGCATTGCAGCCTTTGGCTTAAAACGCTCTGGTGAAACCGGAGCGTGTCTACAGGATGGATGTTGGATCTTGTAAGTGTCTAACGCGAGGCCCAGGCGGCGGGGATATTCCGGCAACTTGGCGTTTTTCTTGTCGGTTCGCTTCACCTCCAACTCATCGAACAAAACCGAAGGGCAAATGACCGTGGTCGGTACGTTGCCTTCGCGATTACTTACCAGCGGGTCGTTGCCCGCAGCTACCAGGTTGTTACGCAGTGTGCGCGTATCCAATTCGTTGAAAATCGCGCCGCGCACCAATACCTCGTGCCCATCGCTCACGTAAACGCGATACAACAACCTCGGATTAAATCCCACCAGCGTCTCCGCGTAATAGCCGTAAGGCCTATTCTCCTGCTTGCACATCTCGATCAATTTCTTCTTCAACTCATCGGGAGAGCTGGTTTCCGTCGCCTGCAAAATCAAATTGCCAATGTTTGGCGAAGGCGGTTGTCCCGGCGCCGCGCGGCCGTGCCCGTTCGAATCGGCGAGATCTCGAATAGGTTCGCGCCCGAGCAGATAGGTGACTAGCAATCCGTCTTTGATCACAGGAAGCGGCGCGACGCGAACGCCCTCTTCATCGATTTCGTAACTGCCTACCAAAGTCTTTCCCGTCGAAAGCCTTGATGGTGGGATCATCAACAACCGATCAAGAAGGTCGGCAAAACGCGGCTCTTGTAATTGGACGAAAACTCCCCCACAGTCCGCGCCGAAGCTCCCGGCTTGGGCCTGATTCCCAAAATATTCTCACCGATCATTCCATCGAGAATATCGCTCGCCGCATCGTTCGAAAAAAGAACCGGGCCGCGATAATCTTCTTCCACCACCGGCGCGTCGCGCAGTTCTTTGAGCGTCTGAATCATCTTGGCCGTATCCGCAAGCAATTTTTCCTGCGACGGCAATTCTTCCGCTGTGCTGGCTACATAAAAAGGAGACCTCCCCAGCTGCATTCCATCTTCGGCCTGTGTTTCCGCCGAAAGATTGAGCGAGTAAACCGCGTATCCCTGTCTGACGCTGGTGCCTTCGCTGTTCTCAAAGTATTCGTTGACCGCGCGAAACTTAACAAAGGCATTGAACGACTGGATTTTCGAATCGCTGCGGTACAGATCGGTCGCCTTCTCCAGATTTTCCTTCCATGCCTGCGCCTTGAAATCGAGTTTTGCTACGGGTTTGACCGATTCGATCGCGGCCGTTCGCGCGAAATCATCGAACGGCTGGTCGGCGGTGTACTGGCTGAGCAACGCTTTCTTGGACGCCAGCGCTTCGCTCGCAATCTTGTACGCGCGGTCGGTCGCAATCCACAATTCACGACGCAGCGCGATCGGATCATTATCGAGCGGGGCGAAGGTCACCACTCCCGTGCCCGGACCGTAATAGCTGTCCTGCTTGTAATCGCCTACACGCACCACCACACGCAAACTGCGGCCGTGCACGCGCTGATCCTGCCGCAAGGCTCCGAACGCAGCTTCCGCGTCATACTCATCCACGTCCGACAGGCGATATTCGATGTAATAGGGCGCCGCAACATTGTCCATCTTGAGCTTTGATTTCGATCGATCCAGCTCTTCGCGCATGGCCTTCAGGATGGGATCGGCCATCGAGCTGTCCGGCGCAGTGGCAGCGGTCGCGCCAGATCCCTGCTTCGCGTGTAAGGGAATTGCAGAACCCGCAAAAATCACAATGGCCAAAGCCGCAAGACCAAGACCTTGAGTTGCACGTCGTGTGTTGTTCATGGCTGCGCTGCCGCCGCAGGATTCGCGCTAGCGTGCGATGGAGCGGATTCAAAACCGGGCGGAGGCAAAATTGGCGGCCGTTCCGTCCCGCGTCGTCGTTTTTGGACTTCGATCTCGGAGAAAAGCATCGCGGGGGCCGCAGCGGCCACAGGGACCTGTCCCGATTCCGCGCCGCAAATTCCGTTGAACACCTGCAAAGTGTCGCCCGTTAAAACAATATTATTCAGCGACAGCAGCGGTGTCCCGACAATATCCACGCCGCGCACCAGTTCATCCGGCCGGCCATCGGCGTACACGCGGTAAACCATCACGGGCAGCACCTGAAACGCCTGCGGCGCGGCGCGCTGCGTCAGCGTAAATCCCCCCTGAATATCGTCGAAATACAACCCGTAGGGTTTTCCCTGCTTTTTAATCTCTTCGATGAACTTCTGCCGCAGTTCGCTATCCTTCACCATATTCGTGGAAGTAACGATCAAGTTCCCTTGCCTCCCGGTCGGCATCAGCCCAGGCTGCCTGCGTCCATGTCCGTTCGATTGGCTGAAATTCTTGATCGGCATCCGCGACATCAGAAAATTCTTGAGCACGCCGTTTTCGACAGCGTCCACGCGAGCCGCGGGCACACCTTCGTCGTCATAATCGTAATGACCGGCCAGCCTGACGCCGTTCAGTTCCGTCATCGTCGGATCGTCGCGTGACACTGAGAAAAGCAGGAAGCACCAGCTGATTCACTTTCTTGGTAAACGTCTGACCTTCATTCTCATCGCGCTGCCGTGACCCTCTAGCCTGTGTCCGAGAACTTCATGAAAGAACACGGCGGAGGCGCGTCCCGGAAAGCATCGCCGGCCCAGCGTATGGCTCGGCAGCCGGAGCGGCGCGCAAATCTTTCAAATCCAGCGCCATCTTCTGGACTTTCGCTGCAAGTTCCGCATTCGAGGGAAGCTGATCCGCCGACGCCGCCTGAAACGACTCCACGCGCATTAATTCCATGCCATCGTCAGCGCGTGTTTGCGCCTGAATTACCAGACGTGCTACAGCGCTCGGCCGGATCAAGGCGGTTCCTTCGCTGGTAGCCAAATACGATCGGTCGGCAGCCACCGTAAATGAGACAAACGATTCATAGACTTCCGGGTACTTCAAGAATCCAGCCGAAATCGTGCGTGTGCGGTCTTCCCAGGTTTTCTGGCTGAAGCCGTCATGCAATTGCGACGCGTCCAGATGATCTTGCGGAGATTCCTTGGAAAAATCCGGAGACTTGTCTTCTTCTTCGGATTGCACCGCGTTGCTGGTCTTCACTTTCAAAAAGGCCGCCGAAGCCTGTTCATATTCGCGGTCGGTGAGCTGCCAGAGCACCCGCGCAATCGCGTTGGAATCATCGTTCAGCGGCAACATCCCCGAAGCGATTCCCGATCCGCGGCTCTGGTTGTGTGTGTTGTCAAGCGCGATGGTTCCCACGCGCATCATCACATCCGCTTGGCGCCGGTTCATACTCGTCGAGAAAACCACGCTTCCGTTCGACGCGATTACCGCCGTGCCATCGGAATCGGTGACGGCATAGCTTAAGTAATAGGGAGCTGGATCGGTCTTCGAAAGAGACGCAGTCGCGCGTTTCAGTTCCTGCTGCATGGTCGACAGCAGTACGCTTTCCTGCGCATTGGATGAAAAAACGTCCAACGGAATGACGCATGCTGCCGACACGATCAGCAACGAAGCGAAGGCACACGAAAGGTTTTGTCGCATTTAGGTTGGCTTGCTCTCTCTGGAACGTACCAATCTAACACACGCAGCCGGCTTGCGCCGAAGACGGTGAATCTCAAGCATCACCAAGATAAACATCGTCCATTAGACGTACCAGACGCCCTTTGGGGGAGTCCTAGGCAGGCAAGAGTCCAAGATATGAAACGCGAGGCATTCTGCGTTGCTCAAAAGGGCCCGCCAAGGTTCAGCGGATCGAAGTATCCCCGAAAAGAACACTTGGTAGGACCGGGAATCGAATCCGGGTTTCCAGATTGAGATCGTCCTTAAACCCCCTAGTTGCAGCCTACGCAAAGGGCAGGTGGCAGTCATTACCTGCCTGACCAGTATTCTATTCACCGGAACAGTTACGGAAATCCTATCCACGGATCGATGAGTTCTTCAATGTGAAGAAGAAGTACGATCCCATCGACTTGCTCATGAACAAATTCCACGAGAATTACCGGACGTGAATAGCAAGAGTTCTTCTTACGACATCTATCCTGCTGAGATTTCCATCCCTGCTTTGCGGAGTCCTTCGATTAGATGCTCGACTAATTGCGCGTCCCAGAATTTTGCGAGTTCCTGGCGCGCTATCTGATTGAAGTTTGGTCTTATCGCCAGCAGCTCGCTTACTGCGCTGCTCGCCGCTCCCCTTTCGCCTAGTTGGCCGTACACGGCGGCCAGGGCGAAATTGGTGCGCCAAAGACCCGGCATGTTAATCCGCAGCCCAATATCCAGGGCGGCCTGGTAATCGCGGTCACGATAGGCTTCGAACAAAGAAGGAAACCAATACCATCCGGGGTGATGAGGGTTCAGCTTTCTGGCCTGTTCCGCTAAAGCACAACCACGTTCCCAGTTACCCGCATAGGCGACCTGGAATCCCAGGTAGGCAATCGTGAAACTGTCCATCGGATTGAGTGCGATGGCTCGCTCCGCTGCGATCCGGGACGCCTCAAATTCTCTACGGTAAAACAGCGCCGAAGATAACGCGTGATAGCAGAGGTTATTGGACGGCGCGGCCTCAACAGCGCGTCGCGCGGCCGCGTATGCACGGCCTACCGGATCGGGTAGCAGATTGAACCCGTGGGCGTACTCTTCCCGGTATATTAGGGACAGCATCGCCCAACATTCGGCACGGTTTGGTGCTTGCTTCACAGCCAATTCCAATCCGATCCTTGATGCGGCGTGCTCTTCGGCGTTGACGCGCTGCCAGTGCGCGAAACTTCGAAGGACCGCCTCGTAAGGACTGAGTTGGGTGGGATCGCGGTCGCGAATGGCTTCACTCATGTTATGCGGGAGAACCCCGTGTGCATCGGCAACAGTGCTGACAATCCGCGGTACGACTTCATCCATGAGTTCGAAGGCGGCTTCAGTCTTGTAGATGCGTTCGAAGGTCTCGGCCCAAAGGTGCGCGCCGGTGGTGGTGTCGACCAACTGAACCGCGATGCGCAGCGTAGACCCGACCTGGCGCAGGCTTCCTTCCATGACATACTGCGCGCCAAGTTCCTTGTCGATGGCTCGGGCGTCGGTCTCGCTCAAATATTTTGCAGTCGAACCGCGCGAGACTACTCGCAGGTAAGAGAATCGCGACAATCCGGTGATGATCTCCTCGGTGATTCCGTCCGCCAATGCGTCCAGGCCGGCAGCGGCACCTTTGAACTTGAATGGCAGCACGGCGATCCAGAATCCTTCATCCGCGCGAGCTGCGCCGGAATCGGCCTTCACGGCAGAACTGGAAGTTGCGACTTCTGTGGTTACAGCTCCGACGGCGGAAGGAATCTCCAGTCCCGCTTTGCGGAGGCCGTCCATTAACTCCTCGACGAGATCCGGCTCGATCCACCGGCTGTGTAATTCGCGTGCAACCTGGGCGTAGTTTGGTTTCAGCGCGAGCATATCCCCGAGCGCCTTGCGTGCCTCTTGCATCTGGCCAAGTTGCGCGTAGCAGATCGCCAGAACTGCGTGCGTGTAGTAGCTCTTTGGGGCGTTGAGTTGGAGAGCGACGCCCAGAGCTTTACGGTAGTCTTTCTTGCGGTAGGCATCGTGCCATGCGGTATATCGGTACCACCCCGGATGATTGGGGTTCAGTTGTAAACCTTTCTCCGATAGATCACAGCCGCGCTCCCAATCTCCGGCATAGGCAATGAGCAAACCCATGAAGGCGGCAGTGGCGCCATCCATTGGGTTCTGTGAAACGGCCCGCTCCGCAGCAACCCGGAACGCCTGGATTTCCCGTTTGAAGAAAAGAGCTTGAGCCAGGGCGTAGTAAGGAAGTGAACTCAGCGGGGCAGCTTCCACCGCTGTTCGGGCCGCGCGAAGTGCCTGCTCGATGGAATCCGGCCCCGCATTGTCCCAGTGCCCGTACTCGTTGGCGTAGACCAACGACAGCATCGCCCAGCAGTCGCCGTTCGTAGGCGACTGTTGAACGGCTCGTTCCAGGCAGTTCCGTACCTCTGCCAGGTCTTCGGGGGTGAAGCGTTCGTTGTAGCCGAAGCTGCGAAGTAACGCTTCGTACGGACTCATCTGATCGGCGGCTTTCAACCGTACCGCTGCGCTCATGCTGCGCGGCAGAACACCATGCATGTCGGCAGCCGTAGAGACGATGCGCGGCACGAGGTCATCCTGCAGTTCGAAGATCGCTTCGGCGTTAAATGGCCGCTCGTAGGTTTCCGACCACAGTTGCGCGCCAGTCGTAGCGTCCACCAGCTGTACCGCGACACGGAGCCGCGCAGCCACCTGTCGAAGATTGCCGGTCATCACATAGCGCGCGCCGAGTTCCTTGCCCACCGCGCGCAGATCGGAAGATTGATCGGCGTAGCGTTGCGTCGAACCGTGAGTGATTACGCGCAGGTAAGAGAACCGAGAGAAGCCCGCGACGATTTCTTCGGACAAACCTTCCCCGAGCGCTTTGACTTCCGGGCTCGCGCCGGTGGTTTTAAACGGCAGCACGGCGATCCAGAATCCTTGGTCCGCGCGGCCTGCCCCGGAATCGGGTGTGGCCGTGGCGTGCGAGGTCGGACTGGATATGGACGTTGTGCGTGACGACTGTCGCGCCAAATCGCGGAACTCGTTGCTGACGTCGCGCGCCGTCTGGATGCGGTGGCGCGGATCTTTTTCCATGCAGCGCCGGATGACGCGTGCGAGATCGCTCGGCACATCCGGGCGGGCATCGGTGACGAGGGGCGGACTGTCGCGCAGGATCGCGGAGATGAGTTCGGCCGAAGAATGCTCCGGGAACGGACGCTTCCCTGTCGCCATCTCGTGCAGCACGACTCCCAGTGAAAAGATGTCGGAGCGATGATCGAGCGTGCGGCCGGAGATTTGTTCGGGAGACATGTAGGCCGGCGTTCCCATCACGATGCCGGCCTGGGTTTGACCAGCGGAGGTCATTGTGGCGTCGCTGGGAGCACCGACACGCACATCTTTCGCTAAACCAAAATCCAGCACCTTAGCGCGGCCTTCGTCCGTGACCATTACGTTGGCGGGTTTCAAGTCACGGTGCACGATGCCTTTTTCATGCGCGGCCGCTAGTGCTTCCGCCAGTGCGCTTGCAATTTCGACGATTTGGTCAACTGGCAGTCCTCCGCAAGGAATGCGACGGTCGAGCGATTGCCCTTCGAGGAGTTCCATCGTTAGAAAGTGGACACCGTCGCATTCCTCGACTGAAAAAATCGTCACGATGTGTGGATGGTTTAGGGCTGCCACTGCGCGGGCTTCTCGCTGAAAGCGAGCGAGGCGCTCGGCATCGCGTGCCATCTCCGGTGGCAGCACTTTGAGCGCCACATCGCGGCCCAGTTTGGTGTCGGTGGCGCGGTAGACCTCCCCCATGCCGCCGGCCCCGATCTTGGCGGTGATTCGGTAGTGGGCGATAGAGGACGGCGCGGTCATGGCACTGTTGAGGGGGATGGTACCACTTTCTTTAGTTCACGGATTCTATTGCCTCCTGATCGGCTACCTCATTTTCAGGTCGACCTTCATACCTCGAGTTCTAGGCGCGCTGATTGCGTTTGCGGGTCTGACCTGGCTGACCTTTCTGTCAAACCCGCTCGTAAACTATCGGTCGCCCTACAATCTGGCCTCCGGCACCCTCGGGGACGTGACGGTGTTCCTATGGCTGCTCGTGATGGGCGAACGCTCAACGAGGCTGTTCGCAAGCTTTGCAGCGCACCCATCCTGAGTTCGCTTCGTTGACGCTGCCTGTGGGTCGTCCTAATATGGCGTCGCAACGGATTACCTACCGTGATTGGCCAGACCATATCCCACTACCGAATCGTCGAAAAGCTTGGTGGCGGCGGGATGGGTGTGGTGTACAAGGCCGAAGACACCAAGCTCGGCCGCTTTGTCGCTCTGAAATTTCTCCCCGAAGACGTGGCCCATGATGCCCAGGCGCTCGAACGCTTCAAGCGCGAGGCGAAAGCCGCTTCCGCGCTCAATCATCCCAACATCTGCGTCATCCACGAGATCGATGAACAAAACGGCCATGCTTTCATAGTCATGGAGTTCATGGACGGCATGACTCTGAAGCACCGCATTGACGGCCGGCCCGTGGAAATTGAAAACGTTCTTGATATAGCGATTCAAATTGCTGACGGGTTAGATGCTGCTCACTGCGAAGGCATCGTGCACCGCGACATCAAGCCTGCCAACATCTTCATCACAAAACGCGGCCATGCCAAGATTCTGGATTTTGGTTTAGCCAAGCTAACGCCCAAAGCAGAGGCTGCGGAAGCTACGCTCGCCACCAACGCGACTGCAGGAATCGCCAAAGATAGCCTCACCAGTCCCGGCACAACGGTTGGGACGATGGCTTACATGTCGCCCGAGCAGTTAAGCGCAAAAGACTTGGACGCGCGCACAGACCTGTTTTCCTTTGGCGTGGTTCTATACGAGACGACAACTGGGACATTGCCGTTCCGTGGAGACACCGCGGCTCTTATTACCGATTCAATCCTTCACCGCACCCCGGTCCCCGCGGTGCGATTGAATCCCGATGTGCCACTCAAGCTGGAAGATGTCATCAACAAAGCGATTGAGAAAGATCGCAAGCTGCGCTACCAGAGCGCCGCCGAGATGCGCACAGACCTGCAGCGGCTGAAACGAGATACTGAATTGGGCCACTCGGCCGTGCCGAATGGAACAGAAGAACCGGCCAGTCGCCCTGCTCCCGCTATCTCGCCGGCAGTGGCATTGCCTGAATCAAAAACTCCCGCGATTTCAACCGCTCCGGCCAGATCTCATCATGTGAAGTTGGCGGTGATGATTGGCGCTGCACTGGTAGTTGTCTTCGTGGCAGCTGTTGGCAGTTGGTTCTACTTTGCGCGCCAGGCGCAAGCCCTCACCGAAAAAGACACCATCGTGCTTTCCGATTTCACCAACACCACGGGCGATGCTGTATTCGACGACACGCTGAAGACGGCACTCACCGTTTCCCTGCGGCAATCGCCTTTCTTGAATGTGCTCTCGGACAGCGAAGTGGCGAAGACCTTGCAACAGATGACCCGTCCGGCTGACATGAAAATAACGCCCGAGGTGGCCCGCGAGCTTTGCCAGCGAGCGGGCAGCAAAGGCTACATCGCTGGAACGGTTAGCAGTCTGGGCAGCGAATATGTGCTGGGATTGAAGGCGGTAAATTGCCAGAGCGGAGACACGCTGGCGGAGGAACAGGTCACGGCCGCGTCCAAGGAGAAGGTGCTGGGCTCGCTGGGTGAGGCCGCAACCAAGCTGCGCGGCGAACTAGGAGAATCGCTGGCTACGGTACAGAAGTTTGACGTTCCGCTCGAACAGGCCACCACGTCTTCGCTCGACGCGCTGAAAGCGTACAGCCTTGGCAGGAAGCCCCGTAACGAAAAGGGGCCCGCCGCGGCCCTGCCCTACGATCAGCGTGCCATCGAGCTTGATCCGAACTTTGCTATGGGCTACTTGAACATAGGGCTCGACTACAGCCATCTGTCCCAGCTAGGGCGGGCCACCCAGTATTACACCAAAGCTTTCCAACTACGGGAACATGCCAGCGAACGGGAAAAGCTGAGTATTGCTGCCGAATACTACCGCCTTGTAACCGGAGAGCTGGATAAAGCAGCGGAGACGTTGCAGGAGAAGATTGAGAGTTACCCGCGGGATCCCGACGCATACGACCGTTTGAGCGTAATGTTCGCGTTGCAAGGGCAGTATGAGAAGGCCACAGAGATCATCAAGCGAGGCATTCCCCTTGCGCCGGATCAAGTGTACTTCTATTCGCATCTTGCCAATTGCGCCATTGCACTGCAGCGTTTCGACGAAACGCGGCAGGTCATACACGAAGCGCAGGAACGAAAATTGGATAATCTCATCTTTCGCAACGCTCTTTATGCTCTTGCGTTTCTCGGGGCAGACTCTGGGGCCATGGCGGAACAGCAGCACTGGTACGCTGCTAAGCCCGATTACGAGCAACTCGGACTGTCGCTCGCATCTGACACGGAGGTGTACGGCGGTCATCTCGGTAAGGCGCGGGAATTGACCAAGCAGGCCGTGGACTCCGCCATCCGGGCCGACAACAAGGAAAATGGGGCGTTATATCTGGCAAATGCGGCTCTGCGTGACGCGGCCTTTGGTAATGCCACAGAAGCGCGGCACTCAGCGGCAGACGCTTTGAAGCTGGCTCCTGAGAGTCAGGTGACCGAAAACGAGGCGGCACTTGCACTTGCCATGACGGGCGATACCGAGCAAGCCGAATCGTTGGCTCAAGACTTACGGAAACGCTTCCCACTGGACACGCAAGTGCAGTCGCTTTGGCTGCCGCCGATTCAGGCACAATTGGCGCTGAATAGAAAAAATCCGTCTGCTGCTCTGAATGCAATCCAAGCTGCTTCGCGCATCGAGCTGGGGCAAATTACGGCCATCATCAACATTTCCTGCCTATATCATGTTTTTATACGTGGTGAAACATACTTGGCAGCGGGACAAGGTAACGCTGCCGCCGCCGAGTTTCAGAAGATTCTCGACCACAGCGGCATTGTGTGGAACTGCTGGACGGGAGCGTTAGCGCATCTGGGAGTGGCTCGTGCCGATGCTTTGCAGGCGAGAAATTCGCAGGCTGCGGATGCTGATGCCGCCCGCGTCCGGGCGCTCGACGCCTACAAAGATTTTCTCACGCTCTGGAAAGACGCCGACCAAGATATTCCCATACTCATCGCTGCCAAATCTGAATATGCCAAGCTGCAATGAGTGAGGGCTGCCAGCCTCTGGGCGTCTCGATTGGGATAACAATCCAAAAAGAAAAAACAGCAAGCGAAAAATAATCAGAGCCCACGGGAAATTTTTTCTCGGTGAACCCGATGGTTCCTTTTGGGGCTCGTCCAAACTACCCCCCACACCCTTCCGCGCGCGTTTGGCCATCAATTGGAGTCATCACGGATGACATCGGCAACACCCTTCGTATTCGTTGTTGACGACGACATCTCCGTGCGTGAGTCGCTGCAGTTGCTGATTCAAAGCGAAGGCTGGCAGCCGGAGACATTCGCGTCCGCACAAGAGTTCCTCGGTGTCTAGTCCTTGACGTCTCTCTTCCAGGCCTCAATGGGCTTGACCTACAGAAACGTGTCGCCGTCGAACGGCCGAATATGCCGATCATGTTCATCACCGGATACGGCGACATACCCACAACGGTCCAAGCCATGAAGGCAGGGGCTGTGGAGTTCTTGACGAAGCCATCCGGTGACGACGCACTTCGGAATGCCATACGGTCAAGCCGTCGAACGTAGCCGGGTTGCGCTTGGTTACGAGGCGGAGATGCAAGCGCTCCGGGACTGTTATGCGTCACTCACCCATCGTGAGCGGCAGGTTATGGCGCTGGTGGTTTCCGGTCTGTTAAATAAACAAGTCGGTGGGGAACTCGGCATAAGCGAGATCACGGTGAAGGCACACCGAGGCCAGGTGATGCAGAAAATGAAGGCCGACTCATTCGCCGAGTTGGTGAAAATGGCCGCGAGACTCGGCCCCGCACCCGCGCCGAAAGGCTCGATACTCCACTCGTGATTCAAATCCCGTTGGAACAAATTTATTCCTGCGATAGCACCGCTGTCATCGGACGCGAGAAAAACAATCGCCGCAGCCAACCCCTTCGACCACGTCCGTGCGAACGAGAGCACAGTAGCTATTGTGGCGCCAAGCACGATAATCAGCACTTATGGCATCCGACCGACGTCGCAGAAAGTCGTTTCCCAGATACCTTCCGTGTATCGACAATTCAGGAGTTAATCTTCATAAGTACCATTGCTGACAAAAATCGAGGGCAACCATGTGGCGCATGCGGATCATTGACGTGAAGTCCTCCGTGGAACTTTAGCTCATAACGTTACGAGTCGTGAGTTGGTCACTTAACGTGCCGCTATCGGTGGGCTCTACCTCAACTTCAAGCAAGGCTTCCCGGTGTCAATCGCCGCCTTCAATGCATCGGCCATGTCGACGGCATCACTGAATACGAACCGCCACAGAGAGTTCACGCGCCGATTTTCCCCGCCCACAGTAGTAGCCGGGCAGCCCGGCGAATCCCGAGACAAGCATAGTGAGCCGCCGGCTCTACGGTCTTATTGGATCATTAATGCGTGCAACGCCTATCATTGCGCGATATGCCGCACTCCGGTCGGAAAACGGCTCAACGTCTTCGACCGTGAAGTCATGCAAGAATCTCACTTTGATGCTTTGCAAGTACTCCACAAATTCTTCCGCCTCGGCCCTAGTCATTTTCTGCGGTCAGACCCTCTTATTTTCTTGACGCCGCTCAACGCGCCTTAATAGTTATTTTAACGCTGTTGCCAACGGGCCATTTGAGGACGTTAGCAATGCGCACTTCATCGTGGAGATAATCCGCACCATCCAGAGCGATTCGTGCCTGTTGTGCTCCGTGACCGCTTGGAAAATCAATCAGCTTTCTAACCTTGCCTGCGAGCGTGATGCTTGCGTGTGCGGGGGTGTCTTTCATCAGGGGAATTCTCCTTTGCTGGGATGGGGAGGTTGAAGCTTAGCATTCGTGAAAAAGTGAATCTGTCCCTTATCGCACAGTTTCGGGCCGGTGCCCGTGCTAACGTTTAGCCAGTAAGAGTGGAGACTGCAATGTTCAGCTATTACGGACTGCTGGGGACGGTATTAATAGTGTGCTTCGCTATTTGGCTCATTCTTAGGCCCTCTAGAAGAAAGCGCCGATCCCATTTTATCTACGGTCCACGATTCAAAAAGAGCGAGGGCGGATGAGAGGAGACTTAAGATGCATTGGACTTTGTACATCGTCGGTGCCGTTGCTTTAATCGGATGCATTGTGCTGTTTCCGGATTTCGTTCGCTACATGAAAATCCGCGGAATGTAGCGCCGCTTTGCCCTGCTGTCACCCAATCGACAGGTAGCGCACGCCACAATACGAAGGGAAACGCAGCTTTCCATGCGGATGCAATCGTATTGCTGCTTCTGTGGTGTGTTATTCATGTTGACGACACGAAGTGAACCTCGTCAGGTAATTTCCGCAGCAAGCGTAATCGCAAAGAGAGGCGGTTGTGACACTCAAAAAGATCAATGAGCCAAACGGGAAGACCTTTCACTGGCGTTGCGGCCAACCTAACTGCGGGTATGTATCGCCCGAGCAAGACATAACCCCGGATAACTTCGACGTGAAGCCGGGACCATGCCCTAAATGTCGTGAAGAGGGCTGTCAATTGCTAGAATCTCGACCAGAATCTCGACCATGATAGGCCGTCGGGTTAGCGCGCTTCTGTAAGGTGTGGCATCACACGCAGCAGCCTGGACGGGAGCCCGAATTGGCGATATGCCAGTCTTCTTCAGAATGCTCCGCAGTTTTACCGAGGTCTTATGAATCCTTTGAGATATTGGTTTCCTTCAAACGGCTGCTGAACTCATTTTAGCGGCTTCTCTCCGTTCTCGTGATTGTTACATAGAACCGGTTGCTGCCAACCGAGCGGAGGCTGTGGACGTTTTCCCAAAAGTGGAAAACAGATTCGACCAACAGTACTCTATGGGAAGGCGCTTGAAATGGTGTCGTTTGAAGCGCTTCACCCACCATCACCTGCTCCGGTTTTTGTTATCCTGCCTACAGGGTGATAGAGGAGTCGAGGACGGGAAAGCGATGGCCATGGTGGGTTTGGCGATTGATCATTTTCTTCCCTATTCCGATTGGATTCGCTCCCTGATGGGTAACAGTCATCTTCATCGCACTAATTCGCTGTGTTGATGTGGTGATAGCCCAGAAATTCAAGAATGATTCTTCAGAATAAGTCCTGCAACGTTGTCAGATGTCTGTCAGTCCTTTCGGGTCTTGGGACGGCGTAAATTCGATGTCTTTTCGGTGGAGTTTTTCGATGGCCGCCAAGTCCGCTTTGTGCGTGTAGCTCTGTTGAAGCGTGCCCACAGCGCCTCGGGCGAAGAAGCCGATGACGAGGCCCGCCACAAACACAAGAATGGTGATGAGAGAAGTGCGTCTCATAGAGCCTCCTTAGCACTTGCACTTGCACTTGCACTTGCACTTGCACTTGCACTTGCACTTGCACTTGCACTTGCACTTGCACTTGCACTTGCCAGGTAGAAAGCGTCTGTGGCTGGCCCGCGACAGCTTGCCAAACGCGCGAATGGAATTTCGCGGGAGTGCCGTTTGGAGCTTCTGACGAATCTCGTCACGATACAGCACTTCAACGCGGGTAATCGCCTCCCACGTTGACTTGGTTGATAGCGAAACCTAAAATTGCGCCAGTTTCTGCCCATGATTGGCCAAACCATGTCGCATTACCGCATCACTGAAGAGCTCGGTGGCGGCGGCATGGGCGTTGTCTATAAAGCGGAGGACACCAAACTCCACCGCTTCGTTGCACTGAAGTTCCTTCCTGGTGGGTTCGCGCCAGATTCACAAGCTCTGAGCCGCTTCGACCGTGAGGCACAGGCGGCTTCCGCCCTGAACCATCCCAATATTTGCACCATCTATGAAATCGGCGAACACAACGGTCAGCCCTTCATTGCGATGGAATTCATGGAAGGCACCACACTGACGCATCGCATTTCCGGCAAGCCGCTGCCGCTGGAGCAAGTGCTGGAATTGGGAATCGAGATTTCCGACGCATTGGATGCGGCCAGCGCCAAAGGAGTCATCCACCGCGACATCAAGCCTGCGAACATTTTTGTCACCGAGCGCGGGCACGCCAAGATTTTGGATTTTGGGCTAGCGAAGCTGGCAACGGCGGGCGTTGCCGTGAATCTTTCGGCGATGCCCACAGTCAGCGAGCTGGAACAGCTAACTCGACCCGGCACGGCGATTGGCACCATCTCGTACATGTCACCCGAGCAGGTGCGAGGCGAAGAGACGGATGCACGCACGGACTTGTTTTCCTTCGGCGTGGTGCTTTACCAGATGGTGACAGGAGTTCTGCCATTCCGAGGCGAGACCGCTGGCATGATCGCGGAAGCGATTCTGAATCGCAGCCCAGTTGCGCCGGTTCGACTGAATCCCGACCTTTCCGCGAAGCTCGAAGAGGTCATCAACAAGGCGCTGGAGAAAGACCGGAAGCTGCGGTACCAGAGCGCTGCAGAAATTCGCACAGATTTGCAGCGGCTGAAGCGAGATTCAGATTCGGGTCGGGCGACCGTCGCAGCAGCCGAGAGTGAGTTGAAGCCGGTGCGGAAATCAGCTCGATGGGGGATGGTCGCTGGCGCAACAATAATGGTTATCGGGCTGGCATTGGGCGGCTGGTTGTTTCTCTCGCGCAAAGCGCACGCGCTGACAGACAAGGACACCATCGTCCTCGCCGACTTCACCAACACGACAGGCGACCCAGTGTTTGACGGTACGCTCCGCCAGGGGCTTGCTATCCAGCTTGAGCAATCCCCCTTCCTGAAAATCATGGACGATGAGCAGGTGCAACAGGAACTGCGATTGATGAGCTTGCCTGCCGAGGGGCGCATCACAAACCAGATCGCGCATGACATCTGCGTGCGAGAAGGAGTTGCGGCTACGATAGACGGCTCCATCGAGAGCCTGGGTAAGGACTACGTCATCACGCTTCAGGCGATCACTTGCCAAGATGGTGCGACGCTCGCCCGCGAGCAGG
>CAWJGI010000025.1:0-41278 GCA_963842255.1 uncultured Acidobacteriota bacterium | reverse complement strand
GCCCGCTGTAAGGGCCAGAATCGACCAGGCAGCCATATTCCGTATAGGCCTCGGACATGCGATCGATGTGCAGCGGCCCACCGCTTGCCGGCTGAATCACAATTTTTATCGGCAGACGGTATTTTTCGGCAAATTCGTAATCGCGCTGATCGTGCGCCGGAACAGCCATCACGGCGCCGGTGCCGTACTCGGCGAGAACGAAGTTTGCCACCCAAATCGGGAGTTGCGCCGCAGAGAAGGGATTCACCGCAAAACGACCGGTGAAAAAGCCTTCCTTTTCCGCAGTGGCGATATCGGCAGCGCGCATGCTTTTCTGCCGCATGGCCTTGAGCCGCGTTTCCATCCCGCTGCTGCCAGGAACGCCCGCCAACAATTTCTCAACCACCGGGTGTTCTGGCGAAATCACGATAGCGGACGCGCCGTAGATCGTGTCAACGCGCGTGGTGAAAACCTCTAGTGCGAGGCCTTCCATTTGCGCTACGGCGAACTTCAGGCGCGCTCCGCGCGATTTACCGATCCAGTTGCGCTGCATGGACAGGACACGCTCGGGCCATCCGCCTTCGAGCTGCTTCATATCGTCGAGCAGCTCATCGGAATACTGCGTGGTGCGGAAGAACCACTGCTCCAGCTCTTTCGACTCGACCAGAATGGTTTCATGGCGCCAGCAGTAGCCGTCGATGACCTGCTCGTTGGCCAGCACCGTGCAACATTCAGGGCACCAGTTCACTTTGCTTTTCTTGCGATAGGCGATTCCCTTCTCGAACATCCGCAAGAAGAACCACTGGTTCCAGTGATAATAATCCGGATCGCAGGTGGCAATTTCGCGCCGCCAGTCGTGGCTGAAACCAAACCGCCGCAGCACACGGCGAAATTCGGTTATGTTCTCTTCGGTCCACTTACGCGGGTGCGTGTGGTTTTTGATCGCTGCGTTCTCAGCGGGTAAACCGAACGCATCCCAGCCCATTGGGTGCAGTACGTTGAATCCGCGCATGCGCTTGTAGCGAGCCACCACGTCGCCGATGGTGTAATTGCGCATGTGGCCCATGTGCAGGGTGCCGGAGGGGTACGGCAGCATCTCTAGCATGTAATATTTCGAGCGGGAAGCGTCTTTATCAACTGCGTCAAATGCGCCCTGCTCTGCCCACACCTGTTGCCACTTCGCTTCGATCTGCGCTGGATCGTAGAGAGGTTGCTTGTGGTCAGAATCGGTCAAGTTCCGTTTCCTTGTGAGCGTGATTTCGATTTTGTTTTCTTTTTGCGTGCATGAGCTTTTGCGGCCGGCCGCACAGCCTTCGCCCGAATCGCCTTTGCACGATTTACCCTGGCGCGCTTGGGTCGCGGCTTCATGCCGTTACCTGATGCCGCCACCACTTTTCCCAGAAGTTTCCAGAGAGCTGCGACGTTGCGACGGTCGTCACCCGGCTTATCAAGCGGCGTTTCCAGAATGAAGGCGCGTCCGGCCAGCAAACCGTGGTTCAAAATTCGCCCGAACGCTTCGAGGCCAATTTTGCCTTTGCCGATATGTTCGTGACGATCGACGCGCGATCCGTGATGCGTCTTCGAATCGTTTACGTGTATGACGTAAACACGATCCAGACCGACCGTGCGTTCGATCGCCTGCAAAGTGGCGTCCAGACCCTCGGCCGTGCGGAGGTCCCACCCCGCCGCGAAGGTGTGCGCTGTGTCGATGCAAATCCCCATGGGCAGCTCGGGAGTGGCATCTATGATTGCTCGCAGTTCTTCAAACCGCGATCCGATCGATGTTCCTTGTCCGGCGGTGTTTTCCAGCAGGATTTCAAATCGCCGAGTTTTAGCCCGCGAGCCGCCTGCTTCAGACCTTGTGAAATCGACGCTACCGCCGCTTGCGGCGAACTCTCGCGACCGCTGCCGGGATGGGCGACCAAGTAATCCGCACCGAGCGCGATGGCGCGCACTAGTTCCTGGTGAAACGCTTGCACCGAGCGAGCGCGCAGAACCGGGTTCGGCGAAGCAAGGTTGATCAAGTAGTTGTCGTGAATGACCAGAGGCCCGAGGCCCAGTTCCTTGCGGCGCGCTCTGAATTGAGCGGCTTCGGATTCTGCGATGCGGTTGCCGCCGCGCTCCCACATCCGCGGGCTGCAAGAGAATATCTGGAGGGCATTGGCGCCCAGTCCGTGGGCGATTTCCAGTGAGGCTGAGATGTTCCCGGCAATAGACGTGTGGATACCGATACGTACACTGCCATCTTTCCACGCGGGGATTTCAGGGGGCAGAGGTGCTTCCGGGCGGTACTCGTCGGCTGCGTCGAAGGCTAACGTAAATCTGTCGTTTTCTTCCGCCATTCCCTCAGGGTGTCTGGGTGCCGATCGAGAGCAACTGACACGACGCGCCTCATGGCGCTGCGTACACAAATGTTGGAATCTCCATTTTAACGGAAAGAACCAGTTCGCGCAAACAGTCTTCTATGCGCTCATATGCGTCGGTTTGAATTCGATGCAACGGTTTTCAAGGTAAACCCGCAGCGGGGTGAGTCGCTGAAGACTCGGTTCTGCGACCTCGATAGGCCAGTACCGCAAGCGGCGATTGATCGGTTTTCCCGCGTTATGAGGATAAGCCAGTGGCTGGGACATCGAGCGTCGCGTTTCGTACTCGCCTACCGTCGATGAGTTCGGCTGGCCGATTCGCATTGCGGGGCGGCGCAGAAGACCATTCCAAGTCAAACTCAGACCGGGGGCATCACCTCAAAAAAAAATTAAGTACTTCGCGCTATGTCGCCAAGGCCGCGGCTGAAGTCGCTCCGTAGAAGCTGTACCAGGGCTTGGCAGCCTTAAGACGTGCGTTCACGTTGTCGATATTCTTGACGCCTTGGTCGTTCAGCCAATCCTCCAGTGCCTTGCCGCCCTGTTTAGCATACACCGGGATGCCTTCCTTCCACGTGGCGCGTCCGCAGAGTACGCCGGAGAAATCGACTCCCGATTCTGCGGCGAGTTCCAGACTCTCGGCGAACACGTCGTTATTCACACCAGCGGACAGGTAAATAAACGGCTTTTTCGCGGCGGCCGCAGCGCGACGGAAGTGCTCCTTGGCTTGATCGCGAGTGTAGGCAGTTTCACCCTTGTTCGCCTTCGACCCAGTCACGAAAGCCATATTCACCGGTATCTCGACTTTCAGAACATCCACTGCGTATTGCGGCTTCGAAAATTCCTCCATGCTCTTGGTGACGATCTCCGGTTTTTGCCTCGCGTATGGAAGCCCCTTTTCGTCGCCATTTTCGACGTAGCCCACGAATTCGAGAAAAAATGGGACGTCGGATGCGATGCATTCGCCGCCAATGCGCTCAACCCAGGCATGCTTGATGTCGTTGACCTCCGACGGGTCGAAGGGTGTGTAATAAAGCAAGATCTTGATCGCATCGGCGCCCGCCGCAACCAAGCGACGTACGGACCAAATGTCCAGCAGATCGGGCAGGCGGCCCGGACGGGTATTGTCGTAACCGCTATTTTCGTAGGCCAGCAGCAACCCCGCGTTCGAGGCGCGCGCCTTCGACGCCCGCAAACCATACTCGGGATCGAGCAGTATCGCGCTCGCGTGGGGCGTGAGAACTCGCGTGACAATGGTCTTGAATTCCTCCAGCATTTGGGCGGGGACATCTTTCTTGTCGATTCCCTTCTCTTTGGCGATGGCGGTCTTCAGCGATCCGCGCTGGTCCATTGCCGCCGCGGCGATCACGCCCCGCGAATCGGAAACAGCCTTCAGGCCCTTCTGTTTGCCTGGTGTAATCTTCATTTTCAGTGCCCTCCGCGTAGTCCGGCTGGATAAGCCCGCAGCATTTTAGCACGGGATTCAACGGATGCGGAAAACCACAGCGCCGACAGTTCCCTCGGCAGTTTCGCGAATAGCGCTATGGATGAGGCGAGTAAGGGACGAACGACAGAGACGCACAGGACACGAAAAAGCGCGGCCCTCACAAAGACACGCAGCGCTAGGTGAAAAGAATATGATGCTGGTGGGCGCAGGCCACCAAGTTAGTCGCCTGTTTGCCCGGCTCGCTCGGCGAAGATCCGATGGCTGACAGATGCGCTAAGTCATCGAGGAATTCCGGGCCATAAGCTGCGAGCCATGGCAGCGCTGATAAGGTGCGTTCCTGCAGGCCGCGATGCGGGTAGAGGCGGTCAACGAGCGTGCCTTCGTGCTTGTCTAGAACGCCGGTCCGAAAACCTTCGGCGCGGCCTGCTTTGCGCTTGAGGTTCAGGAATTGGTGCAGAATTTTCCGCTCGCTAAGTTCCAAAGCGCCGTTTAGGGTGCGGTCGAGGTGTTCGAAGGGCTCGCGATATGCTTGCAGCAATCGGCGCAGTGATTTTTCATCTTTCTGGAAGCGCTGGGCGAGCGTGCGCGGCAACGACTTGACCTCCATCTTTCTGCGCAAGTGCTGACGTCCGCGAATTGCGTCGCGAAAATCGAGGCCGTATTTCTTCAGCAGACGCGCGACCGACGGCTCTATGATTGTGAAACTCGCGCGTGGCAGAATTGCGGGCATGCGGCCGAGAAGCCGTTGATACAGCACCTGGGCTTGCGCCATATAGGCGATTTCGGCCGGGCCGCCAATATAGGCCGCTGTGGGTAATAACGTGTCTTGCACAATGGGGCGCAGCAACACGTTGGGAGTGAAGTCCTCGGGAGCGCGATCGATCGCGGACTTCAATTCGTCGCCCGAAAACGTGGCACTGCCGGCAAAGAATTTGCCGTTGCGCTGGCGCAGCGGAAGACGAATGCCGTCCACGTTGTAAAACAGGAGCGTCGATTCGCGCGTCACTTTTACTTGCGCGTGAAAACCACCTCGTTCGAGCTCCTTCGAACGTGCCAAAAGCTCGTCGCGAATCGCGTTGGAATCGTCGAGCGCGCGACGGTAAACCCCTGCGGCGAATTTATGCAGCCGGGAATCGAGCGGGTCCAGGAAAATAATTCCCCGGCCAGCGGTCAGCCGCGACATCAATTTGCCGTAGGCTGAACCATAGGTGTCACTGGGCGTGTAGGATTCGCGCAGCGCTCGCGCGACTTCTCCTGAAAACTCGCCTTCCAGTGTGTCAACAGCCGTAACCACCGGTGCGGTGATCGCTGATCCTAAAGGAATCTCGCCGACGCGCCGGCCTTCTTCTGTTTCGCCCAAGGGCAGCGAGAATTCAGCCAGGCCAGTGCGTGTTGTCCATGCGGCGTGATTGATTTCCGCCAGGTCATGGTCTTCGGTGGCAAGCCAGAAGATGGGAGCGGCTTCAATCCCGCGGCGCGAGAGTTCGTCCGCGTACGCTACGGCTGTAATTGCTTTGTAGAAACTGTAGGCGGGGCCGCTGAAAAGTCCCACTTGCTGGCCGGTGACGATTGCGACCGCGCCATTCGCCAGGCCGTCGAGATTTCGCGAGGCCGCCTCGTCAAGTTTGCCATCGCCGCTGAATCGCTGATTTTGCTCGCGCAGAACCTCAATTACGCCTTGGCGAACCTCAGGAGCCAGCCGGACTTGCTTGGCCGCTTCTTCAACGCCGCCAACAGACGGCCTGAATCGGTAATAGCGGGCAACGCGGTTAAAATCTTCTAAGAACGTTAAAAACAGCTTGGTGGTCTGCGGAATCTCGCGGAAGGAAATACAGTGGCACTCCATGGAGGTCGTCATGATACACGCGGGCGTTGCGGGCAGCAACGAGGGTCGGACGCCTGGAACCTGCGAAGGTGAGCAACCACAACATCACGGCAATCGCTGCCTAGCCCGTGGTTGCAGGTTTGGGGGGCATTTCGCGGCGTCTGTGCCGGCGCAGAACGTGAAATTCGAAAGCCCGTCGGAATGGCATCCTCCCAGCGCGCACAAGGCAGCAGGAATCGCTGTTACAGAAGATGCGCTGGCTGGGACATAAGATTCGCCAACATGCCGTCGATTTCCACGCGGGCCTTATCCCTAACCGGCAGCAGCGGAGGACGCGGCGGCCCGCCGTAATAGCCCAGGTGGTCCATGGCGTATTTCAGGCCTGCGATTCCGTATCGACGGACGAGCATGTTAGACGGGGTAAGCAGCTTTTGCGCCAGTGAGTGTGCCTTGGCTCGGTCACCTGCTCGTGAAGCTTCGTAAACATCGCAGCACAAGTCTGGGAGCGCATCAGCCAGCGCCAGGATCGCTCCGACCGCGCCGACTTCGAGTGACTCATACAGGGTTGACGCGGAGCCGACCAGCGTTTGAAATTCCTGGGGAGCCGCGGCAATGATCGCTGCCGCTCCTTCCACGTTTCCCGAGCTGTCTTTGATGCCGACGATATTTGGGTGATTCCCGAGGCGGGCGATCAGCGGAGCCTCTACTGTGACGTGGGTGAAAATCGGCACGGAATAAACCATGATTGGAATTCGCGCTGCCTCGGCCACACGCAGATAGTGTTCGGCCATTGCGTCTTCGTCCATTACCGGCTTGTAGAAACTGGGCGTGCGAACCAGAGCTACTCGATAGCCGATCTGCGCGGCGCGATTGGTATGCTCGATGGATTCGGCCGTCGATTCAGCGCCGCTGCCGGCGATCAGGATTTTCTGCGGCCCCGCTGCGTCTCTCACAGTTTCCCAGACGCGATAGACCTCTTCCCATCGCAGCAGGACCGATTCGCTGGTCGATCCGTTAGAGACGTAGCCCGCAAGGCCGGTCTGGTTGTAACGTGCCACATTCTCGCGCAGGCGGTCATAGGCGACATTGCCATCGGCTGCAAAAGGAGTGGTAAGGGGCGTAAAAATTCCGTGTAGGTTCATGGGGACATTTTATATCACAGAAGGATAAACGGCGGATTAAGGTGCCCGGAGTTTTTCCGCGCGGCTGTCTGACGTTTTGGCTTACTTCTCTGCCGGAGCTGCCGGCGCCGAGGCGGCTGCTTTACGCTGATGTAAATCCTGCAGGGCCGCTACATCCACCGCGTGCCCTGCCATTGCTCGCATGCCTCGAGCGGCGGCGCTCGCCGCCGAAAGCGTGGTGATGCACGGGATGTTGTAGCGTACGGCCGCGCGGCGAATCGATTTTTCGTCGTAAAACGATTCGCGGCCCAGTGGCGTGTTGATGACCAGATCTACTTTGGCAGTTTTGATCAGGTCCACAATGTTGGGGCGCCCTTCGTTGACCTTGTAGACCGATTCCACTTCGATCCCCGCGCTGGCCAGCGCTGCGGCCGTGCCACGCGTCGCGACCACTTTCAATCCCGCCGCCAGCAAATCCTGTACCACGAACGCGACATGGCGTTTGTCATGGTCGTTCACGCTAAGGAACACAGTCCCCCGTTGCGGCAGACGCTGCCCTGCGGCGAGCTGGGCCTTGGCGAATGCTAAGCCGAAAGTCGACGCAATGCCCATGACTTCGCCCGTCGAACGCATTTCCGGGCCGAGGATCGTGTCCACGCCCCGAAACTTGTTGAACGGAAACACCGGCGATTTCACGGCGTAGAAATTGCGTAACCGAGAGTTCCTTGATCCCATTCGTTTCGCGTGTATGGCAGATGCAGGTCGCGTAGTTTGCGCCCAGTCATCAGTCGCGCGCCAACCTTAGCCAATGGCACGCCCGTGGCCTTGCTGACATAAGGAATCGTGCGCGAGGCCCGTGGGTTCACTTCTAGCACGTAGACCGTGTCGCGCTGAATCGCGTACTGCACGTTCATCAAACCCGACGACTTTCAGCGCGCGCGCGAGACGCGTGGTGTAGTCGCGGATGCGTTCGAGCACCGAAGGCTTCAGCGTGACGGACGGCAGCACGCACGAAGAATCGCCCGAATGTATTCCGGCTTCTTCGATGTGCTCCATGATTCCGGCGATCAGAACGTCTTCGCCATCGGCCAGCGCGTCCACGTCCACTTCCGTTGCGTCTTCGAGGAATTGATCGATGAGAATGGGGCGCTTCGGATCCGTTCCTGAGCCTATCAGCGAGGCTTGCGCGACGTATTCTGCTACCGTCTTCAAGTCGTAAGCGATCACCATCGCCCGGCCACCCAGCACGTAGCTGGGCCGCACCAAAACTGGCAAGCCGATTTCGGTCGCGAGCTGCACAGCTTCATGGGGCGCGAGCGCCGTGCCGTTGCGCGGCTGCGGGATTTTCAATTCGTTCAGGAGCGCTCCGAAACGGCGGCGATCTTCGGCCAGATCGATTGATTCCGGCGCAGTGCCGATGATTTTGGCGCCATTTTGTTTTAATTCCAGCGCAAGATTCAGCGGCGTCTGCCCGCCGAACTGCACGATTACGCCTTGCGGCTTTTCGCGATCGAGAATCGCCAGAACGTCTTCCAGCGTCAGCGGCTCGAAATACAGGCGGTCGGAGGTGTCATAATCCGTCGAAACTGTTTCCGGATTGCAGTTGACCATCACCGTTTCGTAGCCGTCTTCTTTCAGCGCGAAGGCCGCGTGGCAGCAGCAATAATCGAATTCGATTCCCTGCCCGATGCGGTTCGGGCCGCTGCCTAGAATCACCACCTTCGGGCGTTCCACCGCGCCGGATTCGTCTTCCTGTTCATATGTGGAATAAAGATACGGAGTGTAGGATTCAAATTCGGCAGCGCAAGTGTCCACGCGCTTGAATACGGGTTGCACGCCGAGTTCTTTGCGTCGGGCACGCACGCTCGAGGCTTTTACATTCCAGAGTTTGGCGATTTCTTCGTCGCTTGCGCCCGACCGCTTTGATTCCAGGAACAATTGCGGCGAACATTTTCCAAGTGAGGTTGCCGCTACGCGCTTGTCCACCGCCAGCATTTCCTGGAGCTGGCGAATAAACCAGGGATCGATTTTTGTGAGATCGCAAACCTCTTCGCTGGACATGCCGCGCTCTAATGCTTCGAAAAGCCAATGCAAGCGGTCGGGGCCCGGGACGTGCAGCTTTTCGCGCAACAGTACCGTCGTCACTTCCGCAGGAGGCCGCCACGCCGAACTGGGTTCCAGCGAACGGATAGCCTTGCACAGAGCTTCCTGGAATGTGCGCCCGATAGCCATTACTTCGCCGACGGATTTCATCTGCGTGGTTAGGGTGGTGTCGCTGCCGGGGAATTTTTCGAATTGCCACTTCGGGATTTTGGCCACCACGTAATCGATGGCGGGCTCGAACGAGCACGGCGTTTTCTTGGTGATGTCGTTGGGGATTTCGTCGAGCGTCATGCCCACGGCAAGCTTCGCCGCGATTTTCGCGATTGGGAATCCTGTCGCTTTGCTGGCTAACGCCGAACTTCGCGATACGCGCGGGTTCATTTCGATTACGGTCATGCGTCCGGATTCGGGGTCTACCGCAAACTGGATATTCGAGCCGCCGGTCTCGACCCCGACCTCGCGGATGATCGCGGCCGCGGCGTTGCGCATGCGTTGGTATTCCTTGTCGGTGAGAGTTTGCGCCGGCGCGACCGTGATCGAATCGCCGGTGTGAATGCCCATCGGGTCGAAATTTTCAATCGAGCAGATGACCACGAAGTTGTCGCGACAATCACGCATCACTTCCAGTTCGTATTCCTTCCAGCCGAGGACCGATTCTTCGATTAGGGCTTGACGAACCGGGCTGGCATCGAGTGCTCGTGCTATGAGGTCGGCAAATTCCTCATGGTTGTAGGCGATCGAACCGCCCGTGCCGCCCAGCGTGAATGATGGGCGAATTACGACCGGGTAGCCGAGCTGGTCCGCCAGGCGAATGGCATCGGGAACCGTGGTGACGACCTCCGACGCCGGGACTTCCAGGCCGATTCTGCGGCAGACATCTTTGAAAAGCAGGCGATCTTCGGCGATTTTGATGGCGTTGAGCGAGGCGCCGATGAGTTTGACTTTGTACTTTTCAAGGATGCCGGATTCGGCCAATTCTACGGCGAGATTCAAGCCGGTTTGGCCGCCCACCGTGGGAAGCAGAGCGTCGGGACGCTCTGCCGCGATGATGGCTTCGAGGTATTGCTTCGACAGCGGATCGATGTAGGTACGGTCTGCGATCTCCGGGTCGGTCATGATCGTAGCGGGATTCGAATTCACCAGCACGACTTGGTAGCCTTCCGAACGCAGCGCCTTACAGGCTTGCGTCCCGGAATAATCGAACTCGCAGCCTTGGCCGATGACAATCGGGCCCGAGCCGATGATTATGATTTTCCTGATGTCAGTCCGTTTTGGCATGGTGGCTTCGGTGCGCCGCTTTCGCCTCTAAAGGATTGCTACTTTCAGTTGCGGCAACGCAAGGTCGGGACTTCACCCTCCGCCCTTCCGTCTGAATCGTCATTTCGCTTTGTTCATTAGCGTGACGAAATCATGGAACAAGTATCGGGCGTCGTGTGGCCCCGGCGCTGCTTCCGGGTGATATTGCACGCTGAACAGTGGCAACGAGCGATGGCGCATGCCTTCGTTGGTTTGATCGTTCAGGTTCACGTGGGTTATTTCCACTTCGCTCGCTGGCAACGAATCTGGGTCGACGCAGAAGCCGTGATTTTGCGATGTGATTTCTACTTTTTGCGTCAGCAGGTTCTTAACCGGGTGGTTCGAGCCGTGATGGCCGAACTTCAATTTGAATGTGCGGCCTCCTAGTGCCAGACCGCAGAGTTGGTGTCCCAGGCAGATGCCGAAGAGGGGGACTCGGCCGAGGAGCTTGCGGATGTTTTCTACCGCGTAGTTTAATGGCTCCGGATCGCCTGGGCCATTCGACAGGAAGACTCCCTGCGGTTTTAGCGCCAGGACGTCTTCTGCGGAAGTTTGCGCCGGGACTACTGTGACTTCGCAATTATGATCGACCAGCAGGCGCAGGATGTTTTGCTTGATGCCGAAATCGTAGGCTACTACGCGGCGGCGCGGAATCGCCTCAGGGGCTAAGGCGCCGTTTTTCGCTATCGGCGGATCGTCGGAGCCATAGCTTCGACCGCCTGACCAGCCCTCGACATTCGCCTCGCGCCCTAAACGGCCTTCCGCGCTCGGGCCTTCTGCACGCAACGCTCGGGCCGTTTGCTTCTTCGAACTGTGCGACCCGGAGGCGCTCCCTGCCCCGCCTGCGTCCTCAATCCCAGCCCTTGGGCGCGGTCTAGGTTGTTCCAGTGTTGAATTGTCCGCTATCGATGCGCTCCCCGCTGTCGATGCCGCGAGCGGTGCGGCTAGATCAATGGAGCTTTTGGTCCATTCGTACGTTTTTGCCGAGGTTACCCGACTGGCCAATTCCTGACCTGCCATGGTCGGCAGCGAGCGAGCCTCCGCGATCAGCTGCTCTGCGGGTGTTCCGTCCGTTGCTACTATCCCGCGCAGCGCGCCAACGTTTCGCAGGTGTCGAACCAGCGCGCGAGTGTCTATATCCCAGATGACCGGGACGCCGTTGCGTTCCAGATAGTGCTGCGCCGTTTCGCTGGATCGCCAGTTGGAAGCCAGTTGCGAAAATTCACGGACCACCAGAGCTTCGATGTAAGGTTTGGCGGATTCTTCGTCGTCGAGGTTTGCGCCAACGTTTCCGATGTGGGGATACGTGAGGCAGACGATCTGGCCAGCGTAGCTGGGATCGCTGAAAACTTCCTGGTAACCCGTGAGGCTGGTGTTGAAAACGACTTCTCCGCCGTGGCGCGTGCGCGCGCCGGCCGCGCGGCCTTTAAATACTCTTCCGTCTTCCAGCGCGAGAATTGCGCCGCCTGCGTCCTGCTGCGTCAGTGTAGCCTCCGCAAATCTTCATCGCGATGCCGCGTTTACTGTGGACGAATACGTCAGCGAGCCGAAATGATCGACCGGCCAGTATGCGAAAACCGCTTTGCCGTAAATATACGGACGGCTTACCGGGCCGAACACGCGCGAGTCGTTCGAACTATCGCGGTGGTCGCCCATCACAAAGTAGTTCCCCACCGGAACCTGCACGGGACCGTAGTTGGAACCATCCAGATAAATGCTGGGAACATACGGTTCCATCAGTTCTTTGCCGTTCACATACACATGCCCGCCGCGCACCTCGATCGTTTCACCCGGCAAGCCAATCACGCGTTTGATGAAACTTTTCGAGTGGTCGAGAGGATACCAGAAAACGACGACGTCGCCGCGGTCAATAGGCTCAAAGCGATACACAAATTTGTTGATGAAGATGCGCTCCTGGTCGCTCAGCAGCGGCGCCATGCTGGTCCCTTCGACTTTTACCGGTTGATACAGAAAAATGATAATTACCAGCGCGAGACCTAGAGCTACCGCCAGATCGCGCGTCCAACTGCGCAATTCGCGCCGTAATTGAGGCAAAGAGGGAACGCCGGTAGTGTTATCGCTGCTGGTCTGGGAGATGTCCAACATTCTTCACTGCAATATTTATAACACGGGGACGCAGCGCGCGCAAAGTGTTCGCCGTTTCACAGGTGAATTTGAGTATCTGCTTCCCGAGACAAAGACAATTGTCACTCCGGCGGGCCATTGGCCCGAGGAATCTGCTCCCGCTGTTGATGTCTGGAGCCGCGCGCCAAGGAATGTTGGCAGGCCAGGACAAGGACACTGCCGCTTTTTATGCGTCTAGTGCGAACTGAAGAATAGCAAGCGAAGCGAGCACAGCTGTTTCAGTGCGGAGCACGAGGCCGCCGAGCGAAGCCTCAGAAAATCCGGCGGCTTGCGCGCTAACCAATTCGTCGTCGGTCCATCCGCCTTCTGGGCCGATCGCGATAGAGGCCGAACGTGCGCTGACTTCCTCTAATACTTCCTGAATCGGCGGTGCAGCGGGGCGCTCCGAGAGCAAAATCCTGCAAGTAGTGGTACAGCCCGAAAAGGCCTTTTCCGGAGTCTTGGCTGCAGCAATTTTGGGAGGCCGCAGCCGCCGGGATTGTTGCGCTGACTCGATTAGGATCTTTTCCCAGCGCACCTGGCGCCTTGTTGCCGCCGCTATTAGCGGTTTATCGCTGCGCGCCGCAATAAGCGGAATGATTTCGCTGACCCCTAACTCGCTTGCCTTTTCCAGGCACCATTCGAAACGATCGAATTTTACAATCGCGATCAGGAGCTTAAGATTCAATGCCGGTTCACGGGCTTCGACCGGTTCTACCAGCGAGAATTCGATGCGATTGTCCCCTCGTTTCAGTAAGCCGACGCGTTCGATGCGCGCGAGCCACACCCGTTGCCCGTCACTTAGCTCATAGAGTTGGCCGGGCGCGGCGCGCAGCACCCGTCCGAGATGTTCGGCGGTATCGCCGCGAAGTGTCGCGGTCCCGTCGTCAAAATGATCTACGAAGAAGCGGCGGCGCATGGGCTGGATTGTACCGCGCAAGGTGCGAAGCTATGCAATTTGAATGGTGGGAGCTCTTGCTCGTGCAGGGGGAGCTGGACTTCAGTGCAGCCAAAACGCCTCCACAGCAAAGGGGTCTGAGCCCGGCCTTCCGTCTTTCAATTTAGCCGAAGATGTCTTTTACTTTGTCGAAGAAAGTGGAATTCCGTTCGGCTGGTTTGTTTTCCACTTTCAACGTTTGATCCGAGCTGTTCCAGCAGCCGCCGCTGCTCGCGCGAAACCTTCGCCGGCACCACCACGCGAATGCTGATGTATAGATCGCCGCGGCCCACCGTGCGGATTCGGCAAGCCCTTGCCCTTCTTGCGGAAAATCTGGCCCGACTGCGTGCCTTCCGGGAATTTCCAGTTCTTCTTCGCCCTTCAGCGTCGGCACCTTGATCTTCTCGCCCAAGGCGGCTTGCGAAAAACTGATCGGAATTTCGCAGATCAAATCCGAGCCGCGGCGCTCGAAAAACGCATGCTCTTTCACTTCCAGGAAAATGTACAGATCGCCGGCAGGCCCGCCATTGGTTCCCGGTTCGCCTTGTCCCGCCATGCGCAGACGCGTGCCTGAATCCACTCCCGCCGGAACTCCCACTTCCAGCGTGCGTTCGCGTTCGACGCGTCCCTGGCCGCGGCAACTGACGCAAGCGTCCTTGATCGTCTGCCCCGCGCCCTGGCACGCCGGACAAGTCCGCGTGATCGAGAAAAATCCCTGCGAGTAGGACATCTGGCCGCGCCCGCCGCAAGTGCGGCAAGTGGTCATGCCCGTGCCAGGCTTCGCGCCCGTGCCTTTGCACGTCTCGCACAGTTCGTGGCGCGAGAGCTGGATCTTGCTGGTAACGCCCGTCGCCGCTTCTTCGAAAGTCAGCGACATGTCGTAACGAAGATCCGCGCCGCGCTGGCCGCGCGCGCCGCGACGTCCGCCGCGTCGGCGTCCGCCGCCCAGAACTTCATCGAATGCCGAACAGATCGCCGAGAATGTCCTGAAATTCCTCGAAGATCGTGGAATTGAAGCCCGTGTCGAATCCGCGATTGCCCAACCCCGCCACGCCATAGCGATCGTAGATCGAACGCTTCTGCGGGTCCGAAAGCACCGCGTAGGCTTCCGAGGCCGCGCGAAAATTGTGCTCGGCCTCTTCCTTATTTTCAGGATTGCGATCCGGGTGCCACTGCAGCGCCGCCTTGCGGTACGCGGATTTAATCTGGTCCGGCTGTAGCATCGCGTGCGACGCCCAAGTACTTCGTAATAATCAGTGTTCCCTGTGCCATATTCTCCTGTTTCCTTCACGCTAGAAAACCCCTGAGCGTCCGCCCATTGCAGAGCAGAAATTCGGCAGTTCGAAAATCTATATTGGCACGGCAAAGACTGATGCGCCCAAGGAGCGCCCGTAGTCAATAGATGCAGAGATCAAAATCCTGGATTCTAGTTCGAAGGCGCCGCTGATACGCGGACCATCGCGGGACGCAGCACACGGCCGTGAAACATATAACCGGGCTGCATCTCCCCGACGCATCACGCCTTCTGGGTGTGCGGCGTTCTCGACGCTCTCAATCGCATGATGCAAATGTGGATCGAACGGCTTGCCCACCGATTCGATGCGCTCCAGCCCTTGCTTCGCCAGCGCGTTCCACAACTGCGTGCGAATCATCTCGAATCCCTTGCGATATTCGGCGTTCGACGTCGGACGTCATGCCCCTGCCAGCGCGCGGTCAAAAGCGTCCAGCACCGGAAGAAGCTGTTCGATCAGGACTTCAACTGCCGCGATGGCGATCCTGGTGACGTTCCTTTTCCACGCGCTTGCGATAATTTTCAAAATCCGCCTGGCGGCGCACCAAGGTGTTCAGCAATTCCTGCTTCTCAGCAAGAAGCTTCTGCAATTCGTCGGGCAATGAATGCTTCCGGTGCCGAACCGTCAGACCCCGAGAGGCCGCTGGTTCTCCGACGCGATGATTCGCGTCGGAATCCTCCGCCGCGCGCGCCGCCGCCTGAGCCAGACTTGGAAGACTCGTTGTCTTTATGATGTTTATGCGAAGCCAACGAAATTAACTCCCCTCTTGTCTCTTCCGAAAAAAATTGCGCCATGAACGCCACAGCCGTGATCACCCGCTCGTAATGCATGCGCATCGGCGCCAGGATGCCGAGTGTTCCCTGCACCTGGTCTTTAGATGAATACGAAGCGGAAACGATGGCAAGATGTTTTCCAGCGTTCGAAATCTTGTCCAGCCCCAGTTCCACGTGCACCGGCTCCGGCGATTCGATGCAGCCGCTCAAGAGCGCGATCAGAGCGGTCCTTTTCTTCAATCGCTTCCAGCAATTCGCGCAATTGTTCCGGATTCGTAAAATCCGGCGACGAAGCAATCTGTGCCGCGCCGTCCACATACATCTTGCGCTCGGCAACGTCCCCCAGAATGCTCGGGTCGCACAAAACAGCGCATCTCCGGCCAGGCGGCCGTACTGCTCGCGGTCCTGCTCCACTTGTTTGCGCAGGTCGGCGCGCATGGCCTCAAGCGTCCAGCCGATGTAATGGCGGTTCAAATAATCCGCCGTGCGATCGAGGTCTTCCTGCTTGAACGGGCGCTCGGGACGTATCAATTTGTCGCGCGTGACGCCGCCGCCTGAAATGAAAATGACCAGCACGCGCCCATCGGGCAGCAGCAAAAAGCGCAAGGTGTTCGACCACGCTGCGCGCCAGCGGCGGCGCGATAAAAATTCCCAGCCCGCGCGAAACAGCCGCCAGCACATGGCTCGCGCGCTCCATCACCGCTTCCGGAGTCTGCGCCGCTGCCAGTTCGCGGCGAATCCACAGCCGATCCTCCGGACTGGCCGTGGCCTGCGCCGCAACTTGCTCCACAAAAAACCTGTAAGCTGCGGCAGTCGGCACTCGCCCTGCGGAAGTGTGCGGCTGGAAAAGCAAGCCGGCGTCCTCCAGATCTGCCATCACATTGCGGACCGTGGCGGAACTGAGCGGCTCGATGTGCCGGCTGGCGATACTGCGCGAGGAAACGGGCTCGCCCGTCTCAATGTACTCGCGCACCAAATCCGTCAGAATCTGCTGGTGCCGTTTTTGCTGTAGGACCGTTGAACTCACTGGCTCTGTCTGGTTACCTCAGGCCGCTTTTGCGGGTCGGTGCACCACTACGATAATTTTAGTTTAGTCGGTGAAGCGGCTAGCCGTCAACGTCAGCAATACAAGCCGCGGCACAAGCTGAACACTGCCCGGGCCATCCGAAGAGCTTGCGGATGCGTCGGGAAACCAGCACCTCTTCCCGCGATAGCAAGGTTCAATCGGAACTTGAATGCAACGGCGACGTGTCATATCGTGTACGCGCTTTGCGGCCCACAGTGAACTCTTCTGATTTACGATGGCGGCTGGGAGGATGGATGCGGTCTGCGTGCGCGCCAGTAATTCTCGCGCGTTTTGTTGACCCTCGCCACTCCAGTCTTTTCTCAGACCGCACCGAGCAAAAGCGCAGCCCAAGCGACGGCCGAAGCCCCCGAGGCGAACAAACCGCTGTCCACTCGTGTTGTGGCGTACGAAATCGACGCCAAGCTCGACCCCGCGAAGCACACCATCGCCGCCAGCGAGACGCTGACGTATAAAAATCTCACCGGCCAGCCGCAGCAAACATTTCCCTTTCCACCTCTACCTGAACGCCTTCCAGCCGCAATCCACTTTCATGACCGAAGTGCGGCTTTATAGGCACGCGCGGAGCCGGGCCCGATTCCGAGTGGGATCCGAAACAATACGGCTCGATCACCGTAGAAAAACTCGAAGTCGAAGGCATGGGCGACCTGACCGGCAAGATGGAATTCATTCAGCCTGACGACCACAACACCAACGACCACACCGTGTTTCAGGTCACTCTGCCGAAACCGGTTTCGCCGGGCGCTTCCGTCCAGTTTCGCATGGACTTTCACGACCAGCTTCCAAAAGTCGTCGAACGCACCGGCTACGTGCACGATTTCGAGATGGTCGGCCAATGGTTCCCGAAGGTCGGCGTATGGTGGAAGAACGCCTGGAACTGCCACCAATTTCACGCGACCACTGAATTCTTCGCCGACTTTGGGACCTTCGACGTCAAAATCACTTTGCCGCAAAACGAAATTGTCGGTGCGGGCGGCGACATGCTTTCCACCGTCAACAATTCGGACGGCACCAAGACCGTCACCTATCATTCCGAAGACGTTCACGATTTTTCGTGGACAGCGAGCCCCAGCTTTACGGTGATCGAAGACTCCTGGTCCGGCAGCCAGGGGCCGGTCCAGATCCACGTGCTGATGTCGCCCGGGCATATGCCCTCGGCATCTCGCTACGTTGCGGCGCTCAAAGGGTACGCTGCGTCTTTTCGACCAATGGTACGGTCCCTATCCCTACGATCGCATCACCGTAGTCGACCCGCCGCATGGCGGAGACGATGCCGGCGGCATGGAATACCCAACATTGATCACAGCAGGCACCACCTGGTACATGCCTAACGGATTTCTGGCGCCGGAAATCGTCGTCGAACACGAATTCGGCCACCAATATTGGTACGGCATGGTGGCCACCAACGAATTCGAGGACGCCTGGCTGGACGAAGGAATCAACAGTTACAGCGAAGTGAAGGTCATGGAGGCGCTCTACGGCAGAAATACTTCGGCGATCAATTTTCCTTTCGCACAGGCTGGAGAAGCGCAATATCAGCGCACGGCGTATCTGGCCGATCCGGATATGGATCCGATCTCGCGATTCGCCTGGCAGTTTATTGATGGCGATTCGTACGGATCCATCACCTACGGCAAGACGGCGACCATGCTGCTCACACTGGAAAAAGTGATCGGCGAAGACACCCTGCGCAACGCGCTGCACACCTACTTCATGCGCTATCGCTTCGCTCATCCAACCGGCGAAGATTTTCTGAAGACCATCGAGGAGGTTTCCGGCAAGGATCTGCGCTGGTATTTCAATCAAGCTGTTTACGGCACGCAACGTACTGGATTATGCCGTCAGCGCCGCGCATTCCGACCCGTTGAAATGGTGGGAGCAGAAGCGGCATTACCGTGCGGGCCCTAGATAAGGATGAGGTCTACCGGACCTACGTGACCGTCGAACGCAAGGGTGAATTCATCTTTCCCGTGGATCTGGAAGTGAAATTCGACGACGGCTTCACGGCCACCGAACACTGGGACGGCCAGGATCGCTGGGTGCGCTACCAGTATGACCGCAAGGCCAAAATCGTTTCGGCGGAAATCGATCCCCGGCACCAGGTTTTGTTGGACCGCGACAACTTCAATGACAGTTACCTAACAGAACCGAATCCTACCGCAGTATATAAGCTGCGGAATATTTGGATGTTTGGCGCTGAATGGCTGTCGCAATTGCTCGCGTGGCTGACCTAGCGAAATCGGGGAACCAGAGCAATGTCTTCTAAGACTGGACCGGGAGCATTTTTTGCGGGCGCGGCCCTCGTGTGGAGATGGCAGCGGCTGGCGTGGTGGGTTTTTGCGGTAACGCTGATTTTTGGGATTTTCGCCACGCAAGGAATGGTGGAACGCGCGGAAGCCAAATTCAACCATAGCTTTGCGTCTCGACGGCTGGTCGACGGTTTTGATGTGGGGGCTGTGCTTGAGCTTAACGCCTTACCGGAATCTCCTTTACAGATCGAAGGGCCAACGATGGTTCATTTCTCCGTCGTGTTCGCGATTTTCATGCTTTTTGCTACGGGCGGGATTCTTGCAACTTACCTGCACGACGAAACCCCGCGCATCGGCGCGTTTTTTGAAGCTTGTGGCGATCATTTCTGGCGGTTTGTGCGGTTGTTTATTTACCTCGCAATCGTGTTTGCGATCGTTGGAGGAATTGGCGCTGGATTGGGCGAGATTCACGACCGCATTGACGAGAATTCCATTTCGCCATTCCCTGCCGTGTATTTCTTGGTCGGAGCCATCGTTTTCATTTTGATTCTGCTCTCGATCGTACGGTTGTGGTTCGATATGGCGCAAATCATTGCGGTTGCCGACGACGAAAAAAGAATACACAAAGCTCTGGGCCGCGCGTTTAGCTTATTGCGCCACAATTTCTTTTCCCTGCTGGGGCTTTTTCTGTCGATCAGCATTATTGGATCACTTCTGTTTGGGCTGGGGATTCGCCTTTGGATGGTAGCCCTCAGCCCGCACTCGATTATCGGCGCGTTTCTACTGAGCCAGTTGATGGTTCTGGTTTGGATCGGCACGCGATTGTGGCAGAGAGCGAGCGAGGCGCTGTGGTACCGGCGCTTTGCTGAGGCGAGTGTGCAAGAGCCTGCCTGGACTCCCGCGCCTGGGGTGGTTACCCCATCTGTTAACAACAGATCCCGCGCCGTGAAATGCCGTTCATTCGGGCATTCCGGGCAAAACCTAGGATGATCCTCTGACACGGTGGGAGCTAATCCGGGCGCAGCAAACAGCGCCCTCAGGACGCACTTTCAAACAGAATTGCGCGATAGGGTTGGGATGCTATTCGGCGTTGTCGATTTGAGCGCGCTGCAGACGGTCGGAATAATCGATATAGACCGTCTTCCACTCTGTGTAAAAATCGAGCGCTGCTTCCCCGGATTCGCGGTGGCCATTGCCGGTGTTCTTGATTCCGCCGAAGGGTAAATGGGTTTCAGCGCCGATTGTGGGCGCGTTGACGTAGACGATTCCGGTTTGCAGGTCGCGTTGCGCGCGAAACGCATTATTAACGTTACGCGTGTAGATCGAAGCCGAGAGGCCGTATTTCACTCCGTTCGCGATGTCCAGCGCCTGGTTGAAGTCATCGAATGAAATCACAGCCACCACAGGGCCGAAAATCTCTTCCTGGGCGATGCGCATCTTCGGATCGCAATCGGTGAAAACTGTCGGCTCATGGAACCAGCCGCGCGCCCAAGCGCCGCTATCGAGTCGATGCCCGCCCGTCGCGAGTTTGGCGGTCTCGTCCTTGCCAATCTGGACGTACTTCATCACCGTGTTGAGTTGTTGTTCGTTGATGCAGGGACCCATATCTGTGGCAGGATCGAGGCCGTCGCCCACTTTCAGCGCCTTCACGCGCTCGACGAATTTCTCGACAAACTCTCCGTACACCTTCTTGTGAACCGCCACTCGGCTGGCCGCTGTGCAACGCTGCCCGCTGGTGCCAAACCCGCCCCATACTGCGCCATCAACGGCAAGGTCCAGGTTGGCGTCGTCCATAACAATGATGATGTTCTTGCCACCCATCTCCAGGTGGCATTTCTTAAAACTCGGCGCGCACGCCGTACTGACGATGCGACCGACCTCCGTCGATCCCGTGAAGCTCACCAGGTTCACATCTTCGTGATTTAGAATCGGTGCGCCTGCGCCGGGCCCATCGCCGAATACCACGTTCATGACGCCGCGCGGCAATCCGGCTTCGCTGAGCACTTGCATCAAATTGTAAGTGGAGAGCGGCGTGTCTTCGGCCGGTTTGATAACCACGGTGTTGCCCGTCACCAACGCGGGCATCGCTTTCCACGACGGAATTGCCATCGGAAAATTCCAAGGAGCGATCAGGCCTGCCACACCGACTGGCGTGCGCTCGGACATCGCGAACTTATTCGGCAATTCGGACGGAGTGGTCTGCCCGAATTGGCGGCGGCCTTCGCCCGCCATTAGGTAGGTCATATCGATGGCTTCTTGCACGTCGCCGCGCGCTTCCGCGAGAACTTTGCCCATCTCGCGCGTCATATCGCGCGAATAATCTTCCTTGCGTTCGATCAGAATTTCAGCGGCACGGAAAAGAATTTCGGCTCGTTTGGGCGCGGGCGTGAGGCGCCATTTATCGTAAGCAGCCCTTGCTGCGTCAATCGCGAGGTCTACGTCCTCTTCGTTGGACGCGGGAAACACGCCCACCAGTTCGCCGGTGTTTGCGGGATTTCGGTTTTCAATAGACTTGCCGCTGCGCGGTTCGAGCCATTCGCCATCGATGAAGTTCTTGAAAACTTTGAGCGTTGCCGGGCTGGCCATGCCTATTCCTCCGTGAGATCTGCCGCGCGTGTCGGAATATTTTCGGTATGCCGATTCGATGCCGGCGTTAATTCCGGGGATTCAGAGTAACAAGGGCTCGCTGGCTGCGTCAACGCACCTTGAGGCGCGCGACGCCTGTTTGGGCGCAAGTGATCCTAGGCGGCGCGAGGACCACGCAAAATCCGTGCAGGAAGAAACAGAATGCCGCGCAGCAGTTCGAGTACGCCATCGACCGCTATGCCCAGAATGCGGAACGGAAGCAGGATCAGCCACACGATCGGATAGATCACTAAAACGAGTAATGCGAGTGGCCAGCATAGAACCAGCAGAATAAACCACAGCAGAATGTTCATGGCCTGCCTCCCTGGCTAGCTCAACAATCTTATACGATTGTAGTGCGATTTTCGTTCCGCTGCTCGGTCGCGATTCGCCATACTGCAAAGGCGAGGACGGCGCGTCGGGTCTTGTCGCACACCTAACGCGCTGCCTTTGCCTTCCCTTTCTTCTTGTCTTCGATTTCCGCCTGCGCTGCCGCTAGCCTGGCGACACCCACCCGGAATGGGGAGGCACTGACGTAATCCATGCCGACGCGATGGCAGAATTTAACGCTGTCTGCATCGCCGCCATGCTCGCCGCAGATCCCGATCTTCAGACTGGGACGCGTTTTGCGGCCGCGCTCGATGCCCCATTCGATGAGCATGCCAACGCCCTCGACATCCAGGGTCTGGAACGGATCGGCCGCAAATATTCCGGCCTTCCGTTCGTCGACGTAATCGGGCAGGAAGCGGCCCGCATCGTCGCGCGAAAGTCCCATGACTGTTTGCGTCAGGTCGTTGGTGCCGAACGAAAAGAATTCCGCGCGCTCCGCGATTTGATCGGCGAGCAAAGCGGCGCGCGGCAGCTCGATCATAGTGCCTACCAGATACTCAAGTTTCACTTTAGATCGCGAAATGATCTCATCCGCTACCTTGCGCGTCTGGCGATCGAGAATTTCATATTCCTTCTTGTCCATGGTCAGCGGGTGCATGATTTCAGGTAAAACTTTAATGCCCCGCTTTTTGCATTCGATGGCGGCTTCAATGATCGCTCGAACCTGCATGTCCAGAATTTCCGGAAAAGTAATGCAAAGCCTGCAGCCTCGGTGTCCCAGCATGGGGTTGGCTTCGTGCAACTGGCTTACCCGCTGCGCAACTGCCTCTGCCGATACACCAATCTTCCTGGCCAGTTCGGCCTGCTTGTCCGGATCGTGTGGAACGAACTCATGCAGCGGCGGATCGATGAGGCGGATCGTGACTCCATAGCCTTCCATGACCTCGAAAAGTCCGATAAAATCGCGGCGCTGAAACGGGAGCAATCTTTCGAGCGATTTGCGCCGCACCTCGGGCGAATCCGCCAGAATCATTTCCTGGATCGCCTGCTGGCGCTCGATGCTCTTCTCGGGGTGCTCGAAATCCTTGAAGAACATATGCTCGGTGCGGCAGAGCCCGATGCCCTCGGCGCCCAATTCGCGCGCGACCTTGGCATCGTGCGGAGTATCGGCATTCGTGCGGACCCCGAGCGTGCGCACCTTATCGGCCCAGTTCATCAGCGTATCGAAGGCTTTCGGCGGTTCGGGGCGCACGAGTTCGATCTGACCGCTGTACACCGAGCCGTCGCCGCCATCGAGCGTGATCCATTCCCCTTCGCGCACGACGTGCCCATTTGAATTCATGGTCTTTTTGCTCAGATCGATGTGCAACTTTTCTGCGCCCACGATGCAGCACTTGCCCCAGCCGCGCGCGACGACTGCGGCGTGACTGGTCTTGCCTCCCGTGGCCGTGAGAATTCCCTGCGCCACGTACATGCCGCCGACATCTTCCGGGCTGGTTTCATGCCGCACCAAAATCACTTTTTCGCCGCGCGCCGCCCACGCTTCGGCTTCCTGAGCGGTGAATACAGCCCTGCCTACCGCCGCGCCAGGCACAGCGTTATTGCCATTCACAACTAGGCGACCGGAAAGCTCGCTGCGAGACATTTTCGGATCAAGCACAGGATAGAAAAGTCGCTCGACATCTTCGGGTTTGATTCTTTCAAGTGCTTGTTCAATTTTGATCAGCTTCTCATTGACCATGTCCACGGCGATTTGAAACGCCGCCGAAGGCGAACGTTTTCCCGTGCGAGTCTGCAACATGTATAAGGTGCCGCTCTCGACCGTGAATTCCAGGTCCTGCATATCGCGATAATGTTTCTCGAGAGTCTGGCGCACGCGCTCGAGTTGCTTGTAGACTTTGGGCATGCGCTTGGCCATCTCGCTTAAGTGCATCGGCGTGCGAATGCCGGCGACGACGTCCTCGCCTTGGGCATTCAGCAAGAAATCTCCGAAAAACACCTTCTCGCCGGTGGAGGGATCGCGCGTGAAGCAAACTCCCGTGCCGGAATTGTCGCCCGTATTTCCGAAGACCATCTGCACCACGTTCACTGCTGTTCCTAGTAAGCCCGTAATTTTTTCGACGCGCCTGTAGGTCTGGGCTTTTTCTCCCATCCAGGAATCGAACACAGCGCCGATCGCGCCCCAGAGTTGTTCTTCGGGGTCTTCCGGAAATGATTGCCCCGTTTTCTCTTTGTAATAGGCCTTATATTCGGCGACCAGCCTCTTCCAGCCTTCGGCGGTTACATCCGTATCGTCTTTAACCTTCAGCGATTGCTTCAGCGCGCGCAGGCGCAGCTCCAGCTCTTCCTTGGGCAGCCCGATCACTACAGAGGAATACATCTGAACGAAGCGGCGATATGCGTCATAGGCGAATCGCTCATTCTTTGTGCTGTGTGCGAGGCCCTGCACGGCCCTGTCGTTCAAGCCGAGATTCAGGATCGTTTCCATCATGCCGGGCATCGACCGTGCGGAACCGGAGCGGACGCTCACCAGCAGCGGGTCTTTCGCGTCCCCGAGTTTCTTGCCGGTCAGTTTCTCCAGACGCGTCAGACTCTTCGCAACCTCGGCACGAAGCTCCTTCGGATACTGCCGGGCATGCTTGAGAAAATAATCGCAAGTTTCAGTTGTGATGGTAAAACCCGCGGGCACCGGTAGTCCGATGCGTGTCATCTCCGCCAGGCCGGCCCCTTTGCCGCCGAGAAGATCGCGCATCTCCCCCTTGCCGTCTGCCTTACCCGCTCCAAAAAAATAAACGTATTTCATTTTTCGAACCTCAAGAAAAGATTTAGATTCCAAAATTCCGTGTACAACGCCGGTCCTTTAGCAATGACTCGAATAGCTTTTTGTCGGCGCCCCGACAACTCATCCGTTACCTGACAAGTCTTCCTGACCCAGCTCCGAGAAATCCGCGATCGTAGAAAATTCTTTAAGTAAGCCGCCGAGCAATGCCAGCCGGTTTTTTCGTACGTTCTGGTCCTCAACCATCACTAGAACCTTATCGAAGAACAAATCTACGGACGGCCGAAGCTCCGAGATAGCTTCAAGCGCTTCACGATATCTGCGGGCCTTCTTTTTGCGGGTCGCGTCCTCCCCGATTTTTTGAGCTGCAGCATGAAGCTCGCGTTCTGCCGGCTCCCATAGTAAATCGTCCTGCACTGCGAGCTGCGATTTGTCGGCGACCGCCGCGGACTTTTCCAGGATGTTGCGGATGCGCTTGAATGCGGCGGCAAGCGGCACGAAGTTCTTTGTGTTCCGGATCGCCTTCACTGCTGCTACGCGGTCGGCTGCATCTACCAGGTCGTCTGCCCCGGCGGCAAAGGCGGCGCTGATTTCGTCCGCCGCGAACCCGCGGCGTTCTCGGAGAATGTGGCGCGCGCGCTCGAGCAGGAATTCCAGCACCTGCTTCTGGACTGCTTCGGAAACTTCGATCTTTGGCCTTTGTTCTTGTAGCGCTTTCGCCGCAGCTGAAATTGCAGCGCTCAGTGACAACGGCAGCTTCTTTTCAAAAATTATCTTCACTATTCCTAGTGCGGCACGGCGCAATGCGAACGGATCGCTTGATCCGGTGGGTACGGCGCCGACGGCAAAACATGCAAGCAGCGAATCAAGCTTGTCCGCGAGCGCAACCGCGCATCCGGTTAAGTTGCGCGGCAGCGGATCATCCAGCCCCGCAGGCTTATAGTGATCATAGACTGCCCAAGCAATATCTTCGGGTTCCCCTTGAGCGCGAGCGTAGAGGCCGCCCACGATTCCCTGCAGCTCCGGAAACTCGCCTACCATTCCGGTGACCAGATCGCATTTCGCCAGTTCGGCTGCGCGATCTGATCCGGCTACATCTGCCTGGGACACTCCGCCGCTGAACCACTGCTCGGCAAGCCACCGCGCCAGTGAGCGCATCCTTTCAACTTTGTTGCCGTAACTGCCAAGACGAGATTCATAAGTCACAGCGGCGAGCTTCGGCAAATAATCGCTCAGTTTTACCTTTTGATCCGTCTCCCAGAAGAACTGCGCATCGGCAAAACGCGCCCGCAGAACCCGTTCGTGTCCGGCGCGCACTAAACCCTTCGGGTCTTTCGGGAGATTAATGACCGCCAGAAAGTGGGGCGCTAAATCCCCATCTTTCGTTTCCACCGCAAAATATTTTTGATGGTCGCGCATTACCGTTATCAGAATCTCGTCGGGCAACGCCAGATAAGAAGGATCGAAATCTCCGAGTATGACACTCGGGTATTCGTTTAAATAGGTGACTAGTTCGAGCAGTCCCGCGTCCTCGTGCGCTTTCAAACCACGGCGAAGCGTCAGGGCGCGAATCTGTGCATCGATTTCCCGGCGACGCGCGTTCGGGCGGCACAATACAAAGTTTTTCTTTAATTTTAATTCGTAATCTGCGGGACCCTGAACGAGTATGTGCTTCCTGCCAAGGAACCGGTGACCCTCGGTGTGATTCGCCGCATTTACTTGAGCGAAGGAAAACGGCACGATCTTTCCGTCGAGCAACGCTACCATCCAGCGGATAGGCCGAATGAAGCGCGGGCCGTGCGCGCCTGTCCAATACATCGACCGCGGCCAGGATATTTCGTCGATGATTTGCGGCAAGCTTTGAGCGAGGATGTCCGCAGCAGGCCTGCCGATAATCGTTTGCTTGGCAGCCAGGTACTCGCCCTTGGGCGTCTTCACGATGGTGAGCTTCGAAACAGCGACTCCTTGTTTTTCGGCGAAGCTCATCGCAGCGCGCGTCGGCTCGCCGACGGCATCATACGCAACGGCTTTTGGCGGCCCCGTGATTTCCCTCGTCACATCCTCCTGCCGCATGCGAACGCCGCGCGCTATGGCAGCGAGCCGGCGAGGAGCACCAAAAGCTTCAATTGAATCTTGCGCAATCCTCTCTTCGAGCAATCCATTGGTTATAAAATATTTCTGAAGCAGCGCTTTAAGTTCTTGCAGAGCTCTCGAAATCATTTGCGCGGGTATTTCCTCGCAGCCGATTTCAAAAAGGAACTCGCCGCGCAACTTAAGGTCCTTCTTCAGGGCCGGCCTGATTTTCATTGACGGGCCCCAGACAGCTCTGGCGACGTCGCGGTGACACCTGCTCTTTGCCGCAACCACAACGCGGCCACCCGCACCGCCAGTTTGCGGACGCGTCCGATCATCGCTGCGCGCTCGGTGACCGAGATTGCGCCACGTGCATCAAGAACATTAAAAAGATGCGAACAGCGTAGCGTGAGATCGTAGGCGGCGAGCAGCGGAAATCTTTCAACATTCACTCCAGCAGCCTTCGGCCAACCTTCAAGTATTCGTTTAGCCTCGGCTTCGTTCAGATCGAACTGCTTGCGTGTCGAAGCTGCGTCGGCATAATCGAAACTATAACCTGAGAATTGTTGTTCTTCGGCAAGACGCACCTGTCGGTAGGTGACGGTATCCGACCAGCGCACGTCGAAGACGTTGGCGACGCCCTGGAGGTACGACGCGATGCGATCGAGTCCGTAGGTGAGCTCCACGGAAATCGGATCGAGGTTCTGCCCTCCGCTCTGTTGGAAGTAGGTGAACTGGGTAATCTCCTGTCCATCCAAGAGTACCTGCCAACCGATACCCCACGCACCGAGCGTCGGCGATTCCCAGTTGTCTTCTTCGAACCGAATGTCGTGTTGCTTCAAATTGATTCCAACAGCGCTGAGACTTTCAAGATATAGGTCTTGAACATCCCCAGGCGCGGGCTTAAGTATCACTTGAAGTTGGGTGTGCTTGTAAAGCCGATTGGGGTTTTCACCGTAGCGCCCGTCCGCTGGCCGGCGAGATGGCTGCGCGTAGACCACTCGATAAGGTTCAGGTCCCAGCACGCGAAGAAATGTCTCAGGGTGCATCGTGCCGGCACCGACTTCAATGTCATACGGCTGTTGAAGAATGCAATCGCGCTGCGTCCAATACTTTTCAAGCGTTAGTAGAAGATCCTGGAAGTTCAATCCCTTTGGCTTCGCGGCTGGCGTTTTGATCTTCAAGCTGGCGACTCCAGAAGTTCCCGCGACGTGAGCTTGCGGTCTATCTGATGTTCGATGACGTCGAGCATAACATCGCTCAGTTCCCGCGCGGCACGCGGCGGAATCATCTCATCGCTCAGTTTATCGAGCCTTTCGCGTCAGCATTTTCGCGCGCGGCCGCGATCGCTGCTGGAGAAATGGCGGCGCATGCCTGGCCGCCTGCACTTCGCGCAAGATATCGCGGACCCGCTTGGCGAAAAATAGGCTTCGTCTTTCGGGTCGAGCGTCCTGCCGCAGCGCGCGCAGGTTTCAAGCGGCGGCAGCCAACCGCCGAGACGCACCGTCCATAGTGCGAAATATGCGAGTGGAAGTTCCGGTTTGCCGGTTTTCTTGATTGTTTGCGCGGTGAGCAGCAACAGGCGAAAATTGGCGTCGGCGGCTTCATGCTCCGGCAGAACTGTCTCAGTCACTTCGCTGAGAATCGCCAGCGCGATGCCGCAGCCGTAGTCGCGGAAGGCGTCGAGAAACGATTCGACCAGTTCACACTGGTTGATGCGCACCAAATCGCGATTCTGCTTCTCATAGAACCAGATATGGACGTGCGAAAGGCGCTCCAAGGTGGATCCGAAGCGGCTTTTGGTGCGCCGCGCACCGGAGGCGACCCCGCGAACGCGCCCCATCGTGCGCGAAAGGAAGCTGACCAGGCGATCGGCTTCGCCGAGCGGATAGGTTTGTAGAATGATGGCCTCGGATTCGTGGACTGGCATTAAGGTTTCGGCGCACGACGGACGTGATCATAAAAGCAATTGTCCGCGATCATTTCGACGACACGAATCAGATACCCGCGCTGCGCGTGCGCAAACGAAAATTTTTATCACAGCGCGGCATCCGGCGCAATTGCTAAACGAAATCGGAAACGCGACTTTAAGTTAAAGTTGGATCAGCATTCTGGGGCCGCGATTATTCTTGAAAATCGCGCCGTGTCGGATACAGTTTCTGCGGCACAACTGTACACCATGGTTTGCGGTTGCTTTGGCAGCTGACGTCGTCCTGAACGAAGCGACGAACCTCTGTTCGGTTTTTCACGAATGAGGCAGCGCCCCTTTTGCGGCCGATCGTAACCAGGAAAAATAATTGATCCCTCTCAAAGATTTAACGCCGCGACGTTCGTTCCCCACCGTGACCTTGCTGTTGATCATCGTCAACGTGATCGTATTCTCTGTATCAGGTTTCCCTGCCCGAGCACGCCGCGGAAAGGTTCGTAATGACGTACGCGGTGGTTCCGGCGAAGATTCAAATGGCGCTTGCCGGAAGCCACTACACCCTCACGCAAGCGCTAATCCCACTGTTTACCTGCATGTTCCTGCACGCTGGCTGGCTACATATTATCGGCAACATGTGGTTTCTGTGGATTTTCGGCGCGAACGTCGAGGACCGCATGGGTCCGGTAGCCTACTTGCTGTTCTATCTGATCTGCGGCGTGGGATCGAGCATTGCGCAAACGGCATTTTCCTGGGGCTCACATGTGCCGGCGCTGGGAGCAAGCGGAGCCATTGCCGGAGTACTCGGCGCATACATTATCTATTTCCCAGGATCGCAAATTCTTACCCTGGTGACACTATTCATAATTTGGTTCCGGGCACAAATCCCCGCAATCGTGTTCATCGGTTTGTGGTTTCTGGTCCAGTTTCTCAGCGGCAGTAGGAGCGCTCGGGGCCAGCGGCGCAAATGCGTCCGGCGGAGTTGCGTGGTGGGCGCACGTTGGAGGTTTCGTCCTGGGCATGTTGCTTGCGAAAATAATCTCACCAAACGCTCGAAGTGCGGCATATCTCTGATACCGGCACCGACGGAGGTCGCCTTGCCGACAATTCCAGCAAGGGTTGAATGAATTGAACGGCGACTCAGTCTTGAACGATGATCCCGCCGCGGATGATATCTAGGATCGCGACCGGTGAGCCAAGCACTCAACATACAAAGAAAGACTTTCAGTTTCGAGCTGCGCTTTAGAGCCCTCGCCCTTTTAGAATAGTTTCTTAAAGTAAAATCTGACCTACGGCCGGGGCCCACAAAGTATCGATGTGACGCTTGGTCCGCAGCGACGTTGTAACTGCAAGAAAGCCTCGCGTGTAGCTGACGGCGGAGGGCATGAAATTGTTACTCGCGACTGTCGATTTCAACGGGCGCGGTTCGATACATTCATAGAAGCTGAGGTTCAGGCGGTCGAAATATGCAGCCCGGGATGTGTCGCATGAGATTCATTTTTGACGTTATTTCCTAACCCGCTGCACGTAATATAAACTTGAACCAATAAACAATCATGCGCCCGGAGATCAGCGGTAGATGCCCATCTCAACTGAATCCGCAAACCAGACCTCGGTTCCCTGCGCATCGATAAAGGCCAGAGAAAGAAGGCCAAAACTGGGAAACGGCTCGGAATATTTTCGGCATTCATCGGCATTTTGGTAATCGTCTGCGCGGAGCCGGTTTTGCTTTTCGCAACCAAAAGCCGGTCGTGGAGGTAGTTACGGTTCAAAAAGCCATGACAGGTCGCCCGGCCCTGCTGAATGCCAGCGGCTACGTCACCCCGCGCCGTCGCGCGACGGTGGCAGCAAAAATTACCGGGCGCGTCACGGGCGTCTTCTTCGACGAAGGCGTGCACGTGAAAGAGGGCCAAATCCTCGCGACGCTGGATGATTCCGACGTGAAGCGCGCGCTCGATTCCGCCGTCGCGGACCGCAATTCCACGCGAGCGCAAATTGCGGATTACCAAGTGCAGCTGAAAAACGCAGAAATCGAACTGCATCGCGCAAAGCCTTGCTGTCGGCCGGCGTGCAGAGCCAGGAAACCCTGGACAACGCCACGACCGCCGTGGACAGCCTGAAAGCAAAAATCGCGCTGACCAAAGTGCAAGTGGCCGGCTCCGAAGCACGCATCGCTGAAGCGCAGCAGGCGGTGAACAATTGCGTGATTCGCGCGCCGTTCGACGGCGTCGTCGGTATCGAAAGACGCGCAAGTGGGTGAAATGATTTCGCCGGTTTCCGCCGGTGGAGGTTTTACGCGCACCGGCGTCGCCACGATCGTGGACATGAACTCGAACGAAATTGAAGTGGACGTCAACGAAGCGTACATCGCTCGGGTCGAGCCGGGGCAGCCGGTGACGGCGATACTCGACGCTTATCCGGACTGGCAGATCCCTGCGAAAGTGCGCACCGTGATTCCGACGGCGGATCGCCAAAAAGCTACAGTAAAGGTTCGTATTTCGTTCTTAAAGCTGGACCCGAAGATTTTGCCGGACATGGGCGTGAAGGTGACCTTTCTCGGTGACGAGCCGGACAAACAAGTGGGCGTCGCACCCGCGGCGCTGATTCCTTCCGGCGCGGTGCGTGACGAAAGCGGGAGCAAGATCGTATTTCCTTGTTAAGGATAAAGCTGGAGCGTCGCGCCGTCACGATCGGCAACGACGCGCGGCAGCGACGCGGAGATTCTGGCTGGCGTCACGGCGGGTGACACGGTCGTGGTAAAAGGCCCGGCGGATTTGCACGACGGTGACTCAGTAAGCGGTTCAGATCAAGAAATAGGGAGCGCGCAAAATGGTTCGAGTGGACGCGAGCGGCAGCGCGAACAGCCTGATCAAAATTCGCGGGGTCGATAAGAAGTACAAACGCGGCGGCGAAGAAATACACGTCCTGCAGGGCTTGAATCTGGACGTGGACCCGGGCGAATTCGTCGCCTTCATGGGCCCCAGCGGCTCCGGCAAGACCACCTTGCTCAATCTGCTCGGCGGGCTTGACGTGCCGTCGCACGGCAGCATCACCGTGGCCGGCGATGAGATCACGCACATGTCCAGCGGCAAGCTGACGGAATGGCGCGCGCGGCACGTGGGCTTCATCTTTCAGATGTATAACCTGATTCCGGTGCTCACCGCCTTTCAGAACGTGGAACTGCCGCTACTGTTAACGAAGCTCTCGAAGTCTGAGCGGCGCACGCACGTCGAAACCGCGCTAGGCGTCGTAGGCCTAGCCGATCGCATGAACCACTACCCGCGTCAGCTCTCCGGCGGACAGGAGCAGCGCGTGGCGATTGCTCGCGCCATCGTCGCCGATCCCACTTTTCTTCTGTGCGACGAGCCGACCGGCGACCTGGACCGCAAGAGTGCTGATGAAATACTTGAACTATTGCATCGCTTCTCGAAGGAACACAACAAGACCATCTTGATGGTCACGCACGATCCCATGGCGGCCGATCGTGCGGGTGCAACGCTGCACTTAAACAAAGGCGTGCTGGTCGAAGCGGCACGAGTCGGGAGTCTTGGCATGAAATTTCTTCCTCTGATACTTGCAAATCTTTCGCGCAAGAAGCTGCGCACTGCTTTAACCGTCGGTTCGTTCGCGGTCGCACTATTTCTGTTTGCGTTTCTGGCCGTGGTCAAAGGCGCCTTCAGCCGAGGCGCGGATATCGCTGGTGCCGACCGTCTGGTGATTATCAACCGCATCTCGATCATTCAGCCGATACCCCTTTCTTACCGCGATCAGATTCTGAGGACCCCAGGCGTAAAGTCCGTGACCCACAACAACTGGTTTGGAGGCGTCTACCAGGACGAAAAGAACTTCTTCCCGCAATTTGTCATCGATCCGGAAAATCAACGTCAAGTAATGACTGAACTTCAAGTTCCCGAGGACCAATGGCAGAAATTCCTCAAGGACCGCGAAGGAGCGATCGCTGGAGCGCAGAACTGCCGACCGCTTTCGACTGGAAAATTGGCGATCGTGTCCCGATCAAGAACGTCACCTTCGGTTCGACCGGTACGTGGGAATTCAATATTGACGGCATTTATCATAGCGAACACGCCGGCGGCGATGAAACGCAGTTCTGGTTTCAGTGGGACTATTTCGAAGAGCGCGTTCCGCAAGTCTATAAAGGTAACATCGGCTGGTACGTGGTCCGACTCGACACTCCCGACGATGCGCGTCGTGTCGCCAAAACCATCGACGACTATGTTTGCGAACTCCTCGTATGAAACCAAGACGGAAACCGAATCTGCCTTCGCCGCTGGATGGGTAAAGCAATTCGGCAACATTGAATTCTTGATCCTGAGCATCGGCTCGGTGGTGTTCTTCACGTTATTGTTGATCACTGGCAACACCATGGCGATAGCCGTGCGCGAGAGAATCGGCGAACTGGCGGTGTTGAAGGCTATCGGTTTCAGTGATTTTTCTGTTCTGTGTTTCGTGCTTGCTGAAGCGCTGATCATCGCTCTGTTTGGCGGCTTGCTTGGGTTGGGTCTGGCCATTCTAGCTGTTCCGGCGCTCGGTAATGCCCTCAACGGCTTGTTACCTGCACTGGTTCTTTCGCCCGCCATTCTTTCAGGTGGGCTTGCAATCGCTATTCTTGTCGGAGTGGCTGGCGGGATTCTTCCGGGAATCGGCGCCATGCGCATGCGCGTGGTAACTGCTTTGCGGAGGGTTTGAGATGGCGATTCCTGTAGTCTACAATTTTCGCAGCGTGCGCGCGCGCTGGATCTCGGCAATTGTCGCCGTCCTCGGTATTGCCGGCACCGTGGGCGTATTCGTTGCGATGTTGTCGCTTGCGCGCGGATTTCGCGCCACGCTGGTCGCCTCTGGTTCCGAGGACAACGCAATCGTCTTGCGCGCCGGAGCCACCGCCGAGATGATGAGCGGCGTAACGCTTGAAAGCATAAAGATTCTGCAAGACGACCCTGGCGTTGCGCGTGGGCCAGAGGGGCCGTTGGTTACGTCGGAAGTGGTCGTCGTCGCGCCCTTCCCGCTGAAAGCGACCGGGACGAACGCGAACGTTCAAGTTCGCGGAGTTTCCGCCAACGTCCTGACGATTCGCCGCAACGTGAAAATCGTAGAGGGGCGAATGTTTCAACCAGGACTTTCAGAATTGGTGGTAGGCAAAAATGCGAATGCGTCCTACAGCGGGCTCACCGTGGGCAATAGCGTCGATTTCGGCGGCGGCCACTGGCAGGTTGTGGGCCTGCTCGACGCCGGCGGCAGCGCGTTTGATTCCGAAGTGTGGTGTGACGCGCGCGTGCTCGATGACGTGTATAAACGTCCTACCAACATCTTTCAGTCGATTACCGTCCACCTGAATTCTCCAAACGATTTCCAGCAATTCAAGGATTCGGTGACGTCCGATCCGCGCCTAAATGTGGATGTAAGCCGCGAAGTTGATTACTACGCGAAACAGTCAACGGCAATGACGCGGCTAATTACCGTCCTGGGCGGCTTGGTGGCGTTCGTTATGGCCATTGGCGCGGTTTTCGGCGCGCTGAACACGATGTATTCGGCGGTGTCCGAACGTGGCCGCGAAATCGCCACCATGCGTGCCATCGGCTTCGGCGCTGCGGCAGTGGTGTTTTCATTCATGATTGAAGCATTGCTAATAGCTTCGATCGGCGGGTTGATCGGTTGCGTGGCGGTGCTTCCGCTGAACGGCCTCACCACCGGCGCCATGAACTGGCAGACATTCTCACACCTCGCATTTGCATTTCGAATTACGCCCCCGCTGCTATTGACCGGCTTGATCTTCGCGCTGGTGATGGGCTTGATCGGCGGGATCCTTCCCGCAATTCGCGCGGCGACGCGCCCGGTCGCACTTGCTCTTCGAGAGTTGTGAGCCATTAAGTGCAACTTGAAGTCCGAAGGCGTTGACGCGCCGACAACTCAAGCAGCGACTCAACACCTTTTGTTTCCTAATCAGGTCAGGTAAAACGTTTACTTTGCAAAAATAAATTACTCACTGGTGAATAAAGGTGTTTGCATTCGGCCAAATAATATTAAAATGCATCTCGCAGCGTCTGCTCGAGCTGGGCGAGTTTATCCGCGGTGCGCGACAGCGCAAAAGGAGGAAGGGGATGTCCAGTGGTTTATCACTTCACGGGATAGCCAAATGGCCGGCAAAGGTACTGGGCGGTGCGATCGTGTTTGGCGCGCTTTTTTTCCCGATTGTTTCTCCGGCGCAGGACCAGCAGATACCGCCCACTGGCAATCAGGTGATGGGGCAGGTCGATTTCGCTGGAAAAACGAAAGCGGAAAAAACTGCAGGCGTATGGGTAGACCGCGAATACGTCGGCTATGTGAAGGAGCTTAAGGGAGACAAAAAGGTGCTGCTCCTTCCCGGCGAGCATACCATTGCTGTGCGGCAGACTGGATATCTCGAGCTGGTGCAGAAGATCGTCACCGAACCGGGAAAAGAGATGTTGATCACAATCAACCTGGAGCGGGACCCCAAGGCGCAATTTTCTGCCGCGCCAGGGCTGATCAAACTGAAAGTAACTCCGGAGCGCGCCGCCGTGTTCGTCGATGGCGCCTTCGCCGGGACAGTAAATCAGTTTAACGGTGTAGGGCGCGAGATGGAGATCGCTCCCGGGGAGCACCACATCAAGATCGATCTCGCGGGCTATAAACCGTTCGAGACGGACGTGACTGTGGCAACCAAGCAGAAAGTTATGATCAAAACTGATTTGCAGCCGGGCAGTATTTTGCAGGCCGACCCTGCGATCAAGAACAATTGATGCGAATCGTTTTCTTGAAGTGTCGTTCGGTCGACGTTACGCGTAAGAGTTGAGGAAAAACGCTGCAGCGTTTAGACCAGGATGAGATTCAAGTAATTCATCAACTGCCGGGTTCCATGCACGTGCACCTGGCTGCGCAGCGCTCTTTGGCTTCAATTTCAACTTTAAGCAAAAGTTGCTCCGCGAAATCGGGCCGCTATCATGGCAAGGTCGCAAGTGTTTGTAGCGACCACTGCAGGTGGGCGAATTGCTTGAAGTTGATTTACAAATAAACATCCCTGCTTCAAGTAACGGTTGAGTGCTCGCTAGAGTCGTAATAGCGGCCGTTCGCCTCACCAGCTATCGCCGTAAAGTAGCACTTGGATGTTTCAAGCGGATTACAACTTCCGGGAAAAGCCAATCGACGGTACTTCAGCTGATGCCATAACGACGCCGGTCTCGCAACGGCCCGAGTAAACTGTTCGGTGTTCGCCCTAACAGTGCTCGGACCGAAGGAGGCCGAGATGAGAATTATAGGATGTGATTTGCACTCTCGCCAGCAAGCAGTGGCAATGCTGGACACCCAAACGGGGGAGCTCATGGAAATGACCCTGACGCACGAAGGCAACAACGTGCGGGAGTTTTATTCCAGGCTTCCACGCCCGGTGCGTGTGGGGATCGAAGCCACAGGATCGATGCAGTGGTTCGTGAACCTCATGGAAGAACTGGGAATCGAATGCCTGGTCGGCCATCCGGCAGAGATTCGGGCAGCCGAGCCACGGAAACAGAAACATGATCGGCGAGATGCGGATTTAATTCTGAAGCTGCTGGTAGAAAACCGCTTTCCGACGATCTGGCTGCCTTCGAAGGAGCTTCAAGACTTACGGGCTTTGTTACGGCACCGTCATCAGTGGGTACGCATGCGGACACGCATACAGAATGCGCTGCAGTCGATAGCCCTGGCGAATGGTTTACGACGAGGACCCTCGCTGTGGAGTCATGACGGACAGAACACGATTGCGTCGTTGCCGCTGGCGCCACATACCGCATATCGGCGGAACGAGTTGCAGGCGGTGTACGCAAAGTTCGAGACCGAGATTGAGAAACTAAATCAGCGAGTCGAGGAGCAAGCTTGTAAACGAGCGGGAGCACGGCTACTGATGACCCACCCTGGAGTGGGGCCGGTCACGGCATTGGCGACGGACGTGTTCCTAGGCGATCCAGCACGATTTGCTGACAGTAAGGCTCTGGCTAGTTACGTAGGGATGATCCCGCGTGAATATTCCAGCGGAGGGCGGCAGCGGCTCGGTGGACTGACGAAACAAGGTAATCCGCTGTTGCGGTTTCTTTGGGGTGAAGCGGGGGCGCACGCCGTACGTCGGGATCCGGAGTTGCAGCGTTTTTACCGCCGCAAACTAGTCCAGAAAGGCTTCGGGAAGGCGAGCGTGGCCGTGGCTCGCAAACTCGGGATCCGACTGTGGATCATGTTGCGGGATCAGATTGAATACAACGAGTTCTGCCGTCGTGGGCAGAAGCAGCAGAAGAGCAGTGATGCCTGTGCGGGGATGCCAGAAAAGCGCTATGGTGCAAACAGTCACCGGCACGCTGATTAGGCTACCCGCCTCCCTTGAACAAGAGGGAGTTCGAATAACTCATCATGGTCGATGGTGATCGAAGAGATGTTTGGTGGGCAACACTGAGTTGATGAACGTAGAACGGGCTGGGCAGGTTAGGGCGCCACAGATGAACAGAAGCGGCAGAAAGAGACGCAGCTCGCGCGCTGACGAAGAGGTGCGCTCGAATTTAGTGATAAGGAAAATAAAAACACTCTTGAAACGGCCGGCGTCGTTAGAGATAGTGCTTTACCGGATGCGCGTTCTCGCTGCGGAGTGAGCGGGGGCGAGGAGCTCCTGGCGCGTCCGGTAAAGCCGTTTGGACGTGGCCGCCCGCGTCCGCCGCAAATCGCGGGCGGCTTCCCTCAAGTCGTTGTATCGAAAGCGCGCGAACACACCGTGCTCGTGCAGGCGCATTGCCCTTCGCGCTTCCGATAAAACCCTAAGACTTCTGGCTCGGAACAACTTCCGTATAGTCCGTATTCGCCCGAAACCAGTGGGAAGCGTCAGCGGAGCCCCAACTTCCCAACCGGCTTCTGACCACTTCGGTGGATTCGCTGCAGCAAGGTTGCCCTCACACGGTCCGCTTACCTTTATAGTGAGAGGCGGGTTGGAGGCGAAACCGATGCAAGGCTGGTTGATCCCGTTCCTGATCGTGATTTATCACTCAACTTTGTTGTCCACGTCCGCAATCGCAGAACCGACGCAGGTGCCTTCTGCCAGCCAGCAAATCACGGCTGCGGTCTTGCCTTTACCTGAGGTCATGCGGGAACACGCCACAGTACTCGGATACGCTCCTGACCTATCACTTGTAACCCTTCGGGAGGGTACGAATGGGATGGTGTGCACCGCTTCTCGTCCCGGCGATGCCGAGTTCGATGTGCGCTGCTATCACGAGTCGTTCATGCCCGTCGTTCGTCGCATGCGCGATTTGCACTCCCGTGGCGTAAAGGACGACGAAACCTATCGGGCCATTGATGCGGAAGTGAAAGCAAAGAAGCTAGCGATTCCCGACCATCCTATTGCCGGATACCGTATGCTCGGCCCGATTTCCGCCTACCGGGCGGAGACCAACACGGTTGGGCCGGAGATCGAGTCATGGCAGTCGGTTCACTTTCCTTACAAAACCGCAGGGGAAATCGGCTTACCTGAAGAGGGACAGGTCAGGCCCACCATGCCCTATGTCATGGCTTCGGGTACATTTTGGTCGCACGTGATGATCGAACACGAGAATGCGCCAGCTCAGAAGTAAGAGACCTCAGGGTGGCTACAACTTTCATCCGATTGATGGCGCAGCTAGGCCGCACGGAGTAGTGCCATTGCTGCATCGCGCAAGCTCTCGGTCCTCTTCTCTAGTTCGAAGCGTGCGACGCGGTAGAAACATAGTGCTGAGCCTCTTCTTTTGGCGCGTAACCCGGGTCTGCATTCTTCCAAACCTCGAGAAGTTCAGCGTAGCAATTCGCCGCTGCCGCTTTGCGTCCCATCGCGCTCTCGGCTCGCGCCAGCCCCAGCAAGGACTCGGCTCTTCTCGGAGCGCGCTGCAGAGAGGCTGCAAAAGCCTCACGTGCCTGCGGAGCCTTATTAGCCTTCAACAGGAGTTCTCCGAGAAGTTCCTCGGAAGGCTTCTCAGGACTTGGCGGGCCGAACGCATAGGGCAAGTCCTTCCCGGTTGCGATCGCTTGCTGCATGCTTGCGATCGCCTGATCGCCATGGCCCTCGGCCGAGAGAATGACTGCCTCAATCTGTAGCTTTTGAATCTCCGGCACACGGCGAGCGGGATCATCGGCGGGAAGCCCAGCGTGCTCAAAGAGGGCCGGGAGCTCGGTAAGCAGCCGATCGAGCGAGGCGAGAGATTCTCGCGCCGCGGCGACATCGCCAAGCTCAGCGGCGGCAAAACCAGTGCCGAATGCGCAATTGAATTCTGGCATCTGTGCGCCGCCCAGGTCCACGCTCCAGCCAACAACTTCGCTATTCCAACGGCCGGTATCAACGATGTAGCGGCTGCGCATCACGGCAAAAGAGCCGACATGTGCGTCGTCAGGATCTACCGTACCGCGCGCCCGCGCGGCCATGCCAGGTTCCGCTGCCTCCGCGCGGCAGCCGGCGACCACTTTTTCTGCTTCGCCAATGCGGCCTTGTTGCAGATAGCCGTATTCGAGCCAGTAGGTGTAGTGGCCACAGAGTTTGGGCGGCTTTCCTACTGCGGCTCCCTGGCCGTTCACCACGCTGATTGCGGCGATGTTAGCCTGTACCACGTCGTCCCACATACCAAGCGCCATGAAGATGTGCGAGCACATATGTTGCGCGTGGCCCGCATCCGGCGCGATCTTGGACAACGCGCGCGCCGCTTCCAGGGCGCCCGCGGCATGTTGCGGATCGTCCATCCCATGAATCCAGTAGTGGGCAGCGCCGGGATGCTTCGGGTTCCTCGTGAAAACGCTCTTCGCGATTTCCGCAGCCTTCAAATAGGTGGGTACATCGCGCACACCCTTCGCCCGTTCCCAGCAGGGCCAGGGCATAAAAAAGTTGGGCCTCGTCGTCCTTTGGATAAGCCTCGGCCAACTGCTCCATCGCCGCGGCGTACCGCGCGTCCCGTTCGCGCTTGTCGGCCTTGCCGCTATACAGGATTTCCACAGCGCTCATATAGCCCGTTCGCGCGGATCGGCAATACGGCGCGCGCGTTCTTCCGCAGTGGCGCCGAACTTGACAAGCGCAGCCTGACCCGCTTTTACATCCACCTGGTTCCAGACCCATGACTCAAGGTCATCGCCTCTCCCCAATAAGCCATCGCAAATCCGGGGTCGGTCGTTTCGGCAGCAACAAATGACTTGGCTGCGTCAGGGATACTCCAAAGAGGTGTAGTAACAACAGACCGCGCATGAAGTCGCTCTGCGCGGCTGCCGAGTGGGTTGAGGTCGGAAATGTGGCGTTACCCAAACCTGGGATCGTCTGCGCCTGCAGCAACCCTGCAGGCACGGGCAATAACAGAATAAAAAGGAATGTCTTCTTCATAGGAACGCTCGCTCTTGAACAAAGAAGATTTGTCATCGAGCATCCGCTCTGACCGCGGCCGCTTGCGACGGCTTGCGGTCGTCGGGATTGAATTCACCCCTGCTAGACTCTTCGTTATGCCAAGGAGAACACGCTGGTCCAGTTCGCGATAGGCGATCGCCGCCGGTCTGCGAAAGTGACAGCATCGTCGCCTACACAAAATCCTCCCATTAAAACTATTTCAAAGAGCCGAACAATTTCTTGGAGCACTTTGCAAGAGATTGTCAAGCCTAACCACACCAACCACGGAAACTGCCAGCCGGGAAGAAGTTGACCGAACAACACCCAGGCGATGAGCAGCGGCAGGGCGGTTCCGGCGAACCAGACGAAAGGTATCTCGACGCGTTGAAGCAGGCGACCTGACGCGGCACACGCAAAGGCAACCAATGGCAGTACCGCATGTTGAGGGATCAGCCAAGCGAACGTTGCGGCGAGCCCTAAACCCAAAGTGACGCTTGGCAAAGCGTCCTCACCCGCGAGGTCGAAAAGAGCCGTTCCCCAACATACAAACTGCAATAGCCCGCTGCAATCGCAGCGAAGCCAAAGACTTCCCGATGGATATCCCGAAAGGTCGATAAGATTGACTCGGCAGTGCACATGGCAGCGATGGACTGCACGGTGCTGACCACAACGACCACGGCTATGGTGGAGGCGGCGAACAAGATGGTCGACTGAAGAATTCGCCTCGCCCATCGTTCTGGCGCGTAAACAGAAGCGAATGCTGCGGCGATCGCCTGCGGCTCGCCGAACCTCATCCTGACGATCCGGGCGGCGGCCTCGTCATCATAGCCCTGGGATCGCACTTCCTCTGCGAGGTCATCCAGGTGAGCGCGCAACTCCTTCGCCACTTCGCGCCCACGCTTGTTGCCCGGAAGCTTGGCCAGCAAAATTACTCGGGAAACGGTGTGATCCAGATGCGTCATGAGTTGGCCTTCGAAAGTATGGCGTTCACTACTTTCGTAAAAGAAAACCATTCTTGTTCACTGCGGCGTGCGGCCTTTCGGCCAGCGGCTGTCAAACCGTAATCTTTCCGCTGCTTCCGGTCTCTCCCGTGCGCCATTCTGAGCGAAGATAACCACGTTTGTGCAGTTGGTGAAGGGCCGGGTACAACGTGCCCTCTTTGAATTCAAATGCATTCTGGCTGCGGCGCACCGATTCCTGGATGATCTGGTATCCGTACATGTCGCGTTCGGATAGGAGCTTGAGGATTAAGAGCGCGATGCTGCCTTTGAGCAATTCTCGATCAAACGCCATTCCCGCGCACCTCGGACAATCAGTTACATCGGCTAAGAAAGTATTATAATTTGACACGATCTCAGAAACAAGACGTTAATTCCGCGCCATACTGTTGGCTTCACCGCCAATTTGATGCTTGCTTGACGCTCATCTACCGCCGGTGTATCTTATACATCGTATAACGATGTATTAACGGAAAGAGGAGACCAATCATGAGAACTCAGACTGTGCTGCGCGTAGCGCTTTGTCTAGTCGTCGTGGAACAACTATTGGGAACCATAGTCGACAGTCTGAACCGGACG
>CAWJGI010000024.1:0-7114 GCA_963842255.1 uncultured Acidobacteriota bacterium | reverse complement strand
GGAATCTGGATGGGCCTGCGGTGGACCCAAAGTGTCGGCGGGGAATTTGCGAGTGCCGCTGCGCGTGCGCCGAACATCTGAAACCAACGAGTAGTGCGACTGCGCATAGCAGACAGCTGGGATGTAGACATCTTCAAATCCATGGTTCTGGCCGTCGAGCACGACAATCCAGTGTACGTTGTGAACTGAGGGGATATGCCATGGCCGCGCTGACAAACATGAGTTGGAATTCAGGCCATCGGATGGCGAATACAATCCCCAGCACGTCCATGCGGCACCAATCGCGAATGCATAGGCCGTCGTCGCTGTGCGTGACACGATGATCGTTTTAGCGATCCAGTCTGTCTTCGAGCCGCTCTAATAATGCGCCGCTGGAATTACTAGGCGCTGCGATATTCCATGAGTTTTCGGCCCGCTGTCGCTCCCTCCCCGAGCCCCGGGTCTGAACCTAGACCCGGGTTCTTTTCTGCAAAACACGCTGTGCTTGCCCCCCCGCAACACCGCTTCGCATATCGGGCTGTTTGACACCCAAGGTGACAAGATTAGGGGGAGCATAACAAAAGCCACATTTTCTAAAATCGGCCTGTTAATACTCAACCATTCTCGGGATACTATCTTGCCGATACGATACCACCACAAATCAAGACTCCCATCCATGAGCCATCGCTGAGCGTTCGCGAGCGCCTTCCCTGAATATTATTACAAGCAGGAACTGCTGACCGAGGCGCTGAAGAACGACTGGCGTCACCGCTTGTCGAATCCCGACATTCTTGACCGGCTCGACGAAAGCATGCAGGTGGAAGGGCGCTACCTCGTAGAACCCATTGAGTATTACGAAAAGCTCACCACATGGGGCCAAGCCAACAATACCTGGATCGAGCACGCCCTTGAGTTGGGCGAACAAGCGCTATGCAAAGCGCTCCACAAGGCCGGTGTTGGTCCGAAGGACCTGAGCGCAATCTTTGTCACATCGGTGACGGGTATCGCGGCGCCTTCACTCGATGCGCGACTGGTCAATCGCATGGGATTATCGACCAACATAAAGCGTATACCGATTTTCGGATTAGGCTGTGTGGCAGGCGCTGCGGGAATTTCGCGCGCGGCCGATTACGTTCATGGGTATCCTGATCAGGCTGCAGCGCTTTTGTCAGTAGAATTGTGCTCCTTGACTCTGCAGCGCGATGATCTTTCCATGGCTCACCTGATTTCCGCGCTGCTTTTTGGTGACGGCGCCGCCGCTACAGTGGTCGTGGGTTCGAAGCGCAAATCGGACGGGCCGGAAATTTTGGCAACCAAATCCAGTTTTTATCCGCACACTGAAAAAGTAATGGGCTGGGACATATCCGAAAAGGGCTTCCGTATCGTGCTGTCGCCGGAAGTTCCGGAGATGGTAACGAAGCACCTGGGCAAGGATGTGGATTCTTTCCTGGCCGAAAATGGTCACAAGCGTTCGGACGTCAAGTCGTGGGTCATGCACACCGGTGGCCCCAAGGTGTTGGAGGCGACCGCCTCCGCGCTCGGGCTCAGCTGCCACGATCTTTCCGCATCATGGTCATGCTTGCGCCGAGTCGGCAATATTTCTTCGACATCGGTGTTGCTCGTGCTGGAAGATGTATACGACAATCGTCGCCCAGAGCCGGGCTCGCTCAGCATCCTGGCTGCAATGGGTCCTGGATTCTGCGCCGAGTTAGTTTTGTTGCGCTGGTAGAATCTGGATCGAGCGAAACCGGTCAAACCAGTCTGTTCGCGGGACTTTGTCGCGGCAGGTCTGGCGGGTTCCAGCCGGACCGGGCACTGCAGCGCAACTTGGACGTTACCCGCCGCTACAAGTGCTCAACCGGCTTCACTGTCGTTCAAAAACGCGTTAGCTCGAGGGGAGCGTTCGCGCCATGGCTTCAACGCTGCGCTAAAACGGCTCTACAGTTAGACCTCTTCAGAGCCGGTCCGTTAGGATTCTTTGTCCGTGAAAAGCAATTCCTTGGCGCGCTCAGAAGCTTTCACCACCGCCTTGATCAACGTGACGCGCAGCTTGCCTTCTTCGAGTTCCAGAATCCCGTCGATCGCGCATCCTGCAGGCGTGGTCACAGTATCTTTCAACAGCGCCGGATGATGACCAGTCTCAAGCACGACCTTGGCCGCGCCCAGCATCGTCTGTGCGGCGAGTAGAGTGGCGAGCTCCCGCGAAAGTCCCATCTTCACGCCGCCTTCCGCCAGCGCTTCCAAAATAATATAAAGAAACGCCGGACCGCTACCGGAAAGCCCGGTGATCGCGTCCATATGTTTCTCGTCGACGACTACCGTTTTACCGACGGCGTTAAAAAGTTTTTGAGCGATTTCCAAGTGTTGAGCGGTAGCATATTTGCCTTTGCAGATCGCAGTGATGCCCGCGGCTACCATCGAAGGCGTGTTAGGCATGGCGCGAATCACGGGAATGCTTGCGCCCACGCGGCGCTCGAAATATTCGGTAGGCACGGAAGCAGCAATCGAGATTACCAATTTGTGTTCATTCAGGTCCGGACGAATTTCATCAAGCACATGCCCGACAGTCAGGGGCTTTAAACAAACGAGGATTACATCCGCATGTCTGACCGCAGCGCGGTTATCCGTCCCCGGCGAGATGCCCTCGCCGGAAATGGTCCGCCGCTCCGAACTCGTCTGCCGCACGGTTGCGAAAATTCGCGACGGCTCAATCAAGCCATCCTTCAAAAACGCTTCGATCAGAATGCCGCCCATCTTGCCGGCGCCCAGAACAGCCAGACCCTGAGATAGAAAAGTAGTGGTCACGCACTCATCGCCTTTTGCTGTGTGATTTTCAACTGATTTTGGAAGGCAACAGTTTACACGAATTCTCGAACCGCTGAGGCATTTGCCTGGGGGTTTAAATCGGTTGACACCGGCCGGAAGCTTTCCGTTCTGATAGGGACGACTCTCGCGGTTCGTAAAGCGAAAGTTTGGTGAAACGTGCAATGCAGGCGAAGTCTTTGTCGAGGGTGAACACTGTCCCGCCCTGCTCGATCGCGATAGAGGCAATCAGCGCGTCAATTGTGGTAAGACTCGTTCCCCTCGCGCGCGCCCTGCGAAAAATTGCCGCGGCCTCTCGATAATGAGGGCGTCGCTAAGCTTGCTGGCGCATCCACCTGCCCGTCGTACATGCCTAATCCACCCTCGTTTGCTAGGCGCTGATGCCGATCTCCAGGCGGCAACTAAATTCTCATCCTCGTGTTACTTATGTGGAGGCCGATGGCGCCATGTCGGAGGCAAAGATTCTTCTCTGGTTCAGCTGGTTCTTAGCCACTCACTGGTTTGAACGGCTTGGCGTTTTATCCAAGCGGTCGGTCGCCAGCTAAAAGCTCCGCGTGGCCATTGCCGCAAATCATATTTTCAAATGTGGGCTGCAACTTTTATTTGATTGCAGTGTTACACTAACCGCGCTCCCAGCCACGTACGATTAACTAAACAACTAAAACTGGCCAGTAGTTCATCCAGTACATTTCAAAATTGAAAAAATGAGAGGAGCCGTCTGTGAACACGCTGCCAACAAGCTCAAGCAAAAGCCATCGCCTGCTGTTACCGCTCATCCTGTCTATACTCTTTCTCACGCTGCCGGGTATTGCTGCGGCGCAAGATCAAGATGAAGATCCTCCGAGTCGCGTAGCTCGCCTGAACTTCATCCAAGGCTCAGTCTCATTCCAACCTGCGGGCACGCAGGATTGGGTCGAAGCCGCTCCTAACCGTCCTCTGACTACGGGGGATCAATTGTGGGTCGATCAAGGTGCGCGCGGTGAGCTTCATCTCGGGAGCACTGCGATCCGCGTTTCCGAGCAGACCGGACTTTCGTTTCTGAACATCACCGACCAGGCCGTGCAGATTCAGGTGGCACAAGGCAGCGCTGATTTTCGCATTCTTCACATCTACGACGGGGAGAACTACGAGATTGACACCTCCAATCAGGCTTTCACTATCCTGCAACCCGGCGAATACCGCGTGGACGTTACTCCTGACGGCACGCAAACGCTTGTTACCGTTCGCAATGGCGCTGGTGAAATAACCGCCGGCGGCCAGGCTTACAACGCTAGTGGCGGCCAGCAGTATGAATTCGACGGTACCGATCAAGTCGACTACAGCGCCTACGACCTGCCCGAACCCGACGATTTCGATAACTGGTGCGTGCAGCGCGATCGTCGCGAAGACAACTCGCAATCCGCGCGCTATCTTTCCAGGGAAGTAATCGGCTATGAAGATCTCGACGACTACGGAAGCTGGCGCACGGATCCGACCTACGGGCCCGTCTGGGTACCGGCGCGTGTCGAGGTCGGCTGGGCGCCGTATCACACCGGCCATTGGGCTTTCGTTGCCCCTTGGGGATGGACGTGGGTTGACGATGCGCCCTGGGGTTTTGCGCCGTTTCACTACGGACGATGGGCTTACGTTGGCGGCGCATGGGGATGGGTTCCCGGACCCGTCGCAGTTGTGGCAGTCGGCGGCCCGGGCGTAGCAGTGGGTTGGGGGATTCGCCCCGTTTATGCTCCCGCGCTCGTCGGATTCGTCGGCGGTGGCGGGTTCAGCGCTTCGATCGCCATTGGTGGCGGGGTCGCCGGAGTGGCCTGGGTGCCGCTCGGACCACGTGACGTCTGGGTGCCTGGATATCACACCAGCGCTGCTTACGTCACCAATGTGAACGTGACGAGCTCGCGTGTCATCGAGCGAACGCAAATCACAAACGTCTATAACACCACGGTCGTCAACAACAGGGTGACCAACATCACCTACACCAATCAGGCTGCTCCGGGCGCCGTTACTGCTGTACCGCAAGCAGCGTTTCAAGGTGGAAGGCCCGTTGCCGCGGCGGCTGTGAAAGTGAGTCCGGCAGAGATCGCTACTCCGAAGGTGATTTCGGCGAAGCCGACTCCGCCGACGCCGCACAGCTATGCTGGAGCGCTTAAGCCAGCAGCGGCCTCCGCGCGTCCTCCGGCGTCGGTCGCAAGCCATCCCATCGTGACCAAGATGGCTCCGTCACCTAAGGCCATACCAGTGGGCCATTCGCAGCCGTTGACCGCGACAGCCTACAAGCCAGCCACCAAGCCTAACGCGCGGCCCAACTCGACTAATGCGCCGGCGGCACGACCCGCCCACGCGGGAAAACCGGTTACTGCTCCCGCCGGTAAGCCAGCGACAACTGAGGCAGCCGCACGACCAGCCAGTCCGAACGAGCCAAAGCCGGCTGCACCTCCAGCAAAGCCAGCAAATGAACCAACCGCGCGACCGGGTAACACGGCCGAACCGAAACCTGCTACTCCTCCGGCCAATAGGCCCGAAAATCCTCCGGCTCACAACGAAACTGGGGCACCTGCGGAACGGCCCGCTCCAGCGCCGTCTGCAAAACCGGCGCCAGCCGCAAAACCGGCGCCCGCCGCAAGGCCGGCCCCTGCTCCGGCTGAACATACTGCTCCAGCGCCGAAGCCCGCGCCTGCCGAGCGGCCCGCTCCCAAACCAGCACCGGCTCCCGCTGAGCGGCCTGCGCCAAAGCCCGCTCCTGCCGAGAGACCTGCTCCAGCTCCCAATAAACCGGCTCCTTCTTCAGAACCGAAAAACACAAAGCCGGAAGAGAAGAAGCCGCCGAAGGAAGAACCGAAAGACAAGGAAAAGCATCCTGAGTAGCAAAAGTGGCAGGTCTTTAACCGCTCACACTTTGAAGGGCCCGCTTGGCGGGTCCTTTTAAATTAGTTCATGTCGGGCAGAACTGATTCTCTGATGTCTGTCGTCTTCACGCGAAACAAGGGCGGACCGTTCTAGTTGAAATCGTGAAGACCTAAGCGCTCTTCGGCCGAATATGCGATAACCCCAGCACTCTCGGGTGAGAGGTGAAGAGCTTCAAGTCGCGATTCTGCTCCTGCACGATTGGATTCCGCTGGCACCGCTAAATGATGTCCAGGCTGCACATCAAGGGCATTCCAATCTGTCCGGTCGTATTAGCGACAGTCATTAGCTCTCTATTTCCGGTGATCGGCCTGGCTCTCAGTTTGTGGCACCTAAAACCCGGTTGGCCGAACTGGCTGTACATTTATCTCCTGGTTGCTTATGGACTTCTTTTCCTCGGCGAACTCGAAGCCTGGTGGGTTCCCTATCTTGTATTATGGCCACAGCCAAAAAGAGCAGCCCAATATCAGGCCATGTACGGCAATAGTTGCGCTTTTCTGCCGTCCCGCAATGGAATTCGAATCAACACACTCCATTTCATCCTGCAGGCCGCCACGCTGGCTACATTGTTGGTTTTGGCATCTTACTTCCGGGCTTATAATTAAGATTTGATCGCGAAATCCAAATTTGAAAACGATCCAGGGAACTTGGCTTGTGGAGGAATTATGCAACCCGCGAAGCTGTTAATGATCGTCGGAGATTACGTCGAAGACTACGAAGTGATGGTTCCGTTTCAGGCTCTGCAGATGCTTGGACACACCGTTCATGCAGTTTGTCCGGACAAGAAAGCCGGCCAATCCGTGCGCACGGCGATTCACGATTTCGAAGGCGATCAAACATATTCAGAAAAGCCCGGCCACAATTTCACGTTGAACGCGACCTTCGCGGATGTTCGCCCTGAAGATTACGACGGGCTGGTGATACCCGGCGGCCGCGCTCCCGAATACCTGCGGTTGAAACCGCGTGTCATTGAAATCGTGCGGCACTTTGCGGAGCATGATAAACCACTCGCGTCGCTATGCCACGGCCCGCAAATTCTGGCAGCGGCCGGTGTGATCAAAGGTAAACGCCTCAGCGCGTACCCCGCGTGCGCCCCAGAAGTAGAAAACGCCGGTGGCATCTACGCCGAAGTGGAAATGACCGACGCCGTTGCTGACGGCAATCTGGTGACAGGTCCCGCGTGGCCCGCTCATCCAGCATGGCTGGCGAAATTCCAAGCGGTTCTCGATTCTTACCTCGCCGAAAAAGGCAAACCGTCAAAATCGGCAGTTGCCAGCTTTCCGATCGCGGCGGAATCGTAGAAACGTCACCAGAGCAATAACTCCAACTCGTAACTTTCCTCTGCCGAGCGGTAGGCGGAAATCTCCGCCCGCCCGCGCAAACCAAAAAAAGGCCCTCGAAACCTTGACATTCACCG